>JALHQL010000012.1 GCA_022841985.1 Minisyncoccota bacterium | reverse complement strand
ATGTCGAGAAGTCGCAGACGCACTGGGTTCCCCCGCGAGAAAGTGTCCCGCTCGAGGTGTGCAATCAGGTTCACTCGACTACCCGCAGAGAGTTTCTCCGCTGCTCGGGCGATCGATCCTTTTACAAAAAACGTAACCGCCTCAATACTTTTTCCGGCGCCATCAACGGAAGTTATTTTCAATTTCAAATGCTCCTCTCCTTTTCCGAATCGTGAAATCTCTCGCACCAAAACCTCGCGGAGCAGAAACACCGGTTTTGCATTCTGCTGGCCAAAGGGCGCGAGCTTCTCAACTTTTAAAAGAAATGAAGTCGTCGCTTCTTCTGGTGTGATGTGCGCGTCGGCGTGTGTCGCAAGCTCGTCGGTAATAGTTTTCCCGGCCAATATTTTTTCGTGCGATTCGACGAGTCTATCCTCAAGGAAAAATACTTCAGTATCTTGCACGGTGAAACCTCCTGCCGCTGCGTGTCCGCCGAATTCGAAAAACGCTTTTTCCGCTCCGCGCATGAGTTCCAAAATGTGTGTCGTGCCGCCGCTTCGTACCGATCCTTTCAAGCGCATATTCCCTTCTCTTCCCCATAAAAATACCGGCCGCTCATACTCGTCTGCGATTGTATTTGCAACAAGTCCGAGAAGTGCCGGTCGCCACTGCGGATCGCCGAGCGCGATAACACTTCGTATACTGCCGCGCTCTTTGAGTCGTGTGTGCACCGCGCGTGTAATCGCGCCAGCTTCTGCTTTCCTCTGGCGATTTGCTTTCTCCATTTTCTTTGCAAGTGCATCAGCTTCGTTTTCATCTGTGGTTGTGAAAAGACGGAATGCATCGCGTGCATCGCCCATGCGGCTCGCGGCGTTTACGCGCGGTGCGATCATGAAACCAACGTCGTCTTCGGTAATCGAACGCTGCTCGACTCGCATTCCGCGACACAATTTCTGCAGTCCGATGCGCGGCGACTTACGCATTACTTTCAGCCCATATGTTGCAAGAACACGATTTTCATCGACAAGAGGAACCATGTCGGCGATAGTCGCGAGTCCGACCATATCAAGCAACCATTTCTCCCATCCAACAGGCACTTTCTCACGAAGTTCGGGCGCTATGGCGAGTGTCGCACACACGAGTTTCCACGCAACGCCTGAACCGCAAAGTCCGTGAAAAGGATAGGGCTCATCAGCCCTAGCGTTCGGGTTAACGACCGCAAAAGCATCCGGCAATTTTTCTCCCGGGAGGTGATGGTCAGTAATGATGACATCGACGCCAAGTTCTTTCGCTCGAGCAACAGGTTCGGTATCCGTGATTCCAGAATCTACCGTGACGATGAGTTTCACACCGTTCTCCCGTACAAGTTTTTCTATACCTCCGATGTTCATGCCATATCCCTCTTCATGCCGGTGCGGAATATAATTTTCAAAATTAGCACCTGCTTTTGCTAAAAAATCATGGAGCAGAACGCCGCCCGGAATACCGTCGCAGTCATAGTCGCTCCACACCGCAATTTTTTCTCCAGAGAGAATATCGTCGGCAAATCGTCGGGCGGCTTTCCTCATATCAGTCATAAGAAACGGATCGTATATATGGTTGTCATACGAAGGACTAAGAAACTTCTCAGCCTCTTCTTTCGTCACGATTCCGCGACGGGAGAGTAGGGCGGCAGTGAGATCGTCATATGAGGCGAGCTCTGTGCGCAGGAGTTCAGTAAGCGGGTCGTGGAGTGGGAACATGTGAATGCTATTGTATACTGCCTGCATATGGAAAGCTGCATTTTTTGCAAAATAATTACAGGTGACATCTCAAGCGAGAAAGTTCATCATGAAGACGGCAGAATAGTCTCATTTCCCGATTATCAGCCGGTACGACAGGGTCATACACTTGTTGTTCCCGCAACACATTATCAATGGTTTTGGGAATTACCGGACGATATTGCGAACGATCTATTTAAGGTTGCGCGGAAGCTTGCGCGCGAGCTGAAAGAAAAAACAGGAGCTGATTACATCAAGCTCTCTATTGTAGGGAAAGATGTACCGCACGTGCATGTACACCTCATACCGCAAAAGTTCAGTGATACCACACATTAGTACGACAAGACATCGATACCGGGGAGAGTGCCCTTTGCAAGTAAGTCGAGCATCGCGCCGCCGCCGGTCGAAATGAAGGAAAATCGCGGTAAGAGATTAAGGGTTTCTATTGCGGCAATAGTGTCTCCCCCACCGATGACCGAGCGTGCGCCAGAATCAGCAACAGTGTGTGCGAAGGCGTCGGTGGCATCTGTAAATCCATGTTCATAATTTCCTAAAGGACCGTTCCAAAGAATCGTTTTTGTTTTTTGCGCGAGACTCTTAAGGAGTGCAGAAGTTTCTGGGCCGTGATCCAGGATAACTTCATTGGGTTGTATCTCTCCGATATTCGCGATGCGTGCTCCTGTCCGCATACGCATCTCTTCGGTGTTTGTCGCAGGAATGACAATCGAATCTATCGGTACGACCAGTTTGGGATTAGCGAGAATTTTTTTAATATTTTCCTCATTTGCCTCTGAAACAAGTGACTTCCCCACTTCGTGTCCCGACGCTTTAAGAAAATCGTTGGCAAGCGCGCCGCCAACAAACACATGATCATAGGTTTTCAGAAGCGCGGTAAGCACTGCTTCTTTGGTGCTAAATTTCGCACCGCCGATGACCGCCAGTGCGGGATGTTTTGGCGTAAGTGATCTCGAGAGTTCTTCCACTTCCTCTTCAAGAAGCAGACCCGCATAATTTGGCAGGAGTTTAGGAACACCAATAATGGAAGCGTGCGGACGGTGGCAGGTATCAAAAGAGTCTTGAACGAATATGTCGGCAAGTGCAGCAAGTTCTTTTGCAAATGCGCGATCATTTGTCACCTCGCCTTTATCACGACGTAGGTTTTCGAGCACGAGGACGCTGCCTGGGGCAAGGTTGCGCACTGCTCCCCGAGCCCGCTCCCCTATGGTCTCGCTGAAGAACGAGACTCTAGGTATGAGCTTTCCAAGCGCACGAGCAATCGGCTCGAGTGTCTCAGTTCCCTTCTCTCCAATATGGCTGATGAGGATAACTTTTGCACCGCGTTCGGAAAGGAATGTTATGGTCGGTACCGCACGTCTTAGTCGGTAATCATTTACGACTTTCCCGTTTTCAATAGGAACGTTCAGCGCCGTCCGCACCAATATCGGAATATTTTCGAACAACGGAATGTCGCGAATACTGCGCATGCTTACGCAAGCTGCTTCACGAGGAGTGAGAATGCCATCGGGTCGGTCGAAGCATGTCCCACAAGAAATCCATCAATATTTGAACTTACGGTAAGGTCGCGGATGTTCGTTGCCTCGACTGAGCCGCCGTAGAGTATGAGGGACTGTCGAGAACTCTTTCCAGGCAGGAGTTCCGCAAGCACTTTTCGGATATAGAGCACCATCTCTGCAAGATCGGCGGACCCGATAGCTTCCGTAGCCGTTTTACCAATAGCCCACAATGGTTCGTAAGCGATGATAACCTTCGCACGTTCTTTAGGCATGAGCGACCCTATGGCGGAGGTAAGTTCTTCGCGCACAAGGCCGAGGTAGTGCCCCTCACTATCGCGTTCATGCTCGCCCACGCAGAGAATTGGCGTGAGTCCGTGTGCAAGCGCGTGTGCAATTTTCTCGGCGATCATTTTCTCGGTGTCACCGAGCGCCCGACGTTCGGAGTGCCCAATGATGGCATATAGTGCGCCCACTGCTGCGTATGCCTGTGCAGTCACTTCTCCTGTTTTCGCTCCCCCAGTCGTTGCAGAAACGTCTTGCGCGGCAAAAGCTACTTTTGAGGTGTTATGTATCGTAAGCGCACTAAGCAAAGGCGAAGGCGGCGCGAGCACGATAGCAACATCGGTCGTTCGAGCGAGTCTCTTACTGACGGCAAGAAGTTTTTTCGCTTTTTTTATATCCTCAACATACGCCTTCCAATTTGCAACTATAAGCATAAGTCCAGTATATCAGTACAAAACTTCTACTACCAAGCGAGCCGAGTGATGAGAAAGTTCCGATTTGATTCGTCCGAGGCAAGTGCAGGGAGCAAAGCTTCTTTACCGGACGATTACATAGGTGCCAGGAGTAAATCCCCAGCTCGCGCCCGGACCCGAATCAAATATGACATTTGCAAGACCGGTGTCATATCGCACGTTAGCTGAATTTTTCAAATGGATCTTATACGCAGTAACTTCTTTCAAGGAAATACTGTTTTCCAAAGGAATAAGTCCATGTGCTGCGTACGCAACCATTGCTGAAGCGCTGTTGGTCAATTCGATTGCAGGTGTTGATCCGCCATTTTCGGCGCTATTATTTTGAGAAACAAGCAGGACGAATGAACCAGCTGTTCCTGAGTCTTGGAATGAGGCAGAGTTTTTAACAGATATTTTGCTACTGCTGATTCTGTTTGCGGGGTTGTCGGCTATGATGGCTACATTTTCCGCCCCGAGCGATGGAGCCATTTTTACGAGGGCGGAATTTTGAATAGTGATATTTCCTGTGACCCATATATGCCCATATATTGTGACGACAGCAGTGTTGCTGATGTTCAGATCGCAAGGGATTTTTATCGGTCCGAGATTCACATTGCCGGATGAAATATTGTATGAGCTACCGGTACAAGTGGCTGTTCCTCCTGCGGCAGCAAGAGTTTCCCACTCACCGATTTGAGTATCCGAAATCGGTAGTGGCGCTATAGCTTGATCGGGGCTGTTTGGGTACGAGGTTCCGCCCACAGTAGTGTTTACCCTCGTCGTAGCGTAATAGGCGTTCCTATCAATAATAGTGTTTGCAGAAGCATTTCCGATAGTGTGAGCGTATACGGAACTGGTGGCATGAATGCCGTACACTAGTCCGCTTGCTCCTGCAGAAATGACATCGCCATATATGTAATTTTGACTGCTCCCAATAACCGATCCGGCTGAATACACGTTACCAGTAATGGACGAAGAGTTATCGAGCTGAAATCCTCCTACTCCTGATTGAACTCCGTAGTTGAATGAGATCACTGCATTATCAATGCCCACGGTTGCCTTTACGATTCTTGTTGCTTTCGGGTTTGAGCTATTTGGCACATAGCCTGTTACGGTAATTTGTTTTGAAGTCGAATTGATGTTTGAGACAGTTACGGTAAATACTCCAGAACCGAGCACAGTATTGGTTTCCCCACTGTAGGAAGTGTTTTGATTCAGTTCATACACAGCTTTATCCATGCCTGCTTCGGCAATCGCAAGTGCCTGAGCGCTCTCGACGTCGTACCGTGTGCTTTTTGAAAAACTAGTTGTTGAGTTTAGATAGGCGGCTGAGGTGGTGGCAAAAATTCCGAGGAACACAAGCGCCATGAGCAGCACATATCCTCGGTTGGGCAATGAAGAGTGGTGAGCGGGGTCCATAAGATAATAGTAGTGTATCAGTGATTGCGTAATCTAATCTGCTCAATTCGCTGGTCGGTAAGAATTTCTTGTGTTGTACTCGCTTGCGTCTGTATATCCACGGTAACGATACTTACCGCGGCAAAATCGGTAGTATCGTAGGCGAAAGTTAGGGCACTGATCGTCGAACTCAACAGCTTCGTACCGGAAGTACGATTACTTAGAGCGTTTGCTTCAAGCAGTCGATACGCTCTCGTTCCGACAACATAAAAGGCGGCGTAATCATAGGTGTTAGTGAGGACACTTCCGGAGCTGTTGATAGAAGGAATCCTGAGAACGAGCGAAGTTGTTGTAGACGTGTGTGTTGTACTCGAGAAGGTGTGTGTCCCTAGTACGGCATTGGCGGGAAGTGTGAACGACTTTATTTCTCGCAGGAGAGCATTCGCTGAACCGGACGACTGGACAAGGGTTTGTTGATAGATTGAGGCCTTGTTGAAATTAAAAATCAAAGCACCGAGTACTATGAGCATAGTGGTGCCGACCGCGATGACGATCACCATCTCAATAAATGAGAAACCGCCCTGGATTGTGCGCGGAGAGAATTTCATGGAAGTCCGCCGATTTCTGTAATCAGAGTTGAGAGTGAGATGGTGCTTGAGGCCGTAGAGTCCGGTTCTTTCCATACTACGCTTACAGAAACCTGTTTTGTTTCAGCATTGTAGACGCTTACGGTGAGCGTTGTTGTCGCCGCTACCGGGAGCGTGCTTACAAGATTGTCTGAAAATGTGCCATTCGAAGGGAGAGAGGCATAACCATTGGCACGCAAGCTTTCAAGTTTGTTTTGAGCTATAGAGAGCGCAATGCTCTGGTGTTTTGACATCCTTATAAGTGTCCCGCTCTGCAGTATCGCCTGCAGCAGAAACAACATAACTCCCACTATGAAAATAGAAACGGTTACCTCAATAAGTGAAAATCCTCGAAGTTTGTGCATATTAAATTGCCGACGAAAGTGAATAAATCGGTGCAATCATCGAAACAGCAAAGAATCCAACGAATGTTCCGATGAGAAGCATTAATACCGGCTCGATGATAGTCGAAAGATCTTTTGTTTTCTGGGAGACGTCCTCTTCGTAAAATTCTGCAATCTGTTTCAACATCTCTGCGACCTTTCCGGTCTCCTCCCCCACTGCGAGCATATCACTCATCAAGATTGGATACAGTTTTGTGTGTTCAGAAAATGAAGTCGAAAGAGGTTCGCCTTTTTTGACGTGTTCTTGCGCTTCTTCGACCACTTCTGCAAATGCCTGAGCATGCACCACTTCTTTAGTGATAGAAAGTGCTTCAAGTACCGGTACGCCGGAAGAGAGGAGCGAAGAAAGTGTGCGCGAGGCGCGAGCTGTGTATGTCTCGCGTATCAGTTCGTTTATAACCGGCAGATGAAGTGCCGATGCGAGCACCATTTTGCTCCCCACTCTCGATCGGGTGAAGACAATACCGCCTACCAAGCTTGCAATGATCGCTGAGAGAACAAGTAAGAGATTATTTACCATAAAGTCAGATAGAGCGACTATCATGCGGGTAGCGAGTGGCACTTGCACACCAAGAGAGGTAAAGGTGCTCGTTAAGGTCGGTACCACATAGATGAGCATAAGGATACCGACAATACATACGGCGATAATAACGATGGTCGGGTAGATCATCGCACCCTTTATTTTACGTATGAGTTCTTCCGAGCGTTCCATCTGAAGAGCGACGATGGTAAGGGATTCGGCGAGAGAGCCGGACTCCTCGCCAGAGCGTGCCATGGCGACGAATATTTCTGGAAAAACTTTTGGGTAGGCAGTAAGAGCTTCGTGAAATGAAGAACCATTTTTGATTGTCTCTGAAAGACCGATGACGATTTCCTTGAGACGTTTATTGCTTGATTGTCGTTCGATAACCGAGAGTGCGCGCGAGATAGAAAGGCCAGCAGAGAGCATTGTGGACAGATTTTTCGCTGTTCGGATGACCTCGGAACGTTTTACACCCGTACCAAAAGTGATGTTGAGCCATTCGGGAATCTTAAAGTATGTTTTTTCTTCGGTAAGTTCGACAACCATGCCACCCTCTTTTTGTATTTGTTCATATACCGCAAAGCGTGAAGGAGCTTCGAGAGAGCGTGTTTGATCTGGTACCCCTCCTTTTCGTACGATAGTGCGGAATTTCATAGCTATTCGCTTATTGCGCGCAGCACTTCTTCAATGCTCGTGGTGCCACGCCCGGCTTTATAGAGACCGTCTTGAAACATCGTGAGCATGCCTTCTTTCTTCGCTTGTGTTTCGATGGCATCGGTCGTGCTTGATCGGAGAATGGTCTCGCGAATTGTGGGCGATACCGCGAGTACTTCATGGATGCCGATACGGCCCTTATAGCCATCTTCACATTCGTCGGATGGGAGGGGGCGATAGAAAGGAATGGTATCAAGAGTAGAACCGCTTTTTACTAATTTCTCATCCTGAAGCGCTTTGAACGCGATATTAAAATCGTCTTCGCTTGCAATTTTTGCGCGCATGGCTTTGCTGAGCGTGTACTCTTCTTTCTTTTCGCAGAACTTGCGTACGAGACGCTGTCCAACGATGACGCGGATAGTGGAAACAAGGAGGAACGGCTCGATACCCATGTCAATGAGGCGAGGGATTGCGCCTGCAGCGCTGTTCGTGTGGATAGTCGAGAGCACAAGATGTCCAGTGAGTGCGGCATTAATTGCGAGCGAAGCCGTCTCACTATCGCGAATCTCGCCGACCATGATGATATCTGGATCCTGGCGCACGAGTGATCGCAATCCGTTCGCGAAAGTGAATCCTATTTGTGGGTTCACTTGTGTCTGATTGACTCTCTTCATTTGATATTCGATAGGATCCTCGACGGTCGAGATATTGACGTCTGGACGGTTCAAAATATCGAGCATCGTATAGAGCGTTGTCGTTTTGCCGGAGCCTGTCGGTCCGGAGATGAGGATAATGCCGGTCGTCTGTTTGAGTGCGTGGTGAATGCGCTCCATATTTTCGCCATGAAGTCCGAGAGCATCGAGAGTAAAACCCTCACCGGTTTCGCGCAGAAGACGCATGACAGTCTTCTCGCCAAAAAATGTGGGCAGCATCGAGACACGGAAGGAAACTCGTTCGGTTTCGGTCTCCATCTTGAAACGGCCGTCCTGCGGTAGGCGTTTTTCATCGAGTTTTAGATTGGAAAGCACTTTTATGCGCGCAACGATGCCCGCAGCAGCAGGTTTTGGCAGTGTCATTGCGTCGTGGAGAACTCCGTCGATGCGATAGCGGACCAACACCTCATTCTCCATAGGCTCAATATGAATGTCAGAGGCACTTTGGACGATAGCGTGTCGCAGGAGCGTGTCGACTATGCGTACAATCGGCAGATCCTCGGCCATTTTTTTAAGTTCGTCGCCAGAGAGGTCCTTATTGTTCCCCGAAACGACGCGGATTTTCCCCGCTTCGGTCGAGATGATGTCGCCGAACTCATCTTTGAGCGACTTCTGATATTGCAAGAGCGCAGATTTGATGCTTTCCGTGTCGGTCAATCGCGCCAGTATTTTGAGCCCCGTCTTTTTACGCAACGAGTCTATTGAAGCGAGATCATCGACGTCAAGCATCGCTACTTCGAGCGAATCGCCTTCCTTTTGAAACGCAATAATATTGTGCGTGCGCGCGATTGGTTCCGGAATAAGAGCAAGAACCTCAGTATTTATGCGATGCTCTTTTAAATTTATGAAAGGAATACCGAGCACATAGGCTTGGATGCGTCGCAGCGCATCCTCGGTTAGAGAGCCGCGCGAGACGAGCACACTACCGAGGGATTGTTTTTTATTTGCAGCTTCTTCGCTTGCAGCATCAATATCCTTCTTCGCGACGAGGCCTGAATCGATAATAAACTCCTTCATCTCGCTTTCCAGAACGTGCATATGCAATTAAGTATACCCTGCCCTGCCCTATTCAATAGGTGAATTTCACTGAACATTATAGATAGTGAGAGCGGGTACCAGGAACAGATCACCCAATTAGGTAACACCTGTCACCCCAAGGTATTGACATATACATGTATATAGAGTATCATATACACAGAAGGTTCTTTTTAGAAAGGAGATTCTATGGGTTCTTTTAAAGATTTTCTCTACGGGTGTGCCAATATTATTGGGGCACCTCTCATGTTGGGATTCCTTGCACTCGTCGTTCTGTTTCTTGTTCTTCGTCGCACGTTTTTTGGGATTCGCGCGCCTTGGACCTGTTCCCAAGGCAACTAATGTGCTCTGTGAAGTACGGGAAACCAGCCGCTCTCTGTGGAAAGAGAGCGGCTTCGACTTTTGTATACGTATGGCAAGTGAATAGTTGACTCAATTTATACTTCTGGTATACTGAAATGTAAGTTAAGTCTGCTCTGCGGACTTTCTTATTAAAAAGTGCGACATACATATTCCATATGATTGATTTAAAGACTATCAATGCAGTGCTCGGGGAGTTTGAGGATCGAGGCATCAGCCGTGCGACGATGGTCGACGCTATCGAAAGTGCTATGGCGACCGCGTATAAGCGCGAATACGGCAAGCGCGGACAGGTCATACGTGCGAAGCTCGATCTCAATTCCGGCACCATCTCCTTTGAACAAGTAAAAACCGTCGTGGACGACACGACGGTGCGTTTCCCTGCACCTGATGAAGTGATGCCTGAGGAGCATCATCATGCGCACTCATTCCATAGCGAGGAAGAGCAGCTCGAGGAAGGCGAGCTACCCCGCTTTGATTCTGAGAAACACATCCTTCTCGACGATGCGAAGCGCATGAAGCGCGGTGTGAATGTAGGTGAAGACATCATATTCCCTCTTGAGCAGCAAGATGATTTCGGTCGCATTGCGGCGCAGACGGCAAAACAAGTGGTCATCCAGAAAGTCCGCGAGGCCGAGAAACTCTCGATGATGGAAGAGTTCGGCGAAAAAAAGGGTCAAATTGTTGGTGGAATTGTGCAACGCGTGGAACGCGGGGCAATTTTTGTCGACCTTGGACGTACGACGGGCATTATTCCGTACGAGGAACAAATCCCGGGCGAGCGTTATCGCATGGGTGAGCGCATCCGTGCCTATCTTTACACCGTAGACGAGGGGTTCCGTGGCGTATATCTTAGACTTTCGCGTGCACATCCACAGTTTGTCGTGAAGCTTTTCGAACTTGAGGCTCCAGAGCTTGCGGCAGGTTCCATCGAAGTTAAAGCGCTTGCGCGCGAGCCAGGCAGCCGCACCAAAATCGCTCTCGCTTCACGCGAGGCGCATATCGACCCAGTCGGTTCTCTCGTCGGTCAGCGAGGCGTGCGTGTCTCGACCGTCATGAGCGAGCTCGGCGGTGAGCGCATAGACATTATTGAATGGAATGCTGATGCGAAAGAGTTTGTGAAAGAGGCGCTTTCTCCCGCCACGCCGACTGAAGTAGTACTGAACGAGACCGATCATCGCGCGACCGTAACGGTGAGTGAAGATGAACAATCGCTTGCTATTGGCCGCGGTGGTCAAAACGTGCGTTTGGCGGCGAAGCTCACCGGCTGGAATATCGATATTGTCTCTATGGGTGGAAAGGGTGTTGCAGAGCAGTCTGTTGAAGATGCTGATGCAACTCCGTCCGAAGCAGTAGGAATCATGCCGACCGAAAGTATTGAGGTGGTTACTGACGAAATTCCGCAGACGACCACGCTCTCTGCTGAAGAAGAATTGACTCCGCTCCCTGCAAGCGATGAGACTGCAGCTGATGCTGAAGAGGATCGGGACAAAGCAAAAGACGAATAAATCGTCGGTACTGTATAATTGATTTGTATGAATCTTTTACACGATATAGATCCGGGCACGAAGGAGGAAATGAATGTGATCATTGAGATTCCGAAGGGCTCTCACAACAAATACGAGATTGATAAGGAAACAGGGATCATTAAGCTTGATCGCGTCATGCATAGTGCGCAAGACTACCCTTTTGACTACGGTTTCGTGCCACAGACGCTCTGGGACGACGGCGATGCGCTCGACGTTGTTGTGCTGACCACTTATCCGCTTGCGCCCGGCATCCTCGTTCCGGTTCGTCCGATCGGTATTATGCATATGACCGATGGCGGTGAAGCGGATGAAAAAGTTATTGCGGTTGCTGCAGGCGACCCGCGTTATGCCGACGTGAAGGATATTGAGGACGCAAATCAGCACACGCTCAAAGAAATAGCGCATTTCTTTGCGACTTATAAGCAGATTCAGAAAAAAGAGGTTGCCGTCGGCAATTTCGAAGGTCGCGCAGCTGCACTTGTCGCGTTTGAGCGGTCGCGAAAAATGTATACTAAAGCATAAATTATGAATGAACCAATCCTTCCGTCAGGTATGCCTTCGCCACAAGCCCAATCTTGGGGGGCACTTATCTCAATTATAGTTATCGTGCTTATGGTCGTCATCGGTGCGTTCTATGCGTGGGAGGAGAGAACTGCTGAGATAAAAGTTTCTGCACCAACGACGACACAATAAAATATAAAAGTATTTATTTATACCTATGAAAATGCAAACACCGCGCGCATCAATGCTTGTCCCGATGGTTATCGAGAAGAGTCAGTTTGGCGAGCGCGCATACGATATTTATTCACGCCTCCTCAAAGAACGTATCGTTTTCCTTGGGGGGCCTATCGATGATGACGTCGCAAATCTCGTTATTGCACAACTTCTCTTCCTTGAAGCGGAGGATCCAAAGAAAGACATTTCGCTCTACATAAACTCACCCGGAGGCTCGGTTACTGCAACTCTTGCAATGGTCGATACCATGAACCACGTGAAGCCGAATGTCTCGACGGTCTGTGTCGGTATGGCAGCTTCGGGCGCTGCGATTCTTCTTTCTGCAGGTGAGAAAGGTAAGCGTTTCGCTCTTCCAAATGCTGAAGTGATGATTCATCAGCCACATGGTGGCGCCGAAGGTCAGGCAACCGACATCGAGATCACAGCGAAACAAATCTTGAAACTCCGATCCGTGCTGAATAAAATTCTTTCGAAAAACACCGGCCAGCCGCTCGCAAAGGTTGAGAAAGATGTCGAGCGCGACTTCTTCATGACTGCCGACGAAGCGAAGAAATACGGTCTTATCGACAAGGTTTTTAATTAGTTCAATTGAGTGCGATAAAAACGGGAAGAACGCTGGCTCATGCAACATGAGCCAGCGTTCTTCGTTTGTGGTAGAGTCCATTCATACCGCTTCCCTGCCCGACTGCCTCGACTGCTCCGCCGTACTCCTCATTTTAAACCTTACGCTGTCCCGTTCTTCGGACAGACCTAATAAAACGGGCTTATGTCACTCAAAATTATATTGATAATGCTCGCGCTCTCAGGCGTAGGCGGTATCATGCTCGGCTACGTATTGCGCGTCCTTATCGGGCTTGCGCAGCGCGGGTCAGTCGAGCTCGATATTAAACAGAAACTGCTTGC
>JALHQL010000011.1 GCA_022841985.1 Minisyncoccota bacterium | reverse complement strand
CGGTCTGTTTACCATACTTGTTACCATCATGGTGGGCATGTTTATTGCTGTTACGATGGGACTAACAACTCCTGAAAAGGTGATGGCTCAAGTGTTGCCTTCGTGTTGTGTGTTACCGCCACCCCCACCCCCACCTCCACCTCCTCCTCCACCACCTCCACCCCCGCCAGCCCCGGCTCCTGTCCCTCCTCCACCCCCGCCAGCTCCTTTGCCGGTTCCGTTTATCCCTCCGCCGCCTCCTCCTGTGCCAACATGTTCTCTTTCTGCGACTCCATCTTCGACTGCTGGCGGTTCTTCGGTACTGTCATGGATAACGGCTGCGGCTACGAGCGCTGATATTGATAACGGGATAGGAGCGGTTTCCCCAGTCGAGTCTGGTTCCAAATCTATTTCTATTACTGCATCTACTGACTACAGTATGACTGTTTCGGGTCCTGGTGGTCAGACGACCTGTTCTGCGAAAGTGACGGTCGTGCCACTACCCCCTCCGCCTCCAGTAGTACCTACCTGCACGCTCTCAGCCTCTCCGACGAGTGTGAATTCGGGAGGCCATACGACACTTACGTGGACGATGACTAATGCTTCGACTTTCTCTATCGACCAGGGTGTGCAATCTGCAACGTCCACTACTGCTGGAACAGGGAACTCGGCAGCGATTACTGCCGATACAACATTTACCGGTACGGCAGTGAGCTCGTCCGGCGAGGTGGCGACTTGCTCCGCGTCCGTTTCAGTAATTCGAGGTGGAGGCGGAGGTGGCGGGCCGAGCTGCTCGCTCACGGTCTCACCGACAAGTTATGTCACAGGCAATTCCGCAACTCTTTCTTGGGGCGGGGATCAGATATCGAATGTAGATATCGATAACGGTATTGTGACCGCTACAAGTTCTCCCGGTTCTATAACAGTCTCACCAACCGGTGTCGGTAGTCATACCTATACGGGTACCTTCCATGCTCAGAACGGACAGACGCTTACTTGCTCTGCTATTCTTACCGTAACTGGCGGCGGAGGTGGTGGTGGAGGAGGTGGAGGTGGTGGTGGAGGTGGAGGGGGTGGCGGTTCGCCATCGCCCATCATCACTCTTGCGGCGCTTCCACACATGAATGCACAACCGCTCGCATATCTGTATCTTTCGCAAATTCCGTACACTGGTCTTGATCTTGGGCCTGTCGGTACCATCCTTTACTGGGTTGCTCTTGTTGTTTTTGCCCTCGTGCTCGCTTATCTAGTACTCTTTTATATCGTGCCGTCAATACATCGCGCTACACGACTCTTTGGCATGCGCGTTTCAGCCTTGCTCAATGCGCAGGAACGCTCGGTCGCGACGGCACCTAGTGTAAAAGCTCCGGTACCTCCCCCACATGAAGCATCACAAGGGGCGTCTGGGTATTCCTCCTACGAAGGTTTCAAATCTTTTGCCAATAATGGTGCGCTCTCGGTTGAAGACATAGTGAAAGGCCTTTCACGCAGGAGTCTCGCACCAAACACAGAACCGGTCCATGAACATGTCGAACCAATTCATGAGCATGTTGAGCCAATAACAGTTGCGGCAAGTACCAGAACAAACGCCGAGCTAACCACAACAATACCAGCGCATATCCGCAGTCTCATTGCGGCGCTTGTTGAAGGCGACCGATCTGCCGTCTTTGCTGGACTGCGTCAGCATGTGCGAGACGGGGGAGCACCGGAACAGTTTCTCTCAGCTACGGTCTGTATTCTTGACGATGTGTATCGCGCTCGCATGGATGGCACTTCCTGTGATGCTGATATCTCACGTCTCACCGCACGCCTTTCGACGCCAATCTTGGAGAAGCTCATCGCCTCCCTCACGACCGCTGTTGATTCCAGTTATTCAGAGGGCGTAACGGGCGCAAAGTTGTCGCTCATTCGCGCGCTCTCGGTACTTGGTGCGTAATCGTTTTATTTTCGAGCCTTAATCTCTTCAGCCGCACGCGTTATAAAATCTGCGATTGGCATCGCATCCAGTTTTCCATAATCGCGGCTGTCGACGGAAATATTTTTTAATTCGATCTCTTTGTCACCGACAATAATCACATAGGGGATTTTTTCTGTTTTCGCATTGCGAATTTTTTTTCCAAGGGATTCGTTTGCATCATCAATCTCCACGCGGATGTTTGCCATTTTGAGCGCATCTATGACTTCTCTTGCATAGACAACGTGCTTTTCAGACACTGATAGTACGCGCGCCTGTATCGGAGAAAGCCAAAGAGGGAATGCACCTGCATATTTTTCAATAAGAAATGCCATGATGCGTTCGATAGCTCCAATAGAGGAACGATGCACCACGAATGCACGATGTTTTTCACCGTCTTCACCGATATAAGAAAGGTCAAATTGAACAGGGAAATGGAAATCATATTGCACCGTGAAGGCCGTGTCTTCTTTTCCATTGACATTTTTCATCTGGATATCAATTTTGGGACCATAAAAGGCGGCTTCGTCCTTTGCTTCTTCAAATTTACTTCCGCGTTTTTCAAGGAGCTTTCGCAACATATCTTCTCCATGTTCCCACGCGGCATCATTTTTAATGTATTTCTCAGTATTACTTCGATCACCTAAAGAAAGGCGATATCGATAATCGGTATCGAGTGTGAGACCAAAGACTGAAGCAACATATTCGATAAGATCGAGTGCTTTCTCGATTTCTTCGGCCGCTTGTCTCTCGTTTGCGCAAATGATGTGGGCATCCGCAAGACAAAAAGTTCGAACTCGTTGGAGGCCCATAATCTCCCCCGATTGCTCGTAGCGATAGAGTTTTGCGATTTCAGCGATTCGTATTGGGAGTTCGCGGTAGCTGACCGGCTTGCGCAGATAGAGTTCGAAATGATGCGGACAGGTCATTGGTCGAAGCATGAACTGTTCCTTATCAATCTCAATGGGTGCGTACATTGAGTCTTTATAGTGCGGATAATGGCCACTCTTTTTATACAAATCGAGTTTTGCGATGTCGGGCGTATAGACGTGGAGATATCCGCGTCTAATTTCCTCATCAATAATGAAGCGTTCAAGCTCGCGGCGTATCACCGATCCCTTAGGGGTGAAGAGAGGGAGTCCTTTCCCAACAGCATCTGAGAAGGTAAAAAGATCGAGTTCTTTACCAAGTTTCTTATGATCGCGCTCTTTATCGGGTTCCGTATTCATTATTGGAGAGGATACCATACGTAAGTCTTGAGTACATCGAGGGTATTTCGATAAAAGGAGTTTGGGGTATACTCTGCGAGAGTACATGAATTCTTCATGTACTCATCACCAAGGAGGTCGTTATGCGAAAGCGACGCCCGTCCTTACGGAGAGAGTTTCTTCGTTCTCGCAGATGGAATGCAGAACTTCCACTGCGACTTTTAGTGGATTGTGATGAGACAGAATCATCACAATCTGAACTTATCGTGAGACCATGGCGAGAGTGCATAGAATGGTCTAGGACCTGTGGCGGTCCGGTTGATTGATGTGCGTGAGGGGGGCATCAAATGCTCCCCTTTTTTATTGGGGATAACTTTCATAGTGTAGTGGGGAGAAGTGGCATATAATCCACAAATGGTTAGTGAAGTGGGAAGCGGAATCATAACCGCTCCATACTCGATAACCGCCCCTTACTATGTTCCTTGGAGAATACCTACACATTTTTGATTCTAAAAACAGAATTTCGATTCCATCGAAATTTCGTAAGGATTTGGGTCGCGTCGTCGTGGTAACACGCGGTCTTGACCACTGTCTCTACGTGTATTCTCGCAAGGCATGGGAGCGCGAAGCGCAGGCGCATGCAACTGCGGTGAACGGAAGCGCTGCACGGCGCGGACTCGCGCGACTGTTCCTCGCCGGTTCTTTCGAGGCTGAGGTTGATGGATCGGGCCGGGTGCTTATTCCTGAAAATTTGAAATCGTTCGCGTCTATTTCTGAGAAGGCTGTTATCGCCGGTGTCGCTGATCGTGTTGAAATCTGGGAAGAGGAAGCATGGAAGAAGTACACGGCCGATATTGAGCGTGATGCTGATGCATTCGCCGAAAAAGTCGGTAACAACAACTGATATGGAGTCCCGTCACGACAGCGTGCTTATGCAGGAAGTCCTTGAAGCGCTCGACATACAACCGAATGACACGCTGGTTGATGCGACCCTCGGTGGAGCAGGGCATTTTGCCGCATTACTGGCTGCTCTCGGAGAGGGTGGTGCGATCATCGGTATCGATGCTGATGGATCCGCGGTCGAGCGGGCTCGCGCGGCGTATGCTCTCGACAGACGTCCCGAGCGTCCGGTTGCACATCTTGTCAACGATAATTTCCGTAATCTCGCGCGCGTGCTTGAACGGCTTGGCATCGGGCAGGTCGACAAGATGCTTTTTGATCTGGGCTGGAGCGGGTATCAGATCAGCGCTCCGCGCGGGTTCTCGTTTCAAAATGATGAACCGCTTCTTATGACGTATGGTGAGGGGGGCGAGACAGCCGCTGATATCGTGAATTCTTCGACGGAGGAAGAACTCGCCGATATCATTTTTACCTACGGCGAAGAACGTTTTGCGCGTAGCATTGCGCGCGCGATCGTCGCTGTGCGCTCTAAAGGACGCATCCTGACAACGGGTGCACTCGTCGCCGCAGTAAGGGCTGGGACACCACGTCAATATCATGAACGAAAGATTCATCCGGCAACAAAAACGTTTCAAGCGCTCAGAATCGCGGTTAATGACGAAATTGGCGCGATTCGTGAAGGGCTTGCTGCAGCGCTTTCAGCGCTCGCTCCTGGTGGGAGGTTGGCGGTGATTTCATTCCATAGCATCGAAGACCGAATCGTGAAAGGAATATTGCGAGATGCCGCACATACAGGATTGGGAACAATGAACCCAAAAAAGCCTATTGTCCCGACCCGTGCAGAGATTGTCGCGAATCGCCGTTCGCGCAGCGCGAAACTGCGAGTGTTTGAGCGAGCGGTCGCTGCATCCGCTGCTGGAGCATGCGCTCCTGCCAATATTTTTTCCTATGCTTAATTTTTTCCATCGCCTTCCGTATTCTGTGACATCACTGTGTGTCACTTTGGTTGCTGTTCTTGTTATCGCGTATATTGGACTCATCGCGATTACCATGAGTTATGCGGCGCTTACTGTTGAGTTTTCTCAATCGGTCAGAAACAATGAAGCCGTCGTCGCCGCGCTTGAGCAACAGTACTTCGCTGCCATGGCGCATATCGCGAAAACAGATTATGCGGCAGCTGGGTATGTGACGCCACGCACTAAAGTGTTTGTACCAGCAAAGAGTGTTACGGCATTACGATAGTATAGGGAATTATGCGCGCGCAGTTTCGTTCACGCATCCGCATCATCCTCGCCCTTGTTGTGTGCGTCACTTTTCTCATTCTTATTCGGCTCTATTTTGTCCAAATTGTGCATGGAGAGGCCTATGCACAAAAA
This sequence comes from Minisyncoccota bacterium, assembly GCA_022841985.1. Lineage (GTDB taxonomy): Bacteria > Patescibacteriota > Minisyncoccia > Phycocordibacterales > Phycocordibacteraceae > C7867-001. The sequence goes on along the minus strand of JALHQL010000011.1, from coordinate 11,610 downwards.
GCCGATAGACAATTTGCCTCTGGTGGAAGTGGACTCTTCGATCGCGGGTCGATCTATTTCATGCGTAAGAATGGTACCCCCATCTCCGCAGCGACTCTTTCTACAGGGTTTCTTGTCGCTATAAATCCTCAAACGCTTGAGAATCCTGAAGCTGCGTATGCGGCGATAACTGCCGCAGCGTCTTCAACGCTTTCTTATAATGCATTCCTCGCTGCTGCCGCAAAGAAGACGCAGGTGTATATCGAAGTAGCGCATTATCTCTCAGAAGAAAATGGGAAAAAACTTGCAGCAAAGTCTATCCGTGGCGTACAAGTATTGCGCGAACGATGGCGGTATTATCCAGGCGGCACGCTTGCCGCACACTCGATAGGCACTGTCTCCTACGGCTCGGGCACGACACTTTCCGGACAGACCGGTCTTGAGGCGGCGTATGATGATCTTCTGTCGCGTTCAGGGGATGTACTCTATAAAAATTTCTTTGCGGAACTCTTCTCAAATGTCGGTAACTTGCTTGTCTCAGCGAAAGATGCGCGGGAAGGCGATATCGTAACGACAATCGAACCTGAAGTGCAGACACGGCTTGAAAACGATATCGCGAAAGTGAATCAACGTTATTCGAGCCAGAGATCGGGCGGCATCATTATGGACCCCCGCACGGGAGCGATCATCGCGCTTGCGACATATCCAACGTATGATGCGAATAATAGGCAGAATGTGAATCCGTCCCTGCTGGGGAATCCTCTTGTGGAGCATGTGCATGAGTTTGGTTCCATCATGAAGCCTTTGACTCTGACTGCAGGGCTTGATGCCGGAGTTATCACACCGCAGACAACCTATAACGATACCGGATGCATCACCGTGAACACTGCGCGCATTTGCAATTGGGACTTGAAAGCTCGCGGCGTCATCCCTATGGAGCAGATTATCGTGCAGTCGCTCAATCTTGGTGCGGCGTGGGTGGCGACGGAGCTCGGGCAGGAAAGATTTCGTAACTATTTTACTACGCTATTTGGACAAAAAACGGGTATTGATCTCCCAAATGAGGGTCGTGCGCTTTTTAATAATCTCTCAAAGCCTCAGCAGATTAACTACAATACGGCAGCGTACGGACAAGGTGTCGCGATGACACCTATGCAGATGATCCGAGCACTCGGTGCACTCGCCAATGGCGGTGTTATGGTGCACCCGCATCTCACCAGTTCGATACGCCTCAAGTCTGGCATAGAACGCAAACTCGATTGGAGTAAGACCATACCCGTTTTTGGAGCCAAAGCGGTGCGTGACACGACGGAGATGATGACGGCGGTTGTTGATGAAAAGCTCGAGGGAGGTAAAGCAAAAATCCCCACCATGTCGGTCGCAGCGAAGACTGGCACTGCACAGCTTACGAACGGGCAGGGTGGTTATTATTCGGATCGTTTTTTCCATTCCTTTGTAGGGTTCTTCCCCGCGTATAATCCGCAGTTCATCATTCTTCTCTATACCAATGATCCGCGCAATGTCACCTATGCGGCAGATACTCTCGGCTCGGCGTTTCTTGACCTGACGCATTTTCTCATCGATTATTACGCAGTGCCGCCTGATCGCGGTTTTGCTACTACCACTCCCGCATGAAAAATATATTGAAATCCATTGTTGCTCTTCTGCTCGCAGGTGTCGCGCGTGCTGTGTTGCACCGATATCACCCGCATATTGTGATGGTAACCGGATCAGTGGGGAAGACGTCGACGAAGGATGCCGTCGCGACAGTGCTCGCTCCGCGTTTCTTCGTACGCGCAAGTGAGAAAAGTTTCAATAGCGAATTCGGCGTGCCATTTACTATTCTTGGAGTGCAGAATCCATGGCGCAATCCTCTTGCTTGGTTCTCTCTTATGAAGAGTTCGCTCGCACTTCTTATTTTACCGAACCACTATCCGAACATGCTGGTCCTTGAAGTGGGTGCAGATCGGCCGGGTGATCTCGCGCGGATAGCTCGCATGGCGACGCCGGATGCGGTGGTGGTAACGCGACTGCCGGAGATACCGGTGCATGTTGAAGCATATGCTTCACCCGATGCGGTACGGGAAGAGGAATTTTCTCCTGCTTATGCGCTTGCTGCTGCTGCGCCACTTATCGTTCCTTCGGATGATTTGTATGCGCTCGATATGGCGATGCGTACGCCGGCACAGGTCATATCCTACGGCAGTACGGATGATTCCATGGTGGGTATTTCCAGTGCAGATTTTTATGAAATTGAAGGGAAGGTTGTTGGTATGCGATCAAAGGTAGCTATGGGCGTCGAACAAGGGAATCTTATTGTAAAAGGGTCGGTTGGGACAACGCAACTTCTTCCCATTGCCGCCGCTCTCGCTGTTGCCCGTGCTTTTGCGATTCCACTTCCCGAAGCTTTACAAGCTCTCGAGAATTATGAGCCGCCGCCCGGTCGTGGACGTCTTCTTCGAGGCAAGAACGATTCCATCATCATCGATGATTCATATAATGCCTCGCCAGTGGCGACTGAAGAAGCGCTTGCGACGTTAAAAGCATTCCCTCATGCCAAACGGCGTATCGCCGTTCTTGGTGACATGCTTGAGCTTGGCCGGTATTCGGTACTGGAACATGAACGAATCGGGAAACTGGCCCATGAGTCAGCTGACATGATTGTTGCAGTCGGCATTCGCTCGCGAGCATTTGGCGCTGCATTTGGGGTTGCCGAGGTTATATTATTTGACAACGCTGACGCCGCTGCACTTGCTCTTCCTGATCGCATTCATAAAGGCGATGTCATTTTAGTAAAAGGATCGCAATCTATTCGCACTGAACGTATTGTCGAGGCATTGCTTGCCGACCCAGCAGATGTCGTGCGGCTCGTGAGACAAGAGAAGGCGTGGAAGAAAAAAGTGTAGCCCCAATAATGAAGAAGCCCCCGCGAGAAGCAGCGGGCTTCTTCGGGGGCTTAGGGGTTACTAGCTCTCAAGATCAATATGACGGACATACCGCCACCAAAAGTCCAAGCGAAAATCCTAATTCCTGGTTCGCTGAGGCTTGGGTAAAGACATCCGAGCAGTGCTCCGAAAGCCATTCCGGCAACAATAAAGCGTGTTCTCCATGTTCTAGATATAGATATGCCCTTGGACATATTTGCACCCCCTCCTTTGAATAAGAGACAGTTTGCAATTACAAATGTTCGCCACTCAAAACTTAGTATGGATAAAATATCCTGTCAAACATCGTATTTGTGACCCTACAGAGAATCGAACTCTGATTCCATCCTTGAGAAGGATGTGTCCTAACCGTTAGACGATAGGGCCCGCTGCGCAGGCCCTACATCCGTCGCCTCGTTCGGAACAAATAGGATTTGCTCGCTCGCCTGGCTAGGTTGTAGGACCGTATGTGTTTTATAACAAAAAAAGGGAAGAGAGGGAAGAAAGAAAAGATAACGAGTGGACTGCGGTGCAGTCCACTCGTAAGTGTTAGGCCGGAACGGGGTGGTGGTTTCGTTCAGCGAACATTTTTCCAATGCCGGAAGAGTAGGCTCCGCGTTCAGAAAAATCAATGTCGGTTAGAACGATCCGCATGATTTCTTGAAAGGAGAGCTTGGGACAGTCGTGCCGTTTCTTGAGGGCCATATTAGCTCGTTGTTTGAGGGTCGTCTTGTCGATAGGGAAGCCGTGCTTCCTTTTCGCAAAGAGAGCTCCTTCAGCAGTTGCGACTTCCGAAAACAGCTCTATTTCTTTGGCCAAAGGACACCTCCTTTTGTGGAAGGGTTATCTAGGTTCCACTATACCACTCTTTTATTAAGAAAGCAAGCTGTCCACAACTGCCTTAACGTCGCCACCATCAGCCTTTCCTTTAAGGTCTTTCATGAGAGCGCCAATAAACTTTCCGGCATCTGCTTTAGACGAAACGCCGAGCTCTGCCATCTTTGATTTGGCGAGGGTCTCAATTTCTTCACGGCTCATCACGGAAGGGAGGTAGGACTCAAGAATGACGAGTTCAGCCTTTTCGGGCTCGGCAAGGTCGTTACGAGACGCCTTCTCAAACTGTTCGATGGAGTCCTTGCGCTGGTTTACGGCGCGCTTTATGACCGCGATCGCTTCCTCGTCGGTAAGGAATTCGTCGGGCTTTCGTTTCTTATTGACCACTTCATTGGTCATTGCCGTGACAAGCGAGCGGAGGGTACGCAGGCGCACTTCGTCTCGGGCGCGCATCGCATCAGGAATCGATTTCTTAATTGTTTCGTGTATAGCCATGTCTCAGAGTATACTATATCCAACATATGAGTTATATCAGCATCACAATTATCGTCTTGATTCTGATTGTTGTGCAGGGAATCGGCGTATATCTCATACTGCGACGGAAAGGTACTCATGCTGAAGAAGGGAATGGCCTGATGCTGCTTCAGGCTCAGATGCAGGAGCTCGCGCGGACCCTCGATACACGCATGTCGGAGTCGTCGCGCGCGATGCAAGAAAGCTCCCATAAACAATTTTCTGAGTCGAATCGGCTGATTAAAGAGATCACGCAAGAAGTTACATCAGTGAAAGAAATTGGTCGCCAGACACAGGGCTTTGCTGAGCAATTGCAAAATCTCCAGGACATTTTGAAGAATCCGAAGCAGCGCGGCATACTCGGCGAGTATTATCTCGAGACTGTATTGAAGAATGTGTTGCCGCCCGGCATGTATCAGATGCAGTACCCGTTTAAGAACGGTGAGATCGTGGACGCTGCTGTGTTCGTGAGCGATAAGATCGTGCCAATCGACTCAAAGTTTTCACTTGAAAATTACAACCGTCTCATACACGCAACTGAAGCAGAGAAGCCTGCATTTGAAAAAGCGTTTGCAAACGATCTGAAGCTGCGTATTCAGGAGACAGCAAAATATATTCGTCCCGAAGAGAACACTATGGATTTCGCATTCATGTTTATCCCTTCTGAGGGTATTTATTATGATCTGCTTACCAATCAGGTTGGCGGCGGGGAAGACGAAAATCTCATTCAACGCGCAGCAGGGAAGTACAAAGTAATCATCGTCTCTCCGACGTCGTTCCTCGCGTATCTTCAGACTGTCATGCAGGGATTGAAAGCGCTTCAGATTGAAGAAAAGGCAGTTGAAATTCAACAAAGGGTAGGGGAGCTCGGGAAGCACGTGGCGGCGTATGAGGAGTTCTATCGTAAACTTGGTGTCTCGCTCGGGACTTCGGTCAGCCACTACAATGCAGGCTATAAAGAGCTCGGCAAGATAGATAAGGACGTGTATCGCATTGCCGAAAGTAAAATCGGCATAGAACCGGAGCTTCTGGAGAAGCCCACCTCATCTGAAGGCTAGGAAACTTGCCTTTAGGGCAGGAGAATGCTATATTAGGGGAACTATGGAAGTGGCCGTAATCAAGACTGGTGGGAAGCAGTATGTCGTCTCTAAAGGCGACACTGTCGCTATAGAGAAGCTCCCAGGGGATTTGAAAAAAGGTGACACAGTTGTATTTGGCGAGGTGCTCCTCGTCGACAACGGCTCGGACACGACCATCGGTGCACCTGTCATAAAGGGTGCAGAGGTCAAGGGCACTGTTGTTCTCGCCGGATTAGGTAAGAAAGTCGAGGTGGTGAAGTACAAGCCTAAGAGTCGCTACTACAAGCGCAAAGGGCATCGCCAGCCGCTTCTCAAAGTGAAGATCGATTCGATTTCTTAACCTACTCGTTTTCGAGGACAGACCTATACAAGAGGCTTTTGCCTTTTTATTTTTTCTGCCAAGCGAGTCGAGTCAAGAACAAATGTCCGCATTTGCTGTTGCGAGGCGAGCACAAGGAGCAAAGTAATCTTTACTTATTTTAGCTTATATACATTATGCAAGTAGGGCGTTGGAACCATCAATCATCGAGCAACAGTTCGGAAGGGAGTGACCGTTCTTCAAGACCATCAACACGACCGCAGGGCGGCGAGCGTTCGTATTCGTCACGTCCACCACAGCGCGGCGGCTTCGGAGGGTCAAGTCGTTCAGGAGGCCGTGGCGGCTATGGTCGCGGCGGCTTCGGTAATCGCGGCCGTGCGCCGGCTCGCGGGCGCGGTTTTGGCTCTTTCGGCGAGACCGAAGCTGAGATCTCAAAATTTATGAACAAGACGGTCGTTACGACTGAGGAGCCGGTATTTGTTCCAGAGCATAAATTCGCCGATTTCGATATCAACCTGCACCTGAAGAAGAACATCGAGGGTCGCGGCTACGAGCTCCCAACTCCGATTCAGGACAAGGCCATTCCGCACGCCCTTCTCGGACAGGATGTCGTCGGTCTCGCTGAGACCGGTACCGGCAAGACGGCAGCGTTTCTTATTCCGCTTATCGATAAGGTCATGAAGCAAAAGGGCGATCGTATTCTCATCATGGCGCCGACGAGAGAGCTTGCGGTGCAGATAGAAAAAGAACTTGCTGGTTTTGCAAGAGGCCTCGGTTTCCGCGGTATGGTTGCGGTCGGCGGCGCCAACATCGGTCCGCAGATCTCTCAGCTTCGCCATAATCCGGCATTTGTCATCGGTACTCCCGGACGTTTGAAGGATTTGATGGAACGCCGTGCACTCGATCTTTCAGGCTTCAGTACGGTTGTCCTCGATGAGGCTGATCGCATGCTCGACATGGGCTTTATCGACGATATGCGCATGATCCTTGCGAAGATGAACAAAGAACGCCACACACTCTTCTTCTCGGCTACGATGTCCAAAGAGATAGAACGACTCATCGGCGAATTCCTTTCAAGTCCGGTCGTTATATCAGTAAAGACACGCGACACTTCTAAGAATATTGATCAGGACGTTGTTCGCATTTCTCGCGGACAGGATAAGTTTGAAGTACTTGCCGAACTTCTTAAGAACCGCGATTTTAGTCGAGTGCTCGTCTTCGGGCGCACAAAGTTTGGTGTCGAGAAGCTCGCAAAGGCGCTTTCGCGTCTTCACATCCACGCGGAAAGCATTCATGGTAACAAGACACACGGTGCTCGTATCCGTGCGCTTGAGGCCTTTAAGGCAGGGAAGGTGAGTGTGCTCGTTGCGACTGATGTCGCTGCTCGCGGACTCGACATTCCAGCTGTCTCACACGTCATAAACTACGACCTACCTTCGACGTATGAGGACTATGTCCATCGCATCGGCCGTACTGGCCGTGCCTCGCTCAAAGGCCGCGCGCTTACGTTTGTCCAAGGAAGATAATCAATGCATATAAAAACAAAAAGCCCTTTCTAGAGGGCTTTTTGTTTTTATTCCAGAATATATCTGAATTCGCGCATATACATCATGCTATGCTACGAGCAGCAACTCTATGCGTAGAATTATTTGGTGGGGAGCATGTCTCATATTGTTCACTAGTACCGAGCTCGCTGTTTCGCGTATTGCGCATGCTGAAGATTTTTCTTCAGGAAATTATCAAGTACTTGCACCAGTCATCACCTCTGGTGGAATATATGCGACTTCAAGCAGTTTCTCTTTGCTCGGTGTCATATCGGAATTTGCACATGATATTGGAAGTTCGCTAACGTTCGGCTCAAATCCAGGCTTTGCAGCCTATCCTTTTGTCTCCACACCCATAATCAGCGCTACAGCGGGGAACGCACTCGTCAATCTCTCGTGGACCGCGGCAGTGGGATTTGTGGGGTATTCCGTCTCTGGATATTCAGTTGGCCGCTCGACCGTATCTGGGGGACCGTATACGTTTACATCGGTGGGAGCTGTCCTGTCAAATTCTGTGACGGGTTTAACCAATGGTACGCCCTATTACTTCATCGTTCGCGCGTTTGATCCAAATAGTTTGGTCATAGCTACTTCCACACAGGTCTCTGCAACTCCAACCGCACCTGCTTCTCCACCACCCTCTGACGGGGGCGGTGGAGGTGGGGGTGGAGGAGGATCTGTTACTCCTCCGGAATTAACTGCAACGGTTATTCTAAGTGGGCGAGCATATCCAGGGAGCACAGTCGCTATCCTTAAAGATTCTGTATTACAATCGCGTGTTCCGGTTCAAGAAAGTGCAGCTTTCACCTCAACCATCTCAAATTTACAAAGCGGTACGTACTTATTTAGTGTGTATGCACAAGACACAAATGGCAACCAGTCAGCAACTATCACCATTCCAGTAACAGTGGTAGCAGGTGTTACGACCACAGTGAATGGCATTTTCCTTGCGCCAACCATCGATGTCGATAAAGCACAGGTAAAACGTGGGAACCCACTTCGTGTGTTCGGGCAATCTTCTCCTGAAAGTACCATTACAATTGCAGTCAACTCAGAAACCGAGCTTTTCTTTCAGACATCGAGCGATAAGTACGGAGTCTACTCCTACAGTTTTTTAACAAGCCCACTTGAGCTTGGTAGTCATTCAACGCATTCAAAATCTTCGAAATCCGGGCAGGTAAGCGGCGCAAGTCGGTCAGTTAGTTTTACGGTCGGGTTACAAGATGTGTTAAAGGATAAAATAGTAGAACGAGCATGCGGTTCAAGAGGAGACCTGAATTGCGATAGTAAGGTTAATCTAGTTGATTTTTCGATTGGAGCATTTTGGTACAAAAAGAAAGGGTTTCCCGTTGCGTATGACTTGAACGGCGATAAAGCAATATCCCTGGTAGACTTCTCCATCATGGCTTCGAATTGGACTGGCTAAATATGCGTTACTTCTTTCTCATCATTTTGTTATTTTTCCCCACGGCATCTTTCGCGGCTGAATTTCAGCTCGAGCAACAACTGAGCTCCATAAGAGCAGGAGACACGTTTACTGTCACTCTCTCCTTGCGTACGGATGCAGACAGCATTAATGCGATTGAGGGAACGATACATTTTTCTCCGATACTGTCGCTCGCCGATATTCGGCTTCAAGGATCACTTGTTCCATTATGGATCTCTTCACCAACCGAAAAAGAGAAAGGCGTAGTATCTTTCGCGGGTGTGTTGCCTGGCGGGTATCAAGGTGAAGGCAAGATTTTTACTCTCGTATTTAAAGCAGCTAAAAAAGGCGATGCGCACCTTTCGTTTGGAAGTGATACTGGAGCATATCAAAATGATGGAAAGGGGACTGCGGCAAAACTCTCTCTTCCCGAGCTCTCATTTTCTATCGGAACACCATCAGGAACTCCTCGCACCGTTAATCTGGAGGAAGATGTCTCTCCTCCAGAATCATTTACACCGGTGGTGAGTTCGGGCGAGCTTTTCGGGCTCACTGGTTCAGTATTAGTATTTACAACACAAGATAAAAATTCTGGCATCGTGCGTTATGACATCGCTCGTTCGTATTACAAGCGAGCAAATGAAAATAGTCTTTCATGGAGCATGACTGCAAGTCCTTACCTTCTTATTCCAGGCGATAGCACGCAATATCTCTATGTTCGAGCGGTGGATCGCGCCGGCAATACTCGTATGGAAGTGGTTCCACCGCAAGAGTTTAGTGTTATTGCGTTTATGCTTGCCTGGTGGTGGATATTACTCCTTGTCGCAATGGCAGGTCTCGTTGTCCTCTTTGTTCGCTTCCAGAAGCAATAGGTCAAAGTTGGTGCGGTATAATGAGCGGCATGCGCGGTCTCCTCGTTTCAACATTTTTTCTCGCAGTACTGGGCATACCCGGCATAAGTTCTGCGGCCTCACTGTCAATAAGTCCCGCAAGTGGTACCTATTCCGTCGGCGATCAAATATCGTTTAAAGTAATCGTTTCTTCAAGTGATGCGCCTCTTAATGCTCTTTCGGGTACACTTTCGTTCCCCTCATCTCTTTTTTCAGTACAATCGATTTCAAAGGCGGGTTCCATTTTAAATTTTTGGGTTACCGAACCAACATTTTCTGTCAGCTCAGCACTCATACAGTTTGAGGGTGTATCGTTGGCTGGTTTCCAAGGGACGGGTGGAACCGTGGTTACAGTGACACTTCGTGCACTCAAGGTGGGTTCCGGTACGATCGCATTCCAGTCGGGACAGGTGCTTGCGAACGACGGCCAAGGAACCGACATAACCTCAACTCTTTCAGGGGGAACATTTCAAATACAAGCTGCAAAAGCAAAACCGATCCCCGCTCCAACTGAACCAGTAGTAGAAGTAAAGCGAGAAGCATCTGCGGCTCAAACTCTTACATCACCGGTTATCTTGCTTGAAAAGAGGAATGATATATCCACTATTGTAGGAACCTCGCCATATCCAAAAGCTAGCGCTCTCCTCACTTTTGTGCCAGTCAATGGGTCAAAGCTTTTTATTACCGGGATGACAGATGAAGGCGGTAATTTTATATTTGCGGTTCCGCAAGCGCTTCGAAACGGGCCTTATGCCGTAAGCGCAGTTGTAGTAATCAGTGATGGAACCCAAAGCCTTCCTTCCAATGTTCTTACGGTGGAAGTTGGTGACGTTTTTGTTGCCAATATAAGTTGGGAAAGTGCTACCTATGCGAGTCTATTCCTCATTATTTTGCTGCTTACTCTACTAGGCTATTTTATATCTCGAAAGCATTTCCGTTCCCAAAGAAATACGCCGGCCGCCATAAAAAAAGAGGTCAAACAGGCTGAAGAGGTGTTGCACAAATCGTTTGCTCTTTTAGATCAGGACCTCTCCGATCACCTGAAAGATCGAAGCGAGGAGGGGAAAGCCGATAGCAAAGAGCGCGCAGGAGTTGCGAGTCTCAAGAAAGACCTCAAGGAGGCAGAGGAGTATATAGGTAATGAAATTAGGGGTATTACCGTCAAAGATGAAAAGGAATAACGCACTCAATAAAATTATTTTTCTGCTGGTGTTACTTTCCCCTGCGGCAATTAGTCACGCGCAGCAAAAAACGGTACAAATCAATGCAGCACAACTACTTCCCCGTGCTGAAGTCTCATTTGCGCCGCAATCGGGAACGTTTGTCGAGGGCTCGACGTTTCAAGTTCCAATTCTAATAAATACAAAAGGAACAAGTATCAATGGTATTGATCTAAGAATTAGTTTTGACGCAGACAGGCTCAGCATTATCCAGCCATCAAACGGCGAGTCCATTATTGGTGTTTGGGTAGAACCTCCGGCGTATGATAATTCTCGAGGAACTGCAAGCTTTGTCGGGGTCATACCGAACGGCATTACGACGAGCTCAGGCCTTATTGGCACCATTACCTTTCTTGCAAAAGGCACTGGTAAAGCAGTCGTAAGTTTCAAATCAAATTCATCGATACTTGTAAATGATGGACTTGGGTCGGATGCGACAACTAACTTCGGTAGAGGCACATATAATATAATTCCGAAACCGCCTGAAGGAGTGCGTATTCATTCAGAGACGCATCCTTCTCAAGATGCTTGGTACAATAATAAAAATCCTTTTTTTGCATGGGATAAGGAGCAGGGAGTGAGTGGTTTTAGTTATGTTCTCGATAACAAGCCATCCACAATTCCAGAAAACGTAGCTCTTACGACTGACACAGTGAAATTCTATCAAGATTTAAGTGACGGGCTTTATTATTTTCATGTGAAGGCGATAAAGAATGGTGCATGGGGAACCACGGGAACGTTTCTAGTAAGAATTGATACGACGCCCCCAGCTCATTTTACTCCGAGAATAGATTATGTCGTCGCAGCAGTGATTGCAGTCGAGCGTACATTAGTATCATTCTTCACTACAGATAACCTCTCTGGAATTGATCACTACGAAGT
>JALHQL010000010.1 GCA_022841985.1 Minisyncoccota bacterium | reverse complement strand
GGAGCGATCTCGAAAAAATACAAGCCTATGAACAATCAAAAAAATAAAGCACAAGATGCCCGTGCGCGTCGGGCACTTCCTTTCTTTATCGAGTTCGTAAAATTTACTACCGGATTCGCAGCTATTGTTGCCGTCGCCCTTCTTTCTTTGCATATTACAAGTGCTGCATTATAGGGCGCAATGTACATTTTTATTTGACTCTGGTAGAGTGGCAACGTACGAACCGAAGACAGTGGGTCCTCTTTAGTGAGGGTAATTCGTCGAAAGACGAGCCTGCCGAGGCGAGACCATACCGGTCGAACTCTCCTTTATTTCGTTCGTACGAAACACCAAGTATGGCAATATCAAAAGACAAAAAGCGCGAGATAGTCGCGAAGCTCACAGACGCTTTTAAAGAAGCGTCCTCAATTGTGTTTGTGGGCTTCACCAAGTTCACCGTCGCAGATGCTTCGAAGATGCGTCGGGAGCTTTCGACAGTGGGGGTGCGTTACTTCGTTGCGAAGAAGACACTCATACTCCGAGCGTTGAAAGAAGGTGGATATACCGGTGCTGTGCCTGAGTTGCCGGGCGAAGTCGCTGTCGCATGGACGTCTGACGATGTTACGGCACCAGCACGTGGCATATACGCGTATGGCAAGAAGCTTAAAGGCGTCCTCTCTCTTCTTGGAGGGGTGTTCGAAGGGGCGTTTCTCAATGCAGAGAAGATGACGGCAATTGCGACGATACCGCCGATGATTGTTTTGCGCGGCATGTTCGTAAATGTCATCAATAGCCCGATTCAGGGACTTGTCATTGCGCTCGATAAGATTCGCGAAAAGAAGTCGATGTAGGTTAGAAGCAATTAATTTACTATTACTATGGATGAAATGAATACCGCAGTGGCAGCAGAGACTGCAGTCGAGGTACCGAGCAAGTTCAAGAAACTTGTTGAGGAAGTTGAAGCGATGACTGTTCTTGAGCTTTCTGAGCTCGTGAAGGTCCTCGAAAAGAAGTTCGGCGTAAGTGCTGCAGCAACGGCAAGTGCAGCGCCGGCCGCAGGTGCACCGGCCGAAGAGGCAAAGTCGACGGCCGATGTCGAGCTCACTGATGTGGGTGCAAGCAAGATTGCTGTCATTAAGGCAGTGAAGGAGGCGCTTGCTCTTGGACTCAAGGAGGCTAAGGATCTCGTTGATGGTGCGCCATCAATGCTTAAGACTGGCATGAAGAAAGAAGATGCCACTGAGCTTGCAAAGAAATTGACTGAAGCAGGTGCGAAAGTCACTCTCAAGTAAAGCGATTCAAAATTTGCTGTAAAAACACGACGCCGTCAACAACGGCGTCGTGTTTTGCATTTGGTGGAGAGAACGTCTACACTGGCACCACCTATGGAACCACTTGCAAAAATTTTCGGCTCGGCCGCCCGTCTCAAGATGTTGCGGCTTTTTATATTCAACAAAGACTCGATTTTTACTCCTGCCGAGATTGCTCTGCGGACAAAACTTACCAAAGAGATAGTGCGCAGCGAGCTTGTCGAGCTCTGCGCTGCCGGGCTTCTGCGCAAGAAGATTTTACAGGCTCAGATACGGTATCAAATAAATCCGCGCTTCGAGCATCTCACCGCAGTCGATACGTTTATTCGCGAAACGACAAGCGTACACCCACAGAACATGATTAAGGCCCTCAAGCGCGCTGGGACACTGAGGTTGGTTGTTCTTTCGGGACTTTTCACCGGAGTTCTTGAAACCCAGATTGATTTGCTTATCGTGGGCGACCATCTTGAGGAGCGCGTACTTGCAAGTACGGTGCGCGCTCTCGAGGCTGAGCTTGGTCGCGAAATCAGGTACGCTTCGTTCGCAACAGCAGATTTCCGTTATCGCCTTGGTGTCTATGACCGGCTTCTTCGGGATGTTTTTGATTATCCACACCGTTTGCTTATCGATAAAATAGGTCTCTAAAGATGCTATACTCTCGGGAGAGGCTCGCACTGTTACGCGAGTTATTAGTCGCATAAAATAAAGCGTTGATTCACTATGGTTTTATCTACATGGGCAGACGTACTTAGTCAGTCTTTTCAGAATATCTTCGCCGGGGTAATCTCCTTCGTTCCTAGTTTAGTTATCGCAGTTGTTATATTCATCGTTGGTTGGCTCGTCGGCGTTGGTCTTAGTCGCGTGGTCGCGCAAATTGTCAATTCATTGCGCGTTGATCAAGCTCTCAGGTCGACCGGCATCGAGAGTCTATTATCACGAGCAGGCTATGAGTTGTCGGCAGGGAAATTCCTGGGCTTCCTTGTAAAGTGGTTCTTTATAATTGTTTTCTTGGTGGCGTCGCTTCAAGTGCTTGGTCTCACTCAGGTAAATGATTTCTTGAGGAATGTCGTCCTCGGGTATCTTCCCCAAGTGATTGTTGCGGTTTTGATTTTGCTTGTCGCCGCAGTCGTTGCAGAAGCATCGGAACGCGTTGTGGCAGGTTCAGCAAAGGCCGCATCGTTGCATGCTGCTAATTTCCTCGGAAAGGTGACGCGTTATTCGATCTGGATATTTGCGATCCTTGTTGCACTTGAACAGCTTAATGTGGCGACAGGGTTTATTCAGACACTCTTTACGGGCATCATTATAGCTGCGTCGCTTGCGATTGGCCTCGCTTTTGGGCTTGGTGGTCAAGCATCGGCATCTCGCTATCTCGAGCGTCTCCACTCGGAGATTAAGGACTAAGTCTTCTATTCAAAAAACAGCCCTCCCGCCATCAGGCGGGAGGGCTGTTTTCGTACAAGCTATTGACGCCATAACCACCCTCGTCTATACTCCTTCAACGTGTCTACGAACCGAAAGAATCTAACTTTTAGGAGCGGATAGGCCGTAAGGCCCGCGCGTGTAAACGCGAAAGAACCGCTTCTGGCGGTTCTTTCTTTTCTTGAGACACGCGAATCTTTGACATACGAATACGTAGATATTGAAACCTCATGGCAGTAATGCCGTGAGGAAGCAAAGTGTGAATTATGAAGGTGCTACGTAGGTCTCCGTACGAGAGACATAAGAGTGCACGGTGGATGCCTTGGCCTAGGACGGCTATGAAGGACGCGACTAACCTGCGAAAAGCTTCGGGGAGGCGGTTTGTAGCCTTTGATCCGGAGATGTCCGAATGGGGAAACCCTCCAGTTTTGAACTGGAATTCGCGGGGTAACGCCCGCGTAAAGCGAACCCGGGGAAGTGAAACATCTCAGTACCCGGAGGAAAAGAGAACAATATGAGTTGCGTTCAGCTCGCGCGTATGTTCGTGCGAGTTGAACGCAACTCTCGTGATACCCTGAATAGCGGCGAGCGAAAAGGGAAAAGCCCAAACCAGAATCTTCGGATTTTGGGGTTGTAAGATGCAAGACCCTGATTTATCAGGACCCGAGTTATCAATCGTCTATATAGCAGAAGCTGCTGGGAAGCAGCGCCCCAGAGGGTAATGGCCCCGTATGCGAAATATATGACGACTTGGCTTGTATTCTTGAGTAGCTCGAGACACGAATAGCTCGAGTGAATCTGCCGGAACTAACCGGTAAGGCTAAATACGTCCTATGACCGATAGTGAACTAGTACCGTGAGGGAAAGGTGAAAAGAACCCCGAGAGGGGAGTGAAATAGACCTGAAACCGTGTACTTACAAGGGGTCGAAGCGGATGCTTGCATCCGTGACGGCATGCCTATTGAAGAATGAGCCGGCGAGTGTGTATATCTTGCGTAGCTAAGCCCTTCCGGGGCGGAGCTTAAGGGAAACCGAGCGTGAATAGCGCGATTGTAGGATATATACGACCCGAAGCCAGATGAGCTTGCCATGAGCAGGGTGAAGTTTGTCGAAAGACAGATGGAGGCCCGAACCCGTAGGTCGTACAACGCCTTGGGATGACTTGTGGTAAGGAGTGAAAAGCTAATCGAATCTGGGAATAGCTGGTTCTCTCCGAAACAGCTTTTGGGCTGGCGTTGCCATATCGTGTGTCGGGGGGTAGAGCACTGGAAGGGACCAACAGGGAGAAATCTCGTGGTCCCTATCAAACTCCGAATACCCGACATTCGGGCAGCAGTTAGAAGGTGGGGGCGAAGCTCCATCGATCGAGAGGGGAAGAGCCCTGATCGCCAATTAAGGCCCCAAAATCGACGTTCAGTACATCACAAGGAAGTGGGGATCCATAGACAGTGAGGATGTTGGCTTAGAAGCAGCCATCATTTAAAGAAAGCGTAACAGCTCACTCATCGAGGGTTCTTGCGCCGAAGATGATCGGGGTTAAACGTCGTGCCGAAATTGCGGGTGTGCGATTCTTTCGAGAATCGTACGCGGTAGGAGAGCGTTCCGTTCGCGCTGAAGCTTAAGGGGTAACCCAAGGTGGAGCGTACGGAAGTGAGAATGCCGGTACAAGTAACCACAATGCGGGTGAGAACCCCGCACGTCGAAAGACCAAGGTTTCCTCAGCTATGGTGATCAACTGAGGGTTAGTCGGGCCTAAGGGGATGGCGAGAGCCGCACCCGATGGACACACGGTCAATATTCCGTGACCGTTTATAGAGGCTAAGGAGTGACGGACTGCTGTATGGGTCGCCGGTAATTGGATTCCGGTCAGCAGTGTGAGGGCGCGCGTTAGGGAAATCCGGCGCGCATTACCCCAAGCACTGAGGCAATTTTCTCCTTCGGGGGAAGAGAGGACGCAAAGCGCGGTTTCAAGAAAATCTTCTATGCATCAACTCTATAGACGCCCGTACCGCATACCGACACAGGTGGTCCGGTCGAGAAGACCAAGACGAACGAGTAAGATGTCCTCAAGGAACTCGGCAAAAAAGCGGCCGTAAGTTAGCGATAAGGCCTGCCCTCTGTTCGCAAGAATGGGGGGCCGCAGTGAAAGTTTTTCTGGCAACTGTTTACCAAAAACACAGCTCCCTGCAAACTCGTAAGAGGAAGTATAGGGGGTGACACCTGACCAATGCCAAAAGGTTAACCACGGTTGGTGCTACTACTTCGGTGGTAGTGCTGGACTGTGTAAGCCCTGGTGAATGTCGGCGATAACTATAATCGTCCTAAGGTTCGCGGTGCGACAGAAATGTCGTGCCGCGAAGGACTAGGACGATTATAGGGTAAACAGAAGTACACCAAGTTACCTGAGTATGGAGCAATCTGTACTTTGTCCAAAATGACTCCGAGAGGCCATACGTCATAGCCCGTTGCACTTTCGAGTGTGACGGGACAAGATATGGTCCTTCGCGTGCTTAAAGGAATCGAAGAGCGTAATTCCTTGTCGGGTAAGTTCCGACGTGCACGAATGGTGTAATGACTGGAAAACTGTCTCGAGGACTCGCTCGGTGAAAATGCACTTCCGGTGAAGATGCCGGATACCTGCAGTTAGACGAAAAGACCCCAGGAGCTTTACTACAGCTTCGTATTGGCATTGCGTGCTGCATGCGTAGCATAGATGGGAGACTTTGAAGCATTCCTTTCGGGGGATGTGGAGTCGCCAATGAAATACCATTCTTGTTGTGTGCAATGTCTAACCTTGTTGGGATCCAACAGGGGACCGTGCGTGGCGGGTAGTTTTGGTGGGGCGCTATCCTCCTAAAAAGTAACGGAGGAGTCTATTAAGGTTCTCTAGCCGCGAATGGAAACCGTGGCGATAGTGTAAGAGCATAAGAGAGCTTAACTGCAAGAGGTACATCTCGAGCAGATGCGAAAGCAGAGTCTAGTGAACCGATGGTACGCCTTAGATGCGGCCAGAGATTAACGGATATAAGTTACCCTGGGGATAACAGGCTAGTTCCGCCCAAGCGTCCTTAGCGACGGCGGAGTTCGGCACCTCGATGTCGGCTCAACATAGCGCGGGGGTGGAGAAGCTCCCAAGCGTATGGCTGTTCGCCATTTAAAATGTTACGCGAGCTGGGTTCAAACCGTTCAGCACCTGAACGGAATCGTTCGGATATTGAACGGTTTGAACCCACGAGGAGAATGACAAAAAGTAAACTCACGGCGGCCTTCTATAGGAATATAGAGGGACCATATCGACTGATATCGGTGGAACCCACACTCGTTGTGTACGAGCGGGCAATACCGAGGGAAATTAGGTTCTGATACCGTGGAGACATGGAATCAGACACTTAATGCCTCTAGAGACTGAATGTTGATCACCGAGAACCGGTGAAGTTACAGTCCGATCCTCCGAGTAATTGGAGAAAATCCGCTACCGCTTTTCTTTTAAGCAGTAGCGGGCAACGTAGATGCGTGAGACAGGTTGGTCTCCTATCTACTGCAGGCGTTGATTCTTGAGGAGGGTTGTCCCTAGTAAGGAATTGCTACTTCAGAGAGAGATTTCTGATGACAACGTGGCTTATAACGGTGAAGTCTACGGTGCTTCTGGTTTTAGAGTTCGATCTCCCTCGGTCCTGTGGATATCAAACTCGCTTGAGGACCAGAATGACGCTATGATAATACCGTGGGAAGTCGATCAAATATCAAAACAGAACTCGCGTATATTGCAGGCTTCTTGGATGGAGATGGAAGTCTCATGCTCCAATTAAAGAAGCGTGCGGATTCGACCAAGGGGGTGCGCTTTATGGCGACCATCTGTCTTTACCAAGACAGTCGCCACCAGGCACCGCTCTCGTGGATGCGAACGCGGCTCAAGTGTGGATACGTTTCCAAAAGGAACGATAGTATGACGGAATTGCGCATCAATGGTTTCTCGCAAGTGCGGGAAACTCTTGAAGTACTTCAGCCGTATTTTCGTTTTAAAAAGAAACAAGCGAAACTGCTCATCCAGGCATGCAAATTGCTTGAAAAGCAGACGCTTCGCACTATGAAGTCGGACGACATACGTAAGATTGTCGATCTTCTTCTGCTCATACAGAATGAAAACTATATGAGCAGGAAGCGAAAGACAAAAGAAGAACTGTATCAAATGCTTGGTTTGACCCCGTAACGACTTACGTTGAAAGATACGTAGGCTCATACCATGAGGAATCGCTCCCATGAGAGCGACAGCATGTATGGGCAAGATGCCACCGTCCCAACTTCGCACACAACGAAGAAGGATGAAGATATAGTCTGCGCTCCTGGAAACAGGGGAAGAAGCGACGAGAGGACCGGGATGAACTGACCACTGGTCTGCCAGCTGTCCTGCCAAGGGCACCGCTGGGTAGCTATGTCGGGTGACGATAACCGCTGAAAGCATATAAGCGGGAAACGTGCTCCAAGATTAGGAATCGTTATGAGACTCCTAGGAGATGACTAGGTTGATAGGCTCTAGGTGGAAGCGCCGCAAGGCGTGGAGCCGAGGAGTACTAATATGTCCAGTCTCTCGTGCGGAAATCTGTGTAGCACAGTCAGCGTTCATACTTGCTTTTCAATAGTACCTGCGTGACCAATTTTCTTGCTCGTACTCGAGCTTAGAAAAATGGGAATGCCCTTGGGGCATATTCGTATACACTGAACACATCGAGTGTTTGGTTCTGGTGGTTTGGCGGGAGGGTCATACCCGATCTCATTCCGAACTCGGCAGTCAAGCCTCCTAGCGGCGATGGTACTCATCGTTTCAGATGGGGAGAGTAGCTAACCGCCAGAACCAAGTACTCGATAACAAAACGCCGCACTTTGTGCGGCGTTTTGTTATACTAAATGCATGTCCTGGGCAGCACGGAGAAGATTTATAATTGCGCTTATTATCGGCGGAATCGGTGTTGGGCTTCTTGCGGCTGTGTTTCTAGTAACTTTTTATAAGGCACCGTCGTGTATTGATAACGTTCAAAATCAGGATGAAGGGGGAATTGATTGCGGCGGTTCGTGCCCGTATCTTTGTGCGGCTGGGCAACAGCCGCCGACGGTTCTGTTTACGAAAGCTCTTACAAATAGCACTGGGCGTACCGATGTTATCGCTTTGGTTGAGAACAAGAATCCAGGAGTTGCGGCAAAGAATGTTCCGTATCGAATCGCGATTTATGGCACAGATCGATTGCTTATTCAAGAAGTGACCGGTACGCTCGATCTGCCACCAGGAGCAACAGTACCAGTGTTTGTTCCCGGTATCGTATCGGGCAAACAAGTGACTGCAAGCGCGTTTCTCTCCATTGAAGCCTCATCCCCGCGGTGGTTCATGATGGTTAGCGATCCGCGTATCATACCGACGGTATTAAATACGAAACTGGGCGGCACGCCCGAAATGCCGCGTTTTGAATCGGTTCTTATAAATACAAGTGTGATTGCCTTAACTAATGTATCGGCAATTATTCTTGTGCGTAATGATAAGGGAGATGTTATTGCCGCGTCATCGACGGTAGTGCCTACTATACCCGCACAAGGGCAGGCGACCGCGACATTCACGTGGAACAATGCGTTTTCTAGCGCTTTCGCTTCGGTGCAGGTCGTGCCGATTATTCCAATGCCTTAAAAACAAAATGGTAAGTCAACCGTTTGCTCGCTCCCGCCTATTTTTCGACTGGACACTTCTTCTTCCTGCGCTCACTCTCTCATTTCTCGGTATTCTTACCATGAGTACGTTCGGGCAAGGTTCATCGCTTGCTCCGCGTCAATTGCTCTGGCTCGCTATCGCCCTCGGTGTCTATCTTGGCCTCTCAGCTCTCGATGTACGATTCATTCGCCGGACTTCAATCGTGATGGCGCTCTATGTAGTAGCGTGCATATTGCTCGTGCTATTGCTTCTGTTTGCAGAACCGGTGCTTGGTGCACGCGCGTGGTTCTCGCTCGGGCCGATTTCTTTTCAGCCGGCAGATTTTGCCAAACTTGCTTTGTTGGTGCTTCTGGCGAAATATCTTTCGCGGCGACATGTCGAGATTAATGACTTTCGGCACATCATTGTCTCCGGTGCGTATGCACTCACACTAGCTCTTCTTATTCTTGTCGAGCCGGATATGGGGAATGCCATTATATTCGGCACGCTCTGGCTCGGTATGATGCTTGTCTCCGGCATCTCAAAGAAGCATCTCTTCATTCTTGGGCTCATTGCGTGTGTCGCAGCAGCATCGCTTTGGTTCGGGGGACTGAAACCCTATCAGCGCACGCGCATCATCTCTTTCGTGAATCCGGCGAGTGATATTCGTGGGTCAGGCTACAATGCGTATCAGGCAAAAATTGCCGTCGGTTCGGGCGAGCTTTTGGGGAAAGGTATCGGCTATGGCACGCAATCGAAACTACGTTTCTTGCCCGAGTACCAGACTGATTTTATTTTTGCGGCATTTGCGGAAGAGTGGGGATTTGCCGGCGTAGTGCTCCTGTTCTCAATATATGCGATCCTCTTTGCGCGACTTGTGCAAATAGCGCGCGTTGCGGCCACCAATTTCGATGCATTCTTCACGCTCGGAGTCCTTATTCTCTTTGCGGCACATCTCGCACTGCATACTAGTATCAATCTCGGTCTCTTGCCGGTGACTGGCACGACGATACCTTTCATGAGCTCAGGCGGTTCGCATCTCGTCCTGGAATTTGCTGCGCTTGGTATCGTTACCTCTCTTGCGCGCCAGGGGCGCAGTGCAGCACGTGACACCAGCACAAACGAATATCTGGGCGGGTAGATTGCTTCAGAAAGCAGTCACACTTTGATTTTCTAAAAAGGGGGTGCTACCAGCGGTAGCGATACAAGGAAACAGTTTTTTGTATCATGTGCTCGAGCGAAAAAACGCCCATGTCTTTTGTGTCTAGTATTTCGCCTACTCCGCCCACGCGCTCCGCAACGATAGGAAGGCTAGCGACCTTGGCTTCAAGCAGGACATAGGGCAACCCTTCTTTGAGAGAGGGAAGCGCAAATACATCGAATCCCCGCAATACCTCGCTTGCAGGCATAAACCCGAACAATTTTACTCGAGTATCGAGATCATATTCTTCTATTTTTTTCTTTAAATACAAATAATCTTCGCCGTCGCCAACAATAGCAACATATAGCGACGGATTATTTTTTGCTTGTTCGATAAGCGCAATCTGGTTTTTGTTATGTGTTAGCTCGCCGATGGTGCCGACGATGCGCACCCCAGAGGGAAAAGCATTGCGGATGTTCTCCCCTGAACCAAATCGCATGTGCAGATCGATACCGTTATAAATCAGATGCATTTTGGCGCTGCAAAGTAGCAAGCGTTTCCCGACTCGCAAGTCATTTTTCGAGACAACGATTACCACATGAGAAAGTAGTGCTGTCGCCCACGATCCAAGTAATGCAAATAAGCGCCAGACGATATTTCTTTTCTCAGCAAAGGGCCATCCATGAGCAGTGAAGATGATGTGCGGTACTCGCGCAAGGCGTGCTGCCAGTGCGCCTATACCGGCTGCTTTAGATGAGTTGAGGTGTACGACATCTGGTTTTTCAGTACGGAAAAGTTGTAACAGTTCGAAAAAACTTTTTACATCGCTATGTATCGAAACATCGCGTTGCAGAGCCTTGACGTGGGAAGTGGAGATGCCAGCTGCTTGCAGTTTCTGTGCGAGCAGTCCTTCTTGTCCGAACGCAACATGTACTTCGAAAGTGTTTTGTAATGCTGTCGCAAGGTCAAATACGTAACGCTGTGCGCCACCCCAATTCGACTTAGTTATGACATACAGTATTTTTTTGCGTGCAAGAGTCTCCATGGGTGCAACTGTACAATATATTTTCACGTTATAGTATCCATCTCATGGCTTTTGATCGTCGAGAAACGGCATTCTTACTTATTGGGGATTTTCTCATATTGGTTGCGTCCCTCTGGATCGCTCTCTTTTTACGTAACCTTGCAGTACCTTCATTTAGTTACTTTGAGGCAAATTTCGTCCCGTTTCTCCCAATATTTTTACTATCGCTCGTTGTCTTCTATATCGCTGGCCTCTACGAGAAGCAGACGCGCCCAATCCGTCGGGTGATGGGTACTCGCATCGCGGGTGCGCAGATTGCGACAGTCGCGATTGCCGCTATCCTCTTTTTTATCCTTCCGCTTTCTATCGCCCCAAAAACGATTCTCGGGCTGTATCTCGTTGTGTCGGTTATTGCCGAGAGCGTATGGCGGTTCTACCGAATGAATCGCGAAGTGAAGGAAGGGAGAAGGGAGGCAGCCATTCTTGTCGGTTCTGGTTCGGCGGTACGCGAACTCTTTGATGAGGTGCAGGGGAATGATTGGTATCGCATACAATTTCTTTCGCACGTAGAGACAAAAGGTCTAGTCGAGGGCGGTGTATTTGCTGCTGTTGCTTCGGGTATCAAAGAGGGAGTGCGCATTGTTGTTATTGATACTTCCGACCCGGTCGTCGCACGCGAAATGTCGAAACTCTCTGGTCTCGTGACTGACGGTACTCTGTTTCTTGAGTTCGCCACACAGTATGAAGAAATCTTCGATCGTGTACCGTTGGATCATCTTGATGCCAGTGCCTTGCTTGAATCGTTACCGAAACATCATGCGGTCTATGATCTGCTGAAACGCATCTTTGATATTACACTCACAATCATTGGTGCGATAATCGCGATTCCACTTGTGGGCGTTGCAGCACTACTGCTTTCTTTTGAAGGCGGCATACCGTTTATTTTTCCGGAACGTATCGGAAAGAATGGTCGCATCATCCGGCTCTTCAAGCTCCGCACCATGCTCTTCAATGATAATGGCGATCCGGAACTTCAGAAGAAAAATCGCGTCACGGCGCTCGGCCGTATGCTTCGGAAAACGCGTATCGATGAATTGCCACAGCTTTGGAATATCTTCGTCGGCGACTTGTCGTTCATTGGTCCGCGACCTGAGTTTCCGAAGATTGCTGAAGTGTATGAGCGCGAGGTTCCGCAGTATCGGATGCGCCATCTGATCACTCCAGGCCTCTCGGGCTGGGCACAGATTCATGACTATGATGCGCCTCGCGGTGCGGCGGACGTGGTGCGCACAAAACGCAAAGTGTCCTACGATCTGTATTACTTGAAGCATCGCTCGTTCGGACTTGATCTCGCCATCGCACTCAAGACCGTACGGGCGTTACTCTCATTTTCTGGAACATGATCATAGATGGTCGCGCACTGGCAAAAAACATACTCGCCCGCACAAAGATGCGTACGGGGAAATTGGGTCGGCGCCCGAATGTACTCGTGTACGTTTCTCCTGAGGAAACGTCGGCGACACGTTCATATCTGAAAATAAAAGCTAGAAGTGCGGAAGATGCGGGGTGTGAGTTTGCAGAAACACGAAGCCTAACTTTTCCTAACCACGCAGACGCTATCATTGTGCAGCTCCCGCTCTCGTCTGATATTTCCACGGAGGAAGTGTTGAATTTGATACCACTGCACCAAGATGCTGATGTTCTTTCGGCTGCCGCTCGTGCAAAGTTTGAGCATAATGATAGGGATGCTCTCGTGCCGCCAGTAGTCGGAGCCGTGCGCGAAATATTGATGCGTAGCAAGATTGACGTGAAAGGGAGGCGCGCAGCCGTTATTGGGGATGGACGACTAGTCGGACACCCTTGTGCTGTTTGGCTCAAACAGCAAGGAGCAGAAGTTACAGTAGTAACGTTAGAATCGGGAGATCTACAAGTGGCACTCGCGAATGCAGATATCATTGTTTCTGGGGCAGGTTCCCCGAATCTCATTACGCCAGACATGATTAAAGACGGAGTCGTACTTATTGACGCAGGAGCATCTGAATTAGATGGTGCAGTCGTAGGCGATGCTGATCCTGCTTGTGCGCAAAAATGTTCAATCTTCACACCTGTCCCGGGCGGCGTCGGTCCGATCGCGGTCGCGTGTCTCTTTGAGAACGTTGTTTCACTTGCGGAGAAGGCAATGAATACTTAATGAACGCAAGACTTCGCTTTTTCTTTATTTCGTTTATACTCTCCTCATGATCCGTTTCCGAGTGTTTGCGATTCTTGGCCTCGCTGTGGGCTTTTTGCTTGCGTATTTCGTCTGGACAACTCAGGCGAATCCAACGAGTTCGTATCGCTTCAAGTTAGGGCTAGACCTCGCTGGTGGCACGGAGCTTGTCTATAACGCTGATATGAGCCAGACGCCCGTAAGTGAGCGTTCCGATGCGCTTGCAGCATTGCAGGGTGTTATTGAACGTCGTGTGAACCTCTTTGGTGTCGCGGAGCCTTTGGTTCAGACAGAACGAGCGAACACTCTTTCGGGAATCACCGAGGATCGTCTCATAGTCGCTCTTCCTGGGGTCACTGATATTAAGGCCGCTGTTGCGGCACTTGGAGAAACACCGACGCTTGAATTCAGGCTCGAAACACCGATCAGTGTGGGTACGACGACTCAAATCACGTATGTTTCAACCGGTCTTGACGGACGCTATCTCTCGAACGCAACTCTCGGGTTTGGGTCAGGCGCAACAGCCGGACTTACCGCACCGCAGGTGATTCTCAATTTTGACAGCGAGGGCGCAAAACTTTTTGAGAAGATTACAAGCGAAAATATCGGTCGCACACTCGCAATTTTCCTCGACGGACAGCTAATCTCTGCTCCTACCATCCAAGAGGCAATTCCAGGCGGACAGGCGACTATCACTGGTCAATTTACCGCACCAGAAGCACGTGATCTCGTACGCAATCTTAATTTTGGGGCACTTCCAGTGCCAATATCCCTTGAAGGTAGCTCTGCGGTCGGTCCGACACTCGGAGCCGCAGCTATCACTGCAGGCGTTATTGCTGGAATGATAGGATTCGCGCTCATCGTAATCTTTATGATCGGATGGTATCGTCTCCCCGGTCTTGTTGCGGCGCTTGCGCTCGCCGAATATGTTATTTTCATGCTCGCAGTCATTAAAGTTATTCCGATTACGCTCACTGCTTCCGGCATCGCTGGACTCATCATTACGATAGGTATGGCAGTGGACGCAAACGTGCTCATATTCGAGCGTACAAAAGAAGAGTTGCGCGATGGTAAGAATCCACGGGAAGCGGTGCATATCGGATTTAGCAGAGCATGGACAGCGATTCGCGATGGCCATCTCACCATGCTTATTTCCGGTGTAATTCTTTTCTGGCTCGGGACGAGTCTCGTGCAAGGATTTGCTCTTGTCTTTGTACTTGGTATACTCGCTTCTTTTATTTCCGCGGTGTCACTTTCACGAGTCTTTTTGCTCGCGATTATTCCAGAGAAACTTGAGGACAAGTGGCACTTCCTTATCGGTTCAGGCTGGCGTAATTCATAACCTATGTATATTGTCCGACATCGCGTACTTTTTTTCTGGATTACCGGAATTATTTTTACAGCCGCTATAGGTGCTATTCTTACTCTCGGTCTGCCGCTCGGCATCGACTTTTCTGGTGGTTCTCTGATGCAGGTGAAGTATCCAAATGGAGTGCCAGCAATCACGACTATAGAAAAGCAGGTTGCTATGGTTCCTTTGGGAGAGGTGTCCGTTCGTTCTTCTGGAAGTGATTCAGTCTCCATTCGCACGCGCACTATGACGCCAGCAGAGCATGATGCTGTTCTTGCGGCGATCTCTTCTTCAGGCGACGTCGCAAACGAACTTTCTTACACGTCAGTCGGTCCTTCGCTCGGAAGTCAGTTTGCCACAAAAGCGCTCTGGGCAATCTTTGCTGTGGCGTTAGTGATAGTGTTATACATTGCTTTCGCATTTCGAAAAGTTTCTCGCCCGGTCTCAAGTTGGTACTACGGACTTGCGGTTATCATAATTCTTCTCCACGACTTCATTATCCCCGCAGGTTTCTTTGCTCTCTTGACGTACTTCACCGATGCCCAAGTAGACGCTCTCTTTGTTACCGCGCTCTTAGCGCTTCTAGGGTACTCAGTGAATGACACTATCGTCATTTTTGATCGCGTACGAGAGCACCTAGCCCATAATGAAAAAACAAATATAAAAGAATCCTTTGAGCTTACTGTAGGGAAGAGTATCGATGAGACCATGACCCGTTCTATTAATACATCACTTACCACAGCTCTGGCTCTTGGTGCGTTGGTTTTTTTCGGGGCTGAGGTAACGCGAGACTTTGCGCTCGTTATGCTTGTCGGCGTTGTTGCCGGCACCTATTCTTCAATTCTTCTTGCTGCGCCACTCCTAATCCCTTTCGCACACCGCTTCGCTAAGAAATAATCGTTCCGACAAACGGTTTGCCCTCGAGGTAGTTTGAAAATTCTCCAAGCGTGGTGCCGTTGATGATAGCAACCTCAAGATTGAGTAATTCCGCTTCTTTCGCAGCAATAGGATCAAATGGGGAAGAGAGTCCTGGATCCCATTCCGTAGGGATTAATTTCCGGAACTCTGTCCAGGATATCTTCTCTATCTTTTTTGCGTCAGTGTTTTTCTCGGGGTCTTCGGTATAGACGTAATCGATATTCGAAAGATTCACCAAGCGATGCGCCCCGAGATTTTTAGCCATAAGTACGGCATCATAATCAGTTGAGCATCCAGGCTGCCAGCCAGCAGCGATGATAATTGGCGCGTCTGCATGAATAGCCGCAGTGGGGTTCTTAATAATTTGCGGGTACGCATAGCCGACAAAAATATTTCGTAGAAGTTGTGCGTTGAGGCGTGTCGCATGAATGCCGATCCAGTCGAGATCTTGTCGAGAAAGTGGAGTAACCGTATGTGCGGCGTCTTGATAGCGACGGGCGGTCTTTCCTCCACCGGTAATGATAGTGAAACTGAAACCCTGCTGTGCCTTATCGAGAATCAATGCTTTGAAATGTGTGAGAAAGTTGGTATCGATCCCATCGGGAACGATAAGAGAGCCTCCAACAGACACGACTACACGTTCTCGCTCATTGGCGTTCATAGGCAAGGGTGACGGCTCCGAGTATTGTAGCGTGTTACGACCCTCGTGCAACTTGGCAAACTGCCGTGTATGTATCACGAATATAAAATGGGGTCACTATCTATGTTGACAGTGACCCCATATTTTCTTCCTCCCCTGATTCGTTTATGTGTTGAAGGTGCTGCTTGAGTGCCTCCAGGCTTACGCCTTGGTCGACACGTTGTTGATATTTCCCTTCGAAGCTCTTCGCCCAGCGGTCGGTCAGTTTCTCCAGCTGATTGACTCTCTGTTCGTCGCCTCGAATCCCAGCTTCAGATATTTTGCGCGGAAGTTCAGACAAAATCATCATTCGTTCGAACTCTCGTGCTACCGGTGGCGTATAAACTCCCCATTTTCCTTTCGATGCGTCCACGAAGAAGAATTCAAGCGCCTCGTCTAATTTCAATTCCCCGGTATCTAGCAGCCCTAGAATATACTCTTGAAATACTGGGGTACCTGGAATCAGTGTGCAGAGCGTACGAAGTTCGGCAAGGCGCTCTGTATCGTTCTGAGCAGTTATTTGACCTCCATTGCTGCGAATTTTTGTACAGATCTGTTCCAACCAGCTGGCATTCCTTTTTGCTCGGGATGTTCGATGGGTGTCTAAAGGACTCTTTCTTTTGTCCACGAAATATCTCCTTTCTTGGTTTTGTGTTGTAAGAACTAAATTGGACTGGGCTTGGTATAGCATCTTTTACGGGAATAGGGAACTGGCGTATTGAGTCAGTTAGAGCTTTTAAGAGATATCTTGACGGCTTATGGCCGCTCCTATAGTATGGCTTTACTGTCTCGCAGTGGCGGGGCGGGGTTTCTTTTGACCCTTGACAATTAAATACGTGAACGCCCGCCGCGCAAGCGGCGGGCATGAAAAGAAGTGTGAATTCTTTTGTTCCGCCTATTCTTAATGAGAGTTTGATCCTAGCTCAGGGTGAATGCTGGCGGCGTGGATAAGTCATGCAAGTCAAGGGGGCCCGCAAGGGCAACCGGCAGACGAGGTAGTAACACGTAGGTACATCCCCCGAAGTCGGGCATAGCCATCCGAAAGGATGGGTAATTCCCGATAGTCCCGCAAGGGTAAAGGTTTTTCGCTTCGGGAGCGGCCTGCGTAATATCAGCTAGTTGGTGAGGTAATGGCTCACCAAGGCTACGACGTTTAGGGGGGCTGAGAGGCCGATCCCCACCGATGGAACTGCGACACGGTCCATACTCCTACGGGAGGCTGCAGACGAGAATATTCCGCAATGGACGAAAGTCTGACGGAGCGACGCCGCGTGATGGATGAAGTGCCTTGGTACGTAAACATCTTTTATCGGGGACGAAGTTTATTGACGGTACCCGATGAATAAGGAGCTCCTAACTCTGTGCCAGCAGGAGCGGTAATACAGAGGCTCCAAGCATTACCCGGAATCACTGGGCGTAAAGGGTGTCTAGGCGGCCATATTAGTCTCTCGTTAAATCCGTGGGCTTAACCTACGGTCTGCGAGGGAAACGGTATGGCTCGAGGGCGTGAGAGGTGCATGGAACTCATGGTGGAGGGGTGAAATCCGTTGATATCATGGGGAACACCAAAGGCGAAGGCAATGCACTGGTACGTTCCTGACGCTCAAACACGAAAGCCAGGGTAGCGAATGGGATTAGATACCCCAGTAGTCCTGGCCCTCAACGTTGCTCGCTCGTTTTACGGAGTATCGACCCTCTGTGAGACTAAGCTAACGCGGTAAGCGAGCCGCCTGGGTAGTACGATCGCAAGATTAAAACTCAAAGGAATAGACGGGGACTTGCACAAGCGGTGGATTATGCGGCTCAATTCGTCGACAAACGAAGAACCTTACCAAGATTAGCAATCCAGCTGCATCCGACCCGAAAGGGACGGAGCCTTCGAGGGTGCTGGACAGGTGATGCATGGTCGTCGTCAGTTCGTGGTTTGAACTGTTCCCTTCAGTGGGGTAACGAACGCAACCCCCGTTGTCTGTTGCCTATATGGCCAGGCGAGACTGCTCCCTCACGGGAGAGGAAGGTGGGGATGACGCCAGATCAGCATGTCCCTCTGATATCTTGGGCTGCACGCATAATACAATGGTCGGTACAACGGGTTGCAATGCCGTAAGGCGGAGCCAATCCTTATAAAACCGACCCCAGTACGGATTGAGGTCTGCAACCGACCTCATGAAGCCGGAATCGCTAGTAATCCCGGGTCAGCCAAACCGGGGTGAATACGTTCTCAAGTCTTGTACTCACCGCCCGTCAAGTCAAGGGAGTTGGGGGTGCCCGAAGGACTGCCTTGCGCAGTACTACGGCAAATTCAATGACAAGGACTAAGTCGTAACAAGGCACGGGTAGCGGAAGCTGCTCGTGGAACATATCCGAAATGGAATCGATATCTCCCGAAAGGAATATCAAGTCGATGCGATTCGTAAGAATCGTGGGAGATAGTGGTCGTCCCTAAACGCCACTCGGAAGCCGGATAACGTATCCCGGTACGTCGTTCGGAGCGCTCAATTGACGCTCCGAGCGCGGGAATAGGCGGAACAAAAGAGCACACACAGATCTTTTCTAAAATAACCTTACTTTAAGGAGGGTTCGATATGTTTCGTACACTGAAAGTGTACTGGAGATTAGATAAACACATATCTGATCATTTTTTTGAGAATCCCCTAGTGAACGTGTTCAAATTATTCTTTCTCCCTGCCACTTTCTTTTTCGTGTTACGAAGTCGCAAAAAACGTTTTTTGCATAAAAAACAGCCGGCACGCATGTAGGATGCGTGCCGGTTTTAGTATGAAGCTGCTTCACACACGATGTTCGGATATTTCGGTTCCTTTTGACTTCACGAGGCTTTGGACTACCGATGGATCATCGGTAGTCTTAGGTCTGGTGGAAGAAATCAGTGTTTTTTGATAGTATCCACATACGCAAGTGTAGCTCAGCTGGTAGAGCACTCGACTGATACTCGAGCGGTCCCAGGTTCGATCCCTGGCACTTGCACAGCAGACAAAATAGAGAAATCGCCCCAAAGGCGATTTCTCTATTTTTCGATGAATTCTAGTGAAGAATCTCGAGTGTGGTTTACATAGAGATTGTGGCGTTGTGCACATACAAGAGAATAAGCGGAATCGGGTGAGGTTATACTAGAAAATATGCGCAGAGAATTTTTAACTATCGTCAGTGTAGCTTTCATATCTATGTTTGTCGGCGCCAGTCTGTACTATCTTGCTCCATTGCCAAAATTTACAGAATTGAACACCGCTTCCGCGGTCGTAGATACTGCACCTGAGAAAATTATTCAGACGATACCTTTTGATGTTCTGGATGTTGGTATTCACGCAGCGGGTGTTGCGGTACGAAAAAATTATGCAGCGTATTCGAGGGAAGGTTTGGAAAAAATATGGGAAATAGCTCACGGTACTGACGGGCCGCCATTACCGAAAGTCGATTTCTCAAAGGAGTATGTCATCGGTATATTTGCCGGACAGAAATCCACCGGTGGGAATTCCGCCGTAGTCACCGCAGTAACTGAGGCAGAGAATATGCGCACCGTAGCTGTCACGCTCACAAAACCGGGCGCGGGCTGTATGGTTACACAATCGCTCACGAATCCTTATCAAATAGTCACTGTGCCGTTCTCAGACGCGACACTTACCCATTCCGACACAGAGATAATTACATCCTGCGAATAATTCATATTATGCGCCGTATAGGTTAGTATTCTCGGATGGACGCATCGGCGCATTTCAAGGATAAGAGAATAACAGTCATGGGTCTCGGTCTCCTCGGTCGAGGTGTTGGCGATGCTCGGTATCTTGCCGAGTGCGGAGCCGATCTTATCGTCACCGATCTCAAGACACGAGAGCAGCTCGCCGAATCGATGGCGCAGCTTGAATCAGTTAAGAACATCACATTCGTTCTCGGGGAACACCGACTCGAGGATTTTAAAAACCGTGACCTGGTTTTGAAGGCGGCAGGCGTCCCGCTTGATTCCCCGTATATAGCCGAAGCAAAGAAAAACGGGATACCGGTCCGGATGAGTGCAGATCTTTTTGCTGAAATTTCAAACATTTCAATCATTGGTGTCACAGGTACGCGCGGCAAGTCGACAGTCACGCATATGGCGTACAACATTCTCAAAGAAGCGGGAAGGAAAGTACTTCTTGGAGGGAACGTGCGCGGCGTCTCGACTCTCGCTCTACTTAGAGAGGTAACTCCATCGCACACAGCTGTACTGGAGTTGGATTCGTGGCAGTGTCATGGGTGGGGAGAAGTATCGATGAGTCCGCATGTTGCTGTTTTTACAACGTTTTTTTCAGACCATTTGAACTATTACAAAGACGATCCGGCTCAGTATCTTGCAGATAAAGCGAATATATTTTTGTATCAGAAGTCTGATGACATACTCGTGCTCGGTAAGCAGTGCGCGCCGACAATTATTGATGCTTATAGCGAAATGATTGAATCAAAAATCTTTGTCGCAGACGAACATAAACTCCCTGATACTTGGACACTACGTATTCCTGGTCAGCACAATCGATATAATGCTGCGCTCGCGCTTTCAGTCGCTCGCTCGCTCGAGATCTCTGATGAAATTAGCCGTCGTGCACTCGAGTCATTTGCCGGTGTACCGGGGCGACTCGAACTTATCAGAGAGATTGAGGGTGTTAAAGTGTATAACGATACAACTGCTACGACACCCGAAGCGACACTCGCAGCACTTTCAGCTCTTGATCCAGCGGATACCGTACTCATCATGGGTGGTGCCGATAAAGATCTCGATATGAATGCACTCCTCTTGAAGCTTAAAGAAGTGAAGAGAATTATTCTTCTTGCAGGAACTGGTACGAGTCGAGTGCTTGAATTCATTCCTGGTGCGTCCGTATTTGATGATTTGGGGAAAGCCGTTACAGAAGCTTTTGCATCAGCAGGGGAGGGTGACACCATTCTTTTCTCGCCTGCATTTGCGTCGTTCGGCATGTTCAAGAATGAATACGATCGAGGGGATCAATTTATTTCCCTCGTACACGACCATGCCTAAGACTGTTTATTTTGTCGGGATTGGCGGCATTGGCATGAGTGCACTCGCACAGATGCTTTCTAGCCAGGGCGTACAAGTTGCCGGCTCCGATCGTGAGCCGAGTCCTGTAACGGAGCTTCTTGAAGCGAAAGGAATCACAGTGAATATCGGACAAAAAGCAGAACAAGTATCTGCGGACACGGAGATGGTTATCTATAGTGATGCAGTACCGCCGGAGAATCCGGAACGTACGAGAGCAAAAGAAATGAGTATCCCTCAATGTTCATATTTCGAAATGTTGGGAAAAGTTTCAGAAGGGAAACGTACCGTGGCGATAGCGGGTACACACGGAAAGACGACGACGACCGGTATGCTCGCAAAGGTACTGCAGGATGCGGGCGTGTCGCCGACCGCGGTCGTTGGTTCCCTTGTAAAGGATTTCGGCTCGAATTATTTGTCGGGCACGTCAGATATTTTTGTCGTCGAAGCGTGTGAATATCGCGATCATCTGCTTGAGCTTGCGCCGCAGGTACTCGTCATTACGAATCTTGAGTGGGATCATACGGATTATTTCCCATCACTCTCTGCGCTGCAAGCGACGTTTCGGAAAGCGATTGAGCGCATACCTGAAGGTGGAGCAATCGTAACCAATCCGAAGGATGCAAATATTGCGCCGCTTCTTACGGAGACGAAAGCACGTATTATCGATTATACGAAAGAATCTTCGTATACTCTTCGTCTAGTTGGCGAGTTCAATGTTATGAACGCTCGCGCAGCCGCTGCGGCTGCGCGAGTTGTTATCCCGAGCATCTCCGACGCTGTAATTACGGAATCACTTGCTGCATTTGAAGGAACGTGGCGCCGATTTGAATATAAAGGAAAGACAAAGAATGGCGCGGATGTCTATGATGACTACGCACATCATCCGACCGCAGTTAAGGCAACTCTAGAAGCGCTCCGTGCAAAAGTGAAAGGAAGAATCATCGTAGCTTTCCATCCGCATCTTTACAGTCGTACGCGCGATTTACTTGCGGAATTTGCTACCGCATTTAGTGCTGCAGATAAAGTATGTATTGCTCCTATTTATGCTGCTCGGGAGAAGGATGACGGCTCGATATCGAGCGAAATACTTGCTGAGCATATTCGCTCTACCGGGACGGACGCGACCGCATTCGGCTCATTCGATGCTATTAAGAATGTTCTGGGTGAGGCTGGGGAAGGTGACACCATAATGACTATGGGTGCAGGGGATATTTACAAGGTTGCCGATAAAATTATCGTATGAACATAGAACCATCTACAGGTCTAGCAGTAGGGAAGCTCTCGGTCGTCGCAACGCCCATCGGAAATCTGGAGGATATAACTCTGCGCGCTCTGCGCACACTTAAAGAATGTAATGTGATTTATGCGGAGGATACGCGCGTTATCTCAAAATTACTTGCGAGATACGAAATAAAAAAGCCTTTGCAAAGATTGGATGCGGCAACGGAAATGAAAAAGGCGGATGAAATAACCACTCGCCTCGAAGATGGTGAGCATGTAGTGCTTGTGAGTGATGCAGGTACGCCAGGGATCTCCGACCCTGGTGCGCGACTTGTTGGGTACATACGTCTTCAGTTACCAAACATAATAATTGAAGCGATACCGGGACCATCCGCACTCACTGCGGCGCTTTCTATCGCAGGGATAGATTCTGCGGGTTTTACGTTTCTCGGATTTTTGCCGCACAAGAAGGGTCGTCAGACGGCGCTTTCGAAAATCATGGAGAGCGAGATCCCCATCGTGCTCTACGAGTCGCCGCACCGCATAGTGAAATTGTTGAAAGAATTAGAAACACTTAAAGCGTCACGAGTCATCATCGCTCGTGAGCTTACCAAGGTCCATGAAGAGATTATTTCAGGAACTGTCGCAGATGTGCAGGAATATTTTGCTATGCATCCAGAGGCAGTCCGTGGCGAATTTGTCGTCATTATCGCGCCCTGATATACTCAACGCATGTCTCGCGCAAGTATGCTCATTCTTCTCGGTATTCTCACTATACTCACGCCGTTTTCTGGACTCCCGATAGCAATTCGATCGACGCTCTTGGTTATTTTCGGAACAGGTATATTTGGCATAGGATTATCACTCCGTGTTCATCATGCTCGTCGTGCACAAGTATCGGCCGAGGTTTCTACCATTGAATCGACTAACTTCTCTTCGGATGCCTCGCAACGGGATTCTCAAAGTGTGGATAATCAAAAAAGCACTCTCACAATGTAGAGTACTCTATGCATAGTACTCACTCATGACCCGTTCCAATACAACCATCCTCTCCATTCTCTTTGTCGGCTTCTTCATCTTTGCCCCCTCGGCATCTGCACAAACAGCAACAGAAACAGTCTCTCTCATCCGCCAAGACTGCACCGGCTATACTTCCTGCTACACCTCGCTCTCTGCATGGGAAGCAGCACGACAGAGAGATCTTGTCGCTGCCAATCAGATAGAAGTAGCGAGAATCGAGGGTACCTGGACGAATGCAGATACCGGTTCGGTTGTTATAAATGGCTGGACCACCGACGCCACCCGCTACATCCGTATCTATACCGCTCCTGAAGCACGACATGCGGGGGTGTGGGATACGACAAAATATCGACTTGAACCGAATTCCTCTCCCGGATTCGATATCTATCAGGACTACACTAGTATCGACGGTCTTCAGATTCGCGTAACGGGTGCTTTTAGTGCAAATGGTGTGAATCTTCGTGCAGGGGGTATTCGCATACAAAATAATATTCTGCGCAATAGCACCACGGGTACCGCCGATCACGGTATTATATTTGTTAACGCGAGTGCCATTCCCAATTACGTTAGCAACAACATTCTCTATGGTTGGACGACAGCAATTCGTCTAAGTGCTGCAGGTGCTCTTTCACCGACGTATAACAACACCATTAGAAATTCAGTAACGGGTATCTTGGGCCACTACTCGCGCTTACTTTTGTTGAAGAACAATCTTGTCTCCGGAGGAACAGCACCTTTTAGTAATACCTTCAGCACATTTTCTGATTACAACGCCACCGACGGGGCAACTGCAACAGGGGGTGCAAACGACCGTGTTTCGCAAACCTTCTCTTTTATTGATGCGGCTGGGAGCAACTTCCACCTCTCCTCCTCCGACACCGGTGCCCGCGACTTCGGCGCCACCCTCTCCTCCGACCCATACCTCGCCCTCTCAACCGACATCGACGGCACCACCCGCTCTGCTCCATACGACATCGGTGCTGACGAAACCTCAGGCGGTACCCCTCCTCCTTCAGACACTTCCGCTCCCACCATCCCCACCAACCTCACTGCCACCGCGGTCTCTTCTTCACAAATCAACCTCTCCTGGACTGCTTCCACCGACAACACCGCCGTCACCGGCTACCGCATCTATCGAGGCGGCACTCAAATCACCACCACCACTGCTACCTCATACTCCAACACCGGCCTCACTGCTTCTACTGCCTACTCATACACCATCGCCGCATATGACGCAGCAGGGAATGTCTCCACCCAGTCAGCAAGTGTCTCTGCCACCACCCAAGCAGCCGCCCCCACTGACACCACCGCCCCTTCCACCCCCACCAACCTCACCGCCACCGCTGTCTCTTCTTCACAAATCAATCTCTCCTGGACCGCCTCCACTGATGCCGTGGGTGTCACCGGATACCGCATATACCGAAGCGGCACTCAGATAGGTACGGCCACCACCAACGCATACTCCAACACCGGCCTCACTGCTGCGACAGCATACTCATACACCATCGCCGCATATGACGCAGCAGGGAATGTGTCTGCACAAACAGCAGGCGTGAGTGCGACGACGCAGGCGGGTACGACTACACCTCCGCCCTCAGGAACTACAGAAACTGCAGTGTACCCCCTCCAA
Organism: Minisyncoccota bacterium; assembly: GCA_022841985.1. GTDB lineage: Bacteria > Patescibacteriota > Minisyncoccia > Phycocordibacterales > Phycocordibacteraceae > C7867-001. The sequence goes on along the minus strand of JALHQL010000010.1, from coordinate 1,579 downwards.
ATTCTCCAACCCCAACCAAACCTCACCACCCACAGTCGCTACTACAAAGCATATCCGGGCCTTCTGTATAAAGTACCAGTGGGTGTATTTGGTGGCGTGTATCCATTTACCTATACACTCTCGACAGCTCCTGCCGGAATGGCTATTGATGCAAGTACCGGTGTTGTCACGTGGCCGACTCCAACCACTACAGGCTCACCTCATGCGGTCACAGTCAACGTTACTGATGCAACAGGGACGACGGTCACGCGTTCATGGGCCATCACCGTTACTACATCCGGATTTATATTTGTTGATGGAACCAATGGAACACACGCTCTTGGTTTTGGATGCTCTGCAAGCTGCGGTACTGGCACCATTACCAACCCATTCAGATCTATGAATGACTTCTATCAGGCCAGTGGGTCTCAGATTATGACCACAACCAATGATTCGTGGAGAAACTCAAACTTTCTTGGACAATTCGTCTACTGGAGGGGTGGTACGTACGGTCTCGAGGGTGCTTTCCAGGCATTTGGTACACAGGAATCCTCCATGCCGTATCGAGGAAATTCAAAGCCACATGTATGGCTAGCGTATCCTGGCGAGACTGTGGTTATTGATCACGCACTCATCCCAGGGACTAACGGTGCGTATCTCGATGCTCGCGATGGAGACTCCACAGACTTCTTCGTGCAAGGTATTACGTTTAGAAATATGCGGAATCATGCGTGGCGCATCGGAGGATATGACAATCACGTTTTCTTCGATAATCGGTTTGAAAATCTAGGTCCTGGTCTTGACGGCAATAACTCATCATTCCTCATGTGGGCGAGATACGCTCCTCTGTATTCCGACAACGTTCTCGTGAAGGGTAATGTGTTTGATCTGATGAACACGGGGGCGTTTATTAAAACCTATTCAATGCGTTATGCAGTCTTTGAAGGGAATTCTTTTTCTCGCGGAAGCGGATCTCCGCTTGAGGGTATTGCTATTAAAAACGACACCCGTTTTATCGATATGCGGGGGAATAGTTTTGACGGTGATTTTGGCGATGGTGCCATTAACGGAAACTGGAACGATTCCGGAGATCTTGAGATTCGATTCAATAAAATACTAAACTCTCCGTCAAAGACATACGGTCAAGGTGTTGGGGGGTACTCTATACAGATCAATCATGATGCACTTGCATCAGCAGCATACATTCATAGAAATACGATGGATGGGAGCGTGGTTGCTAGGTTTGGATCCACTGGTAATGGTCCCTTCCGTATCTACAACAATGTCATAGTTAACCAAAACGTAGGAACTCCAGTGGGTAGTCACGTTTCGTTCTACTCCGTAGCAGATCCTTCAGTATATGTAATCAATAATAATCTCGCCGGATATGCGGCCGACAACATTATTGATGCAAATGGAAACCTTACGGGAGCATACGCTTCATATGTGGGTACTCATGGATATCAATTAGCTTCGGGGGGTAGCTCGATTCCTCCTACCACCCCTCCCCCCTCCGACACCACCACCCCTTCCACTCCCACCAACCTCACCGCCACCGCTGTCTCTTCTTCACAAATCAACCTCTCCTGGACTGCCTCCA
>JALHQL010000009.1 GCA_022841985.1 Minisyncoccota bacterium | reverse complement strand
GGCGCACAAGGTGCGCAATCAGATTGCGCACGAAGGCTCCTCTTTCAATCTTTCCGCAGAGCTTGCACGGCGCACCATTGCGCGTTTCGCTGCCGTTTTCCGTGAATTTAAAGCCATTTAGATTGGGTACATTTTTTAGTCTGGCAAGTTCGGTAAACACCTCTTCTGGCGGTACGTGCAGCTCTATAGTAGAATCAAAACGCGGGGTAGAGGAGAGGTACCTCGGGAGGCTCATAACCTCCAGACGCCGGTTCAATTCCGGCCCCCGCAACAAGCGAGTGAAGACAAGCGTAGTACCGGCCCCGTCAAAGTCAGTACTGTACCGCCACCCCTGTTCGGCTGAAAACGCAAAAACCACGAAAGTGGTTTTTGCGTTTTCAGCATATGCAACGTATTTTCAGTTCGATTCCGAACACGGTTTTTATATAAGAAATTGCATAACGCTCTCGTTTCCCACTCACTGGTACTATAGTAATACCAATGCGTACTCGTATACTCATGACATTGTGTTTCCCTACCGTGATAGGCGGACTTCTATATTTTCAGGATGTACCGAAAGCATACGCACAAAATGTTACTCTCTACTCCCAGGAAGATGATTCCGGGGAAATGGTCTCACAACAACCGACATTTCAGAATACCTGGATCGCATCCGAGAGTTTAGGTAATCTATTTCTAGGGAAAGATCGTCTTACTATCACCTTCACGATGAAGGATCCGAATGCGAGCAATATATACGGTCAACCAGCCGGTGTAGCGTTCGGAACCTGTGCTACCTGTCAGAATCTGCAAACTTATTATTTTACAGCCGCGGACCGCACACTCCTTTCAGATGGATCCTTCCATACTTTCACCGTTCAGACTGGCACGACCACGCTCGGCACGGCTGACGGCGAAACTCCGATATACATCAATTTCTTCGGACTCTCTCAATACCACAATAGTACGCATTTGAAGAGCAACGCCCTGGGTACGATCCCACGTCTCATCATTGAAGGCGTTCTTCCGTCTCCTCCTGTCATTCCGCAAGCACCCGAGGAAGCCGTCACGGTATACGCGCAGGAAGACAAGACCGGGGTCATGACCAATCCGCAACAGACCTTCCTCAATGCATTCATAGACTCTGCAAATTTGGGGAACCTGTCGTTGGGTCAAGGCAAGTTGTACCTCACCTTTACGATGAAGGATCCGAATGCGAGCAATATATACGGGACGCCCCAAGGAATCTGTCTCCAACCGGCAGACAGTATCAATTGTAGCTCCAGTTTGCAGAAATATTACTTCACCGCCGCCGACCGTACACTTCTCGCGGACCAAGCATTTCATACCTTCATGGTCGAGACGGGCACGACCACTAGCATGTATGCCGACGGCACACGGCCGGTGTCCATTGGATTTTTTGGCCTCTCGCAGTATCAATACGGGACAAAAATAAAGAGCAATGCGGATGGAACCATCCCATTCTTGAAAATCCAAAAATTGCCTTCGCTTGATCCGTGTGCGACGCCTGGAACTTGTGCTCCCAATGTTCTGTTTATTCCAGGAATAAAAGGGAGTGTTCTCAAAATCAATAACGATATCGTATGGCCGCCGACCTTTTGGAGCAACGACCTACCAGAACTTGCCCTGACCGACGGTGGAGAAAGTGTTAATCCTGTTGTTGTGGATGGCGTTCTAGAAACATTCTACGGCACCTCAATCTACAGCGGCTTCATATCATTCATGGATGGGTTAGTCGCCAGCGGTACAACGACGGAATGGAAGGCACTCCCTTACGATTGGCGTTTTTCTCCAGAAAGAATCCTTGTTGACGGCATCCAGACACCTGCCGGCATAGTAGATCCGATTGAAGAAATTGAAGCACTTGCAGCAAGTTCTGAAACCGGAAAAGTAACCATTGTCGCCCACTCGATGGGCGGCTTGCTGGGGAAGGCTCTCATAAAGAGACTTCAAGATGATGGAAAAGAAGGTTTGATTGATTCGTTCATCATGGTAGGGACGCCGCAGCTCGGCACTCCTCAAGCAGCCGCTTCGCTCCTCCATGGCGACGATGAGGGAATCCTGTCTGGATTTATCGTGAATCCGGCGACCGCCCGCGAAATAGCACAAAACTTTCAGAGCACATACGATTTACTGCCCTCGTCTCGTTATTTTGACGAGGTTGCAGAACCCGTCATCATATTTGATCCAAGTGCCGTTTTCACACAGGCGTGGCGCGACTATTGGGGTCCGGCGATTGATACCTATGCCGAATTCTTTTCATTCATAACTGGCGGCGGAGTGGTACGAACTGATCCGGAGCTTACTCAATTATGGATACCCGAAATACTCCGCACTGGCCTTGTTGAAAACGCGCGAGATTTTCATAACTTGTACGATACGTACGCATTCCCCGATTCAATCCGCGTTGTGCAGGTTGCAGGTTGGGGCGCGCCTACTGTAAAAGGAGTCATGTATAAAAATCGACACTTCAGGCAAAATTACGAGCCGTTATTTACGATTGAAGGAGATAACACAGTTGTGTATCCAAGTGCAATTTCTTCTATCGCTGACGAGACGTATTTCTTTAATCTAGCGACTTATAATGCGCTCGAAAATATTCCGGACTATCAACATCGAAGTCTACTAAATTCTTCTCCTGTCCAGCAAACATTGATATCTGTAATTAAAAACGAAAATATCTCTCAAACTCCATACGTGGTAACTGCCAAACCAGTCTCGGGAAGTCTTGTCGGTCAGCTCGTCGTGAGTACCCATTCACCGGTTATTCTTGGTGCCTATGACCAGAACGGGAATTTTACCGGCATCAATCCAAACCAGGGTCTTGGAGCAGACGTCCTATTAGTTACTGAGGACATCCCGGGCAGTACGTTTCTCTCTTTTGGAGACAGTCAGTATTTGTTTCTTTCAAAGGAAGGGTCGTACAACGTTGTTTTCAAGGGGATAGGTTCAGGCCCTACAGACGTGGATATCCAGAGCTTTGCAAACGACACAGCCTCTCTAGTCGCCACATATTCAGACATCTCCGTTACCGCCAGTACTAGTGCAATATTTACCATTGATAGTGCTTCCCCACAGGATGCGCATATACAGATTGACTTGAATAATGATGGACAGATTGATACATATGTTGCGCCGGACAATCAATCCCTTACTCTCAATGAACTCTTGACGAATCTGAAGACCGTAATCCAAAACCTTACCGTTAAAGATAAACTGAAAATAAACATCCTAAAGAAAATTAAGAACATAGAGAAAAAGATTGAAAAACAAAGGAATGAAAAGGCGTCAAGGACGGTAATGAACCTTGAGAAGCAGATTATAAGAAAAGGAGTGAGGGGTAACCTCTCTGACGCGGATGTCGCAGAGATTGTACAACTGCTTGAACAGATAGAAAACGCGTTATAATGCTCAAGATATGAAAAATAAACAAATTCTTGTTCCGCTCATACTTTCTCTTATTGGTTTCGGGGTTGGGTACGTTTTGACTAACTCAATTAAATTTGGGATTTGTATCTCAAATGATGTTGTAACGGATGCGTCGTGCATCAATCTCTATGAAAGACTAGGAGATCCTCTTTTCTACGGCATGGGAGCACTTGCTTTAGTGTTTTTCATCCTGCTTTTTACTTCGTATGCGTTCTCGATATGGAAAAAGTTTGCCGTCTGGTTCATTCCGCTCGCTACGCTTCTCTTCATTTTTTACCCAGAGCCCGGCTCCGGCGATCTTTTTTCACCCTATCCGGAACAGGTCTTTCAATGGGTAAGCGTCCTTTATGTCTTGATAAGCATAGCCATTATCGCAATCGTACGACTGTGGAAGCCAGAGCATCCTGTGCCCTAGGGTTTGTATTTGTGCCATTCAAATCGAAGGAATTTTTAGTGGTGTGCAGCAACAATGTTTGAAGGTGTTCCTGCACTGAAGTGCTGTATGTTTTCGATGGTGGCATCGAGGATGCGTTTCACCGCCTCGGTCGTGTTGAAAGCGAGATGCGGTGTCACGATGACGCGTGGATGATTGATGAGATAATGATCCGCAAGGACGGTCTTAAGATCTTCTTCACGGGGGTGTGCGGAAGTAAGGAGCGCCGCTTCGTCGGCGAGATACCCCTCTTCTTCGAGTACATCGAGCCCGGCACCTGTAATGATTTCTTTTTTCAAAGCTTCGACAAGCGCCTGTGTCTCAAGGACGGCTCCGCGTGCAGTGTTGATGAGGTAGGCGCCTTTTTTGATGTCGCCGATGTTCTCGCGATTGATAAGGTGGTGCGTGTGTTCGTTGTAGGGGACGTGCAGGGTGATGATATCGGAGGTCGCGAGCAGTTCGGAGAGCGGCAGGTAGGTAAATCCGAGTGTATGAGCGAGATCTGTATTTGGAAAAGCATCAAATCCAACAACTTTCATACCAAAGCCTTGAGCCATGCGAATAACGTGGGCACCGATGTGTCCAGTACCGACGACCCCGATAGTTTTACCGGAGAGATCAAAGCCGCGCAGTCCGGCGGGTGAGAAAAGACCGGCTTCTCGTACGCGTTCGTCTGCATCGACAATGCGGCGTGAGAGAGCAAGAAGAAGTGCAAAAGCAAACTCCGCTACAGTGTTTTCACCATAGAAAGGTACGTTCACTACGGCGATGCCTCTTGCTGCTGCTGCTGCAAGGTCGATATGATCATATCCGGTCGATCGGGTCGCGATAAGTTTCAGAGCAGGGAAGCGATTGAGCTCCGCTTCGCCAATATGTGATTCTATAAACGTGCAAAGAATTGTTGCCTCGGAATCTGTCAGGTCTGGTTGCGCAGCAACAGAGCCTTCGTGGAAAGTAATGTCGTGCTCGGTGAGCTTCTCGCGCACATATGCCTCTTCCCACGCCTCGCACGAAAAGTAATGTATTTTCATAGTATAGGATGCTTTGCATTCTACACTATTTCGGCAGAATCTTATTCCTGCATCGCAGAATAGGCTCTGATAAAGGTGATGGATGCGCGCAGGTACTCGTAGGAGATGCTGCCAATCTCTACGAGAAACAATGGTGTATTTTTTAATATTAACGAAGCAAAATAAAACAGGCGCAAACAAGAGTTGTTCGCGCCCGTTTTGAGATAGGAGTGGTCATTCAATCACGATCTTTCTTGGCTTCTTCGTGGCCTCTATTGTAGGCTTTGATTTCTTCGACCGCCTCCTTAGAGTATCCTTGGAATATACTACTGTGAGGCGGATCGTACTCGTGATTCATGCCATCCTTGTATCCCTCATCTTCAATCCCGCGCAGTGATTTGCCCAAAATAATCACCCCCTTTCAGTAAATCTTGGCACATTGTATACTAGACTAATGAAGAGTGTCAAGAGATGGGTTGTTAGTGATGGAATCTGTCCACATTGCGCACCTCACAGTTCAAATCACTTTCTTATAAAATATGTAGTTCGAGTTAGCTCTTTTTTCTTTCCATTCCCTGCGGCAATTCCAAGATACAGTCTTGGAAGACTGCGCAATATATGGCGACTGTGCGCTGACCGGTGTCTTGATACGATAACTCGCTTACTATTGTTTTTTCGTATCGCAAAAGCGAACCCTATAGAGAATGTCAAAAATATTCTTACACCGCATATGTGTCTCATCGCAGACGAGTGCTCTCTCCGAGGGCTGTCGCTTTTCATGATTACAATATTTGGAGCACCGACATCGCGTTTTTTCATCGTTACGGACAACTCGAAACGGTTCTTCGATGAGTTGCCAATTCCACATGGGAGAGAGAAACATCCTTTTGCCGACAAAGCATACGTGCGAGAAGTTCTCTTGAAGCATGCCATCCCCGTGGCTCGTGGGGCGGTGCTGAAACATTTTCGTCATGCTTATAAATATCTAAATGTACGATATACGTTTCCGCTTGTAGTCAAACCGAGATACGGATCCCTTTCACGTCACATTACTCTCAATATTCGTTCGACAGAGGAATTTCGTTCAGCTATCGCGATTGCACAGGAAATTGATAGTAATTTCGTTGTGGAAGAACAAGTATCAGGAAACGTTTTTCGGGCCGTTTTAATCAATGGAAAATTTATCGCATGCGCTCGGCGAGAACCACGTTATCTCATCGGAGACGGCATACGCACGGTCAAAGAGTTGGCGGGCATGGAAAATGCGTCCAGCACGTTGCTTGTTTCTCGCACTGTATCTGAGGCAATCCCGAAGAAAGGGGAGAAAGTATACATTGAGACAAAAATGACCGGCGGACACAAGCCCGTCATTCATGATGTTACCGATGGTGTGCATGAAGACATACGTGGGTTGGTTGAACGTGTTGCCAGCATATTTTCCGCGAAACTCATCGGGATAGATTTCATTGCGCAAGATATTGCGCTCTCTTATACGAAACAACCTTTTGTTGTTCTTGAAGTCAATGGCATGCCGCACATCGCGCTCCACGATAATCCCACGACCGGCAAGTCTCGTGCTGTAGCGGGACCCTTACTCGATGCATTTCTGGACATAGAACGGATATCGCACAATTAATAAAAGGTGTGCAGTGAATAAGTAAGGCTTTGCACAAGGGGTTGTTTTGAGGCTAGTTCTAAAAGAAAAAGAACAGTAATACAAATTTCTCTGCGTGTTATTATTGAATTGTGAGCTTCCCAATCTTTACGGTGATACTAGGCATAACCGCGGGATTCGTGCAGTTTAGCGGTTATGTCTATTATGTAAAGAAAATCAATGTTGGTCGGGTGAAGCCCAACACGGCAAGTTGGAGTATTTGGGCTTTCGGCGCGATACTTGACACTATCTCCTACATCTTCGTAACGGGAGACTGGGTGAAAAGTATCTTACCAGTGGCCTGTGCCTTGAGTGCTATCGTTATTTTCTTTTATTGCTTGTACTATGGCCACTTCGGTCGCCCAACCCGATTCGAGTGGTTGCTTGTTGCCTTAGATTTTAGCGCCATTCTTATCTGGTGGTACTATTCGTCCGCAATTTATGCCAACCTCTTCTTGGTGTCCACCGCGGTAATCTCTTTTATCCCTATTATCTGGCATACCTGGAAAGACCCTATGGTCGAAGACGCTCTGCCTTGGTTTCTTTGGACCGCCGCTTATAGTCTCTTAGCTATAGTCGTTCTTCTGCGGTGGGAAAAGTGGGAGGATTTGGCCTATCCGGCAGTCTTTGTCGTTCTTCATGTGGTAATCGCGGTACTTTCTCTCGATAAGCGTGTGCCCAGAACACTCAGATTCGACAGAGTTGCGAAATAAGCCAGAGATGTTATGATTTTCGTCTCATGAGACGAGTTTACGTCGACGATAGCAAGATTGACCGCAAGGGGTTGATACTGGGAGAAAATGTATCAAAAGGTAGGATTATCTCAAGAATTAAAGGCCCCATAAAGTTTAAAGTTAATCAAACAAAGGATGATGCCCTTTCTCACCCAGATTGGGTCGGTGTAAAAAAAGATGTCTGGATAGACCCTCTTCGTCCGCATAAGTTTTTAAACCACTCTTGTAGCCCCTCAGCCGGTATGCGCGGTCTCACGATTATTTCAATTAGAGATATGAAAGAGGGTGAAGAGATTACGGTAGATTACTCCACGATAGAAGGCGACAGACGTTGGGAGATGAAATGTTCTTGCGGGGCGAAAAACTGTCGAAAAATGGTAAGATCGGTGGAATTTCTCACTCCTAATCAGTTCAGGGCAATGCCCTATATTCCTGCCTATTTCAGGAATCTGTACTTAAAAGGGCATAACGGCAGGAAGGTGTATAATAAAAAGTGAGCCAAAGTGCCACTATGGAAAAAAAATCTGAAATTCTTCTTGTTGTTTTTGCAATAATAGTACTCGCTTCTATCACGGCGACATTTTATAAATATATTGTGCTTGAAAATGTAACATTTGAGACCGACGAAGAAGCTTTTCAAGCTGCTCTTCTAGAAGAATAGAAATGGAACGCTCAATTCTAGAATACATACAAATGTGTGAATGGGACCCGGCAAGGTTTTTGATACTTTCTGACAATGTTTTTGATCCGTTAATCTATTACTCTCACCTAGTTCCTCTTATTGTTTCGCTCGCGATAGGTTTTCTTGTCTTTTTGAAGAGTCCGAAATCTCTTGCGGCTCGTTGGCTCTCTGTGGCTATCTTCCTGATTACTCTTTGGCTTTTTTTTGATCTTATTCTCTGGGCGACGGAAAAGCCGATTTATACGATGTTTTTCTGGTCAGTCATTAATTTGATTGAGCCGATGATATACGCAGGCATGCTTTTCTTTGTTTATGCGTTCGTCGACGGTAAAAGTATTTCTTTCAAGCATCAAGCAATAGTTTTTGGTCTCCTCTTGCCGACGACTCTTCTTGCTTTCACCAGTTGGAACCTTAGTTATTATGATCTTACAAACTGTTGGCGTGAAGCTGTCGAGGGTCCGCTCATCTATTACAATTACATAATAGAAGCCACATTAGTGCTCTGGATTATCGTTTTTGGCATGAACCGCTTTCAAGAGAGATCGAATGCTTACGAAAAGAGAAAGATTATTCTGATTATCAGCTCGTCTGCCTTTTTCCTATTCTCATTAAGCATAGGTAATATTGTTGGCAGTATTCAGGTCGAATGGGACAACGCTGGACAATATGGACTTTTTGGGATTCCAATTTTCACTGCCGCCTTGGCCTATCTAATCGTTAAGTATCACGCTTTTAACATCAAACTCTTGGCAGCCCAGATGCTTATCGTCGCTCTCGGGTTTCTAACGGCCTCCCTTCTTTTCCTTGAAGACATCGGCCTCATCCGTCTCGTTATCTACATCACTCTTATCTTCTTCAGCGTTCTTGGCTATCTCCTTATTAGAAGTGTTAAGAGAGAAGTGGAACAGCGTGAAAGAATAGAAAGGCTTGCGGAAGAACTTCAAGAAACCAATAAGCGGCAGGAGGTGCTCTTTCACTTTATCGGGCATGAGGTGAAAGGCTTTTTGACCAAAGATGCGAATGCTTTTGCTGCGCTTGCTGATGGTGATTTTGGCGCCCTGCCGGAGCCTCTTAAGCCGCTTGTTGGACAGGCGCTCATGCAAGCACGCAATGGGGAGCGATCGGTCACGGATATTCTCACGGCTTCAAATCTGAAGAAGGGTACCGTGGCGTATACGAAAGAACCACTCGACTTGAAGATGCTTACCGCAGAAGCGATTGAGAAGGCGAGAGCGGTGGCGCAGCAGAAAGGATTGGCACTTTCTTTCGTTGCGGATGAATCATCGTATCAGATAGTCGGAGACAGGGGCCAGATTGTTGACCATGTGCTACGCAACTTGATTGATAATGCCATTAACTATACCCTTTCGGGCTCAGTCGCAGTTTCGCTCAAAAAAGAGAACGGGAAAATCATTTTCGCGGTAAAAGATTCGGGTGTCGGCATCACCGAAGAGGATAAAAAGCGCCTCTTTACCGAAGGCGGTCACGGGAAGGACTCACAGAAGGTAAACGCACATTCAACTGGTTACGGCCTCTATATCGCCAAGAACATCATCCTCGCCCATGGCGGCACCATCCGTGCCGAGTCTGAAGGCGCTGGAAAGGGTTCGACGTTCATAATAGAATTTTCCGCGGTCTGATGCTTCTGAAGAAACATCGAAACTAGCATAGATATTGACTTCATCGGTATAATTCGTTACTGTCAAGAGGGTTGGTTGGCAAGTTTCTTGCCAGCCCTAGTTCATTTCTTAATGTATAAGGAGGTGTGTTATGCAAAAAGCAATTTTACTCTTTTCAGGTGGTCCCGATTCAACCTCGGCAATGTACCTACTCAAGAGCTCAAGACAACTCATGCTTTTCACCGCTCATGAGCCAGAGCTGACTAGGAATCACAGCGAAGTCGCCAGCGCTCGGAAAATCGCAGGAGAACTTGGTTTGCCTCACAAAGTGATCAACTTCGCGTCATCTGGACAGTTGTTTGATGATGTTGCTCACATAGCTATGGGTTTGGGTGGTGGTAATCGCCCCGGGAAAGGCGATCTCGCTCTCTTTAGTTTCTCAAAGGTGAAATGTGTTTCTCCTGACCAGGTCGAAGCGCCTTTCAGTCTTGCATTTCTACACCTTTCGGCTGCAATCTATGCCGCTGCCCACGAGATAGAAGAAGTCATCTGGGCTGTGCATTGTGACGACGATATGCCAATCGGATGGATTGCCGAGTACACGAAGCGGTTCAATGCGCTTCTTGAAACTTTCGGCGTAAAGGTATTTCTGAGTACTCCGTTCGTTAAGTACTCGAAATCGGAACTTCTCGCCGCGGGAAGTGCTGCTGGAGCACCGTTGAATGACACTTCTAGTTGTCTCGTAGACCCAAACGGAGTGCATTGTGGCGAATGCCATGGATGCATTGAACGTTCAGCTGCGTTCGAGCGTATCCAAGTCGGTAAAAGCGAAATTGCAGTTGCAAACATTCTCTGACACCGGACCTCGCACTAGCTATACAGCGGTGCTATTCTTAAAAGCAGGCGCGATATTATTGCGCCTGCTTTTTTCATGAAGACATCAATAATAGAGGGGCAGAAAATATATCTTCGTTCTTTGAACGAGGAGGATGTTCATGTGATGATAAATTGGGTCAACAATAAGCACATTACTCAGTATTTGAACTTTGAACCGCCCATTTCAGAGGAAGAGGAACATGATTGGCTAATTGCAGTTAATCAGTCTGAAACAGATTTGGTTTTTGGCATTGTAGAAAAAGGTTCGAATATTCATATTGGAAATATTGGCCTTCATCATATTGATAAAAAAACTGAAGATGCCGATATAGGGATATTCATAGGTGAGACTGATCGGGAAGGGAAAGGATACGGGACGGAAGCATTACAACTCGCCGTTGCGTATGCGTGTAGAGAATTACATCTCAAAATAATTCATGCACCCATTTTTGCGTCTAATACACGGAGCATCGCTTTATTTGAGAAGGCTGGGTTTAAGAAAGAAAAGGTTATCTCGAAGGGATATCTTAAAAATGGGAATTGGATCGATGTTGTTATATATGCGTATCTTTGCTCAGGGGCTCGTGGAAAATAAATGCTCACGCAACTACGCTCCGATAGCATGACACAGTGTTAATTATATCCTCTATATTGCCAAGAACATCATCCTCGCCCACGGCGGGACCATCCGTATCGAGTCTAAGAGTGCCCGTCGTATTCTCCGGGAAGCATAATAAACTCTTGGTGCACGAGAAGAATCTCTATAAGAAGCTTTGGGAGGTCCAGACAGGTGGATTCATCCGAGCGGATTGGATTGTCTGAACGGGGCGGGTTTGGTAGTGTGTTAATAACGAGCTGGATGAATCGCCGTGGTATGAGTACATACGCTGGCGTGTTCGGCGAAATGGTGCCTATGGCACCGGCGTGCTCGACCGGCATGAAAATCATTTAACAACGATTTTCCCACCGTTCTCGCGTGCGGCGCTTCACGCTCGTTTGCCTCACTTGCCGGTGTAGTTCAATGGTAGAACGAAGGACTCATAAGCCTTAGACAATGGTTCGATTCCATTCACCGGCACTACAGATGTACTTCAGAAAACATAGCCGTATACGCTCCTTGTTTTCTTGGTCACACACGACATTTTAGGAAGTTTTTGATAGGATGGGGGACGAGGATCCTTGGGCGCTTGCGGTAGTAAGCTTAAGAAAGCTTGTTCCCGTTGCGTTCGGGAAAAATGAAAGCAGGCTCTCATTTTGTCCCTCACTTGCGGGAGTAAGCAGAGCTTTCTTCCGGCTCGTTCGCTCGCATAAGAAAATATGGTACTTTTCTTATGTTCACTCACTTGCGGGAGTAGCTCAACTGGTTAGAGCGCCGCCCTGTCACGGCGGAGGTTGCGGGTTCAAGTCCCGTCTCTCGCGCATAGAAAAGCCTAGCCCCGAAAGGGGCTTTAGCTTTTCATGCGCGAGAGAAGAAAGCGAAGCTTTCGTCGGGACTTGAACGCCGGAGCGATATTTGCTCAGTAGAGCAAATCGTGAGGCAGGGTCGTGAAAATTTGTGAGCGACTGGAATTTTAACAATCGAAGGAAGTATAAAATTGGCAGTACTCCTGTGGTGCGGCGGCGAACAAATTATTCCTGACCAAGCCCGTCTCTCGCGCACTTGACTTATACATAGTATGTAGTGTATACAGTCTACGGCGCTTGTTCTTCATTGTGTGGCATCGACCCGTTTCGAACGGGGAAACAATCTAACGGGCATATGTTTGCCCAAAAGGGGGATCTCTTGGTACATAAACTTTCCTCAATTCTACCCGCTGAAAAGATCGAAACGGTAGGCAGTCTAATCCCGATGCCTGCCGTCATTCGATTTGACGCGAGTAATGAGTTCTCAGTGCACGAGGGTAAAGGGTTAAAGCTTTCTCCCAGCAGCACAAGATTCATGGAATGCGTTTGGGGTATCACCGAAGAGGATATTGGTTCTCTAAGGTTGGGCAAGTACAAATGCAAAGAGTTTTGCCAGAATGATCAAATTCTCTCACATCTTGGCGGTGTGAATTGCGCGAAAATCACTCTAGCGCATATGAACATGTTTTTGAGATTTGCCGCCGACAAAAGCGATTGGTATTGCTTCTTCATTTCTATCAAAACTGTCCTCGTCGAGGTGGATGCTCACTACGCTCCAAGTCTGGAGGCATGGGATTTGAGTCTAGGGAAGATTTCAAGTTCAGTCGTAGCAAAAGATACTCATATCATTGTCTCTCCAGTCAACCGTTGATTGCTATATAGCTTACGAGCCCTCCGAACCTTTGCCATCCGGCATCGGAACAGAGGGCTCGTTTTTTATATGACAGAAAGGCGTAAAGGGAATAGGTTAATAACTGGCTGACTGTGATTCGCGTACAGAATGATTTCGATGAATAAGTTCATCGTTGCGGATAAGCTCAAAAAGTTCGTATTCATTACGGACATGTCTTCCATAGAATGCGAGGAAGTCAGATGTAACCGGGGTTTGCCGCAGGCGCTCGCCTTCGACATCGAGAAACTTTTGATATTGCTCGTACGCGTGTGATTCGAATAGGAAGTTGAGATCAAACGCCGCTCGTTTTGAGAAAAGGAAAAGAATATAGACAGTCCAGAAATAAAAAAATGAGAAGAAAAAGGGAATAAAGGTGTGACGAAAGAAACTTTGACAGTGAAGGCGCTGCACGATCTGCGAAAGGACAACCACGTGCATTGTCTCATTATCTTGTGCCATGCGGCTGAAGGCGCTTATTTTTGTAAGCTCAATAGCGCGGTGTTCGTTTGAGTAAAAGGTGGTCAGGATAGTGTATGCCGCAACTTCCCACGACTGATAGGGGATGCGCGCGATGACCTCTATCGCTTTAAATTTGGCATACGTGGGCTTCTGTCCGTAGATAAGAGTGCCTGAATACACTAGAAGTGATCCAAGTAGTTGTGATATAAGTAATGGTCGATAGTGATCAAAGGGGGCCGCATACTCCGCTCTCAGAATGGGATCATTGAGAGACTTGGCAAGTTCTTCACTATTTTTAATTTCCTCGTTCATGGTATGGGTTGTTATGCGCGACCGTAGCGATCGTCGAGGCGCCGGATGTCATTCTCGTCAAAGGTACCAAAGGCTATTTCAAGGAAGGTAATACCTTCTGGTCCGCCGAGAACTCGATGTTTTGTATGACGTGAGCTGAAGAACACGTCGCCTTCGCGTGCGGCGCTTTCTTTTTCACCGATATGTACTGTTCCGGAACCTCTGAGTACGCGCCAGAATTCGTCGCGGTGTTCATGAGTCTGTAGACTAAAAGCCTCACCGGCGTTCACGGTGATTATTTTCACTGTTGTCTTCTCGTTTAGTGTGAAGCGCTCAAAATTTCCCCAAGGACGTTGCTCCTTTTCATAGTGTGAGAGATCTTTCATGGGATATCTTAAGTATAGCGTTTATTTGTAGGTTACAATAGATGCCATGCATGGATTCCATCATTTGCGTGAGCGTGCGCGCGTAACACAGGGTCTTGAGCCATTCCCCTCTCGCTCGTTTAAATTGCGCACAGTCGACCGTCTCATGTATGGCGTTGGTTTTTTGGCACCGCTCACTCTCTTGCCGCAAATATTTCAAATTTACAGCACGAAAAGCTCGGAAGGGGTGTCACTTCTCACGTGGGTATTGCTAACGTGTACAGGCATTCTTTGGACGATATACGGCGCAATGCACAAGGATACGCATATTCTTTTTGCGAGCGGATTCATGATTATCTTTCATTTGACGATTGTCGTCGGACTGATGATCTATTGAAAGAGTAGCGAGTATAGCGTAGTCTCGTAGAGACCGAGTCGCCGAGATAGCTCAGTTGGTAGAGCACGTCCATGGTAAGGACGAGGTCGTCGGTTCAATCCCGACTCTCGGCTCCAGAATCAAAGGCAACGGAATTTTCACGAGAGAGAAATGGTTTTTAATAATATATGTTATATTCTTCGAATACGCCGCTTTAGTTCATGTGGTAGATGGCTGATGGGCAGTATCGTGATAAAAGAAAAGTCGAAATAAAGAATTGAGGGTGTGGTGTGCCGCCTTAGCTCAGTTGGTAGAGCGACTGCATCGTAAGCAGTAGGTCCCCAGTTCAAGCCTGGGAGGCGGCTCAAAAATGGAAATAACAACAACGACCCCGGAGGAGTATGCATCGCGCCGCGAGGCGCGTCTTGATGCATACAAAAATTTAGGATTCATCCTGGTTACCGTCGGTGCGGCATACGCGCTTACCGTCTCGATAGGAATCGAGGGTCTTGAAAGGCTTGTTGCGCAAGCGGGCATATGGGGCCCGCTTGCGGTTATTGCACTTAAGATGACTACGATTATTGTAGTCCCGCTCTCCGGTGGCCCTGTCTATGCAATTGCGGGTGCGGCGTTTGGTTTTTGGGAAGGGCTCGCCATTACTTTTATAGGCGATGTGCTTGGTTTCTCCATAGCGTTTTATTTGAGTCGAATGTTTGGACGGAAAATAATTAACGTGCTTGTTCCGCGTGTCCAGCTTCCTTTTATAGAAAAGTTTCTTGCGCAAGGATCAGTGCTTACATCGTTTCTCAAGGCACGTCTTGCTTTTAGTGGATTTCCTGAGGTATTTGCGTATGCCGCGGGTCTTACGGGGATTTCATTTCCCATCTTCATAGCTGCACAGATGGCACTTCATACACCATTTGCTGCACTTGTTGTGCTATTTGGGAATGCGCTTCTTGCAGGCAATCCCCTCTACTTCATCGGTGCGACGATTGTCGCCCTTCTTCTCGCGGTTGTCGGCGGGTGGTGGTTCAAGCGCGATCTAGTTCACGAGGCTTAGGGTTCAGAATTAAAAAATAATGGGCCGCTTGAGATGAATCTCAAGCGGCCCATGGGGAGTTATGCAGCACGACCAGACGGAAACATTTCCTCGATGAGAGGTCTGTGTTGCGGAAGGAGATGTACTTTCCTCAGGACTTCTTCTATCCAAAACGCTTTGACCTTGATAAGATGAGTCCCTTCACTGCCAAATTCACTTCGAGTATCAAGTTTTTCTTCCGTAACTCTCGCGATACAGCGATAGAGATTACTCGCTCTGCTCTTATGCGGTTGGCAAGAGAAGAGTGTGATTTCTTCTCGGAAAAGATTGATACCGGTCTCTTCATGACATTCTCGAATTGCAGCATCTATAACCGTGAGATCTGTCGGCTCAATACCGCCTCCTGGCAGCTTCCAGCGAGGTTTATTAAAACTAGGATCCCATACCAATACTATTCTTGTTTCCGAATGTATGAGCGTGATGACCGAAGAGGGGCATCGAGAAGCTCCCAAGGCACACATACGTCCTCCTTATTTGATAATAATCTATTGAGTGGAACATCTATTCCTAGAATACCAATAAATTATAAATATGTCAATTGCTAGGTAAAATCTGGTATAATTTCCGAATGTCTGATCGAGAGCAGCGATTAAAGGAACTTGAGGCGATGATGGCATCGCCTGATTTTTGGACAGACAAGAACAAGGCGCAGGAGCTGGTGCAGGAATATCAAATCCTAAAAGAGGGAGTTGATGGTGACCCACATGACCGTGGAAATGCGAGCGTGGCGATCCTTGCTGGTGCGGGGGGTGATGACGCTGAGGATTTCGCACGTATGTTACGCCGTATGTATGAAGCCTATGCCGCTTCGAAGGGTTGGCGCGTACGCGAGCTTCATGCCAACGAGAACGATCAAGGTGGCTACAGAAACGTCATGTTTGAGATCAGTGGTATGGGCGCCTATGGGCGTTTAAAGAGCGAAGCGGGGGTGCATCGCCTCGTGCGCCAATCTCCTTTTAATGCGAATGCAAAGCGGCAAACAAGTTTTGCTCTAGTTGAGGTTCTTCCGGTTCTGGTTGCGACTGATAAAGTCGAGCTTAAATCGGACGATCTTGAGATACAGTTCGCCCGCGCCGGAGGCGCGGGCGGTCAAAACGTGAACAAACGCGAGACAGCGGTGCGTATTCTCCACAAGCCGACCAATCTTTCGGTGCATATTTCAAGCGAACGCAGCCAGCTCGCTAATCGCGAGAAGGCGATTGAGCTTCTGAAAGCGAAAATTTTTGCGAAGGAAGAGGCTCTGCGTCAGGCAGCAGCAAAGGGTCGTTCTATCGCTGCGACGACCGCGAACGAGTGGGGGAGTCAGATTCGTTCATATGTCCTTCACCCCTATAAAATGGTCAAAGACCATCGCACAAATCATGAGTCTTCAAATCCAGAAAAGGTTCTCGGTGGCGACCTTGACGGGTTTATGGACGCCGCCGCCGCACATGGGGTACAATAAACGGTACGCATGATTTATTTCGATAAGGTGACGAAACGATATGGGGATGCGGTGGCACTTGAGGAGATCACCCTCTCTGTCGCCCCCAAAGAATTCATCTCCATCGTGGGTCATTCAGGTGCGGGCAAGACAACGCTTCTGAAACTCCTGCTCGCCGAAGAAAAGCCGACCATCGGATCGGTCTTTTTTGAGTCAATCGATGTCAACGATTTGCCTAAATCAGCGCTCCATCATTATCGCAGGAAGATCGGGATGGTTTTTCAGGACTTTCGTCTTATTCCCAATAAGACGGCCTATGAAAATATCGCTTTTGCGATGGAGGCTGCAGGCCGTTCTGACAAGGAGATTGCGAGCGATGTGCCATATATCCTTGAGTTGGTTAATCTTTCCGATAAGGCCCTTCATTTCCCCGACCAGCTCTCGGGTGGCGAGAAGCAACGCATTGCTATCGGGCGGGCCATCATTAATCAGCCTGACCTTATTGTTGCTGATGAACCGACCGGTAATCTCGACCCGATTAATACGTATGAAGTTGTAGAGATACTTAAGAAAATCAATGAGCTTGGCACGACCATTGTCATTACGACGCATAATAAAGGCGTGGTCGATGCTATCGGGAGGCGTGTTATCACCATAGATCGCGGGAAATTGGTTCGCGATGACACTAGTGGCAAGTACTCTCTATGAGTATAAGAACCAGAACACCTGGTATACTGAATTTATTATGAATTGGATGGTCATCAAACGAGTACTCGTGAGTGGAGCTAAGAATTTCGCACGAGGCGGAGCAGTCTCGGCGGCGACTGTGCTTATTATGACGGTGACTCTTGCGATTATTGGTTCCTTAATTTTTCTTTCAGCACTTCTTTCTTTCACTTTGAACGCTGTCAAGAATAAAGTCGATGTGTCGGTATACTTTGTCACGACTGCGAGCGAATCCGAAATTCTCGCAGTAAAAGATCAGCTTGAGAAGCTGCCGCAAGTAGCACGTGTTGAATACACTTCCGCAAGCGAGGCTCTTGTGGCTTTTCGGGCACGACACGCAAATGATCAGCTTACGTTGCAGGCGCTTGACGAGCTCGGAGGCAACCCTCTTGATGCGTCTCTCTCCGTGCAAGCAAAAGATCCTTCTGAGTATGAGAGTATTGTGAATTTTCTCGAGGCATTGCCCGCACTCTCCGCTGCCGGTACCTCTCTGATTGACCGCATCAATTATGCGCAAAATAAAGAAGTCATAGACCGTCTCTCGCTCGCAATACGGGCAACGCGCGAAATCGGTTTTGCAATCATTATTCTCTTCGCTGTTGCTTCAATTCTCATCGCTTTCGCGACTGTTCGTCTCGCGATTTATACCGCTAAAGAAGAAATTTCAGTCATGCGGCTTGTGGGTGCCAGCAATACGTATATCCAAGGGCCATTCATCGTGACGGGTGTCATTACTGGGGTTATTGCAGCAGTGCTCGTTTTACTTCTCTTGTGGCCGGCAACATGGTATGCGGGGACAAAAACTGTCGGATGGTTTGGCGGTTTCGATCTAGCAGTCTATTACGGTAGCAATTTCGCCCTTGTTTTCTTCATACTCATGCTCTCTGGCATCGGACTTGGTGTGGTTGCTTCGGTGCTCGCTATCCATAGATATCTAAAAGTCTAGAGATTCCAGCATGGCAAAAGAAGGGCATAAATATATATTCGTCCTTGGTGGGGTTATGAGCGGCGTCGGGAAAGGCGTCGTCACAAGTTCTATCGGCCTCTTGCTTCAGCAGAAAGGGTACAAGATGAATCTCGTCAAAGTCGACCCCTATTTGAACGTCGATGCGGGAACGATGAATCCAACTGAGCATGGAGAAGTTTTTGTGCTTAGGAGCGGGCTCGAAACGGATCAAGACATGGGGAATTATGAACGCTTCCTCGGGCGCGATCTTACTGCAGAAGACTATATGACAAGCGGCATGGTGTATCAGTCGGTCATCGCTCGCGAGCGTGGGCTTGGGTATGGCGGCAAGTGTGTGGAAGCAATCCCGCATGTGCGCGACGAGATCCTGCATCGCATCGAATCTGCGTCCGAATATAACGGCAGTCAAATTTCGGTCATAGAAATTGGTGGCACAATAGGCGACTTCCAGAATGCACTCTTTATCGAAGCAGCACGTGTGCTCAAGATGAAGTATCCGGAAGACGTGCTCTTCGTGATGGTGTCATATCTGCCGACGCCGGGCACGCTCGGTGAGATGAAGACAAAGCCCACTCAGATGGCAGTCCGTGATCTTAATTCCTATGGCGTGCAGCCTGATTTCATCATTGCGCGTTCTAAGGAGTTGGTGGATGAGAAACGCAAAGAGAAACTCGCGATTTGGTGCAATGTACGGAAAGACCGAATCATCAGTGCTCCGGACATCAGTAGTATCTACGAAGCCCCGCTCAACTTTGAGAAGGATAATCTTGGTGATGCAATACTCGATGCACTCAAGCTGCCAGAAAAGAAAAAAACATCGCTCGTCGCATGGAAGAAGTTTGCACGCGCGGTAGCAAATACAAAAGCGAGGGAAGTAACTATTGCGATTGTCGGAAAATATTTTGATACAGGCGACTTCGTGCTCTCCGATGCCTATCTTTCAGTCATCGAGGCTATTAAGTTTTCCGCGGCGAAGCTTGGTCATCGTGCGAAAATTGTCTGGGTAAATTCAAAAGATATCGAGAAAGGTGGTAGAGAAGCTGCCGCCGTGCTCGGGAAATATGACGGCATCCTCGTTCCTGGAGGGTTCGGCGAGACAGGCATCGAGGGGAAGATCAAAGCGATACAATTCGCGCGCGAGAATAAGATTCCGTATTTTGGCATCTGTTATGGCATGCAGCTTATGGTGATTGAGTATGCGCGCAATGTGCTCGGGCTTAAAGATGCGAATACAACTGAAATCAAGAAGAGTGCTGAACATCCGGTCGTTGATGTGATGCTGGAGCAGAAGAAGCATCTCGCTGCAAATAAATACGGCGGGACAATGCGGCTCGGCGTATACACGGCGTATCTAAAGAAGGGCACAATAGCGCGTGCTGCATATAAAAAAGAATTAGTTGAGGAACGTCATCGCCACCGGTACGAAATTAATTCTTCTTACGTGAAGAGTCTTGAAGAAGTCGGTCTCGTCTTTTCCGGTACTTCTCCCGATGGTGTCTTGATGGAGATTGCTGAGCTTCCGCGCTCGGTACATCCTTTCATGCTCAGTACCCAGTTTCATCCGGAGTTCCAAGCTCGTCCGCTCGATCCCCACCCGCTGTTTACCGAGTTCCTCCGCGCCGCCATCGTCAAGAATAAGAGAAAATAAAATAGAGACTATTTATTGAGGTGAAGCACCTTACAAAAAGTCCTCCAGGGTTATGTATGCTGACGTTACTCCGGTGTTCACACCCGTATGCGGTGTCTGATACAGCCAGTGGTATACTTCGTCCGTGGTAGGGAATAGACACTTACTTCTTAAGTAAATCATTATCTTTAATTTATGCGTACACTTCGGACTATAGGAATCGCCGGCAGCGCTGCAGCGCTTCTTTTTTCAGCAAATGTTGCGTTTGCTGAAAATCGGCCAATGAATACAAGAGAGGACATGAGCACGTCGGGAAAGAATCCTTCCGGCATGTATCGCACGGTGGCCACTTCGACAGCACATCGGCAAGAAATTAAGGAAGATGCGCGCGAACGCATGCAAACCCTTCGTGCCGATGCTCAGATTCGGATGAAAACGCAGCAGGAGAAGGCACAGCAGCGGGTAATGGAAATCCGAGATAAAGCAAAGCAGCAGATGGCGGAACGTCTCGCTAAACAATTCGATAAACAAAACTCGACGTGGACCGACCACTTTATGAAGCTTCTTGATCGCTTTGACGCTATCTTGATGAAAATTCAGGAACGAGCAAACATTGCTGCGGGTAATGGGAAAGACATTACTGCCACCACGGCAGCTATCGCATCAGCGAAAACTGCGATTGCAAGCGCACGGACTGCTGTAACGGTACAGGCCGCTAAGACCTATGTGCTCGACCCGTCGGCTCTTCCTACGGCGACCGCAACTACGACTCCAAACGGACAGGAAGAGTTGCTACGAGGCTTGAGAGATTCTTTTAAAAATCTCCACAATACCTTATTTAAGGATCTCTTTGCGTTGCGCGACGGTCCTATGGCCGACGTACGCAAGGCAGTGCAGAATGCGCTTCAGACACTCGGTAAAATCCCTGGAGTTGATCAGGGGACTGCGACCACGACCACAACTGCCACCAGTACCAATCAATAATATCTAATTGAAATCACCATGGACTATGAACCAGCAAATCAGCAAGTGAATCCGTCAGCAAATCCTCCAATGAATCCGCCAATGGGACCAGTGGATCAGGGTTCATCAATGAGTATGTGGTACATCGTGGGAACAGTTGCTATCGTTGTCGCTCTCGGCCTATGGTACTACTCAACGCTTTCGCCAATTACCGACATGCCATCCCAAACTATAGGCGAGCAGACCTCGGTTACCGATCTGACACAAACACTCTCAGGCGGGAACTCCGTCGCGGATATTTCAGCTGATCTCAATCAGACTCCGGACGTCTCCGCCGAGCTCAATCAGGCAGCTGCCGGCTCCGCACAGGCTGTGCAGGGATTTTAAGAGAAAAGACTTTCTAACTAAAAACAATCGCTGGTTATCCGGCGATTGTTTTTTATAAAATAACTCAGAGTTCCCCGACAATGCCTATAATCCATTTTTCCACCTTCTGTATCGCCGCATGGGTTTTTGGATACTTCAGAGTGTGCACGTCTGCCCACGCGCGAATCTTTGGCGAGTGGAGCGACAGGAGAATAAAGCCGATAATGAGAAACAAGAATCCTTGGAGAAACGGCAGAGCAAGACCAAGAAGTCCGAGGATGACGAACAGAATGCCGGTCAGTAGTACCAACTTGCGCTTCAATTGTTTATACATATGATGATCATGTTTTTCCGCACGCTTTTTCTTTCGCCATATTGTCTACCAGTGTATCGGAAAAACAAATAATCCGATTATCATGCCCCTATACTACCACCGGTCTGCTGGCATACAGAAAACCGAGTAAAAGTATCGAGAGTGCTACAGCCGGCAGCATCATGAAGAGAGGATCATACATGAGGTGAGAGCCGATTGCCCCGACCATGATGACAAGTAGTCCTGTTGCGGCCGCGCGTGGCAGATGAGTGTTAATAAATCGGCCAGCGATGAGCCCAAGTGCCCCGGCAAGTTCAGCAGCACCGACGACGTACATGAGCCATAGGGGATATCCGAAACGTGTAAATATTTCAATCTCCATCGAATTCGCGGACACCTTTAGGAAACCTGCAAATCCAAATGCGCTCGCAAGTAACACCGCAAGAATCCAATAGGCAATCTTTCCTTTCGACATAAGTATAGTGGTTAGTAGTATCTGGCAATAATAGCAACATTCTATGTTAGTTCCAGTAGGTATACTCGAATCGAGTTAGAAATCGTTCCCGCTATAAAGGTATCTTTTTGTACTATGCATGCAGCCCGATCTGCAATTCGTAAAGTCTTCGGTATTCTCCACCCTCAATCTGAAGCAATTCCTGATGTGTGCCCGACTCGGCTATACGGCCTTCTTTAAAGACGAGAATGATATTTGCTTTTCGAACGGTGCTTAGGCGATGCGCAATGATAAACGTGGTCTTACCTTGCATGAGCTCGTCTAGGGACTCAGTGATGATCTTTTCGGAACCTGCATCAAGGGCCGAGGTTGGTTCATCGAGTATGAGAATACGTGGATTACGAAGAATCGCCCGGGCTATAGCGACACGCTGTTTCTGTCCAACTGATAGTTTTACGCCGCGTTCTCCAACCACCTGATCCCATTTCTGCGGAAACTTTTCTATAAAAGCCAAAGCGTGAGCCTTTATGGCCGCCCGGTGTACTTCTTCATCCGTAGCTTCGAAGTTTCCATATCGAATATTCATTCCGATGGAGTCATTGAAAAGAACAACTTCTTGTGGCACGACTCCGATCTGACTGCGGAGGCTTCGAAGGTTAATTTTTTTAATATCGTGGCCGTCAATAAGTACTTCTCCTTTGGTAGAGAAATGATAGGCAGAAATCAGGTCGATAAGAGTGCTCTTGCCTACGCCGGATTCTCCGACCAAGGCCACTACCTGACCTCCTTTGATAGAAAAAGAAATATCTTCCAATACTTTTTTACCCTCCTCATATTGGAAAGAGACATTCTTGAATGTAATATCGCCTCTGATGGCGAGTTTGATGGACTCTTTCTCATCATAGGGCTCGGTGGGGATCTGGAGAATTTTCTCGGTCTCCTGAATATTCACGATGCCATTCTGGATAACCTGCCAGTTGCGAGCGATGGTGGTGAAGGGGCCGAAGACCATGGCGGCGTAAGCATTAAAAGCTATCAGTTCACCGATAGTCATAGTGCCGTGCTGAATATAGGAAACAGACATAATAAAAATAACGATCTGTGTCGTAAGAATCGTCAGGCGTTGATAGAATGTCAGGCTCCCCCAGAGGTTGGTGAGACGCATCCAGAGAGGAACCGCGCTTTTCATCTTTACAGAGAGCCTATTTCTCTCGTATTCTTCGGCGGAAGATTGTTTAATGGCCAATGTATTACCGACAACATCAAATGACTCTCCGAAGACGAAATTGAGAACATCCCAGTATTCTTTTTGGTAGATAGCGGTGTGCTGTATTTTTGATGAGAATATAAAAATGTAGATAGTCACGCCAAGGAGAAGTACGAATGCCAGAAATGGCTGCAGAAAGAATGTAATAATGAAAGCAATTATGATACTCAGTATTTGAGGAGAGAGATCAATTACGATACGACCAGCGATAGTTTCGAGAGCGCTTGCCGCTACGTTGATCTTGTTGCTCACTTCGCCGATCTTGCTGGTTTTGTGAAATGAAACGGGTAGGAGGAGGAGATATCCGAAACCGCGACTGAGGTAATCGAGCCAAATAATATTTGAAAATTTCTCACTCAAGATATTGATGCGCCAATCAAGGGTATACGTGATCATTTGAATGATCGCCCATAAGATAAGAATTGCAGCATAGAGAGGAACGGCATACGAGAGCATGTGTACCGTTTCGGGGCTGACAATAACGTCAAAGAATCTACCGGCGATGTAAGGGATGATTCCGTTTCCTATGGCCGAGAAAATACCCATGACGCTGAGCGTAGCGATCTCTTTCTTGTATTGGCTAATATATTTCCACAATACGCGGAGACCGGTAGAGAGGTTTTCTTTATTTATTTTTTCTGCAGTTTCCATACTATTGTGTTGTAGAGCTACAATAATTTACCATACATCATAAAAAATACCGACCTAGCGGCCGGTGTTTTGTTCGGCAATTCAGCATCTCGCTATATTTCAACAATCGCGTAAATAGGGAGATGATCAGATGCTTGGGAATTTAGGGTCCCGCTCGAGATCGTTTTGATGTCCGTTGTGCTGAAGATATAGTCTACCTTCTTGTCGTCAGCGGTGTGCTTAGTCGAATCTTCCTCGGTATTTACCATAACTTTAGCCATATCCTCCATGATTTTATCGTCAGGTGTTGCATTGAAATCGCCCATAACCAGTCCGTTTTCTTTCGGTAATACCTTTAGCAAATTCTGCATCTGGGTAGTCTGTGTGTGAGAGGGTTGCGTCGGGGCATATACGAGATGAGTTGAGAAGACCTGTAGTTTCTTGTCTTCAATGGTTACTGTTCCCTCGAGAGCAGTCCTTTTGCGTTCTCCAGATAGAACGTGCACATTTCTGTTTGAAATAGAATATCGGCTCAATATGGCGTTTCCCCATTCCATATTTTTATCTATCCCGTGTTTCTCCAGTAGGTGAGATATTGAGGGGATCAAAAGGGTAGTGGTTTCGTATATATAGGTATATCCCAACGCGTCGGCAACAGCCTTTGCGCTATTATTAGCACCTCCTTCATCTTGTAGTACTTCTTGTAGTCCGATAATGTCCGGATTTGCTTCGCTTAAACACTGTATAACTTCCGGCAGCTTTCTCCCGCCCCAAATATTCCAAGAGACGACTTTTAGTTGCATTGCTCTCCATTATAGCAAATCCTACCTTGAGTCAAGGATCAGTTTTTGATAGTTTTCCTGCTGACTGTCTGGCACAACGTGGGAACTTTTATCTAGTTTGATTTTCTTGTAGAGACGCGAGTGGGACAAAGATCCATGCGACGATATAAGCTAGGAGGAATGCTCCGGAGAATATGAGCCCAAAAAGCGCGAGCCTGACAATGAGTGGGTCAATGTCAAAATATTCAGCAATACCGCCCGCTACACCCCCGATAATTTTATTATCTCGAGAACGATAGAGTTTTTTCATATTCCAAAGTATGTAAGCGCATAATATACAAGAAATGCCGGCCACACTGCCCCCTTCAAAAGCCCAATAGCTCCTATCCAGAACGTCGGTGCAAACTGGATATAGTAGACAGCCGCACCAATGAATCCAAGTCCATACACCGCCCCAGAACAGCATCCGGTATTCAACTTTTGCCACCCTTTCTTATCGCAAGTACTGTCCGCTTTTATGTCTGGTTCCATCTGTTTATTATATCACTTTATTTCCAAAATAATTGCTCGTTATAAATTATTTTTCCGTTTCGTGTATCGAAATAACGGTAACTGTCCCCCTTGACCGCAAGGGACACCGCTTTCAACGGTGAGTGCAGCCGGCCCAACAACAGGGCCTGCGCATTCCGCCTTTGAGCTTCGAGAGAGCTTTCTTAATACGGATGCTCCTCGTCTCCACTCTTTTGCCGGACGTAACCCAGCAAATCCATTCATTACGCGCAAGTGGTGTAATATCCTTCCACGCTGTTTGCGCCGCTGAGGAAGAAGTGAGGGCTTTTCGTAGATCGTCTGGGATCGTATGCACTACTCCACCTGCAATTCCTTTCTTATCCATGGGGAAATTATATCAAAACGGCTAGTCAACAGTCGGGGTTGTGGGAATCAATGGCTGTTCTTGAATAGGTGAAACTATATGGATACAAAGAGAGTTATCGTTATCATGTTTGAGAAAATCACTTTACGCATATTTCTTATTTGCCTCGCGAGTTGTGCGAGCTTAGTGATATTCTTGATTTGGGGAGGTGGACCAGACGAACCTTCTTTAGAAGTGTATTTCAAAATTGCAGCTACCTTTTTTATTATAGGCCTCAGCTCTTTTTTGTGCTGGTTTGTAACTATGCTCTATAGTCTACGCAGCTTTCTTCGCGAGTTCCGCGCATTGTCGCGCAAATCTTAGAATGTTACCGCACCTTCTCTAAGGACAACTGTCTTACCGTCGACGATTTGTATAAGTGTTGAGGGTAAGCTGTGCAATTCTTCACCATCAACGTAAAAATCCACCGAGTCTTTGAAGTACTCGCGCGCAGAGTCAGTCGTGGCGGCGGGAGGATCGCCCTCTCTGTTGGCACTCGGGGCGACGAGCGGTCCGGTCTGCGTCAGGAGATCCAGGAGTTCTGGGATGTCTGGCATTCTGAAGGCGAGGCTGTTCGTGCCGCGAGTGAGATACTCAAAACGTGGGTCGGCGTTCGGGAACACGATGCTTACTTTCCCGGGCCATAGACGGCGCGTTTCCAAAAACAACTGCATCTCGGAAGAAATTTCTATGTTAAATTTTTTCAGATCCTCATACGAGGAAATTAAAATAATGCATGGTTTATGTGCGTTTCGCTTGCGAATACGGTAGATCCTTTCTACCGTGTCCACTATTTCAGCTCGTCCAACAAGGCCATAGATCGTATCGGTCGGGATAATCCCTATGCCACCCGAAACCAGAACATCCACAATATTTCTATCGAAAGGTTTCATATCGCATGACTCAGCTCATTTTAGCGCATTTTTAGGCATTCAAATCCAAGCAGGGAGCTCCTCTCTCCTTCATCCAGACCTCTTTAAATTTCTTAAGTGCTTTTTCCGATAACATACTAACTATTAGTGGTCATCGTGCAGCTCCTCTAGGTGATCATCGTGAGCTTCGTGATCGTGCATATGCGGTGATAATGCAATTACGCTTGCCATGAGACCTATACCAATCATAAAACATACGAGATGAACAATATGGTGGACCCTTTCTTTTGAGTGGCGGACAGAATGAGGAATGAGGTCAAACAGCACTACCAGAAGAAATACTCCCGCCGATACGCCCAAGAGTGGTACTTCCAACTTCTCGAATTGTTCAAGCAACAGAAAAGCACCAACAGAACCAATTAATATTGTAGAAGAAACGACGAAATTTATGGCAAGCGCTTTCTTTGTAGAGTAGCCCGCCTGCTTCATTACGAAGAACTCTGATATCTCCTGTACGATTTCATGAAAGAAGACGCTTGCGGTGGTAATAGCGCCCAAGACAGGGCTTAGCGCAAATGAGCTTGCGAGAAGTATTCCATCCGCAACATTGTGTATCCCGTCTCCAACGATGATGCTCCGCACATCTAGCTGAGAGTGAGGTTGGTCTTCGCTGCGCACATCATGGTGGTGGTGGAAAGTAGGCAGTAATTTAAAAACTATGTACGCCCCTAGAGCACCCGCGACAATCCATAAAATACTTTGTAGAGCACCAATGGAATGTTCAAGGGTTTCTGACACCATCTGAAATGCAAGAACAATAAACACGCCTGCTGACAAACTAACTAAATACTTTAGATTCTTCTCTACAAACTCACCTGCCCCTTTCCATAAAAGAGTAACGCCTACCAAAGAAGCAATCATAATCGCAAACGAAGACAGTATTATGTAAATAATCATGGGAATTTCTAATTGCGAATAATTCGCATTTATGATATCCTGTCCGTATGAAAAAGGCAACACCAGGAGAACTTCTAAGACAGCACGGCTTGAAAGTAACAAGTACTAGAAAGGATGTGCTTGATGCTCTGATCATGGCAAGGAAACCCATAGCGGCAGAAGCATTACAGGATGCATTGGGTAAAAACGCTGATATCGCCACCATATACAGAACTCTCCAGACACTCGTCTCAAAAGGATTGGTATACCAAACAAATTTCAGAGATAGAAAAGCACATTACGAATATCAAGAAAAACACCATCATCACGTGGTATGTACGGAATGCGGAACAAGGGAGGAAACGAAATTGTGCATAGACGCGAAGAAGCTCGCTCGTACTTTCACGAATTTCAGAACACTAGATAGTCACGTGCTCGAATTTTTCGGGGTGTGTAATAAGTGCACAACCTGATAAAATTAAATCACATGAGTCTATTTTGCCTCGGAAACAGAGCGTCCTTTTATATTTTCATCGCAATAATGGTAGCGGCTCTATTTGTTGCATTCTCTGGCGTTAGCCATGCGCAGGAACTGCATAACAACTATCAAGGTACTTATCATGGAAAAGTTATTGAGGTTCTCAATCAAGAGACGCGAGAAATTCCTGGCACGGGAACAGATCATCTATATCAAGAGATAAGAGCAGAGGTACTTAATGGGCCTAAAGAGGGTGAAGTCATAACTATAGAAAATGATTATCTTGAGCTCGAAAAAGGAGACAAGTTTTATTTCAATCACAATGTTGATATCAACGGTAGAGAAACCTATGGGATTGTAAATATAGACCGCAAGGACTCATTGATGTTTCTTACCGCTCTTTTCGTTTTAGCAGTTATTATTTTTGGCGGATGGCAAGGTGTCCGAGCACTGTTTGCTCTTGCGGGGAGTTTCTTTGCCATTTTCTTCATCCTGATGCCAGGACTATTGAATGGCTGGAACCCACTTTTTGCTAGTTTTCTTGTTGCTTCGGGCATACTTTTCGCTGCTATTTTCTTCACTCATGGGTTCAACAGAGAATCTGTTGTGGCATATTGCGGAACAATGATTTCGGTCTTGTTCACAGGCGTTTTTGCGATTCTGGCTGTTCATGGGGCAGATTTATCTGGTTTTACCGCTGACGAAGCGGTGTATCTGAACTTCAATACGCAAGGTTCTCTGGATTTCACAGGACTCCTTCTGGGTGCAATTATTATTGGAGTGTTGGGTGTGCTTGATGATATTGCCGTGACACAATCAGCAGTCGTTAGCGAACTGTACGGAAGCAATCCTAATATGAGTAGACGAGAAGCATATAAACGTGCTCTACGAGTTGGTCGTGAGCATGTGGGTGCGTTGGTAAATACCCTTGTACTCGCATACACAGGAGCCGCCCTTCCATTGCTTTTATATTTCTATTTGGCACCGACAGGTTTTGGTGCCACAGTAAACTCAGAATTATTTGCAACAGAGATAGTGAGAATGATCGTGGGAAGCATCGGTCTCATTCTTACTGTCCCGATGGTTACCTTTCTAGCAGCCTTCTATCTTAAGGGGTACAAATCTAAACATGAGCATTCTCATTACCATACTCGGTAATTATTCTCTAGCTAGACTTGAGAAGGAGTTGCACGAGGCAGGATTGTGTTCCGAAGTGAGTACTAAAGAGATTGACGGCAGAAGATCAAAAAAGGCGGAAAGAAGGTAGGAATGAGCAATGTTCACTTTTATCTGCAAAATTCTTTTTATCAAAAAATTCGATGGAGGGGCGAGGTAGTTCCTGCTCAACACCGACCAATCATAGAAAAGGATCTTTTCGAAAAGGTTCAAATCATTTTGCAAAGAAAAACTAAGAACCCGTAGAAAATGTAACCTTTTGTACTCCAAGTGAGATTCTCTGCTGGCCT
Organism: Minisyncoccota bacterium; assembly: GCA_022841985.1. GTDB lineage: Bacteria > Patescibacteriota > Minisyncoccia > Phycocordibacterales > Phycocordibacteraceae > C7867-001. Next base: position 2,288 of record JALHQL010000009.1, on the reverse strand, counting down.
CCTCGGTCTCGTATATTTACCCATCTAGCCCCACAAGGCTTTTTTGATTACTTTTATTCTACCATTTTGACGCTCCTCGGAACTGTTATTTTGCTTTAACAAATTTTACTATCCACTCATTTTTTATTGAGTTCCGAGGTAGATGACAAATATCTCGATGAGCGGTCTTTTCAAGAGAATTTAAATCTGACCCGAATGAGTCAATTTCAAATTTGAATCTTTGCGAGAGTTCAGTCGGCAAGACAACAATCGAATCGCCCCCTCTATTAAACGAGACTTCAACAAAATTCTTGGGAGGATTAAAGTAATAACCACCTTCTTCATTTGAATAGACCTCCATTGAATGGGTGTGCGAAAAGTTACCGCCCAGATGAATAATATGTGCGAGAAAGTAGTCTGAATTCTCCAATAATGCCTCTTTTCTTTTTAACTCCGCACGTTTTTCTTTCCAAGCGGAAACTGTCGTATATACGCGATATACGGTGAAAATTGCACCTATGACTGCAAATATGTTTCTGGTAATTTCTAGATAATCCATATGTTCTTTGGACTCCGAACCTATCTCAAACTGGCTGGCCGCTTTGGTTTCGTACATTTACCCATCAAGCCCCCAACGAATAACTCAACTTGTGTATTTACCTATTTACGTCATACTTAATCTCATTATTATAAGTGAGACCATTTTTATTTATCATGAAAAAGTTATCTGTTAAGCAAGTATTTTTCGGGTTTATTTTGGGAAGTGGTTTGATTGTTGCTTCCGGTGCGTTTGCAGATGTCATATCTGGATCTTTCACTACAAATCACTCGACCGATGTTACAGTTACTCAGTTGACAATTACAAAACCTTCGGCATCAGTTGGGGATATAATGGTTGCGACTATTGCTATTAACGGGGGCACTTCCGCAGTCGTCACGGCACCGTCTGGCTGGACGCAGATTTTAAAAACGGACAATGATACCAATATATCTCTTATTTCTTACTGGAAGGTTGTAGGCGGCTCCGAACCCAGTAGCTACACGTGGTCAACAAGCGACCAGACTACTGCGGAAGGAGGTATTACTGCGTACAGTGGAGTTAATACATCCAACCCTATTGATGTTTCTGCCGGAAATATTGGTTTTAGTGCAACCGCAACAACCACACCAATCACAACAACTACAACTAGTCCAACAATTCTTGCGTTATATGCGACTAATGTTGGGAAGAGTAATGAGGCAGGTGACTATTTTTCTGCCCCTTCGGGAATGACACAGAAATATGATACGAGCAATACTCCATTTGGTCCTTCAGTTGGACAATTTGAGGCTGTACAAGTGGCAGTGGGCAGTACTGGCTCAAAATCTACTAATATAGCTGGAAACAAAGCAAGAAATTGGGCTTCACAAATCATCGCTCTTAACCCAACACCAACTATTTGCACAGGTGGTTTAGTCACTACGAGTGGAGGCAATACTATTCATACCTTTACGAGCGATGGAACATTTGATTGCACAGGCAAAAGTATAAATTCGGTAAATGTACTTGTGATCGGCGGGGGCGGAGGCGGGGGCTATTCTGACTCAGGTGGAATCGGTAACGGTGGAGGCGGCGGCGCAGGAGGTGTTCGCATAATTACAGGGCACGCAATATCGGCAACTTCTTATTCTATTACTGTTGGTAATGGAGGAGCTGGTTCAACTTCTGGGAGTCCAGGGACAAACGGGAGTGACTCTATTTTTGACACAATTACATCAGTAGGTGGAGGTGGAGGTGGCTCATACGCAAGTAGTGGTAGCGGAGGACAAAACGGTGGTTCTGGCGGTGGAGCTCCCCAATATAGAGCTGGCGGTACCAATTCACGGGGATTGGGTACTTCAGGTCAAGGGAACAACGGAGGCTCGCAAACATTTGAAGCAATTGCGGGAGCAGGTGGGGGCGGCGCTGGAGCAATTGGCGGTGACTCATATGGACCAGGTAGTCAATTTGATCCTGAAGGAGGTCTTGGTGGCATAGGGACTACGAGTTCTATAACCGGAAGCACTGCGTATTATGGCGGAGGTGGCGGAGGATCTACTCACAGCTCCGGAACTGGAGTTGCTGCAGGCGGTACTGGTGGAGGAGGTAATGGACATTTTACATCGACTCTAGCGACCAGCGGAACAGCTAGCACGGGCGGTGGGGGTGGAGGGGGTGGAGAAGGAACTTCAGGGGCAATGGGTGGTTCAGGAGTAGTTATTATTAGCTATCCAACTCCGTAAATCTGTAAGTACCACATGATAAAAACTTTCTTGAAATTACTTTTAGG
>JALHQL010000008.1 GCA_022841985.1 Minisyncoccota bacterium | reverse complement strand
AAATGGCTTTAAATTCACGGAAAACGGCAGCGAAACGCGCAATGGTGCGCCGTGCAAGCTCTGCGGAAAGATTGAAAGAGGAGCCTTCGTGCGCAATCTGATTGCGCACCTTGTGCGCCTCCCATGCATCCTGCAGCGTATGGAAATTAGTTGAATCGGCAGATTTTAGTTTCTCTCCCACGCCCTCTCCGACATATCCTTGTTGCGTCAACACATCGTCAAGCATGATGTCGGCCTCAATAATTGCCTCGCGCCACTCGCTCATACTCGTCCCGCCGGCGAGCGATTCAATATGCTGCCAACGCGATGACACTTCTCTTTTCGACTCCGGCGAGACGAGGGGCGTGCTATAAAGCAATTCTTCACGTTCGCGCAGATTAAAAAGACGCATAGTAGCATACATAATAATGAGGAACCCTAAGGCGGAAAGAGCATAACCGACAATGACCACCCAAAACCAAAGATGCTCGATCAGTGCAAGGAGTGTGGCAAAATCAACAGAGTCATAACAAGTACCATATATACATTCATAGAGGAGACGGAACCAATATTCGATATTTACTTGATTTGCGGGCATGTGTGTTTAGTATACGCGGAGCGTACGCCTCTAAAAAGCTTTCTCCACTGCATTTCCACAAGCAAAAAGAACGCTCTCTGCTTGATGCGGTGCCGTGAAATGAATACCGACGGGAAGTTTTTTTCCATCGCGCACGACTGTTCCCATCGGCACAGAAATCGCTGGCATACCCGTAAGATTTGCAGTGACGGTAAAGATGTCTTCTAGATACATCGAGAGCGGATCGCTCTTTTCGCCGAATTTGAATGCCGGAGAAGGCGTCGTCGGGAAGGCAATGATATCTGCTTTTTCAAATGCGTCCCTATATTCGCGACGTAATACTGCGCGAGCTGCATCCGCCTTGCGATAATATGCGTCGATATAGCCTGAGGAGAGCACAAACGTGCCGAGCAGTATGCGACGGCGAGTCTCCTCTCCGAAACCTTCAGTGCGAGAATTAATATAGTCATCAAGCAGCGTCTTCCCGTTTGAGAAATGTCCGTAGCGAATCCCGTCGAGCCGTGCAAGATTGGTCGAGACTTCAGCTGGCATGATGACGTAATACGCGGCAAGCGCATGCGAACTTGTCGGCAATTCGATATCAACGAGCGAATGCCCCGCGTTAGTAAGCCTCTTAAGCATCGCTTCAAAAGCTGCGAGCACATCTGCATCTACCCCTTCACGAAGAAGATGCCAGGGGACGCCTATACGGAACTGCTGTGGAACTTTTCGCTCTTCATAGAGACCCTCTGGAATACTTGTAGCGTCGAGAGTGTCTTTGCCGCGTATCGCATCATAAAGAATTTCGGCATCTGAGACCGACTTCGCGAGTGGACCGATCTGATCAAGCGACGAGCCCATTGCGATGAGACCTGAACGAGAGACGGCACCATAGGTGGGCTTGAGACCCACAAGTCCCGTAAGCGCGGCTGGTTGGCGGATGGAACCGCCGGTATCGGAACCAAGAGCGGCAATCGCGAGATGCGCGGCAACAGCCGTGGCAGAGCCGCCAGAAGAGCCGCCGGGTACGCGTGAAATATCGTGCGGGTTGAGTGTCTTCCCAAAAGCGGAATGCTCGGTCGAAGAACCCATGGCGAATTCGTCCATATTGGTGCGCCCGAGAAAAAGCGCACCCTGCTCTTTCAGTTTTGAAATGACAGTCGCGTCGTAAGTGGCGCGATAATTCTCGAGCATCTTCGATGCTGCACTCACGATGTTCCCTTCTATTAAAATATTGTCTTTTATGGCAAGAGGAATGCCGCAGAGAAGCGGAGCTTTCTCACCATCGTTATCAATACGTTTCTGTGCAGCAGCTATCGCAGCATCGTCTGCAGGGAAAATTTCCAGATACGCATGGAGTTCCGGATTCTTTTCTTCAATCGCTTTAATGCAGGCATCCCAGAGCTCGCGGACCGTGCATTCCCGCGCGCGAAGCGCGCGGGCTGCCTCGACTATCGTCATCTCATTCAGTCTAGTCATGTTGGATGATCTGCTTTACTCTAAGGGCGTTGCCTTCTCGTGCGGAAAACTGCTCCGCAAGTTTCTCGGTATGCGCAGCATGCGCGTGCGAATCACCGTCTTTACGCATAATATTACGCAGAGGCGGCTTCTCCCCACCTACATTCTGCGGGAGATTAAGTTTTTCGAGTTGTCCCACATAGCCAAGAATCGTATCGAATTCTCCCGTAAATTTCTCGAGTTCAGCATCAGCGAGCTTAATCCGTGCAAGCGTTGCGAGCTTCTTTACTTCTTCAGTCGTTGCCATATTTCGCACTCTATCACGCCTCGAGCTTCTTGAGGAAGTCGGATTCATTCATGATGGACACTCCGAGAGATTGCGCCCTTTCGTATTTATAACCCGGGTTCTCGCCGGCGAGAACGAAAGAGGTTTTTGAAGAGACTGAAGCGGCAACTTTGCCGCCAGCACGACGCACCAAAGTCTCGGCTTCCTCGCGAGAAAGAGTCGGGAGCGTGCCGGTAACGACCACGATTTGTCCCGTAAGCGGACCATGCGATGAAGCGATGACTTTTTTGATCTTGAGGTGCTTCTCGAGCCGCACCAGAAGCGCACGATTACTCAAATTTGTAAACCACTCGGCCACAGAGTTCCCAATGATGGGACCGATGCCACTAAGACTTGCTAGGGCGTCTTCGCTCGCGTTGCGAAGTTTCGCGAGCGTTTCAAAGTGTGTTGCGAGAAGGAATGCGGTTTCTTCCCCAACGTGTGAGATGCCGAGACCGATGAGCAATCGATCGAATGAGACTTCTTTTGCAGTCTCGATCGCGTTGACGAGCTTTGCTGCTTTCGTTTCTTCGAAACCTTCGAGTGCAAGTAACTCATCTTTCGTCAATTCAAAAATATCGTCGAAATCGGAGATAAGATCGTGCTCCATGAGGAGCCGTACTGTTTCGCGCCCCATACCGCTTATGTCGAGAGCATTCTTCCCGGCAAAGTATGCGATCTTGCGAGACTGCTGCTCGAAGGAGCCGGCGACCTTACATCGATGTGCCGCCTCACCAGGCACACGTTCTATCTCACCCGAACCGCCGCACAACGTTGAGTGTGTCGGGAACTTCCACGACTTCGCACCTTTCGGCCGAAGCTCGATAACGACCGAAACAACCTCAGGAATAATATCGCCCGCTTTTTGCAAAATGACAGTGTCGCCGATGCGTATATCTTTCTCGGCAATATAATCTTCATTGTGCAATGACGCACGCGCGACAATAGTGCCCGCAACTGCAACAGGTCGTAAATGAGCGACCGGCGTTAACTTCCCCGTGCGTCCTACCTGAAGCGTAATGTCTTCGACAATCGTTTGGACTTGTTCGGGCGGGAATTTATACGCGATAGCGAAACGCGGTGCTTTACCGGTATAACCGAGTGTTTGCTGCTGCGACAGTGACTCGACCTTCAGTACAATACCGTCAAGTTGATAATCAGCCTTTTCGCGAGCGGTTCCTTGCCACTTCTTCCAATACGCAAACATCTCTGTAAGCGAATCGGCATGCACATGTTCCGGATTAACCGGAAGGCCGAGCCCTGCAAGATATGCAAGCTCTTCACTCTGAGTCTGAGGAAGCGCCTCGGATGTCTGTGCAACGTCGTATAGAAATACCCTGAGCGGTCGTGCAGCAGCAATCGATGGGTCAAGTTGGCGAATAGAGCCTGCGGCGGCATTCCGAGGGTTCGAGAACAAAGGCTCGCCCTGTTTCTGACGCAATTCATTTAACTTCGCGAAGCCGGAACGCGTGAGATACACCTCGCCTTCGACAATAAGGTCGATCGGGCGCTCTAACTGCCTCGGGACAGATGCGATGGTACGAATATTATGCGTGACATCTTCGCCAACGACACCATCGCCGCGCGTTGCTGCAGTCGTAAGTACGCCCTTCTCATACGTCAAAACTATCTTCAGTCCATCTATCTTGAGCTCGAGAGCATAGGTAGGCGCTGCCCCGCTCATTTTTCGAACACGTTCGTCAAAAGCACGGATATCTTCTTCCGTAAATGCATCATTGAATGACCATTGAGCAATTGCGTGTCGCACCTTCTTCAAGAAGGGCAAAGGCGCCCCCGCGATGATCTGTGTCGGTGAGTCAGGTGTAATGAGTTCGGGGTACTTCCCTTCAAGCTCGGCAAGCTCGTATTTGAGTGAGTCGAGCGCGTCGGCAGATATCGGCGAAGCATCCTCCTCATGCTGGAGAGTTCGATATTTCGTTATAGCACTCCTCAACTGTGTTGCTCGTACACGCACATCCTTTGGAACTTTCATATACTACTGAGAACTAGTAACTAATGTTGAGGCCGCGCGACGAAAAGCGTGCGTCGCCCGAGGCCGCAGTAACTGTCGCACACGAGACGTTATACCCTTGCGAGAATATATAGGTCGTACCCGGTGCAGGTGTCCGTTTATCCACAGTTATATCTGCACAGCGCGTTCCCGAATCAAGCGAGAGACGCATAGTAATTACCCATCGAGCAGCACTCCACGAAATTATACCGTCAGGAAAGGCTGGTAGAAAAGTTGCGAGAATGCCATCACACATCATCCTGGGTGCCTCTGAGGGCCTGGGTGCTCCAGGATTCGCAAAAAGATTTAGCTGCTGGTCGGCATAGAGAGCGCACTCAAGCGCCGCGTCGGCGGCATAAAATGCATGTTGTGATTCTATGGCCGCAGAGGCGAGTACTTGCTGCTTGTAGCCGAGCGAACCAAGCGCAAGACCAAGAGTCAGCATCACTGACATGAAGATGACAGCTATAAGAAGTGCAAACCCCCCTTGTTCTTTTTTTATTGCCATGGCGTAAGATGATCCGTAATCGTCATTGAGTATGGGGTTCCGTGAAAATTCCATGACACGGTAGAAACAATGCGTTTATCGTTAGTGTCTGTCAAAATATCATCCACTCGTATCGTACGTGTAAAAGGAGTGATAGTGCCACCAAGATCCGTGCGTGGAGTGTAGATATTGCTCGTTCCGTTGTTTGCTATATAGAGACGAGCACATGACCCCGAACAGGTCTGAAGTGAATTATTACTCCCTATCGCTCCCACGCCCATAGGGAGAGTAGGATCGAGCATACAGGTATCTGTGCGACACTGGGTAATTGATCCCGCGCTCAGCCCATTAATAAACTCGCTCCATGCGTCTCTTGAAACATTTGGGCCGCCCCTTTGATATGCGGCAAGATACGTATCGTCCCGCATCGCGCGCACGTACTCAACACCTTCTTGTGCCAAGTATGAGGCAGTGAGTTGCAAACGGGTATTCTGTGCGGCAACAATCGCACGATTTGCGGTAAACAATGGTCCCGTGACCGCAAAAGTGACGATAGTAACGGCAACTAGAGCCTCGATGAGGGTAAATCCGCGGACGGATTTTCTCCCGGTGCACGCCTCGGTCGCAAAAGAAAAATTGGAATTTTCTTCTTGTTTTACTCGCTTGGTAGTGAACCCTGTGAATCCTTTCATACTCATATATCAGAACCACGCGTGGTCGCACCAGTTTGAATAGTAAAGGATTCGGGCGGTCTTCCCGGTCCCGAAGAAACTGTACCCGAGGCAACAATGGTAACTCGCGGCTGTCGATAGTCACCTGATGCCCTCGTGGCAGTACCAGACACATAGAATACAAGAGAAGATACGCTCACCGAGGGATCCGTAAGTGTCCTTACTGCGGCAACTTTTGTTTCTTGAATTGCGGACGCTGCGGAACGACTGTATGTAACTAGCACACCATCGCTATTAGTAAATTGAAAACTGCTGCCCCCGCTCGGACAATCGCTCCCGGCTATGGGACATCCGTAGTTCGTGCCAGTGCGAATATTGCGCGTCATAGTCTCAAGTGCAAAAGAGAGATTGTTAATGCCAGTCGCGACGCTCTGGGCCTGTCGATTAGCATTTATTATGATGAGATAGGCACCTGAAGCGAGCGTCATTACAACAGTAAAAAGCCCGACCGCCACGATAATTTCGATGAGGGTAAATCCGCGGACGGCTTTTCTCCCGGCGCTCGCCTCGGTCGCACGCATGAAACGCTTGACTCGCTTGACAGCAAACTCTGAAGGCAGAGTTTTATTTTTCATAGTGTTGGACATGAAGAAGCATTTGCATTTATCTGTCCCGACTCCGTCACCGAGATAAAACGGCGATGGGAACTGTCCTGACGCGAAGAAATGGTAATACACGCTCTCCTATTTGTACGTCCATCTATAAACGGATCGGGATTAGGCCGTGCAAAAACAATATCAAGAAAGGATACCCCTCCGGAAGCTCCGTCATGCGCATACGTGCAAGTCCAATTGTTGGAGTTATACATGCATAAATCATGTATATACACACCGTTCTCGAGGTTATAGTCCTTAACTCTTTCAAGAGCAGGATCATTGTATGCACAATCTCCACGTTTCGCATTAGGAGAATTCTGGCCACCAGCCGGCAGACCATGACAATTAGAAGGACTCGGGGCTGGAGAAACGTCAGCGAAGAGCGTAAACGACTCGGGTGATGTTATTGCAAAATGCAGACCGTACCCCATATTTACTGCCCCGCCAAATGCACGACTGCCGAGACCATAAGTCTGCGATGATCGCAATGTAAGTGCTATATCGTATGCAGTATTTGCAAGGACAAGTGTTTTATTAAAAGAGGTCTGGTTAGTCAGTATAAGACCGGTAATAGCAACGATAATCGCCAACACTACGGTCATTTCAATCAGCGTAAATCCGGCGTTGCGCCGGATTTGCTCCCGCCGCTCGTTCGCAAAAGAAAAATCAGAATTTTTCTTTTGTCTCACTCGCTTGGTAGCCAACCCTGAAGACAGGGTTAACCGATGATGAGGATGAAGGGGTTCCATTGGGTAAAGTAAGCAAGGAGGAAACCAGCCGCGAGATAGGGCGCAAACGGCACCTCAACTCCCATTCTAGAGCCTCGTGGCCTTCGCGCCAATATGACTATCCCAATAACAGCCCCGATCCAGAATGAAAAAACAAATCCGGAAAGAGCTGCGGGACCGACAAGGAGCGCTAGTCCGAAAACAAGCGGAGCATCTGCAAGACCCATTGCTCGGCCGCGAGATAGGACATGAATAAGCGCGAGACTCGCCGCAATAAGGAGCGCAACGAGAAGCGTATCCACGAAAGCGGGTACTGAATATGCCGACAAGAAACCCGTGATGGCCGCCGACACGATAAATGCAGCGAGCATCGGAAATGGCAGTATCTGATGCAGCAGATCATAGAGGACAAGCGCAAGCAGTACTGCGAGTGAAAGAAGCATGAACGGAAGCGCACTTACGAGATCGAGTACCAGATACGCGAGCACGAAAAGTCCGCCGAGTAAGAATTCCATCAGAGGGGCATACACGGAAATGCGCGCGCCACAACAATGTGCCCTCCCACCTGAAACGAAATAGGAAAGGATCGGCACAAGAGCCTGAGACTTAAGCGGTTCGGCACATGCATCGCAACGTGAGCGGCCGATAAGGAAACTCTCTCCGGTGTTGAGTCGCGCGACGACGACTCCCACGAAACTCGCAACAATCGCGCCAAGCAAGAAGAATCCGATAGAAAATAACAGAACCATGCACCCATCATAGCAGAAACCCGCGGAGGAGCCGCGGGTTTCTGTGCTATACACTTACCTTACTCTCTATAGAGAGGTCACACACGCACCACACGAAGCTCCGGTCAAAGCGTTTGAATTGACTCCGCAACGACTTCCGCCACTATCGATACACCAATACGTTGAGGTCGTTGTAGCGACCTCTGCCGGTCGCGACACTGCAACCGCGTAATCGACGTTTGTCGAGAGACATGTAGCTGAACCGCCGGAGGAATCCAACAGAGCGGCAGCAATTGCTCTCATGATGGTCGTATCATGAAAGACAGACCCGGAACCAGAGGTTGGACAAGCTGCAGCAGCACCAGCGCCGTCGTCGAACGTACCATAAGAATTGGCATTGTCCGAGAGATAGAGCGCTGCTTGGACGTTCACTGCATTGAGGTTCGCCTTCACACCAGCATCGTTGCCTTTCGAGCGAGCTGTATTGAGCGATGCAAGTACGACGGCCGAGAGTACTCCTATGATGGCGATGACGACGAGTAATTCGATGAGAGTGAAGCCTCGTAGTTTTGTCATGTTTTCGAACCCTATTTCTCAAAACCGTGATTATGGGCAAGCCGTAACACCCGCGCCAAGTGCTGCTGCTAACGATTTCGCGTTGCCTGTACTATCGACACACCAGAACATGTTGCCGCCTATACCCGACAGAAGATCAGACGAGACTGCATAGGCTTGCGGACTGCTATTACAAACGACGGTGCCAGCACCATTTGTAACTTCAGTGGCCGTAATCGATCTTGCAATCGTAGAGTCAGCCCAAATAGTGTTAGCTTGCGCAGCACAAGAACCTGCTGTGGTTTGTGCCACACCATACGTATTACCTCCGGTACTTCCGTAGTAGATTTCGGCTTGTGTCCGGATGGCTGCGAGGTTGGACTGGATGGCAGCATCGTTACCTCTTGTGCGGGCGGTATTAAGCGATGCAAGTACGACGGCCGAGAGAATGCCGATGATAGCGATAACGACGAGCAATTCGATGAGAGTGAAACCTTGGGAACGATTTTTGTACATAATTATTTATATTTTGCTAATGGCTGAATTGTACGCCTAGAAAGGCTTTTGCGGAAACAGGGGTGTGGATAGCCTCGTTACTACCAAGCGAGCTGAGCGACAAATGAGCATCCTCGCTTATTTGTCCGAAGCGAACGCAGGGAGAAAGCTCGATTCTGCGAGCTTTCTATATACCCCCCGCAAGATTATAAATCGGGATAAGCACTGCTGCAAGAAGAGTACCCACGCCAAGACCAAGAAGCACAATCATAGCCGGCTCAATGAGACTGACAAGCGTGTCGACCGCATTTGTCACTTCGCGATTATAGAATTTGGCGAGCGTTGTGAGCATTTTACTGAGTTCGCCTGTCTCCTCACCGACTTTCGTCATTGCGACCATGATGCTCGGTATCTCCGGATGTCTATCGAAAGAGTCCGAGATGGAGATTCCGCCCTTTACATCCATACTAACCGCCGTAAGTATGTTCGTATAGACGGCATTATCCACGACCGAGCTTGTAATATCGAGAGCTTCAACAACCGAGACGCCGGAGAGAAGCATAGTGGAAAAATTGTCCGCGATTCGAGAAAGATACAGCTTCTTGTAGAGATCGCCGATAAAGGGAACCTGGAGTTTCAAACTATCAAAAATAAATTTGCCTTGGGCAGTCTTCTTGAGCCGCCATAGATAGAAGCCGCCGGCGACAAGACCAATGAACAAGAAGATACCGTACTGAACGATAAAGTTCGAGAGGCCGATGACGATAGCGGTGTAGAATGGTATCTCTTGACCGGAATCAATCAGAACGGCGGTAATCTTCGGGATGACGAGTGAAAGCATAAGCGCCATCACTCCAAAGAAGATCGTGATGATGAAGGCAGGGTAAATGAGCGCGTTTTCGGCCTTGCTGACAAGCTCATACGATCGATCGAGGTAGTCAGCAAGATACACAAACGTCTCTGGCAATTTCCCCGATTCCTCTCCTGCATGGACCATGTTTACATAGAACGACGTAAAGATTTTTGGATGACGAGCAAGAGCTTTGCTCAGGGAACTGCCGCCCTGAATATCATCTCCCACGACAGCAAGAATAGTTGCAAACTGTTTGTTATCGACTTCGGAGGCAAGGAGACGAAAAGCACGGAGCACTGATACCTGTGCCTCAAACAAGGTCGCTACCTGCCGCGAGAAAATAACGATATCTTTATTGGAAACTCTTCCGAGAAATGAGAGATCGAAATTAAGCAGCGAATGCTTCTCGGCGGATGCAATTGCCGATATGATGAGACTGCGACGCTGCAGCGCGGAGACAGCAATTTCCTGCGAGGGTGCTTCGATAGTTCCCTCTCGTTCGTGACCATCTTGATCAATAGCGTGGTAGGTAAATAACATGAGTTAAAGATAGCGTTCGAAAGTTTTTGGATCCATCGCATGTTCGTACGCATGTTCAACCGTCACCTCTCCACGACGTACCAATTCCGCAAGAGAACGATCCAAGTCAATCATACCCTCCTGCGAAGAGATTTGGATAACCGAATTAATCTCATGAGTGCGCGCCTCGCGAATGAGAGTGCTTATTGCATTATTATTGATAAGAAGCTCATACGCTGGAACAAGCCCGCCTGAGATTCGAGGTATGAGTCGTTGTGAGAAAATACCTATGAGCGAACCCGCGAGCTGTACACGCACCTGACTCTGCTGTTCGGCTGGAAACATATCAATAATGCGGTCAATGGTCTGCGACGCGCTATTGGTATGAAGTGTTGAAAGGACTAGATGTCCGGTCTCGGCCGCAGTGACTGCCGAAGAGATCGTTTCATAATCACGCATCTCGCCGACCATGATCACGTCGACGTCTTCGCGGAAGGTGCTTTGCAGCGCGGTATGGAAATCGCGCGTATCGACATGCACTTCCCGTTGATGAATGAGTGATTGCTTCGGTATGAAAAGATATTCGACCGGATCCTCGATAGTGAGAATATGCTCAGCGCGAGAATCGTTGATGCGATCGATCATCGCAGCAAGGGTGGTCGATTTCCCATGCCCCACTGGTCCCACCACGAGAAAGAAACCTTGTTTGCGCTGCACAAATACCTCAAGTACGGAGGGGAGGTTCAGCTCGGCAAAGGTGCGGACAGCATGCGGAATAAGCCGAAGCGCGAGTGAGATCGTTCCTTGCGCACGATAGCCATTGATGCGAAACCGCGTATCTGTTTTATGCGCGTAGGATAGATCAATGGCCTGATTTTCTTCAAAAGACTTCCAACGATCTTCAGACACGATGCTGTGCAACATTGTCTCGGTCTCTTTGCCCGTGAGCGGTGAGTACTTGCTGAGCGGCACGAGCGCGCCCGATACGCGAAGCATCGGCACCCTGCCAGCGGCGAGATGGAGGTCTGAGCCGCCTTCTTTGACGACGACATCGAGCAGTTCCGCAAGACGAGTATCAGCAGCCATAATTATGAACGGGGTTTCCCATTGGTATTAGATGCATTCGGTGTGGACGCATTTCCCTTAATAATACGCATTGTTTCAGTAAACACCTCAGAAGGAATTGCGGACGCTTTGACAATATACCCATCAACGCCAAACTTCTTCGCTTTTTCAATATCGGAATCTTGACCCTGATTTGAAAGAATGATTATTTTTGAATCCTTGGCAAGATGTTCCTTTCGTATCACTTCAAGTGCCCCGAATCCGCCCATACCCGGCATGATCAGGTCGAGCAAGATACCGTCGGGCATGGCAGCGCCTGTCTTTTTCAGGGCAGACAGAAGATCCTCACCCGAACCGAACGCTGTCACCTCATACCCTGCATTCTTGAACTTGATTGCATAAAGATCAAGAAGAAATCGATCATCATCTACAATATAGATGCGAGAAGCCATTGTTAAATAGTATACTACGCCTAAGCGTCAAGCTACGTCCCCTTCGGGGAAAAGATCTCCACCGAGCGTATTAATGTCTTCAAAAGGTATCATCCCCGAGAGAGCCTTGATGATGGCATCTTCGCGCATAGTAAGCATGCCGCCCAAACGCGCCGCGGCATAAATTTTTTCCTCGACAGGATTTTTGAGTACGACTTCTTCAAGTTTTTTATTCATGCGCAGTATTTCAAAAACGCCCAGACGACCGCGCGTACCATTCGGACACTCGGCGGTTCCAACGGCACGATAGAACTCTTTGAACGGCGGTAACGTGCGGCGATATTCCTCCGGCAGATCGGAAAATTGCTGATCAAGAGATGCCTTGATGCTGTCGGTAATCGGAAAGGGCTTTCCCCCATCTTCACACAATTTCCGAACCAGACGCTGTCCGATGACAGAAACCAATGTCGGGGCGATAAGGAATGGATCAACACCCATATCGATAAGGCGCGGAATGGCACCGACTGCAGTATTGGTATGTATGGTGGAAAAGACAAGATGTCCAGTAAGGGCCGCTTGCACCGCAAGTACCGCAGTCTCCTTATCTCGAATTTCGCCGACCATGATAACATCCGGATCCTGACGCAAGATGGACCGCAGCCCATTGGCAAACGTGTAACCTATCTCCGGCCGTACTTGGCTCTGCGACACATTAGCAATCTCATATTCGACCGGATCCTCGAGCGAAACGACATTTGCCGTCTCGCGATCAAGCTCGGAGAGCATTGTGAAGAGCGTCGTTGACTTGCCCGAACCGGTTGGTCCAGCGATAAGGATTATGCCATACGGGACTTTCATCATTTCACGAATCTCGACAAGCTGAGCGGCTGAAAGACCGACCGACTCGAGTGTCGCCGTTGCATCTGATTGATCGAGAATACGCATCACAACCTTTTCCCCGTTTTCCGTCGGGAAAGTAGAGATACGGAAATCAATCCGATGGTTTCCAACGTTTGCTGAGAAACGACCGTCTTGAGGCTTCCTTTTTTCATCGAGACGTAGTTTTGCAAGAATCTTTACGCGCGCGACAACGGCCTCATGCACTTTTGCCGGCAGTTCGATTGAGGTATGGAGATCGCCATCCATACGGAAACGAACCCGTGTCTTCGTCCGCATAGGTTCGATATGGATATCTGACGAGTGTCCTTCAATCGCGTACCGCAAAATGGTTGAAACCATTTTTGTCACCGGCGCATCCTCCTTTAATGTTTCGCTCGGGCCAGAAAGATTGAGTGTTTCATCGATAGACGTGAGCGAATCTCCGGCCGCACCACCAGGCACACCGGGAGACGAATGAGCTCCGGCAGAAAGAGGTACGGCGGACGTTTCGTACTCAAAAAGCGCTTTGCCGACTTCGCCTGAAAGATTTTTATAGGCCTCGAGTACACGATCAAAATCCTCTTTCGTGATGAGGAAAATTTTATAGGGGATACCGATCTTACCCGAGATGAACTGCAGTGCATCGAGCGCCTCGATATTATCAGGATCAACAATGCCGATCTCGAGTGCGCCATCTACGAGATCGAGTGGTACAAACCCATAGTGGCGAGCGGAATCAACCGGGACATACGTAAATACCGTATGTGAAGCAGGAGGATCGCCGAGAATGCGAGCAGGAATCCCGTATGCTTTACCGACTTCTTCAAGAGCACTCGCAAGCGAGACTCCCCTTTCGGAAAGTACATCGGCGAGTGGTCGCTTCTTTGCAAGTTCAACCTCGACTGCAGCACGATCGCTAGCGGCAAGGAATCCTTTATCAACAAATAATCCAAGAAGATTCATTACTCATTTTGCGGTTATACCTTGGATGGAAGCAAAGGGATCAAGACGACCAAGGGACTCTGGAGAGATTTGCGTCGTAAGATCAACAAGCGCGTTGAAACGCACATCTGAAAAGATGTTGGTATCAAAAGAAACAGGAAGCTCGTTGATGAGCGTCTTGAATTCTGTTTGCGCTGCGTTTTCCGATGCGCTCACAGTCAAAGAGGGCTGATTCCCTGTTCCGGTGAAAAAGTACCAATAAGCAACTGCTCCAACTACAAGAGTAGCGACGATAAAAAGTGTTGCGTTTGATTTCATAGTGCAAATATATAATACTCCACTCCTAACGGAGCCAATAGATGCGGAGCTTCATCTGAAAGGTGTAGAGTCCCGTATCGGAACCTCTTACGGTAATCTCTTGGACATCGAGAAGTCGTATGCTTTTCTCTATTCCAATAAGAAATGTTTGAAGCGCCGCGTAGGTACCGATTGCAGAGAGAGAAAGATCGATTGAGCCAGTCGGATTTTCCCGAGCGACTGGCAACGCGCCGAAAGCATCCGGACTTTCCACAGCATTTTTTGTTACGTCAATATTTGAGAGAGAGAGCCCTGAACGCGCCGCGAGCGCATTCAGATCCAAAATGAGCCCGACATTATCGACCGAGTCGGGCAAGAAGGCAGAGAGTCTCGTGAGATTTTCGGGATCGATGGCATTGCGTGCGGCGGCAAGCGTATTTTGTCGCGTCGCATATGCGCTCGCTGCCGCAAGAGCCTGATCGTTAGAAACAATATCAGCTTTTGTTTCAGCTATTTGCCCGGACCATGTCGGATTCACATAGGAAAGAAATATGCCGGCGGCGATCATAAGCGCGAACAAAGGAAGAATGCGGTCATGTATCATAATATGGGGGTGGTTGAGGCTGTTTTTTCCGGGACAGCGGAAGCGGTTGGTGAAAATGCGATGATCTTTGGGTCGAGTGTCGCAGTAAGAGCAAAAGAAACTGAATTATCTTTTGAATTTACGACGATATTCGAAAAAACAGCGTCCTTTATACGTCCGTCGGTAGCAAATGACGCTGATGCAGCTGCGAGAGCATTGAAACTTTTGGCGATACCGGTACCTTCAACCTTCACTCCTTTTGTATCAGTTAAGGCAAGACGCAGCGACAGAAAACGAACGGTAGATGGCATCAAGGTCTCGAGTAACGCAAAGAATCCTGAAAACGCAGTATGGTTGTTAAGAAGTGTTGCGCCAGATTCAAGACGATTGCGCAATCTGACAAAGTTATCGACAGTTGTTAATTCTATCGTTGCCTTGGCCTTCGCTAATTCAGCATCTTTGCCAGATTTAATATCCGCAAGAATACGGCCATAAAAAAAGACCCCGATTGCCATCGCGAACACGCTACCAAGAACAAGATATGCGAAAAAGCCGAATACGTTACTTAAATCACTACGGAGCCGATGCGTCGTAGCACCCGAGGAATGCGGAACGAACGATGTCGGTATCGTGGGAGGAAGCATTTCATTTTCAGTATACGCTACTTACGCAAGCGCAGAGCGATGCATCTGTGCAAAACTTTTTAATCGCCGGCAGGCACACGCGTAACATTCTGCGTCATTCAAATTTCATCGAGCTTCCGCATTGCAAGACCCACCGCAACCGAGAATTCGGGGCCGATACCTTCAAGGACCGACCGCATGAAAGCCGGGGCTTCGGTTTTCGCAAAAGGATCCGCGACACGCACATCAATTGAGAAAATACTTTTTGCGTACGCACTAAGGTCTTTAGTAACCCCACCGCCGCCGGTAAGGATGATAGAGGTGATCGATTTTTTATGCATCGTCTCATACTGTATAAGAACGCGCCGTGCTTCCGAAAAAATGCGTGAAAAAACGAGTTCGGGTGATCCAAGAGCGCCCCCGTCCCCGAGACCTTCCTTTTTCTTCAGAACCTCAGCCTGGGCGATAGAAACATTACCAGAAATTGATATGGCACGAGTAATATCCTGGCTCCCGGTACTGATAGCGTGTGAAAGCGCTACGACGCCATGTTCGATGACATATGTCTTCGTCGAAGACGCTCCGATGTCGAGCACCATGATTGGTTTTACTGAATTCTCAATCACCGCGCGGATAGTGCTGAAAATCTCAATCTCGTAAAAGCTCGCAGAGAGTCCTGAACCGGTAACAACACTCTGCAGCAACGACAATTCATCATTATGAACTGCTACAAGAAGCACATCAACCTTTTTCCCCCCTTGGCCAGCAATCGAGGGACTCTCCTTCTGGGGAGACTTTGGCTCCTCTGTGGGCACAATAAACCAATCGAGTTGCACCTCGCTCGCAGCTACTGGAATATACTTCCGCGCTTCAAGCTCAATGATCGTTTTTTGCTCTTTCGGGTCGGAGCGATACGGCAGACTAACGAGTGTAAGTAAAGAACGTGAGAACGGTATCGAGACGCCGCAACTAGTGGTCGTCACTTTTGCCTCGCGCAATAGGTCTTTTAGG
Source organism: Minisyncoccota bacterium (assembly GCA_022841985.1). GTDB lineage: Bacteria > Patescibacteriota > Minisyncoccia > Phycocordibacterales > Phycocordibacteraceae > C7867-001. Next base: position 24,257 of record JALHQL010000008.1, on the reverse strand, counting down.
GATTCAGTAATCTGCTCGGCAGAGAGACTCGTCGCTTGTCCCGCCTCTCCCCCGCTGTACGGAGCGAGTGCTAGTTCGCCATAGGTTTCGAGCACCGCTTGTCCGTGTTCTTTGCGCAGCTGTACGACCTTCAATGACGAAGAACCGATATCAACACCAAGAACGCTCTTCTCCTTTTTTGCAAAGAGTGAATCAAGAAACGACATGAGATAATACTACCATGATGCTGATACGGCACTGGTTTAATTTCCTCTTTCCTCCCAGAGCAGATGAAATCACATTACACAATGTCTCTCATGGTACGTTTCTCGCCCTCATGAACTCGAGGATGGCACCTCTCACGAGACCGGAGACAGCGATACTACTACCCTTTCACAACATTTTAGTCCGTTCGGCTATTCATGAAGCAAAATACCACGGTACTGAACACGCTTTTACACTCCTCGCAGCCTCGCTCACCAAATACCTATGCGACAACAACAAAGAATTTCATAAACCCATCATCATCCCTATACCGCTCGGCAAGAAACGGCGTGCAGAACGCGGATTTAATCAAATTGAAGACATCTTGCAATGTGCGGTCAATGGTCTCGATATTTCGATCGACACGACGATTCTCGAACGAACACGCGAAACAGCCTCTCAGGTCTCGCTTCCGCGTCATAAGCGTGAAGAAAATATGCGCGGAGCATTCAAAGCGATAGGTCCTGTCGACCCTTCGCGCACGTATATAGTGGTAGACGACGTCATTACCACCGGCGCGACACTCCAAGCCGCTATTGATGCGCTCTCACAAGCGGGTGCGAAATACATCGTCCCGCTCGCTCTCGCTCATTAAATTTGGTACTGTGCGATGTAAGGATGGGTCGCATAGAGGCCTAGTGCGGCGGGTTGCTAACTCGCTATACGAGTAAAATCGTATCGAGGGTTCGAATCCCTCCCCATCCGCTATTGACATTTACAAGCAAACATGCTACCGTGGCAGCAGAGTTTATTTGAGCTACTGTGGTTCAAAAACAGCACATTCAATCTAAAGAGATGGAGGTACTACCTATGAGGAACCCGGCCGAAATGGGTCCCCTGTTGCTCAAACATTTGTGCGGTGCTGCTCCTGGCGAGTCTGATTTGTTCACTAGCGGCGCTCATAAGAAAGAGCCGCCCTCATTACCCGCAGAGACATCCCAAGAGGAAAACCTTTCAATTTCAACAAAGGAGAATCGCATGCATCACAACTCTATCGCATTACCTTCGGAGAAAGTCCTGTTCGAACGCCTGTTGGAAGTGAATAAAGATCCTTACTTTAAGATGTGCCTTTACCGAAAGATCCTCGAATCAGCTGGGCAACAAAAAACGGCGATGGGCGTGGTGGACTTGTTGCGAATCGCCATCTGTGAATGCGCGGGAACTGGACCTTTGGTGGAGGCATCCATACTTGTTTGGATGCCTAAACTCATCGACGCTCTTGTTATCGACAAGGGAGTCGCGGAAGAGGCGAAAGAATACTTCGAGAGACAGCTGGCTATGTCTGTCTAGTACGTAATCGACTGTAGCAAAGAGCGCACGACCTCCTGGTACGGCGCTCTTTCATTTTATAGAGGGGACCTCACGCAGAAAAGAAACCGCGGCGCATATGCGCCGCGGTTTCTTTTCTGCGTGAACCTGAGTTTACTGTCAGGCGAGTAGGACGAAAGAGAGATTCTGATTTCTCTTTTCCGAACGAGCACAGGGAGCAAACTTTGTCTGCAAAGTTTACATTCCCATTCCCGAACCTGAAACCTCACAGTGCCTGCAAGCACTCTTATGCGCAATCATAAGATGGACTGCCGAGAGACCGACGAGAACATATACGAGACTTTCAACCGATGGCCATGAACCGAGAATCATGTGTACGACATTCCAATCGGCAGCACCCATGAGACCCGCGAGACCAACAAGACCCCAATTGATACCGCCGACAATCACGAGGATGAACTCTGTTATGTGCAATCCTTTCATACAGATGAATAAAAATGGTTAAAGCGGGATTAGTGGTATCCGCTCCCCATAGTATGACTCTTTTCTAGATATTTTGGAAACCCTCTGTGTAGAACTCAAAATTAGCGAGCGTCTGAAACGATTTTTCCATCATCAAGTTTGACAATACGCTCAGCGAACCTCGAGAATTCTTCTTCATGTGTCACCATAATAATGGTCTGCCCGCCCTTGTGAAGCTCCTTGAAAATACTCATCACGGTCGCGGAAGATTCTTTATCGAGATTTGCAGTCGGCTCATCGGCAAATAAAACATCTGGGGTATGTGCAATGGCGCGCGAAATCGAAACACGTTGCTGCTCACCACCAGAAAGCTGACTCGGAAGATTGTCGAGACGTTTCCCGAGACCGACGCGTTCGAGTGCTGTCCTTGCCTTTGCATCTGCTGCAACACGCGAGATACCCTGCATATAGAGCGGTAGGGCGACATTCTCAAGCGCCGTAAGTTCAGGAAGAAGAGCGTAATCCTGGAAAACGTAACCAAATTCCTCGAGACGAAATAACATCTTCTCGTGTTCGCTCATCACGCGAGTATTTTTACCGTTAATACGTATCTCGCCGGATGTTGGCTCATCTAATAACGATATCTGATAAAGGAGAGTACTCTTCCCCGCTCCCGAACGACCCATAATTGCAATGAATTCTCCATCAGCTGCCGTAAAGTCGATGCCTTTTAATACCCGAGTTTCAATCGGACCATCTTTAAACGCCTTAACGAGATTTTTAACTTCAATCATAGATTAATTACGGCCAAGGATAGAATCGAGCGTATTCTTGCGCACGATCATGCGTGATGGAAGATACCCCGCGATGACAGTCGTGAGGACGAGTAGCCCGATTCGTATAGCCGTGCCATCAATAGGCGCGACGAGAATACCGTCACTAAAGGGAAAATCAATCGGGTGTGCTGCAACCAAGGGTACGAGTACTCCATACAGAATGAGAAGTCCTATTGCAGAACCGATACTCGCGTAGAAAAGAGACTGGAAGATGTAGGAAATTTCTATCGCCTGACCCGAGATGCCGATGCCTTTCAAGATACCGATGAATTTTCGTCTCGTAATCGCATTGATGAAAATGACGATGAAGATAGTAATCGCCGCCACAACAAGTCCGATGGAACTAAACCCATTCCCAAGCATGGCAAACGTAGTCTTAATATCAGCAACGCCATTCGGGATGGAATCAGTAAACGTCTGTACTTTTGCCTTTTCCCCTATACCGCTCCGGAGAAGAAGATTTTTAAATGCGTCCGAATCAGATCCCGGAGTAAGACGCACCGCAATCTGTGCGACATTCTGATCGGTACGCCCCATAAGAGTTCGAAGTTCAGAGGCCGGCATAAAAATACTCGTCGCTAACAGACCGACTTTACTTTTTATGACACCCTTCACAACCACTTCGCGTGTAGACCCATTTATAGTGAGCCGCACTTTTGTACCGGGCTCGACGTCGGTAAGCGGCGTAAGTCCCGGCTGATCACCAAAAGCATACTTCGCAAGCAAATAATGCCCGACGAGAATCTGATCATAATCACCCTCTTCAAGATACGATCCATCGATTATCTTTGACGAAAGGCCTGTGAATGCATTTTCAGACTCTGGACTAATGCCGATCACCTGCGCGCCGGTGGCATTCGGTTTTTCCGTGTCACTCGTGCGCGTGAGATAGTTTGCCTCTATAGTGCCGCCCGACTGATACCGCTCGGTCAGCATCGACACTTGCGGCAAAGTTTTGATGAATGCAATGACGCTCGGTGTATTTTCTATATAATTTTTCGTCGGGAGCTCGGAGAGAATTACGTCGCCAGTATACTGAGTACGATAGCTTTCGTTGATGCCCTCAATGAGCCCGACAAGAATCCCTGTCACAACAACGAGATTAAGAAATGTGAGGAGCATCACAAAAACGATGAGCCCCGTAGTCCACAGGCTCGCACGGCGAAGCTGTCGTACGGCGAGATAGAAACCGACGCGAATATTAAGGAGAGAGAACATGCGCTAGAGCGCCGGCGTTAACAAAATAACGTCACCAGCGGAAAGTCCCGAGAGAATGTGCGTCTGTCCAAGCGCGGGAGAAGGACCTGTGGTGACAATTCGCGAGACGGCCTTATCATGTTCAACGACAGATACGTATCGTACACCTTCCCTACTACCCACAGCACCAGCGGGAATAACAATCGCATCACGAAGCGTACCAGTCACTATCGTGACGTTCGCGGTCATACCGCTTCTGATTGCCGGATCCGCCTTGAGAAAAGCAAGTGTCGTCTTGTAGGTAGGTACTCCATCTTTCATCGTTTCTGCCGGATCAACCGCAACGACCGTCGCAGGGAAAGCAACCGAGGAACCGTAGGCATCGAGTGTTGTAGTCGCCAGATTCCCCGGTGCAACACGATCAATAATCACCTCAGGAATATACGTTTCAATCTGAAAGATACCGTTGCTCTGTAGAGAGATTCCTGAAACAGTTGGCGAAATAATCTGACCGACTTTTGCGTCCATACGTGTCACGGTCCCGGGAAATGGTGCGACGACGCGCGTTGTTGCGAGCTTAGCTTGTGCAGAACGAATATCAGCCGCCGCCACTGCCACCGCTGCCTCTTGCGCAGCAATGATTTCGCTCGTTGAGCCAGCCTGTTTAAGAGCAAGAGTGCTTCTTGCCGCATCCAGAGTAGCGATGCTTGTCGTGAGCGCTGTAGCAATACTGTTTACATTTGCTCGCGCAGTAGCGAGCGTCGTTGCATAGGAAGAAATGGTCGCTGCAGAAATCGTCTGATTCGGAATACCCTGATTAATCGCGGCATTTGCGTCCGCGAGAAACGTTGAGACTTGCGCAATGTGAGCAAATGCTTGTTGTGCCAAATCAGCGGCATTCGAATTTGAAAGTTTCCCAACAAGAATCGCCCAATTCGCAAGCACTGCCTCTACCGCAATACGACCATTTACGACTGCTGTCTCTAACTCTACATTTGCGACCGTAAATAGAAGCTTCGGATTCGTACGCGGATTCGTGAAAAAAATATCCGTTCGATTACGCACCGCGTCATCGGAAACGGTATACGCACTCTGTATCGCATTGACAAGCGCCGCTTGCGCATTCGTTACTGCGATAGAGGCGACCGCAAGTTCCTCGGAACGCGTACCCACCTTGAGCGAAGCAAGACTCGCTTCAGCCTGTGCGAGTGCAGCCTGCTTCCGTGCAACCTCTGCAATAAGATCGCCATTCTCCGTCTCCGCAAGGATTCTGCCCGCTTCGACATACTCCCCTACCTTCGCATAGATGCCCGCAATGCGTCCGTTGGTTGCAAACCCCAGATCGACATTTTGAGCAGCTGTAACGGTACCTGATACGCTTATTTGTTTTCTGAAATCACCTTGTGTGATCAAAAGTGTCGCTCCAAGACTCGTGCCCTGTCCAAAATAGAAATAGCCCCCTAGAGTAAGGACAGCGAGAGCGCCGAGAGTATAGCGCCACCGAGGAAGTATGAGGTATTCTGAGAGGAAACGCATTACTAACGATAATACGCTACTAATGAATAAACGGGAAATTAATACCCAACTCCTTCCATACCGCCGCTTCCGCCGGATGGAGCTTTCGGCTCCGGAATATCAGCGATAGCTGCCTCGGTCGTGAGGAGTATCGCCGCAGCAGAAACCGCATTCTCAAGCGCCATGCGCGGCATTTTTACTGGATCGACAATACCTTTTTTCAACATGTCGTCGACAATTTCATCCGCGAGCGCATCATAGCCGGCATTTGCTTTTCCTGACTGCACTTTAGTAACGATAGCCGAAGCATCGTCCTTCCCGGCATTGATCGCGATCTGAGCGAGCGGTATCTCGAGCGCCCGTACCACAATATTGTATCCCGTTTCCTCATCTGCATTCATTTTGCCTTCCTGCGCAGAAAGCTTCTTCGCCACTTTTGCAAGCGCAGTGCCACCACCAGGAACAATACCTTCTTCGATAGAAGCCTTTGTCGCTTTCACTGCATCGTCAATCTTGTCCTTCAAATACTTCATCTCGGTCTCAGTCGCTGCGCCTACTGAAATAACCGCGACACCTCCCGAGAGTTTCGCGATACGCTCTTCGAACTTCTCCTTATCGAACTTCGACTCAGTAAGACCCATTTGAGCCTTAAGCTGTCCGACTCGCGCAGTGATATCCGCCTTCTTACCCTTGCCACCGACAATAGTCGTTGCATCTTTGGTCGACACAACCCGTGTCGCACGACCTAACATCGAGAGCGTCGTATTCTCAAAGGTCATGCCGATCTCGTTCGAGATGACCTGTCCGCCAACTACCGTAGCAATATCGGCGAGCATATCTTTCTTTCGGTCGCCGTAACCCGGCGCCTTTATTGCAAGCACGCTAAAAGCTCCACGCAATTTGTTCACAATGAATGTTGAGAGCGCGTCTCCCTCAACATCTTCCGCGATAATGACGAGCTCTTTTTTTCCTGACTGCACTACCTTTTCGAGAAGGGGCAGGATTTCTTGTACATTGCCTATCTTTTTATCCGTAATGAGAACAAGAGCATCTTTCATCTCGGCTTCCATGCGTTCCGGATTTGTGACCATATAGGGTGACACATACCCCTTATCGATCTGCAGTCCTTCGACGATGTCATAGGAAAGATCCATACCCTGACTTTCTTCGACCGTCACGACGCCGGAAGCGCCCACTTTCTCAACTGCTTCGGCAATAATGGAGCCAAGTATTTCAGACTCCGCAGAGATTGACGCGACCTGCTTCACCTCCGCCTTGTTGCTGACCGACTTCGCCATCTTCTTAAGTTCGACAAGAGCAGCAACCTTCGCCTTCTCCATCCCACTGCGGATCATCATCGCATTCGCACCCTTCATTACGCGCTGGAGACCCTCCTCGACAAGCGCTTCGAGCAAAACAACCGAAGTCGTGGTGCCGTCGCCAGCGGTGTCATTAGTCTTGCTCGCTACCTCTTTAACAATTTCTGCACCCATATTTTCAAATCGGTCTTTCAATGTAATCTCCTTTGCAATAGAAACACCGTCGTTCGTGATACGCGGACCGCCATAGGATTTTTCAATCACGACATTGCGCCCTTTGGGTCCCAAGGTCACCTTCACTGCGCGTGCGGCGTGCGCAATACCCTTTGCAATTGCTTTGCGTGCGTCTTCAGAAAAAAGAATTTGTTTTGCCATAGTTGCTATAAGTTATAGGGAATAGGTTTTATAGGAGATAGTTTAGTTCAGGATACCGAGAATACCGGACTCGGAAAGGATGTAATACTCCTCACCTTCGATCTTTACTTCGTCGTAGCCGTATTTGCTGAAAAGTACTGTATCGCCAACCCTTACCTGCATAGGTACATGCTTCCCTTCTTCAAACTTACCTGGACCAACAGCAACCACCTTACCTTTTGCTGGTTTCTCCTTGTCTATCGTTTCGGGAATGATGATACCGGAGGCGAGTTTCTTTTCTCCTTCTTTCTCCGAAGGTCTCACCACAATGCGATCGCCGAGCGGCGTAATTTGAAATTTCTTTGCCATAGCGTTCTATAATATAATGAATAAACAGGCCCTTGCCGCACAGGTATGATGAGTATAGAGAGAATGTCGTTTTCCTGCAAATTATTGACAATTTTAATCAAGTATGTTAGGATAGAGAATAGAATACAGACTTTAAGCACTTAACCTGGTGATGGAGGAGGCAATATATGGAGGTTATATTAACTCTCGCTGCGATAATAGCAGTAATCGGGATAGCCGCGAGAGTAATCCGTCCTGTTCCGCCAGAACTACGGAAAAACAAGAGAAAGCCAGGAAATGTAAAGAGACAGGGTCTCGTCTCTGTTGAGAAAGAATAATGTCACCACAAGCTCCCCGCTTAACGGGGAGCTTATTTTTTACTGGAATCGGCCAGAATGCTTCGTTTGATTTGCAACGGGAATAACAACCCAATAGGTCATTCTACGTAACAATGACGAGCTTTTACTACCGAATGAGCGAATGAAGGAGGGATTCTTCACTTCATTCTTCTGGGGGAATGCCGGTAACAAGAGCGGCTTTGCTCTCTTGCATTCAGCTTCCATACTTGCGCCTCATTAAGTGCTCATGCTACCCTGTAGGGTACAGATGGAGGCACTCGTACCGGCACTACCGTACGCAGAAATTGTCCTCGGAATACTCCTCATTGTCGGTATCGTGCTCCAACAGCGCGGTTCGACCCTCGGCGGAGCCTTCGGAGGCGATAATTTTGCGTCGACGTTTTACAAGCGCAGAGGCGCCGAGAAATTTCTATTCAATGCGACAATAGGTATTGCGATCATGCTCGTGCTCGCAGCGATAGCAAACTTCCTTCTTGTAGGATAATGAACGATCTGGACAGCGACACATTGATGGAGCGGCTCAAGCGTTCACGAAGTATTCTCTTGCTCGAACGCGTGCACAAACGAATGCTTTCTTTCTCACCCGGCGACCGCATTTTATTCTATGCGCTTGCGACTCTTGTCGGTATCGCTTCTCTCGCGAGTCTCTACGCGCTCGAACAATCATTCCTTGTACAAGTGCCGACTTATGGCGGAAGCCTAACCGAGGGCGCAGTTGGGAGTCCGCAATTTATAAATCCGCTTCTTGCTATCAGTGATGTCGACAGAGATCTTTCGAGTCTCGCGTACGCTGGACTTATGGGCCTCTCCGGCACCGGTTCTTTCGTGCCTGTGCTTGCGGAGAATTACACCGTCAGCAGTGATGGTAAGACGTATGACTTTACTCTACGCAAAAATGCAAAATTCTCGGACGGTACGCTTGTCACGGCCGACGATGTCATCTTCACTGTGGAGAAAGCACAAAACCCCGCGATTAAGAGCCCTGTCTATTCAAATTGGTCAGGAGTGAGCGTCAAAATGATTGACCAACATACCGTACGCTTCACGCTTCCCAAGCCGTATGCTCCCTTTCTAGGTCTTACTACTTTGGGAATTCTGCCCGCACGACTCTGGAGGAATATGTCGAATGCAGAGTTCCCTTTTTCTAATCTTCAAACAAATCCTGTGGGCAGCGGGCCCTTCAAGGTTGCAAACGTCTCGCGCGATGCGTCCGGACTGATTAAAAGAGTATCTTTTGTTTACAATCCATACTATGTGCTTGGTCGACCATATCTCGACAACATTCATTTCAACTTCTATTCACGAAATGAAGATCTGACAAGAGCTCTCGCAAATGGATCGGTAGAAAGCGTGCATGGCGTTTCGACGAATGGAGTACTGACTGCACCGTATGCCCGCGTATTCGGCGTATTCTTTAACTCAAACGAAAAGCAAGTGTACGCGCGTACAGAAGTACGCAAGGCACTTTCACTCGCGATTAACCGAAAAACTCTCGTCGATACGGTTCTTGACGGATATGCGACCGCGATTATAGGCCCTGTGCCACCCGGTAAAAATGTAGTGCAAACGAAAATCCCGCAATCGGACGACCCGATAGCTGCGGCCGCGGACGTGCTGAAAGCTTCAGGATGGACTTATGATGGATCTGCGCGCGCATGGAAAAATACAGGCGCTAAACAGACACTGGACCGTATCACTATACGCACCTCAAACGTACCCGAGTTGAAAAATGTCGCGAGCGCGGCAAAAGCAGACTGGGAACAACTCGGTATTCCTACCGATATCGAACTCTACGAGCCAGGCGATCTTTTGCAAAATGTCATTCGTCCCCGCAAGTATGAAGCACTCTTGTACGGCATGGTGATAGACCGCGATCAGGATCTCTATGCTTTCTGGCATTCACAGGGGCGTAACGATCCAGGTCTTAATATCTCTTTGTATGCGAATAAGACTGTTGATGCCCTTCTTGAGGAAGCGCGCGGCTCAACCGATCAGAGAATACGCGCTACGAACCTTCAGAAAATTGAAACTATCATTGCTGCAGAGTACCCAGCTGCGTTTATGTATGCTCCGAACTTCACGTACGCGGTACCGGACGATCTTAAGGGTGTGATTCTCCCGCAAATCATCACCCCTTCTGATCGCTTCGCAACGATCGCGTCGTGGTACAGGAAGACTGATGCCGTCTGGCCATTTTTCGCAAGCGATGCTTCATCGCACTGACGAGTGTCGTTCCAGATCATTTATTTTCGTACGGGTTCCAGTTTTAATTTAACAATCTTATCCAACTAACTAATCAATCGTTATGAATTCAGCACCCGCACCAGCGCCAGCACCGGAAATCCAAAAAGAGAACCCGGTATCCGCAGCAAGACCAGGACGCGAAGTACAGCCGAACCACGCTCGCTCCTCAGGAAGTCGCGAGCGCAGTGGTCGTGCAGATCATCGAGGAGCTTCACGTCCCGGCGGCGCTTCGCGCCGTATCCAACGGATACTTCGCCGCCCGAACGCCACATCAACGCGCACAGTTCGTCCTATCGACTACTTCCCCGAACAGCCCGGACCAACCACGGTTCGCATCATTCCGCTTGGCGGCGTTGAAGAAGTCGGCCGCAACATGACTGCTGTCGAAATCGGCGCGACTGGCGATATTCTCGTCTTCGACGCAGGCTTCCAGTTCGTCTCCGAAGATACCTCTCCCGGGGTTGATTACATCCTTCCGAATACCAAATATCTCGAAAAGAACGCCGCCCGCGTGAAAGGCGTCATTATCACGCACGGCCATCTCGACCACATCGGTGGCATTCCTTTTATTCTGCCGCGTTTCAATACGCCACCGATCTACACACAAAAAATCACCTCGATCATGATTCAGCGCCGGCAGGAAGAATACCCGGACGTACCGAAATCAGAAATGAACGTCGTGGAAGTCGGCCAGTCGGTCGTGATCGGGAATACGCGCGTGAAATTCTTCCCCGTTACGCACTCGATTCCAGACTCGATGGGCTGTTCGATCGAAACGCCGCAAGGCAATGTCGTCATCACGGGCGACCTCAAACTCGACCATAATGACGGTATCCCGACTGAACGCGAAGTGAAGACTTGGGGCAATCTTGCAAAAGATAAGAATATATTCTTCATCGCCGACTCGACCAATGCTGAAAAGGACGGATTCTCCATCCCCGAAAAGCGCGTCATCCAGACTTTGGAAGACATCATCAAGACGGTGTCCGGCCGTCTCATCATCGGCACATTTGCATCGCAATTCGAACGTATGATGCACATCATAGAAACCGCAGAAAAACTCGGCAAAAAGATCGTGACTGAAGGCCGTTCTATAAAAAATAATCTCGAGATTGCCGAAAAAGCCGGACTCCTCAAGATTTCGAAAGATACCCTCATCTCCGCGCAAGATATCGGCAATTATCCGCCAGATAAAATCGTCATCCTTTCGACCGGAGCGCAGGGCGAAGAATTTGCTGCGCTCATGCGCATCGCGACCAAGCAACACAAATACATCACATTGAACGAGCGCGATACGATTGTGCTCTCCTCCTCCGTCATCCCGGGCAATGAGATGTCAGTGCAAAAACTCAAAGACAATCTCTACCGACACAACGTCACGCTTATCCACTATCGCTCAAGCGACGTCCACTCGACCGGCCACGGCAACACCGGCGAGCTCGTCTGGATCAACAAGCAGGTGAATGCAAAATTCTTTATGCCTGCCTATGGCTACCGATCCATGACGACCTGCCATGCGAAGGCGCTCGAGCAGTCTGGTTTTCCACGCGAGAACATCATCATCCCGGACAATGGAACGGTCATTGACATCGAAGATGGCGTGCGGATGAATGTGCACAAACAGAAAGTACCTTCCGCCCCGATGGTCGTCGATGGTTTCACTATTGGCGATATACAAGAAGTTGTCATCCGCGATCGCCAATCGCTTGCGAAAGACGGCATGTTCGTCATCATTGCGAGCGTGAACTTGAAGACCGGTAAGTTGCGCAAGTCGCCCGACATTATTAGTCGCGGCTTCATCTACCTGCGCGAATCACAGAGCCTTCTCAACGAGGCGCGAATTCTCATAAAGAAAACGATTGAGGATTCAACCAGCAATATGAATCCGATTGATCTTGACTACGTGAAGAATAATCTAACCGACGTTCTAGCCGGCTTCCTCTTCGCACGCACCAACAAAGCGCCGATGGTAATTCCAGTGCTAATCGGAATGTAAGCTTTGCAGAAAAAGCTTACTACCAGCGCTTGTCCGGAAGAATAAAATCGAAATTTCTTCTTCATTTGCCCGTTTGGTAGTAACAAAAGACTCCAAACGAAACGCAGCGAGGAAAACCTCGCTGCGTTTCGTTTGTAACTCTAAAAAATCTTGGGGGATTACACACCGTTCACACCCACGCCACTTGACTCTCAAATCAGATGCTCTATAAATGCATACAGACAGAAAATAAGTTCATCGTTTTTGAGACTTGACGATTATTTCATAAAGGAGGAATCGCTGATGACAAAAGAAGACCGCAACACTGAAGAGGAAGAACTTCTTGTATCATGTCCCTGCGGAAAATCACGCCGAAGACCCCCTGAACATGGAAGTACGAAAGCTACCTGCGGGAAATGCGGGAAAAAATTTTCTATAAGCCCTCTATCTCCCGCCCGACGCGAAATTCTCAAATCCGCTTAGTCCTTAAACTGGGTGGAGACTTTATGTCTTCCGCCCAGTTTTTCTTTTTAATCTACAAGAGAGTACCTTGTGCCCTTTTTCTTTATCAGACTTTCCTCACATAACGCCTCTAGGGCTTCAAGTAATTGTGCGCGACGCGAAACATCAAAGAGTTTCATAATGCTCGCCGGCGAAGCCGACTTTCGAGCAAGAAGACGCACGATTGCACCGCGCACTTCCCGCAAAGACCCAGCAAATTTCGATTGCTTCGTATGCAGGGCGCTTTTTTTATTGAGCGAAATTCCTGAACGCTTCAGATAATTCCCATAATCCATAAGTGCGCTGTACCACTCTCGAGCCTTCCCTTTTAGCAACGCCTCTATGAGTATTTTTTCTATCTCTGCATCCGAAACTTTTTTCTCATTCGGAAAGAAATGATGCATGACTGCGGTACGAACATTCGTTTCAATCACGATAACATTCTGATTGTAAGCAAAAGCCGCCACAGCGCGAGCAGTGTATGGCCCAACGCCCGGCAACTTCTCCAGCTCCGCAACAGAATCAGACCTTGTTACGCGAAGCGCTTTTGCGGCGGCATGAAGCATCTTCGCGCGACGATTATAGCCGAGTCCTTGCCAGCTTTTCAACACATCAGAGAGCGGAGCATCGGCAAGTCGATATGTCGTCGGAAACTTCTTCAGAAAATTTATATAAAAAGGAATCACCCGCTCCACTTGCGTTTGTTGCAACATCACTTCCGAAACAAGGATTTTGTATGGGTCTTTCGTTTTCCGCCACGGTAGTTCATGGCGTCCATATTTTTTGTAATGTGTCCAAACAATTTTACGGAAGTGCAATATATTCATTTCGTTTTCGGCCAACGCAGCGCGGCGGACGGCCAGAGCTTCGTAAGAGAATGCCTAACACAGTCATGCGGGCGGGCGGGACACACGTAACGGCCATACAGAACGAGACCATTGTTTACATATTTCCAATCTTTTTTTGGAATAAGTGCTTCAAGATCTTTTGAGATTTTTGTGAGATCAGTATTGTCAGTCAGATCGAATCGCTTCGCGAAACGCTTCACATGTGTATCAGTTGGAATACCTTCCCAGATGCCATAGAGTTCGCCGAGAATAACATGTGCTGTCTTGTAGCCCACACCAGGCAATTCGACCAGTTCCCTTTCGGTGCATGGCACGACTCCTTTGTGTCGCGATTGTATCTCTTTCGCCGCGCCGATAATCGCTTTTGCTTTATTACGAAAAAAGGTGACCGAGGAAATTTCTTTTGTAAAAATTGCCGGCTTTGCATTTGCAAAGTCGCGAGGCGTTTTATATTTCTTAAAAAGATTCGCCGTCAATTTGTTTACCGCCTTATCAGTACATTGTGCTGAGAGTATTACCGCAACAACAAATTGAAACGGTGTCGTATGCACGAGCTCGCTCTTCGGAATTGGATACGTCCTTTTCAAATACGAAACTATTCCTTTCGCACGCTTTTCCCTCTCTACATATTTTGATGCCATTGGTGCGTCTTAGAGCATTTCAGACGTCCGATCTTCATGTGGGAAGGCGAAATTGAAAAAAATGAGGAGAAGAGCGCCTGCAGAAAAGACGGCCAGAGAGAACACTATGAAAGGACCAATGATTGGCACTAGCGCGATAAGCGAGAGTGCCAGCATACCAAACACTCCGTCGCGCCACAGCACTGTCTCCCGCTTTGCAAATCGGCGGGCAAACATGCTGCCGAGCAGAATGCCTGCGTAGAGCAGCGCAAAAAGTACCAAAGAGACGTACATAAGAAAGAGCAGGAGCGCGAGACCAATACCGACGAACGTAACCGCGAGCAGCAAAATAAGGATTGGCGCTGCGACAAGTATCGCAAACCCAAGCAGCATCGTAAGCAGAATACTCCGCGCACGCTCGGCATAGGCCCGTTCGACAACTGCTTCTGCAAGCCTCGGGAAAAGACCGGCTAGAAGTCCTGCGAGGATGAGCGCTCCCAGGATACGAACGAAAAGGAAGAAACCGACACTCACGAGCGCGAGTATACGCGAAGTCCCGATATCAGGCAGATAGGAAGCATTTGTATAGCTGACTCCCCCGAGTATCTTTGCGGATGCGGGAATTCCTGCCTTTTCGGGCGTCTCGTAGGAAAGTTTCCCCCGGATAATGGTGTTTTCCGCAAGAGTGACTCGGCCACTCGCAACAATATCAACGTTGCCCGCAAAATCGCCAGCGAGTGAAATATTATTACCATAAATAGTGACTGGGCCGGAAGCACCGTTGGTCAAAGTAGTATTTGCGGCGATAATGAAAATACTCCCCGCGACGCGACCAGCGTTATATACAGAGAGACCGAAAGCAGCAAGATCACCCGCGACTGATTCCCCGATGTTAATACTTCCCCCTATTACCCGAAGATCTCCTGAAATTTTTGCACGAGAACTTATTGAACCGGCAACAAGAAGTTCATCGCCCGATACTTTTGCCGCAGTAACAACTGATCCGCCAAAAGCCGAGAAGTCCCCCGCGACTGGTGCCGTAAGCACGACCGATACGCCTGCTGCATATGCATTCCCTGGTGAAGAACTCGCGGACAAGAGCGCGCGTGCAGCGGAAAAAGAAGATGGTGAATTTGCCGCAAATGCGCTCATGGGCAACAGGAATGCCACAAGAAGAAGAACGGTCAAGACGTGCTTCATTAATGCCTAGAATACGCGCTAAGATACCTATACGCAACTAATTATTTGCCCGCAGAACAGGTATATACTTCTCTGATAAAATAAAGGAGACGGCATGATACAAGGCAAAACAATCATCGTGATTGGCGCGAGCGGTAACATTGGCAGTGTCTTGTCGCGGGTTTTCCATGAAGCGGGCGCTAACATAGTGTTATCCGCACGAACATCTGAGAAACTTGAGGTTCTGTCAAAAAAACTTGGCACGGATCGAACGCTCGCGGTGACAACTGACGCCACCAAGCCAGCTATGGTGGAAAAACTACTCTTGACCGCTCAAAATACCTTCGGCCATGTCGATGCCGTAGTCATTACCGCGGGACGATGGGACCGACTCTCGATTAAAAATCAGCCCGATGAAGCTCGTGATCTTGCACTGCGGCATTTCGAATCGCTCTTCCTACCTACCCTGGTGGCCGCCTTTACGGCCCAACGCTTTTTCAGGCAAACCGAGAGAGATACGGGACTTATCATTAACATATCTTCACACGCGGCGATTCGGCGTGAGCTTGTAGGCAACTTGAGTTACGGTCCGATGAAAGCAGCCGCACGACAGTTTATACTCGCGATGGGCCACGAACTTCAACTTGAGAAAAGCATGGTGAGAGCGACTGATCTTCAACCGGCGATCGTTAACACTCTGGATAATCGTGATTTACTTGATACCGAGGAGAAACGTGCCCAAGCGGTCCAGCCAGAAGATATCGCTCGATGGATTATTGATCATTTCAATGATCCAAATATTCCAGTCGAGCACCTTTTCGATAGTCAAGTGATTCTCTAACTTCTAATTCAAGCAGTTGTTCTTTGTAATGGAGAATAGTCCCTTGAATGCGCGTTCGGGAAACAAAATTTTGAATGCTATGATGGACAAATGAAAAAATTAACTCCGGAGGAACATCGAGTGATGCGGGAAGGAGGGACCGAAGTTCCTTTTTCTGGTAAGTATGTCGATAATCACGAGGCGGGTATGTACACGTGTCGAGCCTGCGGCACCACCTTATTTAGCTCAGATGCGAAGTTCGATTCGGGCACCGGCTGGCCATCTTTTACCGACCCGGCGGTCGCAGAACATATTGGTACTCGTCCCGATGATTCTCACAACTCACACCGAACAGAAGTTTTCTGCAAAAACTGCGGAGGGCATTTGGGTCATGTATTTGATGACGGTCCTGCTGAGAAAGGCGGGAAACGCTATTGTATTAATTCGGTGTGTCTTGATTTTGAGAAAAAAGGCTAACTATATATGGCAGACAACGCGACCGGGATTTTTTTCGGCATAGCGTTGGTGATACTCCTCCGCCTTAAAGAATTCCTGAGCTGGTTCGATTGATGTTGCTATAGTTTTTGGTAAATAGTTTGAAGCAAGTTCTCGCTTAATTTTCTCAGCAATCTCTTTTTGTTCCTGCGAGTGATAGAAAATAACTGAGCGATACTGTTCGCCAACGTCCGGTCCCTGTCGATTCATCTGGGTAGGATCATGGAGTGTAAAAAATTTCTTCACGAGCGTTTCGTACGAAACTTTTTTTGGATCAAAGAACACTTCGACTGCTTCAGCATGCCCAGTAGTGCCCTCACACACCTGTCCATAGGTTGGGCTTTCGACATGCCCACCGGTATATCCTGAAATCGCATCTACTACTCCCGTCACAGACAGAAATGATGCTTCCACCCCCCAGAAGCATCCTGCTGCAAATGTTGCCTTCTCTTGCTTTTCCATACTGCTATTATAATCGTTATCGAAGACTCACCCAACGTTTGTAGAGTGCGGCAGTAGCAAAGAGATCGCCGGCATTGTAGCGAGCAATATCGAGATATTTCTTCTCTTTATAGAGAGTCGCGACATCATCGCCGGTGGTCCCAGATGCTTTCGGACTTTGTATGCCAAGCGCACGACAGAAGAGATGCAAACTCTTGCGGAAACGCGCAGCCCCATAAAAAGTGAGTTGATCCATGAGATCAATGTGTGTGGCTCCTCGCTGCATGGAAAGATAGCGATTGCTCAACAAATCTTTTGTCGGGACAACATTATGTACCATCGAGCGAATAGCGAGGAAAGGAGCATCGAAACTACGTCCGTTGAACGAGACAAATTCCGCGCAAACCGCGGCAACTTTCCAAAATTGTTCAAGCATTTCCTTCTCGTCCATCACTTCGTATTTGATGCTGTTTTCTTCACTCGCTTCTATAGTTGCGCCAGGAGCGGAAAAATAAACCGCACCTTTCTCTCGTTCACTGTCGTACACACCAATTGCAACGATAAAACCAGTCAGGGGAGAAAGTCCCATGCC
This sequence comes from Minisyncoccota bacterium, assembly GCA_022841985.1. GTDB lineage: Bacteria > Patescibacteriota > Minisyncoccia > Phycocordibacterales > Phycocordibacteraceae > C7867-001. The sequence continues at coordinate 6,640 of JALHQL010000008.1, read as the reverse complement.
CTCTTTAAGTTCTTTCATCTCGTATTCGTATTCTTCTTGATTCTTCGACGACTCACGCAGATACCACGACAGATTGTGTTGGGTCGTCTTGTCGAGTGCGTCCCACGACTCGCCGACCGTTTCTATGTCAAATACGAGCGCCATAAGCACAGTATACTAGACGACATGCATGCAAAAATGGTTCGCGCGATCACTGCGCTCGTTCTCGCTTTTGCGGCCGGAGGCACCGGATATATGGCGGGCGGCAGCGGTACAGAAAGTGCACATGTGCACATTCCTGCCCAAACCGTTTCGGCGCCGCAGGCGGGCACAACACGCATCATCTACAGTCTCGACGCGAAACAAAATGATCAGGAACTCATTGCTCTTATCGACGACGCCGAAAAATATATTTACTTTGCGATTTATACGTTTACCCTTCCAAACGTTGCAGAGGCGCTTGTTAAAGCGAAGAAACGCGGCATTGATGTGAAAGGGATTGTGGATTCCAAACAAAGCAGCAACAGTTACGGAGCTCCCATTATCGCTACGATGAGTGCCGCAGGTATTCCAATCGTGACCGAGAAACATGCCACCGGAAACGGCATCATGCATATCAAGCTCCTCGTGACAGAAAAAGCATATATATTTGGCAGTTACAATTGGACCCGATCTGCGACGACTATAAACGATGAAATTATTGAAATCGGCACCGACCCGGCACTTCGACAAGCATACGAAAACATATTGAAACGATTGTTCGACGCCTACAAAGGCAACGCGGCCGCAAAAGCGGCCGCGTCTGTTTCCATTGGAATAATTGACTACACGCAAGCAGCCGCGCATATCGGCGAGTACGCCTCCGTGCGCGGCGTCCTAGTTACAGCCTACACATCCAAGAGTGGCACTATCTTTCTTGATTTCTGTAAAAACTACAAAACATGTCCATTCTCAGGTGTCATATTCGCTGACGATGCAAAGAAATTCGGCGATCTTTCTCGCTACAAAGGGGAAACTATCATTCTTACCGGAAAAATTTCCTCCTACCAGGGGAGAACTGAGATAGTCCTCTCCAATCCAAACCAGATTTCAAAATGAGCACAGAGGAACTAGACCTGCGAGAAATATTGCGCTATCTAGTATTTTCATGCTACAGTACGTGTACTTCCAGTGGCTACCGAACGTCTTCGCATAAATAACGAGATCCGCGCGCAAGAGTTGCGCGTTATTAGTACTGACGGAAGCAATTTAGGCGTACTCTCGCTTGACGCAGCACTCGCGGCAGCTAAGACGGCAGGGCTCGATCTCATCGAAATCTCGCCCTCGGCCGTCCCGCCCATTGCGAAGATCATGGATTATGGTAAATTTGAGTACGAGCGTAGCAAGAAGGAAAAGGCGGTAAAAGCCAAGGTCAAGGTGTCCGAGACAAAGGAAGTTCAGATCAAGGTGGGTACCGGCGACCACGATATGGGCCTCAAGGCGAAAAAGGCAGCTGAATGGCTCGCTGAAGGCCACCGGGTACGCGCCGAGCTCTTCCTCAAAGGCCGCTACAAAGGCATGGGAGAGGAGTTCCTCAAGGAACGCCTCGAGCGATTCCTCAAGCTTATTCCTTATGCTTATAAGGTTGCAGAGCCGGTGACGAGGAGCCCGAAGGGTTTCGCCGGAGTTATCGAGCGAGACCTTGTAGCGCAAGCAAAACGCGAGAAGGAGTCAAAAACAAAAAAATGAAAATCAATAAATCATATTCAAAGAGAATCCGTGTAACGCGCAATGGCAAGCTCATGGCGCGTGCAAAAGGTCAGAACCATTTCAATGCGAAAGCAAGCGGATCCGAGCGCAGCGGTAAGCGTCGTCCTGTTGCGATTACTTTGACGAAAAGCGTCCGCCGCCGCTTCCTCCCAGGCACTGGTGCGTAATTAATTTAGCTCGTAACCATTTTTGTATGACAAGAATTAAAGGAGGAGTAATGGCGCAGAAACGCCGTAAGAATGTTCTCGAAAGAGCTAAAGGCTACCGTGGTGTACGCTCTAAAAAGGAGCGCTATGCACACGAAGCGCTCATGCGCGCGGGCCGCTACGCATTTGCGCACCGTCGCGACAAGAAGACTACATTCCGCCAAATTTGGATTGTCCGATTGAATGCCGCTGTCCGTGAGAACGGCCATAAGTCGTACAGTACCTTCATTTCGAAGTTAAAAAAGACTGGTTTTGCGCTCGACCGCAAAGTCCTCGCTCAGTTCGCTTCCGAGCACCCTGAGGTCTTTGCCCGCATCGCGAAACAAGTCGTCTAACAAAACTAAAACCGCCTCGAAAGGGGCGGTTTTAGTTTCAGGATTTATTTTTCACTCAGATATGTAAATCGTGGAATTCGTTTCCCTTCAAATTCTACTTCTTCTAGAAATATCGAGAGAGGCCTCACCCAAAGCTTTGACATCTCGTTTTCATAAAGTGCTTCGTATACAACCATGTCTTCCAACGTCTCACTATGTTTCGCCATGCTGATTACTCGATACTTCTTACCGCTTTTATAGTGCTCGTATATACCCAGTTTTAAATTCATGCACTCAAGAGACAAAAACTTTATCAATTTCCTTTACAAGCTCTCGATCTTTAACTGTTACCGTACTACCGTTATCGTGAGTTGAAGTTGAAACAAATACGTTTCTATAATCCTTGATGCCTATGTCCGGATGGTGCTGCATACGTTCGGCAATCTCCCCTACCCTATTTACAAATATAAGTGCTTCTTTAAAATCACGGAACTCAAAAGTTTTTTGGAGTGCGCTATTCTCTTCAGTCCAGTCTTTATTCATACACAAAGTGTAGCGACTTTCTTTAGGTATGCAATCTATACCTTTTTTACCGACTCCTTCGTGATCTCCCACGTCTGTCCCAACTCGGGGACAACGGCACGTGCGCCAAGATAATCATGGATACGCTGCGCGAGAAATCGCTCCGCACTCGGCTCACCAATAGCGGTGAAAATAACTTTGGGACGTTTTTTAGATAAAGCCGCTTCCGCGAACTTGAGAAGACCGTCAAGATCGGCATGCGCTGACCACCCTTCAAGCTTTTCTATCTTTGCTTTTATTTGTATTTCAGTACCACCAAGACGTACCGAAGATGCACCTTCGACAATACGTCGACCGGGCGTACCGGGCGCCTGATAGCCGACGACAAAGAGTGTCGTCGTGGACTCAGGCAAATAACGCTTCTCCCATCCGCCAATTCGACCGCCATGACTCATACCCGCCCCGGCGATGATAATTTTTGGATTAGATACTTTCTCTATCGCCATCGACTCATTGCGCGAGGGTGTTTTTTTGAGAAACGGGAATTCGAAAATGCTTCCTTCTCGCCTCATCTCATCTTCAGTCTCTGGCTTAAAGTACGTAAGTCCCCACTTCTCGTAAACTGCAGTTACTTTTATCGCGAGCGGGGAGTCTAAGAACACCGGAATTTTCGGAAGAGAGCCCTCCGTAAAAAAATTCGAAAGTTCGTAAAGCATCAACTGTGTCCTCTCAAGTGAGAATGCGGGGATAAGAATAGTCCCGCCGCGCGCAATTGCTTGTTTCAGCTTATCGCGCAGGGTCGCAATGCGCTTGTTCTGAAGCGGATGATTCCTATTGCCATAAACGCTTTCCATAACAAGAGCGTCCGCATCAGGAACTGCCTCCCAGTTTGGCAGTAGAGGCGATGGTGAGTTACCAATATCACCAGTGAGAGCAACCGTAACGCCTTCCTCATCTGTAATACGTACGCTTGCCGAACCGAGGATGTGTCCAACGTTCCGTAGATACGCCGAAAGTCCTGGGGCAATTTCTTTCTCAGTATGATAGTCCAGCGTTTCAATAAGCGAAAAGGTTCTATCGACATCTTGCTCCTCATAAAGAGGGGCTCTATTGTATCGTTGTGCTTCGTCATAAAGAATACCCACCGAGTCACGCAAAATAAGTTCGGCAAGATCTTTTGTCGGCGGTGTCATATATATCTTCCCATGGAAACCATCCCGCACAAGTTTCGGGATACGACCAACATGATCGAGGTGCGCATGCGTAAGAACGAGCGCGTCAATTTTCTTCACGTCGTACGGAAATGGTCCGTAGATGTGTCCTGCAACAAAGTCAGCTCCTTGCTCGATGCCGCAATCAACAAGCACTTTCCCACGAGCGCCTTCAATTAAAAAATTAGAACCGGTCACCTTCCCCGCTCCGCCATAGAAACTTACTCTAAGTGACATGGGCACAGTATAACGCCCAGCCCCACATTACCGAAGTAGTGTGGGGCTGGGCGGAGCCGTCCTCATTAAGCAACTTAATCTTGCCAGGTGGGTGCCTGAATGGCAGTTTTCGGATTTCCTTGCGGACTTCACCAAACTGCCTAAATACTAAGCTCCCAAAAATGAGGCAAGTTGCGTTTTTAAGAACAGCTCCACTTCTAACTATACACCCCTTGTCAAATGACCCTGTGGAGAACTACCCGAGAATATCTCTCATATCTGCATTGTAGAGAGTGGCCTCGTGCGGCACACGATATTTCATTATTTCATTGGGCTTAAACCAGTGCGGAATTTCTTTCTCTGCTTCGGAAACTGAACCAGAGGCATGTATAAGATTGCGAATAGCACGAGTGTCATTATCTGCCATTTGATATGAATCGAGGACAAAATCTCCACGGATTGTGCCTACGTTTGCGCTCCGAGGCTCAGTGCTTCCTGTAATCTTTCGTACCGACTCAACCGCATGACCGCCCTCCCAAACCATTGCGATAACGGGGCCACTCGACATGTATTTTTTCAAACTCACGACGACACTGTCCGCCACTTCGATTGGATCAGACGAGGGCGGCTTCTCTCCTTTCTTCACGTAGCTTGCGATTGCTTTCTCACCGACAGCTTTCTTCCAGTCCGGATCGAGAAGATAGTGTTCCTCGATCATCTCCTCAGTCGGGATAATCATTTTGATCGCAACAAGCTTAAGTCCCGTACGTTCATAACGCTTAATAATCTCCCCGATAAGTGCGCGCTGGATGCCATCAGGCTTGACGATAACGAGCGTTCTTTCTGTTTTAGGATGTGCCATGGGTAAAAAATTAATACGCCAGATGATGAGCACGTATGGCGACTATTCGGTAATAATATGCGCTCCGCCCTTTTCAATCAATATAGTGTGCTCGAAGTGGGCGGAACGTGAACCATCTTTGGTTCGATACGTGTATCCGTCAGAAGCGAGGATAACTGCTGCCTTACCAGCGGTCGAGATAGGCTCAAGAGCGAGCACCATGCCCTCTTTGAGTAATTCTCCCTTGCCCGGGCGACCGAAGTTAGGGATGAAAGGTTCCTCATGGACGAACTCGCCGACTCCATGTCCACCGAGTTCTTTGACCACTTTAAAGCCTGCGCTTTCGATCTCTTTCTGAATAGCGTATGAAATATCGCCTATATGATTCCCTGGAACGGCTTGCACGATACCCACAGCAAGCGCTTGTTCAGTCGCGACAAGAAGCTTCTTTGTCTCCTCGTTCACCTTTCCCACCGGCACGGTAATAGCCGCATCAACAATGATGCCATTATGCATAAGACCGAGATCGAGCCCCACGATATCGCCCTCTTTTAAAATTTTTACCGATTCATTCGGAATGCCGTGCACGACCTCATCATTTATTGAGACGCAGAGTGATGCAGGATACGGATGCTGCGCACCTTCGGGCGTATAGCCGAGGAAACAGGGTGTATCACCTCCGTCGCGAATCATCTGCTCTGCAGTATCATCGAGCTCTTCGGCTGTCACTCCAGGAGCGACTTTCGTGCGAAGTATTGCAAGTACGGCAGCAAGACGCTTCCCAGCTTCGATGAGATTCGCGCGCTCGATGTCGTTTTTTATAGTCATTACAACTTGAGGATATTTTTAATCTCCGCCGCAACGACTTCGATTGGACGATGCCCGTCAATCTCGGTAAGCATGCCTGTCTTTCGATAGAAATCGATCGCTCTTTCAGTATTTGCGTAGTATTCTTCAAGTCGCTTTCCAATAAACTCGTCATCTTTACGTACTTTTGTCTCTTTCCGTATACCGATGCGCTTATGAACTTCCTCGTCGGGAACGTTCAGGCAAAAGAGGTAGTAAGGTCTCCCGAACCACTTGAGCGATTCTGCGACAATCTCGGCTTCGGGCGGCGTACGACTCGTGCCATCAAAAATTACGTTACTGTCTTCTTTAATACCAAATAAGGTCTTGAGGTAAATATACGAAGCGACCCAATACGGCATAAGAAGACCTGTGTCCATCGTCTCCCGTATCTTGTGTCCGACAGTGCCACCTTCCGCTACAAGCTCGCGCATACCGCCACTCGTACCGACGACAGGCCAGCCTGTGATATCTGCTAAAAGCTTTGCTTGCGTACCCTTCCCGCTCCCCGGCTTTCCTATAAAAAATACGATAGGCTTTTTCATCTGTCCACTCTAGCATTCCTTATGAATCAGAGTAAGGGGTAGCGTCAAAAACACTCGGTGTTGAACAGAATCCCATTTTTTGAAATTCATTTCTCACCTCCCCAAACTCCTCCTCACCTGCTCAACGATAGATTGCTCTGCTCCGAAGGATGCAAGGACAGAGAGGATGGCATCCACTTGCGCAGGGGTGAGGTTGGTGGTGAAGGTAGTA
>JALHQL010000007.1 GCA_022841985.1 Minisyncoccota bacterium | reverse complement strand
ACTACCTTCACCACCAACCTCACCCCTGCGCAAGTGGATGCCATCCTCTCTGTCCTTGCATCCTTCGGAGCAGAGCAATCTATCGTTGAGCAGGTGAGGAGGAGTTTGGGGAGGTGAGGTAGAGGCGACAATCGAGTGACTGTGCATTGCTCAGTATGGACATAGTGGGGATGGTAGGATATGAGTACGTTACATAACGTATAGCAAGGGAGAATTACACAATAACTTGACATTTTGTATAAAGAGGCGGATACTATGGGAATAGCTGTTATTACTAGATAATTAAAAAATATGTCGTCAAAAACCAAGGCATCTTTCGCGATTAGTACTATAGGTGCTTCTGTGATTTTGTTTTCTCCGGTATTTGCTAGTGCGCAAACTACAGCGGCTCCTACGTTGACCTTGTCTATAAACAAGGCAAGCATAGTGGCTAACGCCAACCCGTCGTACAACGATTTGCCATCCATTTCTTGGACATCTACGAATGCAACTTCATGTCAGGCGTTCGGCACTGGGTGGGGCGGTACGGTTCCTCTCTCTGGCAATCAGAAAATTAATCCATCAGTAACGACCGTATACATCATGACCTGTACGGGTGTTGGTGGCTCGGTTATAAAGAGCGTTACATTGTCCGTGACGCCATCGGGCATTACAAACTCGCAATCCGCGAGCGTGCTCGGTGCGTATAATCAAATAACGACTAATGAGCAATCGACGAATACGGTCGATGCTAATGTAGCAAAAGGTTTCAAATATAATTGGAATCGTACTCTACAGAGGGGATCGCCATACGCTGATGACGTTTCTGCTCTACAAATGGCCCTCACGTTTGAGGGTGTGTATACTGGAGAAATTACCGGTGGCTTCTACGGCAAAACGCTTGAGGCCGTTAAATTGTTCCAGACAAAGTATGCTATCGAAGTTCTCGGTATTGTCGGTCCTCAAACACGCGCAAAATTGAACGCGCTATACGGGAACTAAAATATCAGCGTAACGAGAAGGTGCTAGAATACAAGGCATGGATTCCGAATTAAAGCGAGTGCTTGACGAGACGCACGCGCTCGCGAAGGATAATCATCGGATGCTTCGTGCTATTCGGAGAGATCAGTTGATTGGTTTTTTTAGCAAAATTATCATCTGGATTGTCGTGCTCGTCTTGCCGTTCTATCTCTATCAGCAATACGTGGGACCGATTATTGCCGCGTTCTCTCCGCAGTCAAGCAGTGCGACAGCAAATCCTAATGTCTTCGGTCTACCGACTACCGCTGATTTCCAAAACCTGATAAACTCGTACAAAGCGCGACAGTAGGGTCACGCGATAGGCTTGGATAGCTCAGTTGGTAGAGCATCGCCCTGAAGAGGCGGGGGTCCCCGGTTCGAGCCCGGGTCCAAGCACTGACATGTTGCAGAAGATCTTTCCTCGAGTACAGACGTATAATCGGCATCTTTCTGCTGGGGCGATGATTTTCGGCTTTATTGCTGATACTTTTTTCTTTGGGCGCATTGATCTCTGGGAGACACATATTATATTTGTTGCTTATACCGCCATTTGTTTTATAACCATCCCGCTGCTTCACTTACTCGAAGCGCGCGCTTCGCGCATCACGATATCTGATGAAGCGCTGCAGAATCAGCCTTTTTCTCGGTCACGGCTGATTCTTCCTCTTGTGACACAGTTTGCGCTTGGTGGATTTTTGAGCGGCTTCGTTATTTTCTATGGAAATTCAGCGAGTCTCGGTGCTTCGTGGCCGTTCCTTGTACTCTTGTTTTTTCTATTTCTCGGCAATGAGTATTTTTACCAATATCATTCCCGACTCGTCTTTACGAGCACGCTCTTCTTTTTCGTACTCTATTCATATGCGATATTTGCGGTGCCTGTATATACCGGCGCTATCAATACAGGGACATTCCTTTTGAGCGGCATTGTTGCGGTCGGTATCTTTACACTATTTACGATTCTTTTGCGCGTACTCGCGCACGAACGTTTTCTTGCGTATATCCGGCATATCTGGATTGGGGCATGTGCAGTTCTTGTTCTTATGAATGTTTTTTATTTCACGAATATATTGCCACCGTTACCGCTCTCAACCGAGACGTCAGGAGTCTATCATTCGGTATGGCGTGTTCCGGGTGCGTACATGGCGAAAACCGAGATACAGCCGTGGCAAGTGCGATATCTCGGTTTTTCACCAACCCTGCATGTGGTCCTTGGCGAATCGCTGTCTGCCTACAGTTCCGTTTTTGCGCCGACAAAGCTGACGACGACTATTGTGCATCGGTGGCAGTGGTATGATCCGGAACAGAAAGCATGGGTAACGAAAGCAGTTGTTGATTATCCGATTGTTGGGGGTCGTGATGGCGGGTATCGTGGTTATTCGACAGTGCTCATGAATAATACTGGAGAATGGCGAGTGAATATTGAGGCAGAAGACGGTCGTCGTATCGCACAAGTCCCTTTTATCGTTGGGGCAGCCACATCCGCTTCGTTTCAAGAGACGATTATCCTCAAATAAATAAGCTTATCGCTCGTTTAACCTACTTTTACACGCAATTTAGTTTGCTTTGTTTTGTTCAGGCGGGGGAGAGTGATAGTTAAAAGGCCGTCTTTTGCGCTTGCCGAAGAAGTTTCGACATCAATTTCTTGCGGAAGGAGGATGGTACGCGAGAACGAACCCCAGAAAAGCTCTCGGGTGAAGTAGTCGGGGCCGGCAATCTGCTCACGTTCAGTGCGCGAACCCTCAATTTCAACCATATCGCGGCGTATAGAAATATTGAGCTCATCGGGGCGTACTCCTGCGACAAAAGCGCGGATGACGATGTCACTTGCCGTCTGATGCACATCGACAGGGAGCTGTCCTTCGCTTGCAGGCGAGTCATCATGGAGTTGCGAAGGGTTTGAAGCCGATGTGTTTGCACGATCACGAGAATCCTTGCGCATGGATGTCGTCGCAATCGGCAATTCCTCATCAAAAGAATCAAAAGCACCATCAGCAGATGCGCTGCCGGAAAGGCGTTCAAAGAACGAGCGTTTCATATTCATAGTTAGCAAGTATTTTTAGGGAGATTACGATACTGAAAGTATTTGAGTACTTCGAACGCAGCGAAAAATATGACAGCAACCATCCAGACAAGGAAGAATGCAGCAAGCTCGATTGAAGAGCCTTGTCTCATGATAAGCATGTTGAAGGCAGTATGCAATGCGATGGCGAGGATAAGTCCGCCGGCCGACGCAATAACGCGCGACGACGGTCGATATCCTCTTGAGAAAGCGAGTGCAAAACCGATTGCTGCTGAAGCGATTATGTGGAGCAGTGTGGAGCCGAGGAAGCGTACATTACCAGTAAAGAAGCTGGCGGCGGCATTCCCGTCTGAAAGCGGTGTAAAGAGGAAAAGCATATTCTCTGCCGCAGCAAAGCCAAGCGCCACCGTGATCATGTAGATTACATAATCGGGTGCTTCGTCGACCGCATGGCGCCAGAGGATGAACGTTGCCGCCATGATGTATTTGACCAGTTCCTCGATGAGCGCCCAGGCAGTCAGGAGTGGTAATACGCCGACAAGATAGTCTTGGGCGTAACGTTCGAGGGGAAGTGCGATAGGAACTGCCAGCATGCCCGCAATAAAAGCTAGGATAATAAGCTTGCGCGGCTCAGGACAGCGGGCATCCTCTTTGAGGAGGAAATAAAGCCAAATGAAAGAAGGCAAAAGTCCGCCGAGGAATGCGTAGCCGAGTGTTGTAGAAGCCACCTGTCTATTCTACCGCACTTATTTGGGCCATTTCGCGACTATCAGAAGTTTTGAGTCTTTTGTGGGCATTGATTGATAAATCTCTTCAGTTATAAACGGCATAAAAGGATGGAGAAGTCGGAGTGTCCGATCGAGAAGAGTTACGAGGAGACGTGCGCGCGACGCGCGCGCGATAGCGTCAGAACCGGCAAGTATGGGCTTCGATTCCTCGATAATCTTATCGGCAAGTTCGTGCCACGTGTAGTGATACATTTTTTCCGCTGCCATATAAATTCGGAATTCCTCGATGTCGGTCGTCATCTCTTTTGTCAGAGTTTCAATCGCGGCAAGAAGTTCAGTATCTTCTGCAGATAGGGGTGTGTCCAGATCGGCGTTCTGTGTGCTTTCTAGTATGAATCGTGAGATGTTCCAGAGCTTGTTTGCAAACCGACTGTAGCCTCTTATCTTTTCTTCGCTGATGCGCATATCGGTCCCGGGTGTATTCCCGACGACGAGCGCCATCCGCGCGGCGTCTGCGCCAAATTTTGCTGCGACGTCGAGCGGGTCAAGATTGTTCCCGAGCGACTTGCTCATCTTGCGTCCTTGCGCATCGCGCACGAGGCCGTGCAAGTAGACGGTCTTGAAAGGGATCGTGCCGAGAGTGAATTCAGTCATCAATATCATTCGTGCAATCCAGAAAAATAGAATGTCATACCCAGTCTCGAGCAGGTCAGTCGGATGATACCGTGCAAGATCTTCTGTTTGCTCGGGCCAGCCCAAAGTTGAAAAAGTCCAGAGGCCGGAAGAGAACCAGGTGTCGAGGGTGTCTTCATCTTGTGTCCATCCTTCTCCAGAAGGTTCCTCGCCGACAGCGATCTCTTCGCCCTTATACCAGACGGGGACACGGTGGCCATACCAGATCTGCCGGCTGATGCACCAGTCACGCAAGTTTTCTATCCAATGCACATAGGTCTTTTCGAAATGTTCAGGCACTATGTTGATAGTTCCTGAGCGCACAGGATCAAGCATGAGCTCTTTGAGGGTCTTTCCTCGACCGGGAACTTCCTTGTTTACTTCGACGAACCACTGCATCTTCGGCAGAGGTTCGACGATGCCGCCGGTACGTTCTGCAGTGGCGATATTTTGCTTCGTGTCCTCTTCTTTTTCGAGAAGCCCTTCACTTTTCAGCCACTCTACGACCATGTCTCGCGCCTCGGTTGTTTTCTTTCCCTCGAGTCGCCCTGCAACCGTCATCTTCGCATACTCATTAATCACGATAACTTCATGGGAGAGTTCGTGGCGATCGGCGATATCCCAGTCAATCTTGCTGTGTGCAGGTGTGAGGCCGACCGCACCGGTGCCGAATGCCGGATCGACTTCTTTATCGGCAACGACCGTGAGGTGAATCGGCACATCACAGAAGACAGCGTCGTACTCTTTCCCGATGAATTCTTTGTAACGTGCGTCATCCGGATGTACCGCGACGCCCACATCGCCTACTTTGGTTTCGGGACGTGTTGTTGCGACAGGGATAGGGAAGTCTTTGCTGTAGCGAAAGGTATAGAGCTTTGCGACACGTTCCTCATAGACAATCTCGTCGTCAGAAATGGTAGTTTGGCCTTTTGGGTCCCAATTGACGATGCGGAGTCCGCGGTAAATGAGGCCCGCATCAAACATTTGTTTAAAGACAGTACGCACCGCGTGGCTGCGCTTGTCGTCAAGCGTGAACGCTTCGCGTGACCAGTCGAGAGATGCACCCATTGTCTTCAGTTGGTTCACGATAGTGTCATGACTCTCGGTAGCAAATGTCCCGATGCGTTTTAACAACTCTTCACGCCCGAGGTCATGACGATTCTTCCCCTCCTCTTTTTTGATTTGCTTTTCAATCACTGATTGTGTCGCAATGGCCGCATGGTCGGTGCCGGGCACCCAGAGTGTGCGGAAACCGCGCATACGTTTATACCGGATGAAAATATCCTCGATGGCGAGCATGAGTGCGTGACCCATATGAAGTCGTCCAGTGACGTTTGGTGGCGGGAGCATGATGGAGTAGGTTGGTGCATCTGCTTGTGTCACGCCTTGCTTCACACACTCATCTGGATTGAAAAGGCCGCTCTTTTCCCACTCAGTATAGATACGCGACTCAGTCGTGGTTGGGTCGTACGGCTGTAAGAATTTCTCGGGCATCGTCTACAAAATATAGCAAAATAAGGGTTTTATGCGAGGGAGAGATTCCCTTGTGCGAGAATTTCGGTTTTGAACTCTTTGCGCTGTGCCCGGTAGAAACCAGCAATTGCAATCATGATGGCATTGTCGGTAGTAAGTACTGCGGAGGGGATACGTAGGGATACTCCCGGGTGGTCACTCTTTATTTTTTCAGTGAAGGTACGACGAATATGAGTATTTGCCGAAACACCACCACCGATGACAAGTGTCTGTGCTCCCGTATCTTCGAGCGCGCGTGAAGTCTTTTTCCAGAGCACGTCGGTAACGGCATTTTCAAATTCATGCGCGATGTGTTGTTTCTCGCGCTCGCTCAAATCCACTTTCTCCTTCAAAAGATACAGTACTGCCGTCTTGAGCCCTGCAAACGAAAAATCGCACGTCGCATCATGCAGCATCGGCCGCGGGAGTTTGAAGAGAGTATCGGAAGTTTCGTTGCGAGATTTTTCCGCAAGACGTGAGATCTCTGGGCCTCCTGGGTAAGGCAGGTTGAGCATACGCGCGACCTTGTCAAAAGCTTCACCTACTGCGTCATCGCGCGTGGCACCAATGAGTTCATATTGAAACCATTTTTTCATGAGCACAAGTTCGGTATGTCCGCCGGAGATAAGGAGTGCAAGCACAGGCATCTCAATGTGTTCTATAACAAGGTTACGTCCTGTTCCAGACAGTGCTGCAGGTGCCGGCTCTTTTGCGAGGGCTGCAACGATATGTCCTTCCATATGGTTCACTGCGATAAGGGGTTTATTCCAAATGAGCGCGAGCGCTTTGGCGAAATTAATACCAACCCAGAGTGCTGGTTCAAGTCCGGGGCCCGCGGTAACGGCAATCGCGTCTATCTCGGGCGGTTCGCACTGCGAAATAAATTCAAAAAACGCTTCGGTAAGACCGGGTTCACGCGTCAAAATTTCAGAAATTTTGACGCGGGTCTCCTCAGAAATCACTTGTGCATCTTCGTGCAAAAGTTCTGCCTCTTCGAGTGCCGCTTCCAGAATCGGCACCAGATTCTTTGCATGTTCGCGCTTCGCGAGAGCAGGGAAGACTCCGCCGTACTCTTTATGTATCTCAATTTGCGAGAGGAGCGCATTTCCGAGCACGCTGAATCGCGCGTCTTGCTCGCCGCCTTCACATTCGAGTATCGCTATCGCGGTCTCGTCACACGACGTCTCAATTGCGAGGATTTTCATGCTTCGGTATAGCCAGTGTCCAAGGAACAGGGACGCCAAACGGGATTTCAAATCCAGCGGCGGCAGGATGTCCATTGCCACCATATTTCCGCGCAAGCGCGGCAACGTCGACGCTTTTGTCGCTTCGCAATGAGACGCGCAATCTCTCTGCATCTGCCGATACGATAATCGCAATTGGAGGTTTTAGGCGCGCGAGCCTATTCCCGATGTCACTCACAAATTCGCCGGAAGCGCCTGTGAGATAGCACTCGTATCCTTCAAAATGAACGAGTTCAGCGTGATTGACGCCATGGACGACCACATGCTCATGATATTGGGAAAATAATTTCCCCGTTTCAACCATGCGCGCGAATTCGGTCGGGTTTTCTATTTCGGTAATAAAGGTATTCCATTTCTCTACATTTTTTGCATCAAACGAAGCAAAAGAATCCGTAAGCGTATATACATAGGCAAGTATTTCCCGAGAGTTCGGTAGGCCGAAACGATACAGATCACCCTCTTCGACATATTTGAGAAGTGTTGGGACAGGGATCTCAGGATGAAAATAAGCCCAGGCGATAGTCGCTCCGGAGTGCTTCTCGTCAAACACATATTCCGGCATACTTTCGACGACATCTCTATTGCCGAGGTGATGGTCGAGTACGGTTACGGACGCAGCATCGCGAATAAGAGCGTCCATGATGTTTTTTGGATAACAAAAATCCACGAAATACAGTTTCTTGCCCGTGAGACCAGGTGGCGCTGGCCTCCCGTGTTTGACGGGTATATAGTCTGCGGTTTCGCCGAATTTTCTCCACGCGGCGTAGGCACCGCCAAAACCGTCGGGACAGCCGCCGTGGTATAGAATCGCTATTTCCTTGTGATAGTCGTGCATTGCGCTCTAGTGTACCGCCTCCACGACAAAGCGCACGTAGATACCGGCAGGGACGACCCGCTCCGAAGCAGACTCTTGTATATAAAGCTCACCGTATTCACTCGTTTCGGCAGATGATCCAAACGTGCTCTCAATAGCTTGTACGAAAGAGCTCGGGGCATAGCCAGCCGCATATCCGTTCACTAGGAAGAAAGATCCCGGCTTCTCAGACAAGAGTTTTTTAAGTGTTTCGAGTAGGATGGGGAAACCCTCTTCAATCTTCCAAACTTCACCCTTCGCACCGCGGCCGAACGCCGGAGGATCGAGGATGACGCCGTCATACTTCGCACCACGACGCACTTCACGTTTTGCGAACGCGAGCGCATCGTCCAGTACCCAGCGGATGCGGTCTTCTTCAATGTGAGAAAGGCGTGCATTCTCGTGGGCCCATTCAAGTGATTGTTTCGACGCATCGACGTGGGTCACAAACGCGCCTGCCTGTGCAGCCGCAAGGGAAGCTACTCCTGTGTAGCCGAAGAGATTGAGTATGTTTGGTTTTTCAAGTTTTGAAACTTTTTCAGAAATCCACTCCCAATTAGGTGCTTGTTCAGGGAAGACACCCGTATGTTTGAATCCGGTGAGTCGTATAAGAAATCGCAAAGCGTTCCACGAAATTTCCCATGATTCCGGTACCGACTTCTTCATATTCCAGAGGCCTTTCTTTTCATGAAAGCTGAATTCAGCATGTGCTGCGTCCCATAGTTCCGGTCGCATCTTTTTCCATAATGCTTGTGTCTCAGGTCGTGCGACGACAATGTCGCCGAACCGTTCAAGCTTCATCGAGTCGCCAGAATCGATGAGTGCATAGTCGTCCCAGGGAAGGGAGGAGAGGTGATGTTCGCTGTGTATTTTTTTCATAGTGCTTCCGGGTGTTTCTTTGACCATTCATAGAAGACGACTGCAGCGGAAACTGCTGCGTTCAGAGATTCAGTGCGCGCATGTATAGGAATCGAGAGAGTGACATCGCACGCTTCGAGAGTTTTTTCTCGTATGCCACCTCCTTCATTTCCAACGACAAATGCAGCGGGCGCGTCAAAAGTGTCTGTGCCGAGTTTCATCGTACCGTCCATCGCGAGTCCATAGATCCAAAATCCTTTTTCTTTGAGTACTTTAATTGTGTTGTTTACATTGCCTATCGATACGAGCGGAATGCGAAAGGTCATGCCGGCAGAACTCTTTACGACTGCACCGGTTACTCCCGCCTGATTGTGCTCTGGGATGAGAACTCCTGAGAGGCCAAATGCCGCGGCTGAGCGGATGATGGCACCTACATTGTGGGGGTCCTGCACTTCGCCAAGAATGGCGATAGAGGGATTTTTTTTCATATCAATTCTCTCTAAAAATGCGTCGAGTGAGATAAGAAGGGTAGCAGGGTCTATGGTAAATATGACGCCTTGGTGCGATGCCTCTTTTCCGACGAGCTCTTTACCCGATCCTGGTGCGAGGGCCGCGGTCGGGATTTTGCGGGTTAGGAGGAGCGTATGCAGCTCGGTATCATTCAGATTTGGCGCGAGAAATACTTTGCGGATGATGTGCGGGGTATTCTGGAGCGCCTCCATAAGCGCGTGCTTACCGTATACGTAAATTTTCCCCGAGGGAACTGATGCACCGCGTTCCGGCATTCGCCGGACTGAGTGCGGAGTGTGGCGCTTTGGTCGCATTAGAGAACACTATAGCACGAAATCAAGGTTTTGGGAGGGTGCGCGCACCAGGACTCGAACCTGGAACATTCACAACGTCAATGTGACGCTCTACCAATTGAGCTATGCGCGCGTGCGAGCACTATACCACGGCCTCATCATCCCTCGGAAATATGATAAGGTAGCGATATTGGAAAATACAAAAGAGACCACCACTGGTCTCTTTTGTCTAAGTATTGTGATCCATGACGATGGGGAAATCAAGGGAATAAAGAAAGAAGCCCCTTGATGGCATCAGGGGGCTTCTTGGGAATGCCGGGCGGCATATCATTCGGTTCGTTGGGCGGGAAGTCGTTGAGGAGATTGACGAGTAAGTCGTAGTGACTTCGGTCAGTTTTTTTGTGGGAAATAAGCCACTCGTCGTACGCGCGTATGTACCGAAGCAGGAGTTTCTGCCCCTCTGGGGAGAGACCGATGTAGACTCCCTGATTACGATATCGCCAATCCCAGAATGCTTTGCCTGCGTCACACATTGCGTTAGTGGTCGCAAGCTGTTTTTTGCCCTCCTTAATTTCTTTAAAGAGCCAAATGCTGTACGCCATTGCCGCGATTACAGGCAAAACAACCTCTATAATGAGCATGATTCACCTCCGGGTCCACAGTAGCAGAAAAACTTTGAGTGTCTATGGATGATTGGTGACCCCACGGGGACCGCGAGTACGCGTATCGAAGCTTACAGCTTCAGTACACCTTGCGGATACTTTGCTTCAGGAAATCGCAAAGTATGCTCGCAAGGTCTTCGATTCCCCGCCGCAAAGCCTCCCAGGCTTTGCTTGGGTACACAAAAGTTGCTCACGCACTTTTGTGAGGACCTGGTCAATCGAACCTACGCAACGATTCGTCTGGATCCTCAGGAAATGAAGGACTTGAGGGATATGGTGGAAGAAACGAGAGTATCCAAAGCCGATGATCTGGCAGAGCGTACCGCGTCACTCAATCTTCAGTTGGCGGGGTGCGAAACCCGTCTAGCCCGCTTGGCCGACGCGATGATCGACGGATTGATCGAGAAGGAGCTGTTTGAAAGCCGAAAATCCGCGGTGCTATTAAGACGGCGGGAGTTGCTTGACCAACTTGAGCAGGTAGGTTCAGGTAGCTCAAAGGAGGACCGCGTTATGGAACTCCTCGAACTCGCAAATAGCGCGTATGTATGCTACCAAAGCGGACTGCCGTCAGAAAAACGGGCGTTGATCGCCGAGACGATATCGAACTTCATTGGAAACGGAAAAGAACCAGCAATTACGCTGAAATCTCCGTTTCAGGAGTTCTCGGAATGGCGGAATTCTATGGATGGTGACCCCACGGGGAATCGAACCCCGATTTACGCCGTGAAAGGGCGCTGTCCTAACCGTTAGACGATAGGGCCGTGTGTACCTAGCATCCTAGCATTTTCGTGCTCAAATGCTAGAATCTCATACGAGCGATATTGAGTAGTGCTCGAAGGAGAGGTGGCTGAGTGGTCGAAAGCACTGGTTTCGAAAACCAGCAAGGGCGAAAGCTCTTCGTGGGTTCAAATCCCACCCTCTCCGCAGATAGAAACTTCGCGTTCGGAGAGAGCCGCGCCGCCCTGCGGCGCGGCGGAAGGGGCGGGCAGAAAATGCCGCCGCGAAGCGGCGAATTGGCTCGGCGGGGGGAATCCGAAATGCGGGGATTTGGCACGAACCATAGGGTTCGTTCCGATTTTTTGTACAAACTGCTTGATTTGGTACAAATCGTCCGACGTGTACAAAAAATCGGCTTGTTTCATATCCAAAATCCATTCCCGCAGGGGTTCGACCCGATTCTTTCTCCCGCGTTCAAAATCTTTCAATTTTTCCCGCAAAGCGGCGAGAGAGCGCATGAGCGTATCTTTTTTGGTCAAATAAATGTGTTTTGGTACATCGCCGTCGAGATACGCGGATACCAACTTTTCCATGCGCTCCTCGTCCGCTTTGATTTTGACAGAAAGATTTTGAACCTCGCTTTGCGACGCTCCAACTTCCTCGCGCTCCCATATTTTCACTTTGTTTAGCATCCAATCGGTGTAGCGATCGCAAAGCGAGATTGTTTGAAGCCGTGCCCGTATCTTGTCGGCAAGGTCGGCCTCGCGCACATAGGGTTGCGAGCAACGGCCGCGTTTTTTGGAACACCGATAGTAGCGATATTTTGTACCCCAACGATTAGTAGCCCATTGCGCGGAAATCATGCCGTTGCACTCACCACAGCGAAAGAGGCCGACAAGCGGGAAATAGTGCTTCACCTTGCGCGAGCGCGGCCGCTCCTTGCCCGCCACAACCTTCTGCACTGCTTCAAACAATGCGGGAGTTAGAATCGGCTCAAAGTTTCCATCAAACCATTCGTCGCCATGTTTGACGAAACCGAGATATACCCGATGTGTGAGAAGTCGTTTGATGGAAACTTTTGCAAGTGGAGTTCCGTTCGATGACACCACATTCAAGTCCGCCAAAAATTGCGACAGCGAAACCAGCGTATGCGACCCTTTGGCGTATTCTTCGTACGCCAATTTCACAATACGCGCATTTGTCGGGTGTGGCTCGATATTGCGAATACGAGGGTTGTTCTGATAGCCAAAGGGTGCGCGGTTGAGCCACTCGCCCCGACGCAATTTTTGGCGGACGCCGCGCTTGATGTTGTCGCTCAAATTGTCCGAATAATATTTAGATTGCCCGAACGCCACTTGCAACATAAAGAGCCCCTGCGGGGTCGGTTCAAACCAAAATGTCGGGAAGCGCAAAGACACGACCTTGCGCGTATCGACAGAGTAGATGATGCGTCCGCCGTCAATACTATTGCGAGCCAACCTATCGGGATGCCACGCAAGTATGCCGACACCCTCACTTCGTTCAATGCGGGCCATCATCTCTCCAAATATTTCGCGCCCTGGTGTCTTTGCGCTTTTCGACTCTTGAAATTCCTCAAGAATTTCAAGATTTTCTTTACGCGCAATCTCTCGCAGTTCAAAAAGTTGCGCCTCGATGGACATAACTTGCCTGTCATCGTCCTCGGTCGATTTGCGAGCGTATAGAAAATATTTTGGTTTGATATTCATATAGTTTTTGGATTTGAAACAAGAGCCAAATCCCCGCATTTCGGATTCCCCCCGCCGAGCCAATTCGCCGCTTCGCGGCGGCATTTTCTGCCCGCCCCTTCCGCCGCGCCGCAGGGCGGCGCGGCTCTCTCCGAACGCGAAGTTTCTATCTGCGGTGAGATATTAGACTTTGCTCGAACCCACTTCGCACGCGCGGAGCGCGTGGTGGCTTGAACCCGCCAAGTACGCTCCGATTGCGCTGGAACGCGCCTCGACCGCGCTCGCGGACTCGCGCGGGCAAACCAAAAAATTTCCTTGCATTTTTCTCGCGTCTCCTCCCCCCACCCCTCCGCCGCGAAGCGGAAAAAGAAATGGAAAGGAATTTTTTGGTTTTGCTTCGCCGTCACCACTTGAATTATAGTTCAAGATTGTTTGGAAATGCAAGAGCGCGTATGCTATAATTATGTTGATAAGCCAGAAACTAGGGGAAAACATCAAGAAAATAAGGACTCGCAAGGGAATGTCGCAAGGCGACATTTGCCGAGCGCTCGATATGGATAGGGGGTATATGAGTGCTATTGAGAATGGGAAGAAAAATATTACCATTCAACAGTTGGAACGCCTGGCGCAAGCGCTTGGCGTGTCTGTAGATAAATTGCTAAAATAGAAACTATGTACACTTGTCCAATGCATCCAGAAATAGAGCGAGCAGAGTCGGGACGATGCCCGAAATGTGGTATGCAACTTGTGCTGAAAAGCGAAACAAAAAAATCTACCCCGATGCACGACGAACGCGGTCTCGTTATTGGTTTAGTCGCGCTCATTCTTGGACTCGGTATCGGCTACTTTGCGGGTGCTGGCACGAATGACACGAGTAAAGCGCCTGTCGCTTCACACCAGATGCCTGACGGCTCAATGATGAAAGGGACAGACATGGGAACAGCTATGAGCGGAATGATGATGGGGCTTGAGGGAAAAACAGGAGATGCGCTTGACGAGGTGTTTCTTGACGAGATGATAGTCCATCATCAGGGCGCAATAGAAATGGCGCAGATGCTCCTACAAGGCACGAAGCGTCCCGAACTCATCAAACTTGGCAACGACATCATCACCGCTCAAACGGGCGAAATAGAGATGATGAAGCAGTGGCGTGAGAACTGGTTCGGACGATAGAAAAAGCCCAAAAAGAAAACGCCCCGCAAGGGGTGTTTTCTTTTGCAGGGAGTAACCCCGCCGTTTTATAATTTTCCTCAAAACGGCGGGGGTGATGTGTGCGCACGGGGTGGGTGGGGCAAACACATATAGATTTTGTGCCTCGCCATTCCTTAAAGAATTTTGTATGGCGAGGCTCCACTTTATAAGTTGGCACTTCCGCCGTCGAAGGCACAGAGTTTAGAGCCACCACCAAACGCGGATACGAGAGCGCCTCGGTCGCCGTCAACATCACACCTATTGTAATATATCACATTATTGATATACAGCACAACAAACTGTTATACTATGAACTGTGGATATGAAAACTTCGTCAATAAAACTGGGAAAGAACATAAAGCACATACGAGAGCGTAAGAAAATGTCGCAAGGTGACATTTGTCGTGCTCTCGGTTTTGATCGTGCTCAAATGAGTAATATTGAGGGTGGAAAAGGAAACCCGACACTTGCAACCATTGAAAAAATTGCTCAAGCATTAGGAGTTGCGAGCGATGAACTTTTGAAATAACTATGAGCATGCCGAATCAAAATTTATTCAAGGGACGAAAATTGGTCATTGCAACAATGCACGGAAAAGAGCTTGTAATTGCTCCTCTGCTTGAAAAGCACCTCGGCGTAGAAGTTATTGTCCCAAAACACTTTAATTCCGATCAATTTGGGACATTCACAAGAGACATTAAAAGAGCTGGTAATCAATTAGAAGCGGCACGAAAAAAAGTGGAGGCTGTTATGTTGAGCGAAAATGTCGATTTAGGTGTATCGAGTGAGGGTAGTTTTGGCGCACATCCATCTATGCCCTTTATCCAGTCCAATCTCGAGTTGTTGTTATTTGTTGACAGAAAAAATGGCTATGAAATTCGAGGACATCACAGAACTTCAGAAACAAATATGGATGGGCAGTGTGTTGCGACTGTTGGGGAAGCATTAGATTTTGCACAAAAGACTGGTTTTCCAGAACACGGTGTAATTGTAAGAAGGAACGAAAAAGGACGCCTGGGAATTCATAAGGATATTCACACCAAAGATGCACTCATCGAAAAAGTGACCGAGATGCTTTCATGGCCTTTTACCAAGTCCATTTTTATTGAAACCGACATGCGAGCACATAAAAACCCCATGCGTATGAAAGCGATTAAAAAGGCAACGGAGGATTTAATAAAAAATATTGAGTCACTCTGTACTCAATGTCAGGCACCCGGCTTTGTGGTAATTGATTTTGAAAAAGGACTTGAATGCTCGCTTTGTAAAATACCAACCGACCTGCCCCTCTATGACATATATCGATGTAATGTGTGTAATCATTCAGACAAAAAGAAAGTCACGAAATATGGTAAGAATGCTGATCCAAAATATTGTGGGTATTGCAATCCATAAAATGTAACTATTTCTTAATATGGAAGGGAGACAACCTGCGCCATTTTATAATATCTCCTAAAGACGGCGGGGACTTGTGTGCGCAGGACGGGGCAAGTTGTTTCTGGTGGCAAGGTTGCGGCCCCAAGTCCTTCCGAGGGCGGAAAGTTAAGAAATACAGAAAGACCGCCCAACGAGGCGGTATTTCTGGTTCAAACGGAAGTAACAGGGAATGCCTAGAAGAAATCAAAAAGCTCTCCGATAGGGTTCTCGCGCTCTCGTTTTTTCCCCATACCAAAACCGCCAGGTTTTGAGGATTGACCGTATCCCTTTTTATCATCATCGTCATCGTACCCAGAATCTTGTTGTGGAACACCAGTTGAACCGGCACGCTCGATAAGCTTGTCGAGCTCTCCGCGATCAAGCCAGACGCCACGGCATTTTTGGCAGTAATCGATTTCAATTCCCTGACGCTCGCTAATGGACAGGGGAATACTACAGGTTGGGCAGTTCATACGAATTTAGTAAAAGGATAATAATGTTGATTATAACAAACTCCAAATAGGAGCACCATGGAGATCTTATTTTCTCTGTTCGAGCAGACTCGATTCGACTACCTGTGACACAAGTATCGCAATTAACAAAATACCTAGATAAAACAGTATGGCTGTATCGTAAGAAACGGAGATGTGGAGTAACACACCAAGACTCAGTGCCGAAACCCATGACACAAGAGAAACGGCACCTAGCGCAAAACCAACTTTTCGAAGCGTACGGGTGCGTGGGCTCGTGAGTATATTTTTGTCTCCAATATGCGTAAACACAAAGCGGTGGAGCAGGTAGCCATTTATACAAAGGACAAAGACAATTGTCATTTTTGTAAGGAACTTTACCGAGTCCATATAACGTTCAGGGTCAGAGAGAAATACTGTTGCACCACTCGCGACAATACCCACAAGGCTGATGGTGACCACTTGTGAGAGAAAGCGAATAGTGCTTACTTCAGAATGGGATAGTTTTTTGTTGAATCCAAAGCGCAAGCAAAGAATGTCGGTCACAAGAGCAGAACCCATTCCAAGCACCACAAAAAGTACATGACCAATAACAAAAATATGTTTATTCTCAGATATGAACGAGATTGCGTCCATGCACTCATTATATCTTTGTTAAATCCAGGTTCCAATAGCGTCTACGAGTTCACGCAAGGGAGCAACCCATGCCGTTTTATAATTTTTCCTAAAACGGCATGGGTTGTTGTGCGCGAATGGGAGGGTGGTCAAGCACATACAGATTTGTTTGTGCCTAGCACAATCCACTTTAAGGATTCACCCATTAACGCGGTCGAAGGCACAGAGTTTCAAGCTACCACAAAACTCGGATAGCAGAGCGCCTCGGTCGCCGTGAGGGTGGAGAAAAGAGCAAACAAAAATGTTAAAATAAGATTGCTCTTTTCGGAGACTGAAACGGCGAAGCAAAACCAAAAAATTCCTTTCCATTTCTTTTTCCGCTTCGCGGCGGAGGGGTGGGGGGAGGAGACGCGAGAAAAATGCAAGGAAATTTTTTGGTTTGCCCGCGCGAGTCCGCGAGCGCGGTCGAGGCGCGTTCCAGCGCAATCGGAGCGTACTTGGCGGGTTCAAGCCACCACGCGCTCCGCGCGTGCGAAGTGGGTTCGAGCAAAGTCTAATATCTCACCGCCAGATGTCCAAGTTCGAACCGAAGTAAAATAAGGGTTTTTTGTTAAAATAAAGATATGAGTATTAGCAAACAAGACATTATCAATGCAATTCAAAAAACCGCTAAAGAAAATGGTGGTAAGCCCTTGGGTATAGAAAGATTTACAAAAGAAACGGGAATAAAAACTTACGAATGGAAAAAGTATTGGGCAAGAATTGGAGACGCACAAAAAGAAGCTGGATTTATGCCAAACGAACTTCAAGGTGCTTACACAGAAGAATTTATACTTGAAAAAGTAATTATTGTTATGCGTAAGTTAGGTAAATTTCCAACTTACGATGAACTTGCGCTTGAAAAGAATGTTGATGCTGAATTTCCGACTAGAAATGTTTTTACAAACCTTGGATCAAAACTGGAGCTCGTCGAAAAAATAGTTGAATACTGTAAGGACAAAACTGGCTATGAAGATGTTGTTAAATTATGCGAACCCATTCTTGAAGAGTTAAGCGTGAAGGAAAATTTTGATGACTCAAATATCAATAAATCGATTGGTGCAGTCTATCTTTTCAAGCATGGAAAGTATTACAAGATTGGAAAAACGAATGATACGGTTCGGAGAGGAAATGAACTTAAAATTCAATTGCCTGAAAATTTGGATTTAATCCACGAAATTAAGACTGATGATCCTAGCGGGATTGAGGCATATTGGCATAGACGCTTTGAAGCAAAACGAATGAATGGCGAATGGTTTGACTTAAATTCTGCCGACTTAAAAGCGTTCAAGCGATGGAGGAAAATCGTCTAAAGTGATATAATTTAGTTATGAAAAGTACCCCTCAAAAAACAACTAAAAAGGAGCTTTCTAAGGAGGAAATAGAAACTATTTTTAAAGAGATTAGGCCTGCCGAGAAAGTCTTCACTCCTTTACCTGCGCCAGAAACAGGGAATGTTTCTGATAGATGGATTGTTACTGGAGGATCGTCGAAACCGAATAATAAACTTATTGAGGTATCAACATGGCAGACTGGACAGGTATCTTAAATGAGTTACAGAGTAGTCGTGGTGATTTTGACGGTATTCGTCGCAAGTACTTAAAGCGCCTCCATACATACACAAAAAGAAATGTCATCGCCTATTACAGTGGGTGGCTTCAAAAACAAGGCGCGCCAAACTTGGGTATTAATGATTTGGACAAGAATGCCTTCATGGCAACCATTAAAGGTTTAGATCGAACAAAAGGTCTCGATCTCATTCTACATACCCCAGGAGGCGACATTGCTGCTACGGAATCCATCATCGACTACTTAATGACCATGTTCGATGATATACGCGTTGTTGTGCCTCAACTTGCTATGTCTGGAGGCACGATGATTGCTTGTTCATCGAACAAAATTCTCATGGGCAAGCATTCGAGCCTAGGCCCTATCGACCCTCAGTTCAACACTTCTTATGGAATGGTTGCAGCCCATGGCATTTTGGAAGAATTTAAAAAGGCACACGAAGAGATTAAGGCTGATCAAACAAAAGTATTTGTCTGGCAGCCAATCATTGCGAAATATACACCAACTCTTGTTGGCGAGTGTCAGCAAGCACTAAAGTGGGCTGAAGATATTGCTCGGGATAAGCTGGGTGTCAGAATGTTTGCTGGGATTGTAAATGCTGATAAGAAAAAAGCAAAAATCGACAAAATCATTAAAGAGCTCGGGGATCATTCTGTGAACTTATCGCACGGTCGCCATCTGTCGTATGCAAAGTGCGTCGAGATTGGTCTAATTGTTGAACGACTCGAAGACG
Organism: Minisyncoccota bacterium; assembly: GCA_022841985.1. Taxonomy (GTDB): domain Bacteria; phylum Patescibacteriota; class Minisyncoccia; order Phycocordibacterales; family Phycocordibacteraceae; genus C7867-001. The sequence continues at coordinate 40,943 of JALHQL010000007.1, read as the reverse complement.
ACCAGGCCCTTCAAGAGAACATACTATCCGTGCATCATGCAATGATGCACACACTTGGAGGCACCTTCGCTTCCAAGATTGTTGAAAATCACAAGGGTTCAGCTGTAATCCTACAGGCTGCGGTTACAAAGTAGTTAGGAGAGTGAATAATCTACCTCGTTCTTGCTTTTAACTGATTTTGGTTTTGGCACTTCAAACCACTCAGGGTGAGCTTTGTAGATAGCCCGCAGTTTCTGTATACTTTTATCAATATCCTTGAATTTGAGCCATGATTTCGGTTTAAACTTTCAGGCATCGCCACTGTCAAGACGATTTATTATCGGAGTTAACCCGTTTACTTCCGCAAAATTTTTTCCATTGCTTTACCTTTCGCTAGTTCATCAATAAGCTTGTCGAGGTAGCGGACTTTTTTCATAATGTTATTTTCAATATCTTCAACACGAACCCCACAAATGACCCCTGTTATTTTTGAAGCATTGGGATTTATTTTAGGGGCTTCGTCAAAAAAAGTTTCAAAATCTATTCCAGTATCAATTTGTTTTTGCAGACTTCTTTTAGTATAGCCTGTTAACCAAAAAATTATTTCATCAACCTCTGTTTTCGTGCGCCCTTTTTTCTCTGCTTTCTGTATATAACATACATACACTCTGGCAAAAGACATCGCACGCACTCTGTCTATACTTTTTTGAGTTATTTGCATGTACTTAACATACTACATTTACTACTTCTCTAAATCTTTAATTATGATTTTCTTCATTTGAAACATCTGCTGCATTGCGTAGTCTCTCTTTTCTTTATCGGTACTTGTCGAAAGCTCTCGGAGTCGCTTTGGTTCAACTTGCCAACTCAAACCATAGGTATCTTTGCACCACCCGCAGACACTTTCTTCGCCGCCATTTCGCGTGAGCGCGTTCCAATAGTAGTCCGTCTCTTTTTGATCCTCACAGCGTATGGTAAGAGAAATTGCCTCGGTAAATTTAAATGTCGGCCCCGCTGCCAAGAGATCATACTTTGTTCCAAACAGTTCAATAGTCCCGAATTGGTATTCTCCACCAGGACCATTTTCTACATTGCCAAGATACTCAACTTTTAGATTGTCCTTGAAAATACCTTTGTAATACTCAATGACGAGAGGTAAATCTTTTTCAAACCATAAACAAGGTGTTATTTTCTGCATAATTATTTTAATGTTTACGCTATCCTAGCCGCACAAGTGTACCTTTTCTCTTAACGATATTTTTATAATCCCACTGGATTGCTTTCGCTTTTGTAAGCCAGCGGCGCAGGGCGGATACCCGTATTTCTTCCGGAAAATTGTAGAAAATGGAAGCGTCTTTGAATTTACCGGTTCCTGGCTCTAAAGAGTTCTCCCCAAAATCCGCACCGCTCCAGAACATGAGGCGTACGCCCTTCTTCTGTTTACTATAACCTACAATCGGATTGCCATCCAAAAACCACACTGATGCGCCGTGCCATATCTTGCTTTCTCCGTTTTTCAACGTGCATCCGATTTCGGCGGCGAGCAGTGTGCATATCTCTCTGTCCGCCGCAGCCTGCCCGGCATTGTAGGCGCTGATGGTTTTGTGACGTGTTTTCACGCACTCATCGTAACAAAAAAACAATATAATCCCCAGCAATCGGGGGAGTTGTCTTCCAGCTCAGTATGTGGTATAATGGAAGCAGATAGATTTTTTCACTAATTCACAAACCAGGGGAGGATTATCGATGCCAAAATCTCAAAAAATAGGTCCAACTGCGTTGGCGTTGAGGATGACCATTCAACGTCTTAATGCGGAGTGGGAATATTTCAAGCGAAACGGAGATTGTCCGAAATGCAAAGCGCAAATACTCGGGATGACTCAAGTATATGATCTTGAGCATCGTGGTTCAAAGATATTCCAGTGCCGGCAGTGTGCAAAAATTATTCAGGAAAACGGGGGAAGTCATCTGAAGGGGGTGCGCGCGACACCCATATCAGAAAGGATAGTAGACGACACCGAGGATTATGAAATCCCGAAGCCCCGGTACGGTTCTCGTTCGCGGAGGAAGTCTCCGGTGTTTGTGTAAGTATCGTTGATTTGAACAGAACGGGGCATATGAGGAAACAATCGTTTCCTCATATGCCCCGTTTTTTGGCAGGTTTGGGGGGTATTGACATTTTGTATTCAATGGTATACTATATATAACAGTAAAAAGGTCTTTACACCAAAGACATAGCATTGAATTAAAACCACGGAGGACGTAATGGCAACCGTCATCAGAATGATTCTCGCGGGATTCATCTCACTGACATGCGTCGGTGGGCAAGTATTTCCATCCTTTGCTTACGCGAAGGATGATCTAAGCATGAAGAAACTGCCGTCATACTACGACGGTCCCTGCAATTCTGGGGACGGTTTTGGAGAGAGTGCTCGTGCTCTCTGCAAGATGTCGGAGAAGTATCGGGTAGCTGTAATCACTGCGGAGCGTATTGCTGAGATAAAACCTGTCCTTCCTCCTGCTCCCGTTCCAAACCCTCCCCAACAGCCGCGTCCCACCAAAAGAGAAATATTTGCTTCTTTAAAAGCGAATGTGGGGCATTGGTATACACAGCATACCCGGCGAGACCCTCATGCTTGGAAGGCGTATCAAACGGCATTCAGGCCGACTGGAAACTCCGCAATGCCTGCACGAGTTCATCGTGTAGCAGATCCAGTTGCGGCAAATGAACTCGCCAGGAGACTTCTACAGAAAGCACCACTGGCTATTCAAGAAATCGTAGCTTGTGAGTCAGGGAGGAAACATTACAACGAAAAGACGGGATACGTTCTTCAGGGGGAGATAACTCCTGGAGATGTTGGTTTTTCTCAAATAAACACGTTGGTTCATGCAGAAGATGCGATGCGGGATGGCTTTAATCCATATTCAATCTATGGGAATATAGGTTTTGCCATAAAGCTGTACATCAAAGAGGGAACAAAGCCGTGGAATTCCAGCAAAAAATGCTGGGGCCCGAAGGTTCCCCCTCAATTGCGTCTTCCGTTATCGGAGCAGATGTAATAAGACCAAGCCCCCTTTCCAGAAATCTGGAAAGGGGGCTTTTCTATACTAATTTTCTGCATCTACTGCTTCTTAATCCAGAGGTAAATGTCCTCTAGCGCTTTGACGCCGTCGCCAGCAGCAATGTTGTTCTGATGATAGAGCTCGTCGGTGCAGTCTCCTGCGGCCCAGACGCCCTCAACGCTCGTGCGCTGATTGCGGGGGTCGGTCTTTACGCGCTTTACGGCATCAAGCTCCACAAGGCCTTCAACAAACTCTGTGTTCGGGATGACACCCGCTTCAACGAAGAGTCCAGAGACGGCGAGCTCTTTTGTCTCGTTAGAGTTTTTATCCACGTATTTCAATCCGGTGACAAATTGTTCGCCCATAACCGCGACTGTTTCTGCATGTCGAATAATCCGCATGTTCGGATGCGCACTCGCTTTCTCGATTGTTACAGGATCAGCCTTAAATTCTTGGTGGCGATGAATAAGCGTAACAGACTTCGCATAGGCAAGGAGTTGGAGCGCCGTTTCAAATCCCGCGTTGCCGCCGCCGATCACTGCGACATCCATTCCGCCAAAGAGGGGACCATCGCAGGAAGCACAGTAGGTAACGCCTTTGTTTTCAAACTTTTGTGCGCCTGGAACATCCAGTTTCCGGCGTCCAGCACCTGACGCGAGAAGTACCGCCTTTGCGCTGAATTCCTTACCGGTTTTTGTTTTTGCGAGGAATGTCCCTCCGTCGGTTTTCGCAAGTGATACGATGCGCTCTCCTGTGGCGAGCGTTACAATATCGTTTTTGACGGCATCAAGGTGCGTCTTAAATGCTTTCGCAAGGTCTGCTCCGCTTATCTTAGTTGTACCGATCCAATTCTCGATACCTTCCGATACGCTTGATTGACCACCGATTTCTTCCGCGACAAGAACAGCTCGTAACTGTTTACGAGCGGCATAGACACCTGCGGCAATACCAGAGGGTCCGCCGCCGATAATGAGTACATCGTACATCAGTGCATTCTACTACCAAGCGAGCTGAGTAACAAATGAATGTCTTCATTCATTTGTTCGAGGCGAACGCCGGGAGAAAAGCTTCTTTACTACCAAGCGAGCGAATGAAGAAGAAATTCCGATTTCATTCTTCTGAGCGAGCGCTGGGAGCAATCTTTGTCTGCAAAGATTACATACCAAGCGAGTGGACTCTATTTTTTGTGTCTGCGCAGGAATTCTGGAATCGCACCCCACGTCGTATCGTCTTCGAGTGCAGGTGCTACCTCTTCTCGTTTTTGAGGTGTTGCCGTCACGATGGGCTCTTCTTTTGCTGTTTCTTTTCCTTTATTGAAATCACTTTGCACGAATTCTTTCTTTTCGATCTTATTTTCAGGAATCTCGCGCTTCAAGATTTCATGATAAATCCGACCATGTTCTTCCTCTCGACGTTCGGTAGGTACTGCAAAAAGAGAACGCTCCGTGCTGGTACTGGTACCTGTTGCGTGCGCTGCGCTTTCCGGAAAACCGGTTGCGATAACAATAATGCGAATTTGGCCTTTCTTGAGTTTTTCATCCCGCATAATACCGAAAATGACCTTTGCATTTCTATCGACGGACTCATTGATGACTTTTGCAGCCTCCTGCACTTCCATGATGCCAAGATCCTCAGAACCGGCGACGACAAAGAGAATACCTTTGGCGCCCGAAATGGAGACATCAAGAAGAGGGGAATTGACCGCGCGTGATGCAGCTTCCCGGGCGCGATCATCGCCTTCAGCGATGCCGATACCCATCAATGCGGGACCAGCGCCTTCCATAATCGCTTTGATATCGTTGAAGTCGGTATTTATCTCGCCTGGCATAGTGATGATATCGGACACTCCCTCGACCGCCTGGCGGAGTATCTCATCGCACATGGCAAAGGCACTCTTCGCAGATGTTTCTTTGTCGACGATAGCAAGCAGCTTGTCGTTTGGGATAACGATAAACGCATCAACTTCCTTTTTAAGCTCGGCAAGTCCGCGTTCGGCAATATCTTTACGTTGTACTCCTTCAAAAGAGAAAGGTTTTGTGACGACCGCGATAACGAGCGCTCCGACTTCTTTAGCAATCTTCGCGACGATGGCAGATGCACCGGTGCCAGTGCCACCACCCATGCCGCAGGTGATGAAGACCATATCGCTTCCCGAGAGCGCTTCTTGGATCTCTTGGCGTGTCTCTTCGGCCGCGCGTTTGCCAAGCTCAGGGTTCATGCCAGTGCCGAGTCCTCGTGTTAAATTCTTGCCAATATGAATTTTGCGCTTAGCAAGGGAACGGTGGAGGTCCTGGGCGTCGGAATTGACAGCGACAAACTCGACCCCGCGGACTTTCGACTCGATCATGTGGTTAAGTGCGTTCTTGCCAGAACCGCCTACACCGACCACGCGGATCCGTGCAAACGTCTCAACTTCTGGTTCAACGCGTTTTGACATACTTAGGGTGCGATTTCGCTATGATACCAGAATCTGACAGTATGCAAATATTGACAATCCATGGATGCAATCCATCGTTCAGGGTAGGAATTGTTGCAAAAACTTTGTGACCGTAGTACTGAAATTTTTCTTTGGCGCATTGGTGTCGCCCGTGAGCCCCCAGAGCGCGAGACCATAGGCGACTGCCCATGTCGCATCGCGAATCTTTGTATCGGCAGAGAGACGAAATTCTGCGAGGCGCGCAGGAAGCTTGAGAGATCCTTTTGCAATATCACTGATAGAGCCGGCGCCCGCACCGCCACCGGAAATAATGATGCCGGCGGGCAGAGGGCCGCGGCGTCCGAGTGATTTAAGATGCTTGTCGATAAGCATGAACATTGTGTTCAGGCGGCTTGAAATGAGATCATCGATTTTTTTGCGTGGATACATTTGTCCCGAGAGTCTACCGACTTTGACGCGTTCAGCCTCCTCGAGCGAGATGCGGAATCCGAGCGCGATGTCGTCAGTGATATGGCTCGAGCCTATAGGAAATACTTTTACTGAAATGGGGATGCCTTCATCGTAGACAACGATTGAAACCGTTTCCGCTCCGATATTCGCAAGCACGCAGCCTTTCATCTTCTGGTCACCTTCGAGAAGTACGTAGGAGCCCGCAAGCGGGGAAGCCATCTGATCGACAATTTCTATATCAGCGTCTTCGACTGCTTTGGCGAGTGCTTCTTGGTGTTGCGTAAGGCAGGTGATGAAAAGATAGTCGACTTCAAGTCGAACGCCTTTCATGCCAAGAGGATCACCAAGCACCTTGGCGCTATCAATGCGATATTCAATCGGGATACTGTGGAGGACGTGTCGGTTTAAGAATCCGGGAGCAGCAGCTTCGCGCGCTGCTTTCCCGGCTTTTTCAAGATCAAGAACCGTTATCTCTTGGTCGGCACGGGAGATGATGGCAAAACCAGTCGCACGAGCCTCGTCGAGCGAGATACCGCCGACCGCAAGAAATCCGGTGTGCAATGGGATGCGGGCGGCAGCCTCCGCTTGCCGTTTTGCCTCAAGGATGCTCGCAGTAACTTCCTCAGTATTGACGATATAGCCATGACGAAGCCCTTTTGATTCGGCGAGACCGGTACCGAGGATGTGTACCTGCCGCGCGCCGGAGCGCTTATCGATGAGTTCCTCGGTCACTACTATCTTTACTTGGTACGTGCCGATGTCGATGCCGGTGGCTATGCGTCGTTTCATAACGCGCTAAAAGATTTCGTTCGCATTGTTCCATCCTAGCACCATGTACCCATCCTTTTATATGCAGTACGCCGTGGATAAACAGATAGAGGGTAAATGTTCGTGCGCTCATGCCATATGAAAGAGCCTGTTTTTCTGCCTCGTTCAAGCAAATGATAATTTCGCCGCTTTTTCTGCCGAGAGCGTAGGAAAGCACGTTTGGCACATAGGTCTTTCCGCGCATTTGTTCGTTTAGGGCACGAGCTTTTGCGGGAGTGACAAAGACGAGCGAAATATCCCAGCCCGGGAGTGCGTTTGCCGCAATCGCGGTATACGCAAAACGCGGTATGCTTTTGCGCCGTGTGAGGTTCTTAATTGAAACGCCCGGCATTCGTCTAGCGCTTGCCGCCCTTTCCGTGCGCACTCTTTTTCGCTGCGGGGTCAATTTTACCGAGTTTTACGAGCTCGTTGTATGTCTCGCGGCGTACTTTGGAGATGAGCGCGCGCTTGTGGCCGACGTTCTTTGATTTTATGCGCTCAAAGTAGCGACCATTGCGTACTTCGCGCACGATGCCAAGACCCTGCGCTCTGCGGGTAAAGCGGCGAATAAGCGCGGTCGAACTTTCGTTCTTTCCGCGACGGACCTCAACTCGTGTGCCTGCTGTCATGATGGAAGGACTTTAGCACACTGAGACTACCATTGTCTACTGCGTACCGTTATTATGTCACCGCCTTCAGACGTTCGATGATGCCGGAGAGAGGGAGGACGGTTTCTTCCTGAGTTTGTCGATTGCGCAGGATCGCGGAGCCTTCAAGAGCTTCCTTGCGTCCCATGATGAGGAGATAGGGACTCTCGCGACGCTCAGCGAGATGGAGCTGTTCGGTCAGGGACTCAATGCCGATATTTTGGGTCAATGAAATACGCGCTTTGCGGAAGTCTTCAGCGAGACGGAACGAGAGCCGTTTCGCTTCATCCCCGATATGCACAAAGGAGAATCGCATGTTGGTGGGCGCAGTCTTCTTTACCACCGAACCGGTACCTGGTATCTGAAGAACCGCTCCGGTCGCACTGAACGGTGCAGGAAAGAAGTGGCGAGTAAAATCACCATAGTGCGAACCCCATGCTACGCGTTGTCCACCAAGAACTAGCTCAAAACAAGTGTCGTTCCAGACATTGCCTCGGCTGATGAGATTGCGCGCAAGCTCATACGGCGTTTCGGTCATTTCTAGGTATTCAAGCAGATCTTCAAAGCGTTTGCGGCTGGCGTCTGAAAGATGTTCGGTCGGCGCTGGCAAATATTCCGCACATTCGCGTGCTATAGCAAGCTCGGCAGCAAGAAAGATATCCTGTTTTGAGCAAGCGATGCATTCTTCAGGGAGGGTACTCCCGCGTTTCTTGAAGAAGTTTCCAAGTTCTCGCGCATAGCGCGCGCGGGTTTCCTTATCGCCCATAGAATTGATACGCACGACAGGTTCTTCGTGAAAAAGGTCGCGAGAGAGCGCAAGGAGTGCGCGAATGATGACGGCGTCTGCGAGCGCATGGTCCGTACCGAGTGCGTGGAGTTGCACGACCACTTTTTTCGGTGCTGGGCGTCCAGGAGCGATGTTCGTATGCCAAACGAATAATGGCTGTCGCGATGAGGGTGAGAACTGTACGCGCTGGCATCGCTTCAGAAAGCTCGAAACTATCTCGGCGACCGTATCATCTCCAAGACGAGAGAGAGCTTCCGGGTGTTCTATATTTTTTTGGGCGTTTCCGCGGGAAAGAGCCGTGAGAGCTGAAAGTGGTGTGAATCCATAGTATTGTCCGACCGCGTGAGCCTTGTTCAAAATTTCTTCCGCTGGAATGGTGTTACGCATCATGACGCTTTGAGGGTTGTAGTACTTACCCTCGAGGAGGTTTCGTAGGTTGCTTTTCCTGGGAAGAAGCCACTTTGCTTAATGGGTAGAATTCGCAGATCGACTCGGCCGATGATGTTCTTTCTCGGGAGGGGGCCCCAGATGCGCGAATCAGAGCTATTGGGCCGATTATCACCCATGACGAAATACTCTTCTGAATTGAGAGATGTATTTTTCGTATAGGTAGCATCTTCATTCACGATATAGGGCTCGCTAAGCCCGATTTTTTCCCCAGAGGTGGTGGTGATGGTGACTACGCCGCGATTGATAGAGACTGTTTCGCCCGGGAGTCCGATAATGCGTTTGACGTAGAAGATGGAAGGATTGCTTGGATAACGGAACACAATGACGTCACCCCGTTCGGGTGTCTTGAAGTAGTAGAGAAACTCATCGATGATGAGATAGTCAAGATGCTTAAAGGTCGGATGCATTGATGCGCCGTCAACAACGAAAGGTGAGACTATGAAGACGCGAATTGGAATGACCACGACGATGATAAGGAACGCAAGCGTGAAAAGATCCTTCAGAAGACCCTTTCCAGTATCTTTCATGCATGCATTGTACGCTTCGCTTTTCCGCGCGCAAGTTTTTTCCCGAATATGCTACGATTCCAGTATGTCAATTGTCATTGTTGGCCTTGGGAATCCGGGAAAGGAGTACGAAAAGACGCGGCACAATGCCGGGAGGAGTGCTGTGGAGCTTGTCGCGAAGCAAGAAGGCTTTGCGGAGTTCGTTTTCAATAAGACGACGAATGCGCTCGTCGGCAAAGGTGCGATCGGTAGTGAAAATGCGACGCTCGTGCTGCCAGAGACGATGATGAATCTCTCGGGGAAGGCAGTAAGCGCATTTGTGAAGAGCCCGAAAGCGGCGAAGAACCTTCTTGTTGTACATGATGATCTCGATCTACCGCTCGGTACTATAAAAATGGTCTTCGGGCGCGGTAGCGGCGGACACAAAGGCGTCGAGAGCATCATGCGCGCGGTGAAGACAAAAGATTTTGCTCGCATTCGCATCGGTATTTCAGGAGTAGGGAAGCAGAATCAAGCGAAAAAAGTTTCGGGCGAAGAAAAAGTTATCAAGCTTGTGATTGGTAAATGGAAACCGGCCGAAGAGGCGACTGTTAAAAAAGTGTTGAAGAAAGTTACCGAAGCGGTGCGCCTCTTTGCAACTGAAGGCATCGAATCGGCGACAATGTTTGCGAATACTCGGTAAAGTACACATTAAAAATACGTGGCGACCTATAAGGTCGCCACGTATTTTTTGCTCCCTCTTGCGAAGCTATTTTTTCTTTCCTGCGTAGGTGAGCGTCATGCGCTGATCTTTTGGTTCAAAGAGAGAGATGGTGAACGGATATGTCTTGCCAAGTTCGAGCGTCTCGCGCAACTCTGCGGGAGTCTTAAATTCGCCGACATGCACAAGACCCGCAACGCCCTCCTCGATAGATGCGAGCGCACCATGCTTGTTGTATTTGATAACAACACCGGGAACTTCCATTCCTTTGGAATAGCGTTCGGCGGCAGTGTGCCATGGATTTTCTTTAAGTGCCTTAATAGAGAACGAGACTTTCCCATCCTTTATTTCGATAATCTTGACCGTGACGCGGTCGCCGACATTGAAGAGAGTGTGTGGGTTCTCGACAAGGCCCCAGTCGAGCTCGCTGATGTGCACGAGGCCTTCGAGTCCTGGTTCAATCTTCACAAAGACACCGAAATCGACGATGCCCGTCACTTCGCCAGAGGCGGTATCGCCAACCTGGTACTTATCGATAAGCGATGCCTTCTCTTCAGCTTCGTTTGTCGTGCGTTCTGAGAAAATGAGTTTGCCCTCCTTTGCATCGGCGGTAATGATACGCACCGAAAGCGAGTGTCCAATGAGTCGCATGAGCTCGCCAAGAATTTTCTCTTTATCGCCTTCCGGTACGCGCGGATAGTGCTCTTTGGAGAGTTGCGAAGCAGGGAGAAATCCGGGAATACCTTGCCAAGAAAGAATAAGGCCGCCTTTGTTCGCCTCCTCAACAATGAGCGAGTACGGCGTCTGCGAGAGGATCGCTGTCTCAGCCTCGCCCCAGATGGCCGCTTGTCGCGCTTCCTTGAGAGAGAGCTCAATGTAGCCTTCGCGACCAGCAGGATCGACGACTTTCGCGCTGATGATGTCGCCCTGATTCGCCTTGCGCAGTACGTCTGCGGCGTTTAAGTATTCGCGGCCGTAGATGAGACCAGTGCCGAAGGGGGCAAGGTCAATGTAAACGCGACCGCGATTGATCGCGATAATCGTGCCTTCGACGAGATCGCCTACACCGGGCGGCATCGGAATAGCATCCACCAGGTCCTTCATTGGGTGACCTTCCGGTACATGGATGGTCGCAACCGGCACGGCAGCCTTCTTTTCTTCAGACATAATTATATAAAGCGGTGCGGATTTTCGAGAAGGGTACTGGTTCCTTTCGGAACTCAGGGTTAACGCCTCCCTAACTTCTCCAGCACACAACGGAATTACTATAGCAAATGAAGCAAGAAAATGCTAGAATAGGCGTATCGTATGGTTATCACACATCACGGCGGGCAGTGTTTCAAAGTAACTCTCGGTGATTTGACTGTTGTTTTCGATCCTATTGCTAAGGGCGGAACATTGTCCCCGGTTCGCTTTGGTGCTGATATCGCGCTCATTTCGCGCAATCATCCGGACATGAACGGCGCCGAAGAAGTTATGTACGGAGAAAAGACTCCTTTTGTTATCGCCGGTCCGGGAGAGTACGAACGCCAAGGTGTTATCATTCAGGGATTTTTATCTCGTAGCGCGTATGGACTTGCAAAGGGTCAGACTGAGGCGGTCAATACTATCTATATGGTTGAGCTCGAAGACATGACGCTCGTGCATCTCGGTGCACTTGCCGACAAAGAACTTTCGAAAGAAGCTCGCGAGAGCATTGACGAAATAGATGTTCTCTTTGTGCCGATTGGCGGTGAAGGTGTATTGACCCCAGCAGCGGCACACGAATTGGTCGTATCGCTCGAACCGAAAATTGTTGTTCCGATGCATTGGAACGGTATCGGAGAGCCGAAATCACTGGAAGCCTTTTTGAAGGCGTCGGGGAACAATGGCGAGAAAGTGGATAAGCTCACATTGAAAAAGAAAGATCTGGTCGGTAAAGATGGGAGTATACTAGTGATAACCCCATAATTGTCTATGAAAAGCATTTTCGATCATATTGAACAGGTGAAAGGGAAGCCGCATCATGTGCGCAAGCGAGTCGCCTTTGGGGCGGCGGCGAGCGGTGCTACGCTTATCGCTCTCGTATGGTTTGTGCAGTCGGTAAGCTCAAACGCGTTTGCCCTCAAGAACACTTCATTTGCAGATAGTACAAAAGAAGAGTCAGTGGTGATGGCTGCCGCCGATCGCGGAAACCAGAATGTTGCAGGTGCCGCAGCAGCGATTCGAGATTCGTCAGCGCCGGCGCGTATTGAAATTGTTGATGTGGCCTCTTCGACACAGAAAACGAAACAGGTCGAGCAGACGATTCTGCCTTTTTAAATACATAATTGAATCAGTATGGCTCGTGGGAAAGAAGATACAAAGAAGGATGCTGCAGCGACTTCCGTCGCTGCAAATGTCATCGACCAGCCGATTGTAGCTGAGATGCGCACGTCGTATCTCGACTACGCAATGTCGGTGATCACTGCGCGCGCTCTGCCGGATGTGCGCGATGGTTTGAAGCCTGTGCATCGTCGCATTCTCTACGCGATGAAGGACATGGGGCTTGTGCCAGGTTCGAAGTTCCGCAAGAGCGCCACGGTAGTTGGAGAAGTGCTCGGCAAGTACCATCCGCATGGTGATGTCGCCGTCTATGACTCGATGGCAAAAATGGCTCAGGAATTTTCATATCGTTACCCGCTTGTTTTGGGACAAGGAAACTTCGGGTCCATCGACGGTGATTCGCCGGCTGCCATGCGCTACACCGAGGCGAAGATGTCGCGCGTCGCCGACGCGCTTCTTACGGATCTTGATAAAGAGACTGTCTCTTGGGTCCCGAACTACGACGCGACACGCGATGAACCGAATGTGCTTCCTGCTGCTCTGCCGAATCTTCTTTTGAACGGCACACTTGGCATTGCTGTGGGTATGGCAACCAATATTCCGCCGCACAATCTCCGCGAAGTTGTCGCTGCGACTGTTCATCTTATTGAGAATCCGGAGGCGACGACCGAGGACTTGCTTCAATTTGTGAAAGGTCCTGATTTCCCGCTCGGCGGAGTTGCATTCAATCAAACGGATATTCGACATGCGTATAGTACGGGCAAAGGTCCGGTCGTCGTACGTGGCGAAGCGGAAATTATCGACGATGGGAAAAAGGACATGCGCATCATCATCACTTCCATCCCGTATCGTGTAAATAAGAGCGAGCTCATTACGCGCATCGCCGACTTGGTGCAAGAGAAGAAGCTCGAAGGTATCCGCGATTTGCGCGATGAGTCCACGTCGGATATTCGCGTCGTCGTTGAGCTTAAGGGTACTGCGCATCCACAGGCGGTTTTGAACGCTCTGTATAAACACACTGATCTCGAGAGTACCTTTCACTACAATATGCTCGCGCTCGTCGATGGCGTGCCAGAGATGCTCTCGCTCTCGGGTATGCTCGGACATTTCGTTAAGCATCGTCAGGAGGTAGTGAAGCGCCGCACCGAATTCGATCTGCGACAGGCAGAAGCACGCGAACACATTCTTCTGGGTCTATCGAAGGCGCTTGATCATATCGACGAGGTCATTGCGATTATCAAGAAAGCTGCAGATGTGCCGACAGCCAGTGCGGCGCTCCAGAAGAAATTTGGCTTCTCAGTGCTTCAGGCCGCTGCTATTCTCGAGATGCGCCTGTCAAAACTCGCAGGACTTGAGCGGAAAAAGATTGAGGATGAACTCACCGAAGTGCAGGCTTTAATCAAGAAATTGAAAGAGATACTTTCCTCCATAAAAAAGATCCTCGCGGTAGTGAAGTCGGAGCTCGTGGAGCTCGCAGAAAAATACGGCGACGACCGACGTACGAAAGTGATGCGTGGCGGCGTACAGAACATTTCCGTTGAAGATCTTGTGCCGGACGAAGAATCAATGCTCGTGCTCACTGAGGGCGGCTATGTGAAGCGGACAAATCCGAGCGAATACCGCAAGCAGAAGCGCGGCGGCGTCGGCGTCGTCGATATCGCGACGAAAGAGGAAGACATCGTGACTCATTTCCTCGTGACTTCGGCACACAGTGATCTACTTTTCTTTACGAATTTCGGCAAAGCATACCAGATCAAGATGTATGAGATTCCAGAAGGGAAGCGTGCAACTAAAGGTAAGAGCATCATGAATTTCCTTCCGCTTGCAGGCGACGAGTCGGTGACGAGCGTGCTTGCAGTACCGAAGGGGGCAGCGCTCGATGCCTCGTCTATCGTTTTTGTGACAAACGAAGGTGTGGTGAAGCGTGTCGCCGCTAAAAGTTTTGCAGATGTGCGCCGCTCCGGCATCATCGCTATCAATCTGAAGAAGGGCGATACGCTCGTCTCTGCTAATCTCGCTGCGGATGGTGACACAGTGTCTATCGTGACCTCAAAAGGTCAGAGTATTCGTTTTGAAGCCGAAGATGTGCGCGAAATGGGTCGCACGGCGGGCGGCGTGCGCGGCATGAGCGTCCGAAAAGGCGACCGCGTCGTCTCGGCAGAAGTCATTTCCGCTCTTGAATCGAAAGACGCATCGCTCCTCGTCATCATGAGCAAGGGCTACGGCAAGCGCACGAAGATGTCTGAATACAAAGTGCAGGGCCGTGGCGGCTCGGGCATCAAGACTGCAGAAGTCACGCCGAAGACCGGCGAGATAATCGGAGCGCGAGTCGTCTCCGGCAATCTCGAAGACGAAGAACTCGTTGTTGTCTCGAAGAAGGGGCAGGTGATACGCACCTCAGTCGCAGAAATTTCTCTGCTTTCTCGTGCCACCCAGGGCGTTCGCATCATGAAAATGCGCGAAGGGGACTCGATCGCCTCGATGGTTGCCCTATAGTAGAGCGCACCAAAAGTTTCATCTGCTTCGTTGCTCACTGCGATGCTCACTCACCGCACGTTTTAGTGCGGCTCGATTCGCTTCTCGCTCGCGCCTTGCATCTGGAAGCTTTTTGAGGCGCTCTTAACGTTATTCACAAACTGCACGTACTTGCGCTAGTAGTATGCTAAGGTTAGTGCATACGGAAACGAGTGAATGGCGGGCCGAGGGCCAATAAGACGGTTCCTTTGTACGGAACAAGATTTGGGTTGGCGGAGGGAGCGGGATTCGAACCCGCGCAGTCTTGCCGACATCGTCCGGTTTTAAGCCGGATGCATTACCTCTCTGCCACCCCTCCTTAATTCTTGTTCCGTGCAAAAGACCTGTCTTTCGTGTTCCTGTCAACAAGTTTACCCCTTTAGTATAAAAACACCCTGTGGACAGCGTTACTCTGAAACGATCGGAAAATTTTTCAACAGTCTTTATGTCCTCATAGAGGAGAGAAATAGGACGCTCCATTTAATTTATTGAGTAAAGGACATTTCTCGATAAAGACATGGGGTGCGTACAGTGTTGATTGCACGGCCCGCAACGGGCCGTGTGTGGTAGGTTATAGGCATGAGCGCTTCATTCAGTACTCCGCGTGAAAATGTGTTGCAGTTAGGCTTGCGTGAAGGAATGAAAGTTGCGGACTTCGGTGCAGGTTCCGGTCACTATTCGCGCGCGGCAGCGGCGATGGTGGGCCATAGCGGCAGAGTTTATGCGATTGATGTGCAGGAAAATGTGCTCAAGCACTTGAAGCTCAACACGCACGCTCATCATCAGGGCATTATCGATACTGTCTGGGGCGATATTGAGAAACCGGGCGGTACGCACCTGCGCGACGCGTCGCTCGATGTCATCATACTCGCCAATACACTCTTCCAGGTCGAAAATCGTTTCGGACTTCTGGGAGAGATCAAGCGCGTGCTAAAATCAGGTGGTAAACTTCTGGTAGTCGACTGGGCGGGTAGCTACGGCGGCATGGGCCCGGAACTCAAACAAGTCGTGTCTGAGCATGATGCCGAAGACTTTTTTATCAATGCCGGTTTCCATAAAATGAAATCATTCCGCGCGGGGCCGCATCATTACGGGATCGTCTTTACCTCACCATGAAATTATCTCTTTTCCAAACGATTCTCCTTGGGGTATTCGGATTCTCGGCGCTTGCCGGCCTGTTTGTCTTCGCAACATATTCAAGCACAGGAGGAGGCGCTGATACAATCGGTCCGGTCGTTATATGGGGTACGCTGCCGAAAGAAGGAATGCAGTCAGCCATCACCGCGCTTGCACAGTCCAGTGAGGAGTTCAAGGAGGTTTCGTATGTACAGAAAAATCCAGCAACGCTGTCTTCTGATATTGCTATCGCGATAGCGACCGGTGCCTCTCCGGACCTTATCCTCGCCTCTCAGGAGGAGCTTCATTCGCTTAAGAAATTCATCATATCGATACCGCTTGAAACGCTCTCTATAAATCTCTTTAGAAACACATTTCTTGATGAGGGAAAACTTTTTTCCGCGTCGGGTGGAGTCGGCCATTATGGCATACCGTTTCTTGTTGATCCGCTTGTACTCTTTTCAAATACCTCCATTCTTTCAAGTAATGGCATCGCGCGACCGCCCACCACATGGGAGGCGCTGATCGGTCTTGTACCAAATATAGCCGTTCTTACCCCAGCACAGCAGATTACGCGTGGTCTCATAGCTCTTGGGACCTACGATAATGTCAATAATGCGCGAGGAATCCTCTCCACGCTATTTCTGCAGCAGGGAATTCCGATGTCTTTGTATTCGACAAATGGCAACCTGGTTGCCGATCTTGGCGAAGGATCATCAAAAAATTCATCGTCCGGATCGGCAGTGCTCGGCTTCTATACTCAATTTGCTGACCCCTCGAAGGTCTCGTACACGTGGAATACTTCGCTCTCGAACTCTACACAAATGTTTCTTGCGGGTGATCTCGCGCTCTATCTCGGGTATGTTTCTGAAGCACGTTATCTGCAAGCGGCAAATCCAAATCTCAATTTTAATGTGACGCCGGTGCCGCAGAGTGCGCTTGCACAAGCAAAGAGCGTCTATGGTCTCGTGTATGCGTTTATGATTCCGCATGGAGCAAAGAATACAAATGGTGCATACCAAACCGCTTTGCTGTTTGCTAATTCGAGCGCGCAAGTTGCCGCAGCCGCAGCAACCGGACTCGCGCCAGCGACCTTAAATGAGCTCGCGAAGGTGCCTCCTTCTGATCCTATTGCCGCAGTCTCATACCCCGCTGCGCTTTACAGCAGGGGCTGGCTGTCCCCAACATCTATCGATGTCGACCGTGTCTTCTCGGGTATGATTGGCAATGTGATAAGCGGTCGCTCAAAGCCTGATACGGCACTCACCGACGCCAAGCGTTCTTTGAACGCGCTTCTCGAGCAATAACCATGCGTTTCTTTTTCGCCACGTTGCTATTTGTGATACTCGCGGTGGGCGCAGCACCCTCTGCGCAGGCACAAGCATTGTCATCATCGTGCAGGTCCGATGCTGATTGTCCCATCGGCTCCAGGTGCAGCATGTCCAACTTTAATATAAGCGGAAACTGCACCTCAGTGCTTACGCCGTCGGGAAATACACAGTCATCGGTCAACAATGTCTCTCCAGTTCAATCAAGTGCAAATAACATCCCTGGCGCGAATATAACCCTCATCAATCCGCTCAATACTGGCGACTGCACCCCAAATGGTACTTGCTTGATGCAGTTTCTCAATAGAATCTTGGAGTTTGTGATTCAAATCGGTGCCATAGCCGTTATCTTAATGCTGGTGTATGTCGGTTACCTGTTCGTTGTAGCGCAAGGAAGCGAAACGAAGATTACCGAGGCGAAGAAGGCACTTCTCTGGACTGTCATCGGCGCGTTAATTCTCCTTGGTTCACAAGCGATATCTCTAGGAATTCAGGCGACCGTACAGGCGATTTCTGTTGGCAACTGATATGACATTTGCACAATTCATTGGCAGTGGTTCTACGGGCATCATCGGAGCTCTTAATACTATCGCTATACCAGTCATCACCACGCTTGCTTTCGGCGTTTTCATTTGGGGTGTTATAAGCTATTTCTTCCTTAATCAAGACAACGAAGACAAGCGCGCTGAAGGCCGGCAATTTATTTTTTGGGGAATTCTCGGTATGGTGGTGCTCTTTTCGGTCTGGGGTTTTGTGAATATCTTGTTGTTCACTCTCGGTATCACGCCTACTGCAAGATAATATGCGATACTTACGGCATATGAAATTAATAGCACGTATTGTTGTAGGGTTTGGAGTGCTCCTTGCGCCTACACTGGTGTTTGCTCAACCGGCGCAACAACAAACTTTCACGCAGACAATACCAGGCGTTAGTTCACAGACATCTCAATTTTACTCAGGCGGCGTCTCGGTCGTGCCTGGAGGTATGTTTGGATTTGGTGGAGGATCGTTCGGTATTGGCGGCCTCGGAGTTAGGATCATCAGCATTATCAACAGTGTATTAGTCCCGCTTCTTTTCGCTATTTCCTTCATAGTATTCCTCTACGGCGTTGCTAAGGCTTATATTTTATCTAGCGGTGATGAAGAGGCTGTCAAGAGTGGCCATAAGATTATCCTCTGGGGTCTCATAGGATTTGCGGTCATGATATCGGTATGGGGACTTGTGAATGTCGTTGTAAATACGTTTGGTCTCACGGGGTTCATGCCGCGTCCTCCGACGTCATTCTCGCCGTTTGGGGGACTCCCGCCGAGATAGTCATAGCATATGAATCTGACCATTCTACAAAGGTATGCCTACGATATTATGGGCATTATCAATTTCATTTTTGTGCCAGTCTTGATGGCGATAGCGCTCCTCACATTCCTTTGGGGCGTCTATACTTATTTTATTCTTGGAGCCGATAGCGACGACAAGCGTGCTGAAGGCCGGCAATTCGTTCTCTGGAGCATCATCGGTTTTGTCGTCATTGTCTCGGTCTGGGGGCTTGTGTTTATGGTCGGTGTTACTCTCGGCGTTGGCCCAGGGAGTCCGGGGAATTTGGCTCCGCCTTCGCCGCAAGTCTCAATTTAGGATGTCCCCACGAGGGGAAAGAATATAATTGACTCTGCCAGTAAGGACGTTACAATTACCATTGCATTATTCACTTATCCACATTATGAAAAAAGCTCTTGCCCTCACTTCAGGAATTCTCGCTTCATTTGCAGTACCATTTGTTTCTTCCGCACAGACAATCACCAACATCACTGGCGTCGGCAATTTCGTTATCAATACCATCAACAACGTTCTTGTTCCGGTAATTTTTGCTGTCGCATTTATCGTCTTCGTCTGGGGTGCGTTCGAGGCGTTTATTCTTGGTGCTAACTCAGAGGAGGTTAAAGAAAAGGGAAAGAACCTCATGCTCTGGGGTCTTATAGGTTTTTTCGTGATGGTTTCAGTGTGGGGTCTTGTGAATATTCTTACGGGTTCCGTCAGCCTCAATCAAACTCAGACGAATCTACCTGGCGCAAGCGGTCTTAGATAATAATGTCCGTTCTTAACGAGTTTCTCTCAAATGTCGTTGCAGAGATTATCAATCCGATAATTCTGCTTCTCTCGGCGGGCGCGTTTGTCGTTTTCCTTTGGGGGGTATTTGTATTCATCAAAGATGCAGGAGACGAAGGTAGTCGCGCGGAAGGGAAGCAGGCTATCCTCTGGGGTCTTATCGGACTCGTAGTTATCTTTGGCGCTTACGGGATTATCAATGTCGCGCTCGGGACTTTTAATCAGCCAGACATTCAAAACACAATACAAGGAACTAGATAACATAAATAAAGGGATGATAAAAAGAAAAAGGGCTACACGACATTGTCGTGTAGCCCTTTTGTTAAAAGAACAAAGAACTTCAAATCGGAACGAAGGCGTAAGAGATAACAATCTCTCTTCCTGTTCCGTTTGTTGCGCGTATAAACTTAAGCGGGCCATCGGCGCATGGCTTCCCGAACGCACACACTTGTCCGTTCTGATACACGTTTTCGAGCGTAACACCGTCTCCAATTACGTCCGCATGCATGTACGGAGGAACTGAAATGTGTGCACTTCTGCCCGCTGGTATAGCCATTTTGGGCCAGTCCGACTTCGGCAAGCTCGTGAGAGGAGTCTCGAAGCGCGAGCTGTTGCTTTGTGCCGTGCTCGACGGACTCGAAATCCAAAACCAGCTTGGGAGGACGAAGAGGAGTATGAATACCCCTCCGACTAGAACTTTCTGAAGCACTTTTGCTGATTTCTCATCCGCATTAAGCCAGATGAGGCTGGCGACGATACCATAGACGATGAGGACTTGGAGCCAATGTTCTTTACTCCAAGAGCTTACGTCAGCGGGGTGTATTCCAGTAGTAGGCACCATGTACCAGAGGAATATCCCGACGATGACGATTCCCAGATTCAAGAACACTTTCTTCCAAGTTTTGAGTCTTTCTGTATACCGCTCAAAACGTGTCTTACTTTCCACATCGGAAGTAGTAAGAGGTGAAGCAATCCCTCTTTTCTTGTCAAGTCGCGCCTGCTCATGTTCTTTTCTCTTTGAGTGCGGATTTTTCATTCGAAGAGCAATGAGCAGACCTAGACCAATTATGAGAAGGAAAGCAATCCCGAATATAATCCACGAGAATAAACTTATCTCTGCAATCATACTCATGACGTCTCGCCCCCTTTCACTTCAGGTTTTAGTAGTCCTGTAATTGGGGCAAATGGATTGTTCGCCCAAATAACCTGACTTCCTGCACCTTTTGCGGCTTGGATCGCATCGAGTTGAGCAAGTAGCATTCCTGCGTCGCCGTTCGCTTTGATAATTGCGAGTCGTGAAGCAAGAGCTTCCGCTTCTCTCGTACCTGTTACTTGGATGGAGTATCCAGTTGCGTCAGCGGTAAGTCTGATCGCTTTTGCTTCTTGTCGAGCAACATATATTTTCGTTGCGGCTTTTTCAAGCTCTTCTTTCCTTTCGCCGGAGAGATCTATTGTCTGTAATGCGGCACCACGTATCTCTACCCCATATCGGCCTTGCAGACCAAAAGGTTTTCTCCCGGGCTTATCGTCAGGTAAATGTTCATTAAGCTCAATAATGGGATCAGAGAATTGTGCCCAGTATCTTTGTAACTTGGCACTTTTTTCCCTTGACTCAGTAGTTCCCAGTTCGCTCCCATTGGATTTCCCCCCCGAGGAACTATCGTCGTCATCTTCGACGGGAGAAATTAATTCCGCGTAGTTTCTGCTCCCGATAAAGTTTCGTACATGCCGGTTGATATCAGCAGTGGTACGCAGTAACCAGTCCTCACCTGAGAACAAAGCGCGATACGGATTTCGTATCGCGATTGTGACGAACGTGAGCTCATCAGTTGTGAGACGGTCTCTGGTCTCTGCTCCAACGGTTTTGATAGCATAGACAAAATCTTTCACAAAGATAAAGTCGGACGGGTTACTCAGCGGGAGGATTTCCTCCTCTCCAGATGTTTCGTTAGTAATGGTTTCGTTCCACTCGAACTGATACACATAGACATTATGTGACCATGGCCATCCGATCCAGTAGAGGCCGAGATGTTTGAGAATCCAGCCACGTTCGTCATAATAGCTATCCTCAAATTCGGTAAACCCTAGAGTGTTACCTTTCCCATGGTAGAGAACCTCCCAGTCTGGGATTTCTATCACTGTCTGTGTTTCTTTCCCGTCGCCACCGGTACTTTTAACCGTAATATTTTCTATGTAGAGCTTGGCTTTCCCGCCTTTTTTCCTTGGATCATTTAAGTGGTATCCAGCGGAACTCATAATGAAGTGATCGAACGAGTCGCTTGCCATTACGGCTTTTACCGTACCCTCTTTACACGCGGTAAAGAGAACATTCTCTTCCGCGAGCCACTTCATGAAGAAAAACAAAGGGGAAAGCAACATCTTTAAGATCCACATAAGATGCCTCCTTTCACTATAGATTGATGACAATAAACCGTTTCCCAACGCTTATAATACAGAAAACTATGGGAAAGTCAAGTGGTCACGGATAATTTTCTGCTAAAAATTTCCGCGACCCTGCCTCGCACCGTCGTGCTCCGGCTCGCACAAACTTCGCCTCGCTCGTTTGTGCGCCTACCTGGATTCGAACCAGGGACCGTCTCCTTAAGAGGGAGCTGCTCTACCAACTGAGCTATAGGCGCGATGAGGAAAATATAGCAGAACATAGTATGCTTTGGAAGGCGCTGGGGTGGCGAAATTGGTAGACGCACGAGCCTTAGGAGCTCGCGGGGCAACCCATGGAGGTTCGAGTCCTCTCTCCAGCACAGATTAACGAAGAACCGCTTTTTCGACTCGCATTGTTTTCCCCCAAAGTTTGCTTCCCAAGAGATTGAACTTTGCAGGATGACCAGTCGAATAGAAGCGAATACCTGGTCGTTTGCTGAGCGTTCTTTCGAGGTCGCTGTGTTTTTTTAAATACTTTTTTAATTTTTCCGGTACCACTTTTGCCTCGGATATAATCTTGATATCCGGTCCAATTATTTTGCGGACGTTTTGTTCCAAAATTCCGTAGTGCGTGCAGCCGAGGATAAGCGTGTCGATATTTTTACGAAGTAACGGTCTCAGATACTTTTCGAGTACTATGTGCGTTTCTTGATCGTTCTGTTTTCCTTCCTCCACGAGTGGAACGAGAAGTGGGCATGCTTTTTGGAATACTTGCACACCAGGATCAAGCTTCGTAAGTTCGCGGATAAATGCGTTTGATGCAACAGTCGCAGTCGTCGCGATAACACCGATTCTTCGGTTCGAGGTCTTTTGTGTCGCTTCTTCCGCTGCGGGAATAAGTACGCCGAGTATTTTCTTCTTCTCGTCGAAGCGTTTCAGATAGTGCGTTTGTATTTTTCGAAGAGCTTCGCTCGAAGCGGTATTGCACGCAATAATGACAATTCCACACTCCTGTTGGAAAAGAAATCGTACCGCCTGTTTTGTGAATGTATATATTGTTTTTTGCGACCGATGTCCGTACGGGGCACGGGCAGTATCGCCGAGGTAGACATACTCATATGTGGGAAGTGCACGTACAACAAAACGAAGGATGTCCAATCCACCAAATCCGGAATCGAAAACCCCTATCCGCAGGCGTCGTTTCTTCTTCAGCATTAGTTATGTATGGTACAGCATTCTCGAATTAGTCCGAGCGAATTTCGCCGCCGCAGGCGGCAAGGACCCCTCCCGCGAAAATTCGAAAAGACGGCGAAACCGCACGGATAACGATTTTAAGTTTTTTGGCATTCGGTACTAAATTAAAACGATTCTCGTTTTAATTTAGTACCAAGTTTGTATTCGACTTGGTTGTCCGAAATCCATCGGACAAAAGTCGAGTTCTGACTTCTACTATCCGCAAACTCGGGATTATTTAAGCTAGCTTTGCTGGCGAGGGTTTCAGAGTTATTGATAAAGAGTCCGCACATCCCTTCAAAGCATCCCCCTTGATAAACAAAGTTCACGCCGTTAGGAGAAAAGCTGATGAATTGGTTTCCGAGGTAATAGTTAGTAAGCAAGGTAACTTTATTGGTAGAGCGTGAAAAAATTCCAACAACTTTATCGGGAGACAATGTATCGCTTTCTATGGTAAAACCAATTTTCATTTTATCGGGAGAAACAACAATTGAAGCAAATTTAGTTTGGTTTTCGAAAGATGTTTTGTTTTCACAAAACATCTTTCGATCCGGAGTACTGGTTAGATTATACCCATCGCACAACTGGCTTTCAGTTTTGAACCAATTGGAAATCGTGTCGTTATTAACGGACAGCAAGACTTTTCCATCGACACTGACACTTTTCTTATCTGCCGAAAGAGAAGGAGTATCAGACACCGAGGCGTTGGTAGGTTGAGTATTTTCAACAGTACTTGAACTCGGAGTATTAGTAGTTATTGGGGTACTTTCTTTTTTTGGGGAAGAAACAAAATATCCACCAACAGCGACAATGACAACAATAATTACAATTAAAACAATGTTCGCAACTCCTTTTTGATTATGCATATTAAAATTCTTAATTAGTTTTTTGACTTTTCATTTCTGGTGCCGAGGGTGGGAATCGAACCCACATGAAGGTTTTTAGGCTTTCTCAGGATTTTAAGTCCTGTGCGTCTACCAATTCCGCCACCTCGGCAAACATGACCTCTTTTGAGGATACTACCATCTCTGCTATTCTCGTAGAGTGGCCCGATGGTGAAGTGGTAACACGACAGTCTGCAAAACTGTTATGCGCGGGTTCAATTCCCGCTCGGGCCTCCTGATAGTTCGCCGTTATCAAGCATAAAATCAATGCGGGGGAGGCGTAAGCGCGCATGACTTTTTAAGTGATCTGAAAACGCTTCGCGCTGCCGTTCAAGGAAAGTCATGGCAGCACGCGCTTTCTCGACAGGGAAGACGCTCACAAATACGAGGATGCGATCGCCATGCGCGATGCTTCGTGCGTGGGTAACGGTGATGAGTGATTCTCGGCCGGCTTCGCGCGCGATAAATAATGCGGCTTCGCGCGCGACGATTTCAGTCGCGCGACTTGATTGCTTTCGGGGAGAGCGCGTGCGTGCGTCGGGATTCATATATCAGTGACAACGAAAGCGACAATCTCATCGCCGTACGCTGCATTTTCGCGCGCCTCGATTTCGGTGCCGAAATCGCCCTCAGTTTTGATTTCTTTCACGTCAGCGCGAGCTTGCTGGAGGTTCGAAATACTGCCGCGTGCGATTTCAACATCTTTCCGTAGTATCTTCATGCGATTCCCGACTGTGAGGACGCCTGATATGTAGCGAGCACCAAGAACCTGTTTCTTTGCACCCGAAGAAAAAGTTTTCAATACCATCGCACGCCCGAGTTCTTTCTCAGAAGCGACGACAGGTACGCGTGCGTCGAGCAGTTCTCGAATCTTCGCCGAAAGCTCATAGATGATTGAAAAGGAGAGGATAGTAACGTTGTCGCGCTGCGCAAGGTCACTAGCGACGGTGTCGGTCGGGACACTAAACGCGATGATGGTTCCGCCAGCTCCGCGCGCGGTCTTGACGTCGGTCTCCGAGACGCTGCCGACACCTGAAGAGACGACACGGATGGAAGCCTGATCATGAGTTATTTTCTTAATCTCATGCGCGATGGCGTCTATCGAGCCGGCGACATCTGTTTTTATAATAAGCGGGAGCTCAACGATACCTTCGATTGCCGCACTGCGCTCGGATGTCGTCACATTTGATTTTGCGTTTTCTTTTGCGAGAGCCTCCGCCTCTTTTTTATTCTTTACAATACTGAAAAGTGAACCGGCTGCAGGCAGTTTGTTGAATCCAGAAATCCGTACTGGCTCCGAGGGTCCAGCCTGTTGAACGCGTGTGCCGAGGAAATTTTCGATGAATCGAATCGGGGCATATGCGTCGCCTGCGACAACACATCCGTCGAGCGTGAGCGTGCCGTCTTTGATGATGAGGGTCGCCGAGACTCCTCGTTTCGCGTCTTGAGTCGCTTCAAGTATGAAGCCGCTTGCGCTCGTTTCCGAGTTCGCGGTGATTTCCGCGAGATCTGCTGAGAGGAGAACGAGATCAAGCAGTTCAGGGATACCTTCTCCTGTCTTAGATGAAACGAGAGCGAAAGCAATATCTCCTCCCATTCCTTCGATATATATACCGTGTTCGGTAAGTGAGTTTTTCGTATGTCCGACATCGGCATTATTCTTATCAATCTTTGTAATGGCAATAATGTACGGAATACCTGCTTCGGTGATTGCGGCAAGAGCGTCAAGTGTCTGGGGCATCACTCCTTCATCTGCTGCGACAACGAGGATAGCGATATCCGCGGCAGCCGCGCCGCGTGTGCGTAGCGCCTTAAATGCCTCGTGCCCGGGAGTGTCGAGAAAGGTGATTGGTCGGTCATTGTGAAGCGCGATGTACGCGGCAACGTGCTGGGTGATACCGCCTGCCTCGCCCGCGACAATGTTCGCCTTCCGAATGTAATCCAGAAGTGAAGATTTTCCGTGGTCTATGTGGCCCATCACCGCGATGACGGGCGGTCTCGGGGTCCGCGCCATGATGGCTCTATTTCATCACAAAAATGACTTAATTGCAATTTCTGTTAAAATTGAATCATGCTTTGGAGAAAGAAAAGAACCTATCTTGATTATGCCGCAGGGGTGAGCGGCAATGCTTCGTCGCCGCACGAGGAGGGAAGACAAGCGAATAAGGCACTTGAAGACGCGCGAACGGTTATTGCGCGATTGACGGAGGTACAGTCGGACGATGTTGTCTTCACGAGCGGCGCGACGGAGAGTAACGCGCTCGCTATTCTCGGGCATACGAGAGCGCTTAAGGTGGGCGGCAGAAAAGACATACATATCTTATATCTGCCGAGTGCACATGCGTCGATCGTAGAAAATGTAAAATTACTGCAAGCGGAGGGAGTCGCTGTTGAGGCGTTACCAATCAAAGAGTACCGTGTTGATACGGAAGTGTTATCAAGGATGTTGCGAGATGGAACAGTCCTCGTCTCGATGGACGCAGTCTGCGGCGAGACGGGAGTGGTGTGGAATACGCGCGAGGTGGGTGAGACATTGAGAAAGGCGCGCGGCGACGGAGTCGCCGCGCGCATCGTGCTTCATGTCGACGCAAGTCAAGCTCCGATTACTGAGAAAATTTCTCGAGCACACTTCGATGCAGACATGCTTACTTTCGATGCGTCAAAAGTTGGTAACGTTCGCGGTATTGGTGCACTCATAGCACATCGCACCATTCCACTCATTCCTTTATATGCAGGAGGGGGACAGGAGCGCGGATTGCGCTCCGGAAGCGAAGCTCCCGAGCTCGCGCAGAGCTTTGCTCATGCACTCACAACTGCTACTCGCACCCGTGAGGCATTTCGCGCTTTGGCAGAGAAAGATCGTGAAGTTCTTAAGTCAGCTCTTAAAATTATTCCGAATATACATATACAAGAAGGCCGTCTTCAAGTTCCGCATATTCTCAATATATCGCTGCCCGGTCGGGACACCGACTACTTGGTCGCAATTCTTGATGAGGCGGGTTTCGCCGTGTCCTCCCGGAGTGCGTGCGAAACGGACTCCGAAGAGGGTTCTCGAGCAGTTCTAGTTCTTACGGGCGATCCCGCTCGCGCTCGTGCAACGCTTCGAATCTCATGGGGTCCACACATTCGGTCTCGTGAGCTGGTCCGTTTTGGAAGGGCTCTTGTACAGGCAGTCTCGTTTATTGACAACAATACTCCAGGGTAGCATTATACTAATATGAATATTGAGGAACTTTCTAAATCGCAGCTTATATTGCTCACGATTCTTGTGAACTTTGTGACGGCTGTCGCAACTGGTATTTTAACGGTCTCATTGCTTGATGAGGCGCCGGCTACCGTCACTCAAACAGTGAATCGTGTCGTCGAACACACTATTGAGAGAGTGACTCAACAGGTTGCGCCTGCGGCAATAGCTTTCACGCCGGCACCTTCAAATCAGGATCTTGTAACGGCGGCTCTCGGGATGAGCGCATCTCGCGAGGTCGCTATTTATGCGGCGAAGACCGGTACGTCGACGCCGGCGGTTTCTATCGGCACGTATCTCTCCAAATCACGTACCATCGCGACTGCAGAACAGAGTGTTTTACCAAAAGAGGCGCTTATTGAGTTTTCGGACGGCTCATACGTTCTTGCCTCGCTCGCCCAAACAGGCCGCGGCATCGCTATCTATGGTTTTGCTGACGATGCGGTACTGCCAAAAATGTCTTCACCAATCCTGATACATGCAGATCATTTGAAACTTGGTCAGACCGCTCTTGCTATAAGCACCGATGGTTCCGCCACCACCGGCATTATTGCTCGCGTCAGTGACAAAGGCGTTCATACCACTCTGCCGGACATAGGCGTTGGGAGCGCTACAGTCGATCTCTCAGGAAATCTTATCGGTATCAGTGCCGGAGAAATACCAGGACTTCTCATTTCGGCAAGCACAATAACCGCGCTTCTTACGGCGACTTCAACCACTGCAACTTCTACCGTCGCAGCGAGTTAATATTCTATACGTATGCCTCCTTTTCACAATTTTACTACTAAAGCAAAAGAAGCCGTACGTCGCGCACATGAACTTGCGATAGAGCGTGGACAAAATCACGTCTCGCCACTCCATTTGCTCGCTGCGCTCGTGCTTCAAGAGGAGTCGCTTGTCTTCTCGATGCTTGATCGGATGGAAATCGATACCAATCTGCTCGCAGATACGGTGCATGAACATCTTGAGACGCCTGAGAACGCCTCGGTGCTTTCACCTTCTTATCAGATTTATCTCACTCCAGATCTCGCTCAGGCGCTTGAAGCATCGGGAAAGATCGCTGCGCGTATGAACGATACGTTCGTTGGCACCGAACACCTCTTCCTTGCGATCATGGAACATCCAGGTGCGGCTGCTGATATTTTTACACGCTTTTCGATAACTCAGAATGCGGCGCTCGCTGTCCTCAAAGAACTCAAGAGTTCAAAGGATGGTCAGACCGTAGAGCCCAAGCGTTTCCGTGCACTCGCTAAGTATGCACGCAATCTCAACAAGCTTGCCGCTGAAAATAAGCTTGATCCGGTCATCGGCCGTGACATCGAGATTAATCGAGTCATCCAGATTCTCTCGCGACGTACCAAAAATAATCCGGTTCTTATCGGTGAAGCAGGTGTTGGAAAGACAGCTATAGCTGAAGGACTTGCCGCGCGCATGGCGGCGGGAGACGTTCCCGAATCGCTCAAGGGCAAAGATCTGCTCTCTCTTGATCTCGGTCTCATGATCGCCGGTACAAAATACCGTGGCGAGTTCGAAGAACGGATGAAAAATGTGATGAAAGAAGTGGAGCGCGCGGAAGGGAAGATCATTCTCTTCGTCGACGAGCTTCATACGCTCGTGGGTGCGGGCGGCGCCGAAGGCTCTCTCGATGCTTCAAATATGCTCAAACCTGCACTCTCACGCGGCGAAATTCGTGTTGTAGGTGCAACGACCTTGAAGGAATACCAGAAATATATCGAGAAGGATGCCGCGCTCACACGCCGCTTCCAGTCGGTGTTTGTACAGGAGCCTTCGGTTGAAGATGGCATCGCCATCTTGCGCGGACTTCGCGACAAATACGAACTTTTCCACGGGGTGCGCATCACCGACGGTGCCGTTGTTGCGGCGGTCGAACTCTCGTCGCGCTATATCAGCGACCGTTTCCTTCCAGACAAAGCCATCGACCTCATTGATGAAGCGGCGTCAGGGCTGCGCATTGCGCTTGAAAACAAGCCGCCCCTTCTCGAAGAGACTGACCGCAAGATTCGTCGTCTTGAGATTGAACGGCAGGCGCTTCAAAAAGATCTGGAGGGCGAACACGCCAAAGAAATTAAAGAACGCATCAAAGTCATCGAAAAAGAAGTTGCCGATCTGAAAGAGAAGACCAGTGAGCTTGAGCTCAAGTGGAAGAATGAGAAAGAGGTTCTCATCGGTATTCGCGCCGCGAAGACCGAGCTTGAGGCATTGAAGATACAGGCGGACAATGCCGAAGCTTCCGCCGATCTTGGCACCGTCGCAGAGATTCGGTATGGGCGCATTCCGCATATTCAGAAAGATCTCGAGATGAAATTGAAACGTTTGAAGACATTACAAAAGTCGCGACGTGTGCTGAACGAAGAGGTAGCGGAACAAGACATTGCTGGTGTCGTCGCTCGCTGGACTGGCATTCCGGTTTCTCGCATGCTTGAAGAAGAGGCTGTAAAACTCTCGCGCATGGAAGCGGCGCTCAAGCAAAGCATCATCGGCCAGGATATCGCCGTGAAGAAGATTACCGATGCGGTAAAGCGCTCGCGTGTCGGGATTAGCGATCCGAATCGCCCGATAGGTTCCTTCCTTTTCCTTGGTCCGACTGGCGTCGGGAAAACTGAACTTTCAAAGAAACTCGCAGAGTTCATGTTCAATGACACGGAGGCTCTCGTCCGGGTTGATATGAGCGAATTTATGGAGAAGCACTCGGTCGCGAAGCTCATTGGCGCGCCGCCAGGCTATGTCGGATACGAAGAAGCCGGTTCGCTCACCGAGCGCATTCGGCATCGTCCCTATGCAGTGGTGCTTTTTGACGAAATTGAGAAGGCACATCCTGAAGTGTTCAACATTCTGCTCCAAGTGCTCGACTCGGGGCACCTTACCGACAGCAAGGGGCGCAAAGTCAATTTCAAAAATACGATTATTGTGCTGACTAGCAATATAGGTGGAGAGTTTATCAATCGACTTGCACATATCGGCTTTGGCACCGCAGGAGCGACCGACGCTACTCGCTACGAAGAGACAAAAGAAAGGGTGATGGGTGCGCTCAAGGAGCACTTCCGCCCAGAGTTCCTCAATCGTCTCGATGACATTGTTATCTTTGACGTACTTGCGAAGGAGGCTCTTGCCAAAATTGTCGATACGCAGGTTGAAGAGGTGATGAAGCGGCTCGCACAGAAACGTATCGCGCTTTCGATAGACCCGTCGGTACATGGCTGGCTCGCGGAGAAGGGCTACAATCCTCAATATGGTGCACGTCCACTGCGCCGTACTATCCAGGACAGGATACTTACCCCGCTCGCGTCTCTCATGGTCGATCAAGGGGTCATGGAAGGCGGTACGGTAACTATCTCCATCAAGAATGATGAGCCACATTTTGAAGTAAAGAAACGCGCCCCAAAGCGTATTCGTGCCACCGAGCCTGTTGCTTAACGGCACTCTTTCTGTTACATTTTAGTCATGTCACAAGATCGCCTGCTTAGGCTCAAATCCACGAAATCCAATCACGTTATTTGGACTCGTAAGAATAGAAAGACCACCGAGCGCAAAATTGAACTCCAAAAGTTCGATCCGACACTGCGCAAGCGCGTCACGTTCAAGGAGGTAAAGAGATAATTCCTCTACAAAAACCGCCCGCAAGGGCGGTTTTTGTTTTGCCAGATATGATGTTCAATCCAATTTTGTATAGAAAAATAAAACCGCATGGTATCTTGAAAAGCGAAATAATATATAAATTGCATGGCAACGATACAGACAATCAAGGCTCGGGAAATTTTAGATTCGCGGGGTAATCCGACGGTCGAAGTTGAGCTCGAGACTCAGAAAGGGAAAGGGCTTGCATCGGTACCATCGGGTGCGAGTGTCGGAGCCCATGAGGCGCACGAGTTGCGCGATAATGGCGGGGCGTCCCGCGGAGTATCGGAAGCGATTGTCCATGTAAATGAAACGATTGCGGCTGCCACAGTCGGAAAAGAATTCGACCAGAAAGGACTCGATGCTTTTCTGTGCAATCTTGATGGTACTCCGAATAAAGGCCGGCTCGGGGCAAACGCGATTCTCGCAGTCTCGGTAGCTTTTGCGCGAGCGCACGCTAAGGAGAACGGCGTGGAGCTCTTTGCCTATCTGGGTTCGTTGGATAACAGGAAAAACTTTTCATCACCAGTGCCGCTCTTCAATATTATTAATGGCGGGAAGCACGCACGTGAGGGCATCGATATTCAGGAGTGCATGCTCGCGCCGATTGGTTTTAAGAGTATGCGTGAACGCGTCGTCGCTGCGGAAAAGTGCATGGCGCTATTGAAATCATTCTTAGAACAAAAGGGCTGTAGTACCGAGATGGGGGACGAAGGGGGATTTGCACCTGCTCTTACGAGTAACGACGAAGCGCTTGATTTGCTTGTCGCATCTATACAAAATGCAGGATATTCGACCGACCAAGTCACCATTGCTCTTGATGTCGCTTCAAGTAGTTTCTATGAAGGAGGGCAGTATGTACTGAAGTCTGGCGGAGAACGTTTGCTCGACAGTGCGCATATGATCGAGTGGTATGCCGCACTGGCAGAGAAATATCCGCTGATCTCGATCGAGGATGGACTCGCGGAAGATGACTGGGATGGATTTATAAGGTTGCAAAAGACTCTGGGTGGAACTCTATCCATTGTGGGCGACGATCTTACCGTGACCAATGTATCGCGCATTGGCATGGCCATAGAGAAAAAGGCCGTAAATGCCTGTATTATCAAGCCAAATCAGATTGGCACGGTAACCGAAAGTATTAATGCGGTGCGTGCAGCGCGAAATGCTGGATGGAAACTCTTTGCGTCGCATCGCTCCGGAGAAACAATGGATACCTTTATTTCAGATTTCGCCGTCGGTCTTTCGTGCGATTACATCAAGGCCGGAGCACCAACGAAAAAAGAGCGAATGGTTAAGTATGATCGACTGATCGAGATTGAGGAACAACTCCACACCATATGACACTCCCCGGAACTCTTATCATTGCGCGGCATCACGAGTCATTGTGGAACAAGAAGGGCATGTGGACCGGCACCCGTGATGTGCATCTCACTGAGTACGGATTCTTGAAGTCAGACGAGATGGGTAAGTTACTCAAAGACATAAAAATCGACAGAGCGTTCGCCTCTATGCAGGTGCGTTCGATAGAGACGCTTTCATGCATGTTGAATAATCGGGAGCTCTACAACGTCCCAACGCAACACATTCAAGTACTCGGTGAGCGTGATTACGGCGAGTACACGGGGAAAAATAAGTGGGAGATGAAGCAGCTTCTCGGAGAAGATGTATTTGATCATATGCGCCGCGACTGGGACTATCCCATTCCCGGAGGTGAAACGCTTAAGATGGTGTATGAGCGTGTCGTGCCGTTTTATCTCAGCACGATCGTGCCGCTTCTTCAGGAGGGTCACAGGGTGCTTGTGGTATCGCATGGGAATGCTCTGCGTGCACTCATGATCTACATGGAATCGATTCCAAAGGAAAACGCGAAGAATGTTGAAATGATGTTCGGATCCGTGGTTCTCTATCAGGTGGATGAAGAGGGTAAGTCAGTTCACAAAGAAGTGCGCATAGTGGAGTCAAAAGTGAATGCCTAATGTCGATGGCATAGACAGCGTGTCTATGCCATATGAACACCATATCTACTGGTATACTGGAGGTTGTAAGACGATGCCTGCTGCAACGTCTCAGTAGGTAGTGCTCGAGTGTATTACACATTAACTTCATCTTTAATTCCTATGTCAGCATTTAAAAAAGTAATGGCAACCATGCTCGCGCTCGGCGTTTTCGCGCCGGCACTTGCTTTTGCCCAGACAACTTCTACCACGAGTGCAACAACGCTCGTCGGGCAAATTCAGACGCTCCAAACGCAAATTAATTCGCTACAGCAGCAACAGCAGCAGTACCTCGCGACACTCCAGATGACCCTCAAGCAGGGCTCAGCTGGCGAGCAAGTTGCGGTGCTGCAGGCCCTTCTTGCCGCTGATCCTTCCATTTATCCGGAGGGCATCGTTTCCGGATACTTTGGCCGCTTGACCTCCGAGGCTGTAAAGCGCTTCCAAAAGAATAATGGCATCGAGCAGGTTGGCTTCGTTGGTCCAAAAACTCTCAAGAAACTCCAAGAGCGTCTGAAAGAACGTCCTCTCGCTTTTGATAACGCCACCTCGACTAAAGAAGTGCGGGATGGAGAAAAGCGCGAGAAAAAGAATGAAGATAGACGTCCTTGCGCAATCGTCCCGCCAGGTCACCTCATTGCCCCAGGATGGCTCAAGAAGCATAAAGGCGAAGACAAGCCGATTGTGCCTGAGTGCCAGAAGCTTCCGAAGGGTATAAAAGATCTTCTAGATCGCGATGACGATGATGATCACAATACTCCGAAACCGCCTGCCTATGACACTGTTGCCCCGATAATTTCTACCGTTAGCGTGTCAAACATCTCTACAGCATCGGCTTCAATCTCATGGTCTACGAACGAACGTGCTACGGGCAAGGTCTACTTCAGCACTGCGACGCCGGTAAATCTCGGAACCGCACTCACGGTAGGTGACAGTTCATTTGTCAAAAGCCGTACACTGAATCTCACCGGTCTTGCGCCATCAACAACGTATTACTACGTCATTGAATCAAAGGACGCTGCCCTGAATACGTCGACCACTTCAACCCAGAGCTTCATTACTGCCGCATCTCCTGTCGCGGACACGGTTGCGCCAGTAATTTCGACAGTGAGTGTATCAGGCATCTCTGTTTCATCGGCTTCGATCTCGTGGCAGACAAATGAGTCTGCTACAAGCAAGATCTACTACGGCACTACGTCGCCGGTAAACCTCGGTACTGCCCTCACGGTAAGTAATAATTCGCTCGTCGGAGGCCGTACTCTTACGCTCACCGGTCTTGCGTCGTCGACGACGTATTATTACGTCATTGAGTCGAAGGATGCTGCTCTGAATACGTCGACCACTTCGACCCAGAGTTTTGTCACTGCCGCGCCTCCGATTGCTGACACGGTTGCTCCGGTAATCTCTGCGATCAGCACATCAAATGTCAGTTCGACGACTGCCATGATCTCGTGGCAGACAAATGAACCTGCCACAAGTAAGATCTACTACGGCACTACGTCGCCGGTAAACCTCGGTACGGCGCTCACCATTAGTAACAACTCGCTCGTCGCAAGTCACTCCCTGGGCTTTTCAGGATTGGCCTCCTCGACGACTTACTACTACGTGCTTGAGTCGGTTGATGCAGCCACAAATACTGCTACCACTTCGACTCAGAGCTTTGTCACCACAAACTAAACATAGCTCAAGTTTGCACGAAACCGCCCCTGTGCGAAGGGCGGTTTCGTGCTATACCTGCTACCATTGCCGCACGGTAAGAAAATCGCTGCCGCCACGTCACACTCTATGAAGGACACCTCTTTGGAAATGAAACTGCTATCAGCCTACGATGCTCACGCTGACGCCATCTTTCGTCATTGCTATTTCAAGACAGGCGAACGCGAGCTTGCGCAGGATCTGACGCAAGATGTGTTTCTCAAGGCGTGGTCCTATATGCAGCGGCAAGACTCGATACTTAACATGCGCGCTTTTCTCTATCGCCTTGCCGACAATCTCGTCATCGATTGGTATCGAAAACGTAAATCCCCATCGCTTGACGTTCTGCTCGATGCGGGTTTTGAACCTGTAGGGGCGGATAGTAGGGTCGAAGAGCAGACTGAAGTCTCGCTCGTGCTCGCAAAGCTTCGCGAGCTCGGAGAGGACGATCAGAAGCTCATCACATGGCGTTTCGTTGAAGATCTCTCGCCGGGCGAGATTGCCGAGATCCTCAACGAGAGCGAAAACACGGTCTCAGTGCGCTTGCATCGAGCCGTGAAGCGACTTCGGGCTTTGTTGCAATAATCTATATGGACCCACTAACAAAATTCACTGAACAGCTTCGCGCGATAACACTCTCCGATGCAGAGCGAGTAGCGCTGCGCTCATCACTTCTCATAAAAATGCGCGAGAATGTCGCGCAGCGTCCGATGCTATCACCCTGGTCGCAATTCTTCTTTTCGAAGCGCTCACAGGCTGCATTTCTCTCGATTGTCATTGTTATCGGCTATGGCGGTTCTGTATCATTGGCAGCAGAGGGCGCGCTCCCAGGGGACATTCTGTACCCCGTGAAGACGCGAGTGACTGAGCCGGTAGCGCGACTGATAACGGCAACCTCGCCTGCGGCAGAGGCAAAGTTCGAGACGCGGTTGCTTGAGAAACGCCTTGAAGAGGCGGAGTCTCTCGAGACCGACAAAAAACTTGATTCAATGCTCAAACAGGAGGTACGCAAGGTCATACGCGAGCAGAGCATTAAAGCGAAGAAGAAGATTAAAGATGTTGAGGACGATGATGTGGCGTCTGTAGCGCTGTCTGTCGCGACCTCTACCGCTACTGTTGCAACCAGCTCTCCTGAAATCCTTTCCAAGAAAACCTCAGAAGAAAATAAGCGCCGTGAAAGTTCTCGCGACGATAAGAAAGAGATTAGAAATAAAAACGAGCGCGCCCTGAAAACGGTGTTACAGAAGCATGAGCGTATTCTTGAAAAGCTCGACCTTACTGATGATCATATGGATGAGAGGGAAGATCATGGTGACAAGGATCATACAAGAGGTAGGGGAAAAGAAGACTAAAACAGTCTATTTCGGCATTCTCGCCGCAAAGTAGGCGGGATATTCCGGCTGATTCCAGTAGTGTTTTGTGAATACCGAATGTCTACAACCATGAGGAAATAACCATTTATTTGTGCTATACTTAGAGTACCGAGAATCGGCTATTTTTATGGCTAAAAGCATCGAAAAAGCATCGAAAAATAAAGCGTACGACGCTTCGTCCATTACCGTCCTTGAAGGTCTTGAGCCGGTACGAAAGCGTCCGGGTATGTACATCGGTACGACTGGTCCCGATGGTTTACACCACCTCATCTGGGAAATCTTTGATAACTCTCGCGATGAAGCAATGGGCGGCTATGCAAGTGACATCGAAGTCGCGCTTCTTCCGGACGGCTATGTGCGCGTCGCGGACAATGGTCGCGGTATTCCGGTCGGTATCCATCCAAAGACAAAAGTTTCTGCACTTGAGACCATCATGACTACGCTTCATGCCGGAGGTAAATTCGGCGGCGAAGATTCTGGCTACAAAGTTTCGGGCGGCCTCCATGGTGTCGGAGCATCTGTGGTGAATGCTTTATCGGTGCACACTGCGGTTATGGTGCACAAAGAGGGGAGCATTCATGTACAGGAATATAAAATCGGCAAACCGCTCGGAAAGGTCAAGAAGATCGGTACGACGAAGCTTAATGGCACAATCGTGAAGTTCAAGCCGGATGTGGAAATTTTTAAGGAAGGTATCGAATGGAACTGGGATAAGATCGTTGCGCACTTGCGCCAGCAGGCATACCTGATAAAAGGAGTGCGCATTAGTATCATAGACGCCCACACTCTTCCGGAGGTCAATGATGAAGGCTGTTTCTATCTGCGCGATCTGAAGGGTTTTGAAGCGCCGTCGCTAACCTTCTATTTTGAAGGCGGTTTGAAGTCGCTTGTCGCATTTTATAATCGGCACCAGGAGCCAGCGCATAAAAATATTTTTTATATCGATCGCGAACAGGACAATGTCGCTGTCGAGGTCGCATTCCAATACGTCGACGATATCACGCCGCGTATCACCGCCTTTGCGAACAATACCTACAATAGCGAGGGCGGCACGCACATCACCGGCTTTAAAACGGCGCTCACCCGCAGCCTGAATACGTACGGTAGGAATGCGAACATCTTGAAAGAAAAGGATGAGAACTTCACAGGCGATGATGTACTTGAAGGTATTACGGCGGTTGTTTCAGTGAAGCTTCCCGAAATTCAGTTCGAAGGACAAACAAAAGCGAAACTTGGTTCGGTTGAGGCGCAGGGTGCGGTCGCGGCCGTATTTGGCGAATCACTCGGGGCATATCTCGAAGAAAATCCAGATGATGCTCGAGCCATCATCAATAAAGTACTTCTTGCGTTGAAAGCACGCAAAGCGGCGAAGGCAGCAAAGGATTCAGTACTGCGTAAGGGTGCGCTTGAGGGTATGACGCTTCCGGGCAAGCTTGCCGACTGTCAGACTAAGAGTGCTGAAGAAGGGGAGTTATTTATCGTCGAGGGAGATTCTGCCGGCGGCACCGCAAAGATGGGTCGCGATCGTCGCGTACAAGCTATTCTTCCGCTTCGAGGGAAAATTTTGAATGTGGAGCGCGCACGCCTCGACAAGATGCTCGCTTCAGAGCAGGTAAGAAATCTCGTGGTGGCGCTCGGCACTGCCGTCGGCGATGTCTTTGATCTTTCTAAACTTCGCTATCACAAAATCATCATCGCAACTGATGCCGACGTTGATGGTGCGCACATCCGTACGCTTATCCTCACGCTCTTTTTCCGTCACTTCCGCGCGATTATTGACGGGGGCTTTATTTATATCGCACAACCACCGCTGTATAAAATAACCAAAGGAAAGGCGGTCGCCTATGCGTATTCCGATGCTGAAAAAGAAGAAGCGCTCAAGGAGATGGGCGTTGCACCGACAGAAGTAGCAATCCTCGATGAAGGCGATGATACGACGCTCGAAGAAGAAGCCGCAGTATCAAAGAAACCAGCAAAGGCAAACATCCAGCGTTACAAAGGCCTTGGCGAAATGAATGCATCTGAGCTGTGGGAGACCACGATGGATCCGGGACGACGTGTCTTGAAGAAGGTGAGTGTCGAGGATGCTGAGGCAGCCGATCGCATCTTTGATATCCTTATGGGAACTGACGTCTCCGCACGCAAATCGTTTATCCAATCAAACGCCAAATACGCAAACTTGGACGTGTAAGTTCACAAGTTCCGGTGAAAATGTACTCTACCTTACGCCGTCGTGTTCCAGACGTTCACATCTACCGGAACTCGCTCGCTCATTTTCCAATGAGTGGGTTATGAGCCAAGAACAGTTACGCTTGTCGTTGCGACGTTGTTTGCAATACTCGATTCGATAAGTTGATGGTTCGGATCAACGGTAATCACAATCGTACGATTAGATCCGGGGGTGATATTTCCAAAAGACGCTATAAATTCACGTGGCTGAGTAGGTGCAAGTGATTCTATAGTAAACGACTGTTGCCCGAGCATTCCGTCTGAGGGGATAGCGATATTCATCGCCCATAGTCCTGACACATTCGTGCCAATATTGGTCACTTTAAATTTCACTGCAATCTGTGTGTTGGCAGGAATTGTGGTAGTCGCAATTATGTTGCCATCAGCTGCTTTGTATCCGACAGTTGTTATTTTGACCGCAAGGTTTGGTAAACCGGAATAGTGTGGTGTTACAGGTACCGATGGAGAAGTTGTTTCATTATTCGTAATAGCAATTGGTGTTCCCGGAGTCCAGTTTATTTTTGTAGAAGCTGTAGAAGTATTCGGCGTTGTAGAAGTAGTTGAAAGTGTTGAGGTTCCCGTGCCAAATGGAATAGTCGTTGAACCGACGGGGATGACCGAAAGAGTAGATTTTGAAAAAGGGGTGAAAACTTGCGTGAGCGAAACGGCCGCCGCACCGAGGCGGTCAATCGTGCTGGTGAGAGTAGGAATATAGCGCACCGAATAGACGGCGAGCCATATGCCGAGAGCCACAAGAGTGATACAACCCACTACAGCAAGGCCGTATATAGCGGTCTGCCGAGTCGAATTGCTGGGTGTATGGGTATCCATAGGACAAGACATATATAACATAGCGTGGTTTTAATGTCAAGTTAATGACTTGACATATGCAGTACAATGGTGTATTAGTACATAAGACGATATGCAGGGACTTATCAGCCTTATTGCCTGGCTCGCCAGAGCCGGTGTCCAAATCTACGCAAGGAAGTGGGGCTTCCTAGGTCTTTTTTGCGTCCTGTTCTTTGCTATGGTGTTTGTTCTTGCGCAGTTTGATCTCTTGCCAGAGATCAAATCAGTGTCGGGTACTTCGCAGGCCGTTCTTTCTGCGAGTCCGCATATCGCGACGAGCGCGCGTACGCCACTGCGTGTAGAACTTCCGATAAATGTAGCGATTCCCACACTCAAACTTGCGACGTCGATCGAAAATCCGAACACGACAGATATCGCGGCGCTCGACAGCTTGCTCCTCAAGGGGGTCGTGCGATATCCGACTTCGGCAAAACTCGGCGAAACGGGCAATGTTGTCCTTTTCGGCCATTCGAGCTATTTGCCGATTGTAAAAAATCAGGCGTACAAGACTTTCAATGGTATTCAGAAACTTGTGGCAGGAGATACCATTGTTGTATCTTCTTCGGGCACATCGTATACGTATCGCGTGAGAAGCGTTGCAAAAGAAAATGCGGACGACAATTCAGCGATTCCGTTGGTAACCGTCGAAAAGATACTTACGCTCGTGACTTGCGATTCATTCGGTGCGAAAACAGATCGTTTTGTTGTCGTTGCAGACTTTGTTGAAAGCCATTCAGTTTCTAACTAGTTAGAAACTGAATGGCTCTCCGCAACGGGAGAGAATGTTCTTTGAATAGATCAACTAACTAAGGTCACACCTAGCGTCATGGAAAGGAGCTTGTGATGCATATCATTAGCATGATTGCCGCACTTGTATTGGGAGCGGTATCCGCATCAGTTGTTTGGGCCGCGCCCGTTGGGAAGCCATTCATGAAAGGAGTCGTGAACTCTTCGGATCTTGCCAATAGAATAGAGGTCGCGCTTGTCAGGGATCCGGAAGGGGTGATGCTACTTGATCCAGACTTTTGTAAAAAAAGCGGATCATGTGCCAGTCCCAAGGATTATCTGGAAATGTTTCAGATATCGGATCCAAAGGCGGGTCTCACGACTGTCGCTCAAGTTCCCGCTTTCTTGAGGTCTCTCAAAATCGAGAATGCACCTTCCGGTGAATACTGGCTCGCTTGCCTCAAACCTCACGGGAAAAGCTATAAACCGGTGCTGCACTGCGTCTCCCGGAAATTCAAGAAAGGTGAAAAAGTATGGGTTGATCCTAAGACGAAGAGGATCGTCCTTGCCTCGGACTGCACAAATCCAGTAGAAAAAGAAGTCCCACCGGATTGTGTGGAGATCCATTACTTTACGCGGCCGGGGGATACGATAGTACGATTCGCGCTACTTGGTCCAAAAACAATCAGTAATGACTGTGTCGGATTAAAACGTGCGGGTGAAGAGGATGAATTCGAACGTTGGTGGGAAGATGAATGTGAAGTCAGAGGATGTGACTTTTCCGAAGATGTAAGAGTGGTGGGTCAGCCGGTCCAGATGATGGGCAGCTATATACCCGAGCCCGGTGAACACATTCTTCGTCTACCGGTACTGGTGACCGAAAAAGAATCACCATTCAGGGTAGTGCTTTGTCTTGAACGTGGGAATCCCGGGCTTCCTCCCTATGCGGAAGTACGGCCTTCTCCAGACATGGATCCTACTACGTACGGGATAACCTATAGAAAATATATGGCATATCTCGAGAAGTATAACGAATGGCGGAGTACATGGATCTCCAGTCATTCCGATGGAATTGGCGTTCAGTGGTTTGATTATCGGAGAAGAGAATCCGGTATTAAAACCGCTATAGTGTGGTATGCAAGAGAAGAGATTCCTTCTGGTGAACCTGAGTTATATTGGCCGTGGGGTGTCTGGTCGAATTAGTTAGTTGATTTCTGGAGAAGCGTGACAATGCTGCAAGCAGCATTGTCACGCCGGCTCCTTTTTTATACGCCGCGCAGGCGGCAGGTGCGTATTTCACAATGCATGCAAAAAATTAAATCGATCATTCTATATATGAAAAACAGACCGATAATTATCGGTCTGTTTACCATACTTGTTACCATCATGGTGGGCATGTTTATTGCTGTTACGATGGGACTAACAACTCCTGAAAAGGTGATGGCTCAAGTGTTGCCTTCGTGTTGTGTGTTAGCGGGGCGCCCCCCCCCCCCACCCCCCCACCCC
>JALHQL010000006.1 GCA_022841985.1 Minisyncoccota bacterium | reverse complement strand
TTGATAATGCTCGCGCTCTCAGGCGTAGGCGGTATCATGCTCGGCTACGTATTGCGCGTCCTTATCGGGCTTGCGCAGCGCGGGTCAGTCGAGCTCGATATTAAACAGAAACTGCTTGCTGCTAAGGAACAGGCGGCGAAGATCATCGCCGACGCTGAATTCCGCGGCGAGGTCATCGAGACGGAGCGTCTCGCGCCCATCGAGGAACGCGAAGGGAAACTCGTCGCACGCGAAGAACGGCTTGCATCACGCGAAGAGTTTCTCGATTCCCGCCAGCGCGATCTCGACGAGAAGGAAAACGATGTTCGCGCTCGGGAACAGGAAACAAGACGTGTAAAAAGCGAGTCGGAAAAATTTATTGTCGAACGCTCGAAAGAACTTGCAAGAATCGCGCGTCTCTCAGAGGACAAAGCGCGCGAGGAGCTTTTTTCTGAAATCGAGCGCGCATATGAAGAATCGATTCTTGTACGGATGCAGAAGCTTGAAGCACATGGCCGCGAGCGTCTTGAAGACAAAGCGCGTTCTATCCTCACGAGCGCCATTCACCGTCTGGGGAATGCCGTAAACGCTGAGGTCATGTCACTTTCGGTTACGATTCAATCAGAAGATATAAAAGGAAAGATTATCGGGAAAGAAGGTCGCAATATTAAGGCCTTTGAGCGTGCGACCGGTGTCGATGTCATTATTGATGATGTACCGGATAGGATAACGCTGTCCTCTTTTGATCCGCTTCGCCGAGCGATTGCGAAGATTGCGCTTGAGAAACTTATTGTCGATGGCCGCATCCAACCGACCAAGATAGAAGAAACAGTAGAGAAGACTCGCGCCGAGGTTAGTGAAATAGTGAAACAGAAAGGCGAAGCTGCGGCGTATGAAGCTGGTGTTATTGGCCTCGACCCCAAGCTCACGGCACTTCTGGGACGCCTTCACTTTCGTACAAGCTTTGGCCAGAATGTGCTCACACACTCTATCGAGATGGCGCATATCGCGGGAATGCTTGCCGCAGAGCTTGGTGCTGATGTGACGGTGGCTCGTACCGGCGCACTTCTGCATGACATCGGGAAAGCTGTTGACCACGAGGTGCAGGGCACGCATGTTGAAATCGGCCGCAGGATCCTTGAGAAGTTTGGTGTCGACAGGAAAGTAATCCTCGCTATGCAGTCGCATCACGAGGAGCATCCGTATGAAACGCCGGAGGCAATCATAGTCCAGGTGGCCGACGCCATCTCAGGAGGTCGCCCAGGCGCGCGCCGGGATACTGTCGATCGATATCTCGACCGTCTTGGTGACTTGGAGCGCCTAGCAGCCACGTTTGAAGGCGTCGAGAAGGTATATGCGATAGCAGCAGGACGTGAGATACGCGTATTTGTGAATCCGGGAAAGATTTCTGATATTGCGATGCACACGCTCGCGCGCGGTATTGCGAAACGTATCCAGGAAGAATTGAAATACCCGGGCGAAATTAAGGTCAACATCATCCGAGAAAATCGTGTGGTTGAGTTCGCGCGGTAGAAAAGAGTGGCGGAGTAGTGATTTCGCACTATCCCCTCAGGGTTGTAAAGCCCTATTGCGGAATATCGCGCATTTCCTATACTTTCCCCATACCCACCTCGAGACAGGTCGTGGGATTAGCAATTAGCAGATATTCATGGCAAATAAAGCAGACATTGTCGACAAGGTGCATAGCGTTCTCGGTTCGACGAAAGCCGAAGCAGAACGCGCTGTCGAGACGGTCATCGATACTATTGTTTCTAATCTTAAATCTGGCGATGAAGTCTCGATTGCCGGTCTCGGTATTTTTGCGACAAAGGCACGCCCAGCGCGCCAGGGCCGCAATCCTCGTACTGGCGAGACGATTCATATCGCAGCTTCTCGCACTGCGAAGTTTCGTGCCGCAAAGGCATTGAAGGACGCTATTAAATAAGCTTTGAAGCCAAAGCTTGCTTCCAGGGCTCATTCACTCGTTTAATAGTACTTCTGTGCAGAAAACACCGCGGCGCCTTTGGCGCCGCGGTGTTTTTTATCTCAGATACCTCTTTTTCTTTAATGCGTCCGGTAAATACGATTCGTCGTCATACTTCTCGTACTCTTTACCATACTCAAGCTCCCGCATGAGTTTTGTTACTGGATTTCGGATCTTTTTTGGTATAGGAAGATTTCCGTGCTTATGGACGTCTTCTTGCGCAGATCGCAGTGCATCGTAGGCGGAGCGATCTTTCTTCGCTTGCGCCAGATACGCAACGCCATGAGTGAGATTAATAGCGCATTCCGGGTAACCGATAGTTTCGCAGGCACGGAACACCTCATTTGCGACGACGAGAGCAGTCGGTTGGGCAAGCCCTATGTCTTCGCTTGCGAAGATAACCATCCTACGAGCTATGAAGAGCGGGTCCTCCCCTGCTTCGACCATGCGGGCGAGGTAGTAGATCGCCGCATCCGCTTGTGAAGCTCTCATGCTTTTAATAAACGCACTGATAGTGTCGTAATGCTCATCTCCTTTCTTGTCGTACCGCAGATGGGGAGACTCCAGAGCCTTAGAAAGTGTCTCAACGGTTACTTTCCCGTAGAGGCTCTGTGCACCTTCCATCATGCCGAGTGCTTTACGCGCGTCGCCATTTGCATATCCCATAAGCCAATCGAAGGCGTCTTTCTTCATTTTTATCTTCGCGCTCTTCGTAATGGTGCGCAATGCTTCTTCAGATAACGACGTAAGCACGAATACTCGACAGCGCGAAAGAAGCGGAGAAATAACTTCGAAAGAAGGATTCTCGGTGGTGGCGCCTATAAGCGTCAATTCCCCGCTCTCGACATACGGCAGGAGAAAATCTTGCTGGCTCTTATTAAATCGATGGATTTCGTCGAGGAAAAGAACTTTATCCTTCCCTTTCGAATCCATTGCGACGATATTTCGGATATCCTCCTTTCCTGCCGATACTGCTGAAAGCTCGAAGAGGTCCACATCAAGCGCATGCGCATAAATACGGGCTATAGTCGTCTTCCCTGTCCCTGGTGGGCCCCAGAGTATGAAAGAGAATTTATGTTTCTTCTCTATCGCAACGCGTAGCGGCTTCCCTTCTCCTACAAGATGCTCTTGGCCGACAACCTCGTCGAGGTTTTGCGGTCGTATTCGAGCGGCAAGCGGTTCCATACACGTATAGTACTCCCGCTACTAATTTCCTGCCGCACCACCTTATTTTCATCTGCTCGAGTGCGGGATAGGAGAATCGAACTCCTGCTATCAGTTTGGAAAACTGATGTTCTACCATTAAACTAATCCCGCTTCAGAAACGAGAATAGCAGGAAATTTGATTCGCGCGAAGTCCTTTTGTCACACTGTCTTTCAAAACGATTGTGCGCTAGCGTATACAGATGAATCGCTTCGGGCCATATGTTGGTGTCGCTGCCGCTCTTTTCGTGGGTGTTTTTATTGCAAATTTTTTTGATACTCGAACTATGCTACCCGCCCCTATGGTGAATACCAGCACCATCTCGCCAATGTTTTTTGAAATTTCTTCAGAAGTAAGTGGTGTTACGGCTACCTCATCGCTCACGACTCCTGTGGCAAAGAAAAAAGCTGCAACCTCTGCTTCTGCACCCACTGCGTCTTCATCTTCTACATTTGCTCCTGTCTCCGTCCAAATCCCCGCTAGAGCTCCTGTGAACGCTATCGCGCTTGATGCTTCCGCAGCAGTTCTGCGCAGTGCGCTCGTGAACATTATTTGTTATGTGCCTG
Organism: Minisyncoccota bacterium; assembly: GCA_022841985.1. GTDB lineage: Bacteria > Patescibacteriota > Minisyncoccia > Phycocordibacterales > Phycocordibacteraceae > C7867-001. The sequence continues at coordinate 65,315 of JALHQL010000006.1, read as the reverse complement.
AAGGGACACGTCTGCACTCTATTTCAGGGAGCGGCGTGTTCATTGATGCAAAGGGTATTATTCTCACTAATGCGCATATTGCTCAGTATTTTCTCCTCGCCAATCGCAATGTTTCCTGCACTATTCGTTCGGGGAGTCCAGCTACAAAAAGCTATAGTGCCGCATTGATCTACATTCCGCGCGCGTGGCTTCAAGCAAATGCGAGCGCACTTACTCAGACTGCGCCGAGCGGAACGGGCGAATACGATTTCGCTCTTCTTGCAGTCACGAAGAGCGTAACGGTGACGGCGCTTCCGACCCAATTCCCTTCCCTGCCGCTAGCGCAGACACCGCCTCAAAAAGATACGCCGGTTATCATTGCTTCTTATGGCGCGCAGTTTCTTAACTCGAGTCAGATACAATCAGCGCTCTTCCCAACTATTGTCTTCGGCTCAGTAAAAGATGTATTCACATTTGCAAAGAACACTATCGATGTCATTGCATTAGGCGGGTCCGCGGCGGCACAAGAGGGTTCTTCAGGGGGTGGTGTCGCGAATGCGTTTGGGGAGCTTGCAGGAACCATTACGACGAGCACTATAGAAGGTGATACGAGTACCCGTTCCCTCTCCGCAATTACGGCATCCTATATCCGTGCCGCATATGCGAGCGAAACAGGAAAAGCACTCGATCTCCTCCTTACTCAGCCGACCTCGGTTTCTATTGCCGATTTTGCACCTCAAATACCAGAACTCGAGTCTATTTTGACTGCACATTTACCATAATCATCGGGCCGCCGAGAATTGAACTCGGTCTGTCTGCTCCCAAAGCAGATGTACTACCGGCATACTCCGGCCCGTTGTATGAGAGAGTCTAACAGATTTAGACGATTTGCGGCAGGTAGCGGACTTTTGCCATGCCGTCCGACCGGCGTAGCCACACGAGGCATCCGTCTATTTGCCACTCCCCTTCCCATTCCTTTTCAAGGGCATACCATTCCCCTGTCCGTGCGACCTTCCGTATCTTCATTTCGTGCAGGTTTAAAGAAGGGTCGTAGGCATCTTCCACATTCGCATCGAGAGGAAATGTATTCGTGAGCACCGTCTTAACTTCGACAAAATGCAGCGTATTTTCCTTTTCTGCAATGATATCGAGCTCGCCGGTCTTACGGGAAATATTACGATCACGGATAGAGAATCCATGCCGTTTCAAATACTCAGCAGCAATCCTTTCTCCGAGGGCGCCAATCTCTTTCCTGGTCTTAGAGGAAATATCCACGGCTTTTAGAAATATGGCTCATTTGCACACTATTTCATGGACTCGCATAAAAGTCCCCTGTCCTTTATCCACACAACTAACAGCTTTATGCACTGCTATGTTATTCCACAGAATGCTATTGTGGATAGCATAAATAAGGAAATCCATGGCTTTTCGAACACCAGAACAGGCAAGAGAGTATCAAAAAATGTATGTAAAGAAAAGAAAATTAGCTTTTAAAGATAAAGGTATTTGTCCAAATTGTGAGAAAAACCCTGCGGCCGAAGGAAGAGTTTGTTGCAAACAGTGTCTCGAAGATAAGAAATTAACGGCGAAGTTTGGCACAGCCGAACCATTTAGACAGTTGTACGCAGAACTTTTTGAGAAACAACAGGGAGTATGTGCTATATGCAAAAAACCAATGAAACGCCCTTTACTTGATCACAATCATACGTCAATGGAAGTTCGAGGGTTGCTTTGTTCGAAATGTAATGTCGGGCTAAGGCAATTTGAAGATAATCCAAAAATTATTATAGCTGCGATTGAATATATAAAAAATAACGCAGGAATTGGAATAAAGCTTAAAAAACGTTGATTTTACAGTGTATTTCGGTGCGGGTAGGGAGAATCGAACTCCCATCATCTGATTGGCAACCAGATGTTCTACCATTGAACCATACCCGCTCTGCACGACATGATAGCATGTCGTGCGTTTCTGTTTCCAGTGCCCCGAGCTTTGCTCGTATGTGCCCCGACCAAGAATCGAACTTGGACCTACAGTTCCGAAGACTGTTGTGATATCCGTTTCACCATCGGGGCGTATCTGCCATAGTACTACCAAGCGAGCCGAGACACGAGCATTTGTCTTCAGGTTCTTGTGCGAGGCAAGTGCAAGGAGCACAAGCTCGAGCTTTTGCGTGCTTACGGTACAAATGCGAAAAAACCAGGAATGCTATGCTACGATTCGCTCATGGTGTATCGAGTTCCAGAAGAGGTCTCAGTAGTCGGAAATAGTCTACGGCAGGCTGGATTTGAATCCTATCTTGTAGGCGGTTGTGTCCGCGACCTTATCATCGGACGGGAACCCAAGGATTGGGATATCACTACAAATGCCACACCGGATCAGATTCAGGCCGTATTTCCGGACTCTTTTTATGAAAACGACTATGGCACGGTGGGTGTTAAGACAAATTCTGAAGATCCTCGCCTCGCTATCGTTGAGGTTACTCCCTATCGTACAGAATCTAGCTATTCTGATAAACGCCGACCGGATAAAGTAGAGTTCGGTACTTCCCTACTCGAAGATCTGGCCCGACGCGACTTTACGATCAATGCTATCGCGCTAGAGGGCTCTAAAGGACACGTAGTTGACCCGTACGACGGTCAAAAAGATATAAAGGACAAAGTGGTGCGGGCAGTAGGTAACGCCTCGCAGAGGTTCAATGAGGACGCTCTACGCATGCTTCGTGCGGTTCGCCTAGTCGCAGAGCTTGAATTCGGCATAGAAAGCAATACGGCGGGGGCTATAAGCGAAAATAGCAAGCATTTGAGCAGTGTTTCACGTGAAAGGGTTCGAGATGAGTTTGTGAGGATACTTAATTCAAATCAGCCGATGAATGCGCTCGTTCTGGCGCAACAGCTCGGTATTCTAGCATTTATTGTTCCTGATTTGATTCGTGGCATTGGTGTCGAACAGAATCAGGCACATTCATACGATGTTTTTGGACACAATCTTCGTACTATGCAGCACGCCGCAGATAAAAAGTGGGGATTCGACATACGTCTCGCTGGCCTGTATCACGATATATCTAAGCCAGAGACTCGCCGTTGGATAGAAGAAAGGAAGGATTGGAGCTTCCATGGACATGAAGTTGTTGGTTCACGTGTAACAAAAAAGGCTCTTGAAGACCTTCATTTTTCACGTGAAACCATAGATAAAGTCGTTAAATTGGTTCGTTGGCACATGTTCTTCTCTGATCCCGAGAAAATTACCCTTTCTGCTGTGCGCCGCATGATAAAGAACGTTGGTGAGGAGAATATAATGGATCTGCTCAATCTTCGTATCTGTGACCGTATAGGGACAGGAAGGCCTAAAGAACAGCCATTTCGCTTCCGTAAGTATAAAGCGATGGTAGATCAAGCGCTTCGCGATCCTATCTCTGTGACGATGCTTAAAACAGACGGGGTGCATATTATGGATAAGTTTCATGTGAAACCTGGGCCGAAAATAGGATGGGCGCTTAATGCTCTTCTTGAGGAGATACTTGATGATTCTGCTAAAAACACCGAGGAATATCTTGATAAAAGAACCGAAGAGCTATTTAAAATGTCTGATGAAGAGCTGAAGAAGCTTGGGGAAGCAGGGAAGCAGCGTAGGGAAGCGGCTGAAGATGAGGAAATAAAGCACATAATGGACAAATATCACGTGTGTTAGTTTCCCGTGTAACGTACACCAAGGTATTTAGGGGATAATTCGTAGATAGAAACAAAAAAGCCACCCTGTGGTGGCCGGAGGCAAAAAGGAGCTTGGGCGTTTGATGGGGCCCCCGACCCGAGAATAAGGGCAGCTTTTATACGTTGCATACTGGCGCTTTCACGTGGAACACCGTGCGCAATACTTATACGCGGATCGCCGCGACGTAGGCAGGAGCCTCGAGAAGCGCACCGACGCCGATAGAGAACTATAGAAAGAACATCCCTTCCTTTGCCAATACTATTCCAGTAAAGGACATTGTAAAGGACATGCCTGTGGACAACTTGTCTTTTAGGAGATGGTTATAGAAAGAGGGCAGTGGTCGGAGCCGTATATGCTGCTATGAATTTCTGCTTTTTTAATGTTCTTAATAAATTCGTTTGCAATAAAGAAATAGTCTATTCTCCAGCCGACATTTCTATCGCGTGCTCGGGTCTTCATATCCCAATACGTGTAAGCCTCCTTGGTATGAGGATAAAAATGCCGGAATGAATCAATGTAGCCAGTACTGATAACTTCGTCTATCCAGGCACGCTCTTCGGGCAAAAATCCTGTAGTATCCTCATTTTCTTTCGGTCTCGCGAGGTCGATTTCCTCATGGGCAGTGTTCACATCGCCACAGAATATGACTGGTTTCTGCTTACGGAGTTTCTCTACAAATGTGAGAAAAGCATCATAAAATCGCATTTTGTAATCGAGACGTTCTGGACCTTGGCCGCCATTGGGGAAGTACGCATTAATAAGCCAGAAGTCCTCATATTCAGCACCGACAAATCGCCCCTCCTGATCGAACTCTTTTATTCCCATGCCATAAATGACTTTCAAAGGCTCAATTTTTGAGTAAATAGCCACGCCACTATAGCCTTTTCTCACTTGGCACGACGAAAAAAACGAGCGAAATCCGGCAGGGGAGAGCATTGCTTCAGATACCTGTTCCGGGCTCACTTTCGTCTCCTGGAGGCAAAATATGTCTGGTTTCGTACCTTTCAGAAAAGATTCCCAACGACCATCCTTTGCAAGCGAGCGCAGGCCATTTACATTCCACGAGACTATTCTCATGTGACAACTATAGCAGAGACAGGGCGCATTATTTCACCACGTTTTTATGGAAAGTTATCCACTTTTTTGTACACAGGATGTTACCAGTGTACACACTTGTCAGACTTTCGGCAGAGGGAGACACTTACTTTGTGTGTCGCGTTCGCGACTCACGCGACGCGATACTTTTGGTCGATAATAGTAATCGCACAACGCATCACATAAAACTATTAACCAAAAAACTCAACTTAAAAATAAATTATATGCAAAAACTTCTTCTCTCGCTTGCAGTCATTGTCGCCCTTGGTGGCGCGACGATTGCAAGTACAGGAGCATTCTTCAGTGATACTGAAACATCCACCGGCAACACATTTGCTGCTGGCGATATTGATCTTAAAATTGATAATACAAGCTACGCAATTGACTTCAACATTCCAACATTTGTCGGAACCTCAACGGGGGCACTCGTTGCAAATCCCGCGAACTCTTGGACGCTTGCTAACCTCGTAGCAGGAACTCACAAGTTCTTCAACTTCGAGGACGTGAAGCCTGGAGATTACGGAGAGGACACTATCTCGATCCATGTCGGCTCAAACGATGCATGGATGTGTGCAGCTGCGCGTATCACTGATGATTCTGATCAGTCGTGTACGGAACCTGAATTGTCTGACGATGGCACTTGCGAACCCCCGGGCCTTAATCAGGGTGAACTCGATAGCGTATTGAAATTCGCATTCTGGGCAGATGATGGCGACAATGTCTATGAACCGACTCCAGGTCAGAGTGGGACTCCTGAGAAAATCTTCCTTGGCGGCTCGCTCGCTGAATTGAACAGCGCGGGTCAAATCGCTCTCGCATCGCCTGCAGCTGGCGCATTCGGTACGAATCCAGTACCAGGCAACTCAACTGTATATATCGGTAAGATCTGGTGCGCAGGTACACTCACTCCGACTAATCTTACACAGGATGGATCGGGTGTTGCGCGCTCACCACTCGATGGCACAGGATTTAAGTGTGACGGAACGCTTGTGAACAATGCGGCGCAGACCGATCAAGTACAGGGCGATATGCAGTTCTACGCAGTACAAGCTCGTAACAATCCGAACTTCTCCTGCACGAGCTACGTACCTACTTGGACTACACCATAAGCACAGTAGTAGTAAGTTCTCTTTAGCCGTTCCGAGCCCCGACTGCTGGGGCCCGGCGGGCTGGAAGGGAAACCAGTAAGGGAAATTATTAAATTACACACAATTTTATGCACCGCATGTACGCTAGTCTCGCTGTGATTATCGCTTCGATATCGCTCATTGCGATAGGAAGCACAGGCGCATTCTTTTCGGACTCTGAGACTTCGAGCGGCAACACATTTGCTGCCGGCGCAATTGATCTCAAAGTAGATAACGAGAGTTATTACAATCTCAAAAAATGTACCAACGTTGGCACTTCTGAGGAACCAGTTTGGAAATGGCAGGGTAGTGCAGCGTATCCAGTTCCGGGTACCTCTTGCGACACCTCCTTCCCCTTGAGCGACCTCGACAAGGGTCTCCTGTTCTTCAACTTCAACGATATGAAGCCAGATGATGAAGGTGAAGACACTATTTCGCTTCATGTACAGAATGATGCATGGGTGTGTATGGATTTGTCGCTCACAAGTAACGATGACAACTCTTCGACTGAACCAGAGCTCGTAACTCCTGATGCCCCAGAGGACATCAACAACACCTGGGATGGTGAACTCGCACAGAACATTCAAATGTTCTGGTGGGCAGACGATGGAGATAATGTGTATGAAGTCGGAGAGAATCCGATTTCTAACGGTGTACAAACACTCTACAATCTCGCTACATCAACACCGTTTTCAGTTGCCCTTGCTGATCCCACTCATAATGTATGGACACCACAAACTCCAGGTCCGATTCCTGCCAATAAGACTGTCTACATCGCCAAAGGATGGTGTTTCGGCAATTTATCTCTGAATCCCGTAGCAGCCGGTCAAGGAGTAAATCCAAGCGTTAATTCCGGCCTGCTTTGCGATGGGGCTGCTCTCAATAATCTCACTCAAACAGACAAGGCTACTGTCGATGTTGCATTCCGTGCTGTTCAGGCGCGTAACAATCCGAACTTCTCTTGCGGCGGCACCAACACTCGTACGGCGAAAATCACGGTTATAAAGCAGGTTGTGAATGACAATGGTGGTAACAATGTCGTTGCTGACTATCAGCTCTTCGTTGATAACGGTGTCGTCATTACGCCAGTCACTTCTGGAGTAACGACTACAGTTGTCCCTGGGGCTTACAGCGTGACTGAGACAGGTGTCGCAGGCTACGTCGCTTCGTTTAGCGGCGATTGCGATAGCGAGGGAGGTATTACGCTTGCAGCGGGCGATAATAAGACTTGCACCATCACAAATAACGATCTGCCTGGAAACATCACGCTCATAAAGAATGTAATTAACGACAATGGCGGTACCAAGACGGCTAATCAGTTCAAGTTACGTATTGATGGGGTGTTAGTACCACAAAATACATCTCAAGGAGTTACAGCCAATTTCCCTCACATCATTAATGAGGATGCAGTGGTCGGGTATTCTTTTGCATCAATCATGGGTAGTGCAAAATGCCCCGCTGTCTTAGGTGGTGTAGTGACTCTCGATGAGGGTGAATCTATCACCTGCACAATAACAAACGACGACATTGGCAGCTAGTGCAATGACATAACGTCATGAGCCCAATACGCATCATCGGCAAGCGCACCATCATCCTTCTTGGGATGATGGTGTTTGCCGGTACTGCAGCATCATTTGTGCCAGGAGACACGGTGGCGACAGCGTCGTTTACTTCAACAAAGCTTGATCTAAAAATAGATAGCAAAGCATGGTACAACGGCGTGTCAGTTCCGTCTGCGACATGGGCACTCAAAGATCTCACGCCAGGCGTCGATAAATTCTTTAATTTAAACGATGTGAAGCCTGGCGACTTCGGGTGTAACGTGATAAGCATTCACGCAAAAAAATCAGACGCATATGCGTGCATCGACTTCAAGAACATGAAGAACGATGAAAGCGGTATAAACGAACCAGAGGCACTCGTGGATCCAAATGGAAATGTTTCAGGAGAGCTCGCGGCGGGCACGGAATTCTACGGATGGATTGATGATGGCGATGGAAAATTCGAGCCGCCAAGTGAGGAAACAATATTCGGCACGACGATACAACAAGCGCTACATGTATTAAATAATAAAACGTACGCCGTCGGAGATTCGAAAAACAATAGCTTTATCAAACAAGGGAAGACAAAGTACGTTGGGATGTGTTGGTGCACGGGGAATCTCACCGTGAATTCTAAAACTGGCGCAATGAAATGTGATGGAGGTGTGCTCGGAAATGCGGCGCAGACAGATTCATTTTCAGTCGACGTGCTTATTCGAGCGGTAAGTTCAAAAGATCAACCGAAGTTCGTTTGTGATGATAAGTCGCCAAAAGGGAACAATGGGGTGGGGAATGGGGAGGACCCGCCTCCTCCTGGTATTGGGAATTCCGGGAATGATGGTCCTGGCACAGGACCAGGGAATTCGGGTGGAAGTGACACAGCACCCGGGAAAAATAATAACAACAAACCCACTAGTGGAAATAGTGATGTGTGGCGCCAAACAAGTAATAAAAATGGATTCAGTTTCCCATTCTCGTTCGGTTGGGGTCTGTTCGGGAGTAAAAAGTCATGAAGGTCGTCAATATCATCCTGAATACGCTCCTTGCTCTGATTATTTTCGGGGCGGTTGCTTTTCTTGTGGCACCCCATCTCGGCTTACTTAATCCCTATGAGTTGAAAATTGTGCGTTCAGGCTCGATGGAGCCCGCGATATTGACAGGGAGTTTGATCCTCATACATCCGGCGACTGATTACAAAGCGGGTGATGTAATAACTTTTGGCGACGATACCCGCACTTCGATACCGACGACGCATCGTATTGTATCGATACGTACTGAAGGGGATATGACGTACTTTGAGACCAAAGGAGACGCGAACGAAGATGTCGATCCTAGCGAAACGCCTGCAAATAAAGTTATTGGGCGTGTCATCTTCTCGCTCCCTTACGCAGGTTATATTCTTGCGTTTAGTAAAACCCAGCTTGGCTTCGCTCTTCTTATTGCTATACCTGCGGCACTCATTATCTGCTACGAGGCAATAGGTATCGCGCGTGAAATAAAAATTACTCTGCGAAGCAGGCGTAAATATGTAGAACCTGAATCCTCTACGAAAGAAGAGAGAGAATTTTTATCATGAAAAAGATACCCTTCACAACGATAGTGTACGAGCGGTCGTCGGACATGTCGGACATGTTTATACCTCGTCGGGTAACAGTTTCTACGCCCATAGAGAAACGAGTACATCGTTCACCAATCGTCGCAATTGCTCTCTTGGCGGTTATCGCGGTCCCGACGCTTCTTTCGATAGGAGGGACCAGCTCTTATTTCAGGGACAATGAGCAGTCGACTGGAAATACATTTGCAGCGGGCCCGCTTGATTTCACGGTGACGTCTGACCGTGACTCCGCAACACTTTTTCTTGCTCAGCCAGGAGAAACATTTGTACTTACTCCAACTCCTGTAGTTGGTTCTCTCCCGATGCGATATAAGGTTTCTGGCACCGCTTCGGGCAATGCGACGTTTTGTGCCGCCATTAACGCAGCGGGAAGCGATCCCCTAGCCTACCTGGGCTCAGTAGTTTCGTTTTCCACGATCGATACCAGCGCATTTACTCCATGGTCTCTCGCGCTTTCTCTGCCAAGTCCAGCTCCAGGAGTCGTTGATGGTCAAAAATGCGTGCTCGATCTCAAGTACGAGGCCTATCAAGAGGGAGGGACGGCTGGGGCTGGGTATCACGATACAGAACATATCGTCCTCACTCTTACCGCCGATCTTCCGGTAATTGCCCCGATAACTCAAACGGACCCCTTGCCTCAACTTACTCAAAGTCTTGAAGATTCCCTGACGATCGAGGAAATTTCGACTAATCCAGCTCCGCCGATTGAGGATTCAGAGAAAGAAGAGACTTCCTCGTCTGAGCTAACAGAAACGCCGTCTCTTGAGAATGATCCCCCGTCAGAAGATGGTGCGATAACTGTTCCACCAGTTAGCCAAACTGATGAGACGACTCCGTCCGATCCGCCGCTTGCCGACTCAACGACCGAATCTTCGAACGATCTTCCTCCACAATAAAAATCGTCAGCGCCACAGAGGATATCTTCATTTTTCTAAGTTCAAGTTATGTGCGTTTCTGTCCGTGGAATTTTTTATGGATTTCTCGTAGGTGCGAGTCAGTGATGTGTGTGTAAATTTGGGTCGTGTTGATGGAAGCATGACCGAGGAGTTGTTGGACAGAGCGGATGTCGGCGCCATTAGTCAGAAGATCTGTGGCGAAGACGTGACGGAGGGTGTGCGGCGTAACGACGTTTGTGATACCCGCCCGCGCTACATATGATTTCAAATGCCGTTGGACGTCGCGGGGGATGATGCGGTGCAATTTGTTTGGTCTGCCATCTACGAACAAAGCTTCTTCCATGTCATTTCTTGCCTTGAGGTATTCGCGTACAGCCTGCTTCGCAGTAGGGGAGAGGAATACGACACGGACTTTCTCGCCTTTGCCGCGCACCGAAACCTCGTCGCGCGTTAAATCAATATCAGAATTGAGTGCACAGAGCTCGGAGACGCGCAGACCGGTGGAGAATAATAGTTCGAGAATCGCAGTATCTCGCAAGTAGGACCTTGCTTTGTCAGGGTCTTTTTCTTTCTTAAATGCTTCTCTAGGTGCTTGTATAAGACGTTCTAGTTCGGCAGAAGTAATAAGGTCAAGTTGTCGCTCAGGAAGCTTCGCAAGCTCTATTTTCTCAGGAGAAATGGCAGCAATATCGCGTTTTCGGAGAAACTTGAGAAAGGCGCGGAGTGCAATCATGTAGTAATTCTGAGTGCGGCGCTTCATGGAATCGGCAGCCGTACCCGGCTGCCGATTGAGCCAGAGGCGGAACTCTCGAATACTCTGTTCGCTAATGCCGCTTACGTTCTGTATCTTCATCTGGGTGAAGTAGCGGGTGAGATAGCGGTCATAATTCTCAATAGTCTTTACTGCACGGCCGCGTTCAATCTCGATATATTCAAGAAACTGTCGTTTTGCCGCCTCAGCATCCATAAGGAAAGTGTAACACCATACTTCGCACAATATCACTTAGAAAAAGTGAAAGCCCCAAGCGGATTGAATTCCACTTGGGGCTTTGATTGAGAAACGCGAATCGACTGAAACTAGGTCGGAATCTTGGTGAACGACCGGAGCTCCCTCTCGCTAGTGCCGATCTCGGCGAGCAAGAATTTGCCCCTCCGAGCTGCCTTGCGGATGTAGCGACTGAGCTTTCTGTACTGGCTGGTGCTTTCGCGCAGGTCGCTGAGCCACTTGCGAGCTGCGATCTTGTAGCAATTGAACAGAAAATCCTTGATAGCAAGAGCCAATGCCTTTCTAGGATTGTTCTGGCCCTTGTAACCCTTGCTCGGATTGCGACCTCGCGATTTCCTCCATTGGGCGTGGGCGAGGATAGACTCAGGAGTCTCTTCGCCGTTCTGTTTCAATTCCTCTACAGAGCATCTCTTCATGGTCGAACCTCCTTTTTTTGTTTGAGAATGTCCTACAGAGCCGAAATGGCTCATTACTAATCTAGATAAAGTAGAGCATATTCCTTGTTTTGTCTCAAGCGCGACAAAAATCTTCTGCGCAGCAGGTTCTCAATAAATCAACCGTCCTTTCCTACTTGGTGCCCCCGCGAGGAATCGAACCTCGATTACGAACTCCGCAAGCTCGCGTCCTATCCGTTGAACGACGGGGGCAATAGTGAATGTATATCAGAATCTGAGCCACGCCGCCACCAAATCGACGAACGTGTGATGGTGGGCTTCTTCATCAACATGATGGAGGAAGTAGGCATATACCATATCAACATCAACACCCTCAAGCGGAATGACGAGGTGCGGCGAGAGCCAACTATCAGTTTTTATGGAAATCATCGGAGGGAGCGTTCCCTCGATGTCTTCAAGCACAGAGAAGGAGGTCATTCGTGCAAAAGGATGCAGCTCGTCGCCGATGACGATGCCTTGCTCGACAAGACGAAAGCGATGCAGGGGTGGTTGTTTTGCGGCGTGGAGTGCGATCGATACTGTTGCGATGACAATGAGCATCGCGATCAGGTAACTGCCGAAAAGTATTGCTGCTATAGTGCCGGCGACCGCAATGATGCCAAGTGCCCAATACCAATCGGCGCTTTTGGGATTATGATCGTATTCTCTTCCTTTCCATTCTAAAATCGCTTCGCGAGTCATGAGGGAATAATAGCAGAGAGTATGGCACGGCAGAATTGTTCTGTGCGTTTTTGTGTACAAGCTGCAACCACTTCAGCGCACTCAATATCTTCTTTTGAGGCGGTGAGTGTATCACCTTTGCTCGAACCCACTTCGCACGCGCGGAGCGCGTGGTGGCTTGAACCCGAAGCGTACGCTCCGATTGCGCTGGAACGCGCCTCGACCGCGCTCGCGGACTCGCGCAGGCAAACCAAAAATTTCCTTTCCTCTTTTTCCGCTTCGCGGCGGTGACGATGTCCCGAAATTAGAACCAAAAAGACGCTTTAATTTCTGGATTCTTGATACAAGTATACAAAAACTGAGGAAAATGCATAAGGAGCATCCGGAGTGGTTTGAGACGCCTAAACCAAACTCAGATAAAGGGCAAAATGCAGTTGATTATTCTATTGAAAAGTAAATATGACTAGGCGTGACTTGCTGACGGTTTCTCTCGCCCATCCACAACTACGATTGTCGGGTGTTTTTTACCCTCCTTTTCTTCCACTTCCTCCATTTTAAGCACCTTTTGCAGAACTTTACTTTTCTCTGTTACTTGAACAACAAGGAAATAACTAGCTTCAGCATCTTCACTTTCTTCATATATTCGTGTTTGTTTTTCATAACCTTGTCGAACATGTCCTGAAGTTAATTTTATTTCAACAACTATCTTTTTGTGACCACGGCTCAATTTGAAATCTACTGGACCTTGACCAGCATTTGATTCGGGTGAAATATCAATATCACATGCTTCGCAATACAAGAGCGCGGTTGCATAAAAGAAATGTCTTGCGTGGCTTTCATTCAGTGATTCCTTACTCTCGTTATAAAGTGATTTCCACCAACCCTTAGATTCAATTCCTCTTTTAAATGCCTGTATAACTTTCTGTACCACATCATCAATATCACCTTGTTTTGGTTTTGATGGAAGTGAAATTGGGTTCTCACGAGCTAACTGTTTTGCTTTCTCAAGCCACAGATATAAACCAGAAGGATCGGTGTCAAAATTATACGATTCAGGACTACATGACTGATATGCCGCAACAACTGTTTTGATTCCATCTTTCGTTTCTAGGAGATATTTCTTAATTTCAGATTTCTTGGGCTTTTTATTTTTATCTCCAGCAAAACAGGATGCCAGAATAGAATTAAATTTCTTTCTCAGATCTTCATTAAAAATTGCAACTACACTAATCTCCTCAAAACTATTCGCTATCGGGAGATCTCGCAATATGCCTTGGGGCACGAAAAGCAAAGGCCCATCTTTAAGGGGGTGTTTTGTTAGAGTGTACTTTCTCTCATAAGTAGTTAGTGTATATGTATCTATAATTTTGAGTTCTTTCGTGATTCGTTCAGAATATTGGCAGACGCGTTTGAGAAGAATGCGTGTCAAGCCGTCACTAAGTCGATCTGGCCCAAAATCTTCCTCAAAAAGACCCATGACTTCAAAGATGGCTGGATCGGTAATACCCATCTGGATGAGTTCCTCTGCAGTATTTAACAAACGTTTTGCAAGTTTTGGACCAATGGCGGAACCATCATCAGATGTACTACCGTAACCTATGCCGATACCCCTAACCTCTCTTAAAATAAGTTTCTTGTGAGCTAGTGCTTTTGCTTTTTGATTACCACTTCTGATAAGTGTGATGACACTAGCAAAATAATCACGCACCTCTTTTTGAGCATCCTTGAACTCAGGTATTCTTGTTTTAGAGAGCAGTAGCGGATCTACAAAAAATAAGCTGTCTACACCGATGACCGGATTAAATGCGCCAGTCTTCTTATAGTCAGACTCAGTTACCCCAAAATATTCGTTTGCTCGCTTAAGGGTCTGACTCATTTTATATTTTTAAACTTGTTCTTGTTCTTTTTTCTTCCAACTCTTTCCTCTTTTCAGTTACTGCGACTAGTTCTTTTTCAGTCTTCTCTAGTTTCTTATACTCTTCTTCTTCATAGATTAACGACGCCACTTCATATATAAGACCGTTTCGTAATTCAAAGACCCTTTCCATTTTTTGACCAGCTTCTTTAACATAAAGTTCAGCAATCGCCTCTGCTATGTGGAAAGTAGAATAAAAATCAGAATCTTTCGTCAAGCCGTAACCTTTAAATCCCGTATTAATGTATATTTCAATAACGTTTTCCTGATTGATAACTGTCTCTTTGTCGATGGTGTCATTTGCCAAATTCTTCAAAAAGAAATCGAATTTGAATTTTTTTCCACCAACCATGATAAATTTGGCCGTTTTTGGTTGTGTTTTTTTGGGCGTTCTCTGATCCCTCTCCTCCTCTTTTGTAGGTTTGATTTCTTCCTCCCTGGCTACACGTAAATCAGTTTCTCTTGATTCTTTTGGGTCCTCTTTTCCGCTCGCAGACCTTTTTTTAGGTTGATACAGATCTGGATAGGCCAGCTCTTTGAATTCGTCTAGTCGGTTAAGAGCATTCAATAAGTTATTTTTTATAGTCTCTTTCTTTTCAGTCGGCATGCTATCAGCTTTTTCTTGGTTTGATCGATCTCTAGCTGTCTTTGTTACTTCATCAATCATTCCCTTCACTTTTTGGCCTAAATATTTCTCGGTCTGATCACCCCAGAATTCTTTAATAAACTCTTTGAATTCCCCTGATTCAATAATAAATTCTCGTTTGTTATGTGTGACTGGGACGGAGTCCAAATTAATTTCTCCGACAATACTCATTAGATGTGGGTGGTAATTATAACCAAGCTTTTCCGATGATCGTATAAGACGCCCCCTACGAAACATATTAAAACCACTTTGTTTTTGTGATCCGACCTCTGATAAACCATACCAACCTGTAATGGTGGCTCCTTTTGAGAGCATGTATGAAAATTCTTTCTTCGAACCTTCAACGAGTTTAATTTCACTTGGCACACAAGGCTTTGCCGTCTCTCTTTTTAAACCAACTTTAATGACAACATTGTTGTGTTCAATGTATGGTCCATATCTTTTAGCTAAGTCATCCTTGAGACGTGTTACTTGAGCGTCATATAATTTTATTCGCAAATTACTGATTTCTATTCTTGTTCCGTGTTCATTTTTTGGAGCTTTTGATATTGCGAGAGGGTAATGATGCCAGTCATCTGATTTTAAAAATTGTTCCTTATTATATTCAAGAGAGTATCTTTCTTCAGAACCTTCAGGTGTACTTGTTATAGAAAAGATTGTTCCTAAACTGGTGCATGCGGACTTTAGTCCCAAACCGAATTCACCTAGTGCCTCGTGCTTTTTAGAATGGGCTAGTACCAAGCTTTTTGAAGCTATTTCTTTGCTCATTCCCTTTCCATTGTCCTCAATGACAATTTTCTCGTCTTTCTTGTCTAAAACGATATAAATCTCGACACCATTGTCATTTGCGGCATCAATTGAGTTATCCACTAATTCTGCGAGTGCGTCAGAAATCGAGTAATTTGCCTCCCCGATTTTGTGATAAATGCTTTTATCGGGAGTAATGTCTATTGTTTCAATTTTATTTTCCTCGGTGTTTTTCATAAATTAATGATAGCTGTTAAGTGATAGTATGATCCTATACAATTATCTCTTTCTTGTAAAGTGCCCTATTGTGGATAAGTGCCACCAATAAGCAAAACACCCATATTTTAGATGGATGTTTTATTTTGAGTTTAGTTGTATTAAAACCCTTACTTTGCTTTGGTTCTAACTCGGACTTCTGGCGGTGTGTATTGGACGAAGTTCGAATGTATTTCGGACAAAATCCGCAGGATTTTGACGACTAATCGCACGCGCGGAGCGCGTGGTGGCTTGAAACTGCATTGTACGCTCCGATACTGTGCCAACACGAACGAATGCGCCTCGGACACGCTCGCGGACTCGCGTGTGCAAAAACCAAAAAATTTCCTTGCATTTTTCTCGCGTCTCCTCCCCCCACCCCTCCACCGCGAAGCGGAAAAAGAAATGGAAAGGAAATTTTTGGTTTTGCTTCGCCACAAGGAAACTCCACAAAGGGCAACAAAGTTATCACATTGAAGCCCGTTTGCTCCATTTCCTTGTGGCGACCGAGGCGCGTGCCATAGCGACGTTTAGTAGTAGCTCTAACGTCCGCGAACACACACAACCGCCTACACATAGCCCGCTCGCATTCGCTCGCGCTGGCTGCTTCGGCGTTGTGTGCGTTCGCTCAGTGACTTCGAGAGAGGTTAGTAGTTACTCAAAGAAAAATGGATTGTGCTAGGGCACAAACAAATCTGTATGTGCTTGCCCCACCCACCCTATGCGCGCACAGAAGCCCGTCCACTGACGTGGACGGCTCCCTTTAGCTAAATCCGTTCTTGATGTACTTCTGCATTAACAAGCACAAGTAACAGTGAGTCAATGAAGCCACAAAATTTTATCGCGTCATTACGTGTGAGCTTGTTCGAGACTTCATGATGGGTGCGGTTGCGGAATGCTGCTTCAATACCAGCGCAAATTTTGTAAAAACCTTCTTGCTCACTGGAATCACTGCTGACCACTAAAATAGCTCGCGCAGGATCAGGCGCAATTGCTTTCCCAATTAATGCTTGCGGGTTCATTCTTTGTGTAATACCACTCAAATTCTTGACCCGATGTTCAAGAATAGTTGTGGCTTCTCTAAAAACTCTGTCATGATTCCTTGGTCGTTTTATAAGATCCGCACATCTATCTCTAAGCTCATCATCCTGAATCATTTCGAGTAAATCGATATAGCGCGATGAAGCAGTGAGTGTTTCGGTGTGTCCCACACGATTAGATGTGGTGCTTGTTGTGTGTTGTGGAGTGCCTGTGAGTGTTCTTGCTTCGTTTTGAACATCAACAGGCAAAGAACGCTTGTACTTTTGAAAGCCAATTTTCTTTTCTTTCAGCCAATATAAAAAATAGGCTTCGGAAGAAACGCCCGCTCTTGAAGCACGTTTGGCATTTTGCTCGCGCGTATATTTGATGGACTTACCAATTTTATCGGCAAGTTTCTTTAATAGAATTGGATCAAGGCGTTGAGACATATTATGAAAAAAATCCTTGAATAAGCGGAGTAATCCTGCCGACCAATTGGGCAAAGCCTTCTATGTCCGCAAGCGCCTTAACGCTCTCCCATGCTACTTTGATGATTTGCCTGTTCGGTTTACTTTTTCCAGCCTGACTTGCAATAGTTTGTATATCAGACTTGTAGTCATTCTTTTCGTCGTCAGTCAGTACTGTGCTTTTGCTGATTTTTTCAGATAACTCAGTGAGTGCATTGTCGAGCGTCACAACACTTTGATTTATTTGATTTCGGTCACCAAATGAAAGGTTATGTATCGGCGAGTTATTTATATTTAGCGTGCGTTTATCTACCTTTGAAACGCTGGATACGCTCACTTGAGTAATTGCTTGTACCGTAGCGAGCGATTGTCGGTCGCCTTGGTCAAGCTTCGTCATAATGGAAGTGCCGTGCGATTGTGCGTACATCTGAGCAGCAGCGTTCATTGTGAGACCGCTATACTTGCGACGAAGTTCAGAGAGGCGCGGACGAATTTGTTCGGCTGTCTTATCCGTCTTCTTAACGAGTACCTCCATAATGTCGGGGTTGAGTCGGTCTGCCATATACTATTTTTTCGTAGATGAAATCAAACGACTAATAATTGCTGGATCAACCTCCAGAATGGCGGCGATGTCTTTTCCTTTTACGCCCTGATTTATAAGCCCGAGAACAAGTAGTCGTTTAATCTCCTCCAAAGGCTCCAGTTTTTCGCTTTTAGTTTTTCTACCCATATTATTTATCTTTCTTAATTCCTTTCAGGAAGGCATTCACCGCGTTTAAGTCCATTCGCAACTTTTTAGCAATATCCACCTGCGGAATATTTAACTTAAATAATTCTAGTACGAGAATACTTTTTAGAGTTTCTCGCACGTCTTCAAGGGGATCACGATTTTGTTTATTCTTTGCCATACTTTATTTTGATCTAGCTTTTTTAATTCTAGCTTTAGCAACTGATACGGTACCTGCTGTGGTGCCGAGGATTTCTGCGATCTCACTGTCTGTAAGTCCGAATCTGGAAAGTTTTTCCACGTTTTCTTTTACCTCAACCACTTTATTCTCACCCTGAAGCTGGAGTGCGATTAAAATACTCAGTTTCTTCGAGACTTGTTGTAAAATGTCATTTTTGTTTTCCATAGGCTATTTACTCTCCTTTTTTAATACTGATAATTCTTTACTAACATGCCCCACCTTTTTACCTGTAATTTCGGCAATCTCTGCTGAATCCAAACCAAATGAGGCAAGGTCACGCACTTGCTCTTTTAGACTTACCGTACCCCCATCATTTGCAATTTTCAAAAGCAAAGAAATGATAACGTTCATCTTTTTCTCAATTTTTGACTTATTTACCGATGATTTTTCTTCCATAAATTGATTGATAAGTAAAATAAATAACCGCGTATCTATTATACGCGCCTTAAAATAAGGAGTCAAGCGCCAAAGTAAGGATTACTCTCTTATCAATACAAATCAAGCACTTTTCGCTTTGTGGCTTATTTCCCCAACTTCGTTCGATTGTCTTGCTTACACAACATCTGGCAATTTTTTATTTCAAAAATCGTATTTGTAAATTAAGCTTCATTCTTTGTTCGTCATTTTCTTTATAGATTTTCCCAAATCCATGACGAGTAGTGCTAGGCGTATCGAGTTTTGTGTTATGGAATAGATAGTCCTCAAATTTGTCGCGGTTATAGAGATGGTAGCAGACAACATCACCGTCTTCTTTAACGATGATATATCCGCCATGCGCTTCGGTGTATCCGTCCCAATCTTTGCTTGGCATCATTCCGAGGGCAATGCTTGATAGGAAACGTTTGATGTTCATTATCAGCATTTCTTTGGTAAAGTCGATTCGCTCCATAAAGACGGAATCATCTGCAATTTTGTTTGCGAGATCATTGATTGTAGTCGCTTCTCCCATGTAGTAATGTCGCAACATTTGAGCAACTATTTCGGGAAATATGGAATCAATTTTTCGCAGATTACGACGGAAAACATCGCTATCCATTCCAATAAACTCAAGTTGTGCACCGACACCATACGTCAGTTTTGTCGCATCTCTCACCGACATATCATCACTACTTTGTACGGGCTTATTATCTTCTGTTGCAATGCGGTATAGAAAATTTGTAGCACCAGAAGCATTTAGGAGTGTTGCCGGAGAACCGAGCATTGATTTGATACTGAAACCGAGTTCTGGGAATTCGGGAGATTTTTTATCATGCAGAACAATGGTCAAGTCGGCTTTTTTACCACTCGAAGCACGCATTTGAGTACAGTGAAGATCGTGCATCGGACTTGCCGCGCTCGCGACTTCAAATGTCGTGCCTTTGGAATTTTTAATTTGCTCAAAAACGTTGGCGACACTCCCTTTGATTTTTTCAAGATCAATTATTGATATCTCTGCATTTTCATCAGATACAATAACTTTGCCATCGTTTCTTGAGATGTCGTATTCTTTCTTTCCAATCGCTTCTTGTCGGATAATTTTTAGGACAATATGAAAATGTTCCTCAAGGATTTTTAGATTTTTGTCAGCAGTAAAAACTTTCCCGTCAGTCAGGATTTTAATAAAGGCATAGAACTCAGACCATTCGCCTTTGTTACCTGTGAGAGTTGTTTTAGTTTTATTTGTCATATTTTTCTAGTGTTTCAATTATTCTTTCCGCAACAGCTTGAATTGCAGGTACAGCGACAGAGTTGCCGAGCTGCTTCATAGACTGTACTGACGATACATCTTCAGGAAACTCAAACCACTCGGGGAATCCTTGCATTTTCAAGCCCTCTTTAGGTCCGAGCTGGACTACTTTTCCATCCACGCGATACGCGTCCCAGTTGCGTCGATCAGTGATCTGGCTTCCGCGACCTCCTACACGAAGTGTAAAGCCGACATCTTTATTACACTTTCCACCGAAAATATCGGACATTGTGTATTTCAATTCATTGACTGGTTCGGGCCATTCAAAATCATGTCCGTCCCTGAAACCGACCATAAACAAACGCGGACGGTGTTGTGGCATACCAAAATCTGATGCTTTAATGATTTTTGCATGGAATGAATAGCCGAGATCTTCTTCAATGATGCGCTTAATTGTTTCAAATGTTTTTCCTCCATCGTGTGCGTAAAGACCCCGCACGTTTTCAAGGAAAAATGCCTTAGGTTTCTTTTCTTTCATAAGGCGAACTACATCAAAAAACAATGTGCCGCGTGCTTCATTAAAACCTTTCTTGAAACCTGCTTGTGAAAATGGCTGGCAAGGAAAGCCGCCCGTAATGATGTCAAAATCAGGCATTTCTTTTTCGTTCACCTTAGTGATATCGCCAACGAAATTGCCATTTCTAAATATATCGGGAGATACTTTATAAAAGTTGTGTCTGTACGTAGTTCGCGCTTTTTCGTCCCATTCGGACACAAACACACATTCAGCGCCCGCATTATGAAAGGCAACATGGAAACCACCAATACCTGCAAAGAGATCGATAAACTTATGTTTGGTTTTTGTTATAGGTTCGGGTGCTTTATCGTTTACTCCGAGAAAATACATATGGCGAGAATCCACAAGCAGATCAAAAAGTGATCCTTGGTTGCCTTCGGCAACATAATCGGTTGCTTTCGGCTCAACTTTTTGCAACTCTGCGAGAATGCTGTGTACACCTCGCTCCGCGATAATAAGAAAATCAAGTACGTTGATACCGACAATTTTGCCTGCTTCGACAATTCGAGCGGCAACTTGTTTATCTTCGTCACTCGGTGAAGGGTCGCCTGATGGGTGATTATGAATAACTATGACGCTCGCGGCGTGCTTTTCAAGTCCAGGCGCAAAAACTTCTCGGGGGTGAATAATACTTTTGTCCAATGTGCCAACTGAAACAATCTCTTTGTGAACCAATACACTTCGTGCATTAAGGTAAAGACAAACCAGATGTTCCTTTTTTGCGGTTTTTAATTCGGGGACTAATCGTGCTGCATCAAGCGCCGATAATACTTTGTGCTCCTCATCCCCGTTGTGCTTTTCATACATTCGATTTGCCAGTGCAAACATTGAGGCAATTTGCAGAGCTTTGGCATTTCCGATACCCGGAATCTGTACGAGATCCTCCACTGTCGCATCCATGAGCTTGTCACCAAATTTTCGAGATATTTTTTGTGCAAGTAATTTGACGTTGGTTCCTTTGATACCGCTTCCAAGCAAAATAGCCAACAACTCACTGTCGGTCAGAGCGTCGCTTCCTTTTTCGAGAAATTTCTCGCGAGGTCTATCATGTTTTGGGGTGTCTTTTAACTTTGCCATATGATTATTATTTCAGAAGTATATCAATACTCACACTCAGCGCCTTGGCGACCTTTTCCATTGTGCTAATGGTAAGATTTTGTTTGCCATTCTCAACATTACTAATATACGCTCGGTCTAACCCTAACTCACGGCAAATGTCGCCTTGCGACATACCTTTTTCGAGCCGTATCTTTTTCATGTTCTCACCAAATTTTTGTGCTGTGGATTTTGCCATATTATATAAAAACTTATCAACATGGTTAATTATAGCACTCTCTTGTGTTTTGACTCAATGTTAAGTTATAATACAAGTGTGCAAAATAATATTGTTATGGCTACGGCGAAGCAAAACCAAAAATTTCCTTTCCATTTCTTTTTCCGCTTCGCGGTGGAGGGGTGGGGGGAGGAGACGCGAGAAAAATGCAAGGAAATTTTTTGGTTTTTGCACACGCGAGTCCGCGAGCGTGTCCGAGGCGCATTCGTTCGTGTTGGCACAGTATCGGAGCGTACAATGCAGTTTCAAGCCACCACGCGCTCCGCGCGTGCGATTAGTCGTCAAAATCCTGCGGATTTTGTCCGAAATACATTCGAACTTCGTCCAATACACACCGCCAAAATTGGAAATCGGAATTGGAAGCCGAAATGGGGTCGGCGCGAAGCGCCGACACAAACGCATTCCCGCCAAGAATTCCCGAATTCAAAAGGTTTTTCCACGCTCCGCGTGGCTCACTCGTTTGCCAATACAATATTATGAATAATCACACCAGAAAGTTTTTTATATACACTCGCAAATCAACCGATACAGAGGATCGGCAAGTGAGAAGCATTTCCGATCAACTGGCCGAACTCAAAGAGTTGGCGGTTAAAGAACAAATCGAGGTGGTAGATATTTTTGTAGAGAAACAAACTGCTAAAGCACCAGGTCGGCCAGTATTTAATGAAATGCTTCTCCGTATCGAGCAAGGCGAAGCAAATGGGATTTTGGCATGGCATCCCGACAGATTGGCGAGAAATAGTGTTGATGGTGGAAAAATTATCTACTTGCTCGATACGGAAAAACTTGCCGAGCTAAAATTTCCAACTTTCTGGTGTGATCCGACACCGCAAGGCAAATTCATGCTTTCCATCGCTTTTTCGCAATCCAAGTATTATGTAGATAACCTTAGTGAGAATATAAAGCGTGGTAAGCGAAACAAAGTGAAAGACGGAATATGGCCTCAAATGTCTCCACTTGGCTATCTAAATGTCGGCGGGAGAATTGTTGTTGATAAAAATATCGCACCCTTAATCAAGAAAACATTTGAGGCATATTCGTCTGGGTCTTTCACTTTGCGGGAGCTTCGCGACAAATTTAACGGACTTGGATTGAAACGAAAAAGCGGAAAGGAACTTGCGGTGTCGAATTATCAAAAACTTCTCAAAAATCCTATCTATACAGGACTGATGAAATATAATGGTGAGATTTTTGAGGGAAAGCACGAACCGATTATCACAAAGAAACTTTTTGATTTTGTTCAGGAAGTGATGATGAGAAAATCTAAACCGAAGTCGCGAGGATTGAAACCATTTTTGTACAGAGGATTTTTCCGTTGCGGAGAATGTGGTTGCTTCATTACCACCGAAACGCAGAAAGGTCATAACTATTTGCGATGTACCAAACGGAAAAATCCTTGCGCACAAAAGTATAGTCGCGAAGAAATCATCACTTCAGAAATTCAAAAGGAAATCAAAAAAGTTTCTTTGCCCGACGATTGGGCTTCTTGGATGTTGGCGGAAAATAGAAAAGATATGTTGAGTGAAGCCCAATCGTCTACGCTTTTTGCAGACAAAACAAAAGCCGATATTTCTCTTTTGAATTCCAAGATTGAGAAGCTGATGAATGCTTATCTCGAAAACGCTTTGTCGCTCGAAGAATATCGCGACGCCAAAAATGCCTTGGTTAGCTCTAAACAGCTTCTCAAAGAGAAATTATCGGCTTTTGAGCAAAAAGCGAATAATCGGTTCGAACTTACCGAAAAGTTTTTGAAATACAATATGGAATTGGCAAACGAGTGTACAAATGAAGAAAAACTTCATTTGTACAAAAAAGTCGGTTCGAACTTTCAAATTAAGGATCGAACCGTCTTTTTTGAGCCACGCGGAGCGTGGAAAAACCTTTTGAATTCGGGAATTCTTGGCGGGAATGCGTTTGTGTCGGCGCTTCGCGCCGACCCCATTTCGGCTTCCAATTCCGATTTCCAATTTTGGCGGAGGGGGCGAGATTCGAACTCGCGGTACCTTACGGTACGGTGGATTTCAAGTCCACTGCACTAGACCAACTATGCGACCCCTCCTAATTGTTTCAGTACGACTTTAATAGAATGCTGAACTCCAGGTGTTATCGACCGCCGACCGAAAGGGCAGTCGATAATAAGATACTCTTTTTCAGAGAGGGCTTTAAAGACGTAAATCCAATCATAAGCGCCTTTTTTAGGCTTCTTAACAACATACCCAGTCGAGTTTGAATGAATTCTACGAAGGTCAACCTCTCCACTAGTCGAATATTTTACCTGTATCCGTTTTATCAATCCGTCCCTCTCCACGATTAAATCATATGCAGCTGATTCTGTAAGGGGAACAGAGACGTCATAACCCGCTTTTGTAAATGTTGCAATCGCTTGCGAAACAGCGACGTCTCCTTTTCTCTGGGTTTCCCTCATCGCATCAATTATAAGTGGTAGGGGCAACCGCTGCTCACTTATTCACAGAAGCTGACTTCAAAATTATTACTATGCCTGCGGTGATGAATTCACCGCTGGCGTATGCGAGTCGTGCACAGGATAAGAAGCGTTCTTTTTGTCAGAACGGAACCAAATGAGGTATACGATTTCGAGAATACCAAGCGTGTTTATAATGAGAAGAACAATGAACCACCCTTTTTGCCCATTGCGTGCAGCATGCCAGAGCGCGTAGCCTTTGACAGCGAGTGTCCAGATGGCGACGAGAATAAGAAAGGGGAGTACCGTGAGCATAAGTTCAGGAGCAAGAGGGAAGTAGAGCGGTGACAGGTCATGCATATACGTATACATGCGTTGTGTTATACCATACACTGAACATATGCGATATCTCGGTGTTGATTACGGAAGTAAGAAAATAGGCCTCGCGCTTTCTGATGAATCGGGAGCGATGGGATTTCCTCACTCTATAATTGCAAACACTCCACGACTCGTCGATGAGCTTTGTGCGTTTATTGCGAAAGAAAATATCGGGGCAGTGGTTATAGGCGAGTCGCGCACTCTCGCGGGCGGAGAGAATCCGATAGCGAAAGACGCCCGCACGTTCGGTTCTCTGATTACCGAACGTGCGGGCGTACCGGTGTTCTTCGAGTCTGAAGTATTTACGAGTGCACAAGCGCGTCGCGCGCCAGAAAAAGAAGGGAAGTCGCGAGCGCCGAAAAAACACGTCGCCGTCGATGCATCCGCTGCCGCACTCATCCTTACTGGGTATCTCTCACGCGCCGACCATGGATAAACCACGTATATCAATTGAAGAGTTTAGCAAGATCGAAGTGAAAGTTGGTACGGTGCGTTTTGCTGAGCGCGTGCCCGAGACGGATAAGCTTCTTCGTCTCATGATCGATTTCGGGGAAGAGGTCGGTCCGCGGCAGATTGTTTCCGGCATCGCAGCGTATGTGTCGGATCCACAATCACTCGTCGGTCGCCAGCTCGCGTTTGTAACAAATCTTGAGCCGCGCACAATACGTGGACTTGAAAGTAACGGCATGCTTTTTGCTGTCGGTGCGGACGACACATTTGCATTTCTTACGCCCGATAGGGATGTGCCGCCTGGCACCAGTGCACATTAAGATGCGTATTCGGGGCATGTCCGCGTTATACTATCTGCATGTCTTTCGTTTTCAGTAAGCGTCTGCGCATCGCCTTCGCTCCACCGCAGTATCTCGCGCTTCCATTTTCGGGTATCGACCTTTCAACAAGCGGTGTGAAGGCAGTGCGTCTCACCGAAGGAGTCCAGGGTCTTACCTTGGCAAGTTGCACGGAAATACTTTTGCCTACGGGGGCGTTTGTCAGTGGCGAGATAGTCGACCGAGCAACAGTAGCCAATACGCTCATTGCCGCTGCCCGTGCGACCGGCATCTCCGCGACTAATATCATGCTGCCGGAGTCAAAAGCATACCTCTTTGAGACCTCAGTCCCAGATGTGGGGAGGGCTGGATGGCGTACGGCGATTGAACAGCGTCTCGACGAGCTCATACCGTTGCCTCCAGCGGAGACATCCTTCGATATTGTTGAGGTAGGGCGAGGCGAGCACGATGACAAACTTGTCGCGGGTATTGGTTTTGCGCGGCGTATTGTCGACGATACGCTCTCGGTGTTTGATCAGGCGAATATCAGCGTACGAGCAATCGAAGGGGAGACGTTCGCTATGGCACGCGCACTCCTTCCGAAAGGGGATACTTCGACGGCACTCATCATCGATGTCGGGAAAACAACGACAAAAATGACCATCGTTGTTGGGCGTATACCTCGTTTTGCAACAACAATTAGCATCGGCGGGCATGCGCTCACGCTCGCCGTGCAAAAGTATTTCGGCGTTACTGATGCCGAAGCGCGTGTGGTGAAGGCCGAACGAGGTATTGTCCCCGCACCGGGGAATGAAGAGTATCTTGCTTCGATGCTCTCGACAGTTTCTGCAATTCGCGATGAGATTTCCCGCCGACTCGACTATTGGCAAGAAAAAGAGACGCTCAAAGGAGTCCATGAAAAGGTATCGCATGCTATTCTCGCCGGCGGCAATGCCTCAATACGCGGGTTTCCTGAATACCTCGAAGGCGCACTGCGGATTCCCGTTACCACCGGCGACGTGTTCACTAATTTTGCTTCGCGCGATGCGTGGATTCCACAGCTTGATTACACTGAGTCACTTGCGTACGCGACAGCAATAGGTCTTGCACTGCGTGATCATCATGCATAACAGTATGCACAACGAATTTACCAATCTTCTTCCTTTTGAGCGGCAGCGCACTCTCTCCCGCGACTATGTTCTGCGCGTTATCGTCGTCATCGCATGGCTTCTAACGGCGATTACGTGTACCGCAGCTATGCTGTTGTTGCCAACCTATGTTTTCCTTGCTGCAAGTTCTGGTGCAAAAGAGATGCGTCTCGCAAACATAAAATCTGCAATTTCACCTGAGGATGAAACCGTATTCGCTACGCGTCTTACGAAACTCTCAAATAACATGGCGATTTTAACGGCGCTTGCGAACACGCCTTCCGCAAGTACGATCATTCGTTCGATGCTCGCCGTAGTACGCCCAGGGATCACCCTTTCCGGACTGAACTATACGCCCGCTACCCCTAAGAGTCCTGGCATACTTATACTCTCCGGAACTTCAGAGACACGCGCCGCGCTTCGTAACTACCAGCTTGCGCTAGAAAGTGTGCCGCTCGTTCGCTCTGCCGCTCTGCCGATTTCTGCGTATGCGAAAGATACTGATATCTCGTTTACTATTACCGTGACTCTTGCGCCATGAAATCATCTTTTATCCAACTCGCTCTAGCATGCGCCGTATGCGTCACCACACTCATTCTCTATGGGTTTTGGTATGCTGCCGTCTCAACAAAAAGCGTCGGCGTCGCGAAATTGGAAAGTGAGATTGTGGCGGCGATTGAAGCTACCAGTCGTGCCGCCTCTGTGCGCGCGGCGCTCACTAAGATTACGAGCGAGGAAACTGTCGTACAGAGCTATTTTGTTCCGGAAACTGGTGTGGTCGCATTCATCAATGACCTCGAGGCACGTGGACGCCAGCAAGGAACCTTAGTAAGAGTTCTTTCTGTTTCGGCAGGTACTGAAACGAAACAGCCAATGCTGGTGCTTACTCTGACAATCAATGGAGTCTTTGACGCAGTGATGCGCACTGTCGGCACAATTGAGTATGCTCCGTATGCTCTTTCAATTTCTGAAATCTCACTCGGACAGGAAGATGATAAGGGTAACTGGCGTGCCAATCTGAAGCTGCGTGTCGGCTCATTGTCTGCGAATACGGCGAATTCGGACGGCCAAGACGTTTTAAAAGCCTCTACACCATGAATTCTATCTCTCCCAATTCTTTCTTGAAACGGCTACACTCTGAGGTTCGCCAAGATCCGGCGCGCGACTGGATAGCGGTACTCATATGTTCGGCGATAGTGCTCGTAGGCGTCATTGTGTGGAATGTATGGGTTTTCGATACAATAGCTCGCGGAGGTGTCATTGGTTCAGTCGAACTCAGTTCGCCGCAGGCTTTCAATAGATCTTTTCTTGATGCCGCTCAGCCAATATTCGAGAAACGTGCCGCTGAGGCGACAAAGTATGAGACGGGTGTCTATCGCTATACTGACCCTTCGCGATGATGCTCGTGTGCGAAATTATTTGCGGACAAAGCTTTTCCCCCACGCTCGCCTCGGACAAATGAATGACGACTTTCATTTGTTACGCGGCTCGCTTGGTAGTAGGGTAGAGTAAGAATATCGCCCCTGTAGTTCAATGGACAGAACTGCGGACTTCTAAGCCGTCAATGCAAGTTCGATTCTTGCCAGGGGCACAACTGGTCCGCTAGATGGCGGGCGAGAAGATAGATAGAGAAGGGCATGTGGCGGAATTGGTATACGCGTACGTCTCAGAAGCGTATCCCGTAAGGGTTGAGGGTTCGAGTCCCTCCATGCCCACAACGAATACTAATGAGCGAGGCAAAGCCGCGCACATTTCTCAAAGGTATTGGTACTCTAGGACGCAGGTTCTGTGATTACACAAAACTTGCACAAATAAGCAAGACGTGGTAGGATAGGGCTCCAATGCTTACCACCAGAAAAAAGGCGTCGGTTATCAAAAATGCCGCCCGACACGATACAGACACTGGCTCGCCAGACGTTCAAGTCGCGCTTCTTTCGGGGCAAATTGACGAACTCGCGAAGCATCTCAAGAAGAATCCGAAGGATTTTCATTCCCGTCGAGGTCTTCTTCAAATGGTTGCTGCGCGTCGTACGCATCTTCACTATCTTGAGACAAATAACAAGCGTCACTACAACGCGCTTATCAAGAAGCTCGGTTTGAAGAAGTAAGCTGGGTTACTGGCTTACTTCCGGTGCTACACGCCATTTGCGGTGTTAGGGGTCCCAATGATTTTCTTTTGTCGTACCGCAAAAGCACGCCTCTGGTAACCGCCTTTCTGTGTCTTGCGTCTCGCGTTTTCGCGCAGGGTTAGGTGGTATCATTGAAAAGCAGTAGTTTTTATTATTTCGTTTATATAAGTATTTATTTTTATGGCAGTTATCAAGCATCCAGCGCAGCGTATAGGAGTATTTATCGATACCCAGAATCTCTATCACAGCGCAAAACATCTCTATAAGGCACGCGTTAACTTCGGCAAAATCCTCGAGGAAGCTGTCGGGGGCCGCATCCTTGTGCGCGCTATTGCGTACGTTATCTCGACTGAGACGGGCGAAGAAAAGAATTTCTTTGAAGCGCTTACCAAGATGGGTATCGAGACGAAAGTGAAAGATCTTCAAGTCTTCGCCGATGGTGCAAAAAAGGCTGATTGGGACGTCGGGTTGGCGATTGACGCAGTCAAGCTTGCTCCAAAACTCGACACCGTGGTTCTCGTGACAGGTGACGGCGATTTCGTTCCTCTCATCCAATATCTCGACATGAACGAAGGATGTCAGGTAGAAGTTATTTCCTTTGGCAAATCATCTTCAAGCAAGCTCAAAGAAGCGGCACACGCCTTTACTGACATGTGCGATGATCCTCGCAAATTTACAATTACCTCTCGTTCATAATCTTGCTATCACCTCGCGAGGATAACCCGCTTTACGTAGCCCCGCATACGTTACTATAGGGGATGAGATGGATACGACGGCAACAAATAAAAGTCCAGATAAAAATCCACCTGGGAAGTATATTCGTACTCTTCACGGGGATATAAAGACTTTGAAGGAAGGAGGTACTCCCGATTTTACGCCTTTTGTCTCGCCGAATGTTCCGCGAGAGGATCATTTTGTGGTAATACCGCCGACCGTAGCGCCGGTTTCGCCTCCACCTATCCCTATTCCGACACCAGTGGCAGCCCCGGTTCAGAAATCGATTCCAGAACCATCATTCGCTCCACCAGTAGCGCCTCAACCTTTGCCTCCGCCAGTAACGCCCCTGAAGACATACGAGGGAGATTTTTCACAGCGGATGCAGGACACGCATTCTTCAGCGGCAACCGTGCTTGCTGCCGAACAAGACTCGGCAACCGACGCTCCTCAAGCACCGCCACAAAAATCTTCACAGCACGGTCTTATCTTTGGTATCGCAGGCAGCTTGTTACTTATAGTAAGCGGAATTGGCGTATACATTGCCTATACGAACTATTTGGACAAGACACGGGTCATTTTTGCCCCAGTGGTATCGGCCCCGATATTCGTCGACGAGCGTGAGCAGCTAACGGGCGCGGGTCTTGACCTCTCTCAGGCAATTGAGCAATCGGTCGCTCGAATGATTGCGGTCGGTGCCGTTCGACTCCTCTATTTTGAAACAGCAACCACTAATTCCGATAGTGTTTTTTCCGCGCTGCGTCTGTCGGCGCCTGATATTCTGTTGCGCAATGTGAACGCTGCGGGCAGTATGGCAGGTGTGGTGAATATTGATGGTAGACAAAGTCCATTTTTCGTTCTTTCCGTGGATTCTTATAGCGAAACTTTTTCAGGCATGCTGCAGTGGGAGCCATCGATGCTAGGCGAGCTTGCGCAGCTCTTTCCGCCCTACATAAAACCCACTCCTCCTGTTTTATCGGCGACATCAACCGCTGTTACTACGAAGAAGACGAATGTCGCGGGGAAGGCGACAAGCACTTCGAATGCTTTGGGAGCACAGATCGTGTTTCTTGACGATATCGTTGCAAATCATGACGTACGTATACACCGTGATGTGGAGGGACAGAGTGTCCTCGTTTATGGCTATTGGAATCAGACAACGCTTGTTATCGCTCGCGACCCAGCGGCATTTAGTGAGATACTCCAGCGACTCGCAACTTCGCGAGCTCAATAATCTGGTATCATTCCCCAATGAAAACTGAACAATATAAGAAAAAACTCGAAATAGAGAAGGCGAAGTTGGAAGTTGAGATGGGGAGTGTCGGGCGGAAGAATCCGAGAGTTCTCGGCGACTGGGAGCCAGTTCCGTCGGAGACGGGTACTGAAGCGGACCTTGCCGATCAGGCTGATGTCATTATGAGTCGTGAGGGCAACACGGCTATTCTTGCGGATCTGGAAGCTAGGTACGACACTGTCCTTGCCGCGCTTTCAAGAATAAATAAAAAAACCTACGGAAAATGCAAAGTGTGCAGCGATGCGATAGAAGAAGCCCGTCTCGGAGCCGACCCTGCCGCAACAACGTGCATCAAGCATCTGTAAAAACAAAAATGCCCGTGTCGCCACCTAAGTACGGGTACGCGAAAACACTTGCGGCACAGCCTGTTGGCTCGGGTGCGGAAATGGTCATAGTCGAAGCCGATCTCACGCGCGGACTGCATGCATTCTCTGTGGTCGGTCTTGCTGATAAGGCAGTCGATGAGGCTCGCGACAGGGTTAGTGCCGCGATACGTCACTCTGGTTACAAGTCTCCCAAGCAGCAGAACAAACGCATCGTCCTCTCTCTTTCCCCTGCAGATTTAAAAAAGGAAGGTTCACACTACGATCTCGCGCTTGCACTAGCATATCTTACTGCCGTTGGTGACCTTCCGTCCTGTAATGAAGACATGCTTTTCATCGGGGAACTCGCTCTCGATGGGACAGTGCGTAATGTGCGCGGTGTTTTGGCACAAGTACTCGCAGCGAAGCGTGCGGGTATCAAGACTATTTTCGTACCACCAGAAAATTCTCGCGAAGCGCTGCTTGCTGAAGGACTCGCTATTTACGCACCGAAGTCGCTCAAAGATCTTTTGCAGCATTTGAAGGGAGAGAAACTGCTTCCTCGTCTTGTCCGTGATAAAAAAGCGCTCGTACTGCCACCCGCGCTCGATCTTGCAGATGTAAAAGGTCAGGAGAGCGCCAAGCGGGCGCTTGAGATTGCTGCTGCCGGCCGACATAATATCGTTTTTTATGGCCCGCCCGGTACCGGGAAAACCATGCTCGCTCGTGCGCTTGCAGGTATCCTTCCTCCGCTCACAAATGACGATGTGCTTGAAGTAACCGCAATACATTCGACCGCCGGTCTTCTTAAGGAAGGGGAGGCAGTGTATTGGCCGCCGTTTCGGGCTCCGCACCATTCAGTTTCTCATGTGGCGATCGTGGGCGGCGGAGCTTTCCCTAAAGCGGGCGAAGTGACTTTGGCGCATAGAGGAGTTCTGTTCCTGGATGAATTCCCTGAGTTTGAGTCGCGGGCGCTTGAGGCTCTACGACAGCCGCTTGAGGATCGTATTGTTACCGTTTCTCGCGCGCGGGCAAGCGTCACATTTCCTGCTGACTGCATGATCGTCGCGGCGATGAATCCGGCAAACACACTTTCTGATGATTCGCGCGTGGCGATACGCGCTGCAGCGAAGCAAGCGCGACGCATTTCGCGACCTATTGTCGACCGTCTCGATCTCTGGATTGAAGTGCCGCTTGTTCCGCACGATACTCTCTCGAAACTTTCACAGGGCGAATCATCTGAAAAAGTGCGCGGGCGCGTCATCTCTGCTCGGTCGCGCGCTGAGAAGCGAACCGGGAAAAATGGCGCAACGAATGCAGCACTCACGAGTCGAGAACTCGATGAGAAAAGTGGCTTCACCGCTGCTGCGAAGGAAGCATTGACAAGCGCCGCTACGCGCCTCCATCTCTCACCGAGGAGTTACCATCGCACTATGCGTGTAGCGCGCACTATCGCCGATCTTGCCGGCGCCGATTCCGTCACTCCGGCATACGTGCACGAAGCTTTGCAGTACCGTCCTCGCGGTTTGTTCGGATTTGAATGACAAAATAACAGTCGGTTGACTTTTAAGTCAATTTTTGGTATACTGTATATTAGTAAGTTCCTATCAATACATCATTTACCCTTAGTCAGGAGGTAGTTATGAAGAATCGTGTTTTAGGTTTTGCTTTAGTGGCACTCGGTATGTTCGTGACTGGATGTGTGGCGCCGGAGGTAAAGTCTGCCGTCGCTCCCCCCGCACCTGAAGTGGCAAGGGATTTCCGCAATGGAATCTTTCAGTTCGTATTGCGTGGGGAAGCCGCATCTATCATGGAAAAAGTCGAAGCGGTCCAGGAAGAGACTCAAAAAGGTAAGAGTCCTAAGGAAATTGAAGATTCGATCTATCAGATGTACGTCAAGGCTGATCCGGATCGTGATCACGTCATATCCCCAGAAGAAGCAAAAGCATTCTGGAACCTGTATCAAAGGCAGTATGACAATCAAATGGGTTCAGGCCCAATCAAATTTAAGTAACGGAATTTCACCATTAACGCAATCGCCAGCTTCGGAGGAGCTGGCGATTTTCTATTGCGGAGCACAGACGCGACCGACTGGGCAATTACGGAAAGGGTTTACTGCACCGCGAACCTCGAAGTGGAGATGTGGACCGGTCGATAGACCAGTCGATCCGACATAGCCGATAATCTGGCCGGACGAGACCTGCTGACCAGGAGAGACGACGATGCTCCCCATGTGCGAATAGAGTGTCTGACTGCCATTGTCATGCATGATAACGACGTAGACACCGTAGCCGCCGTTCCATCCGCTGCCTCGCGCCACAATGACCGTACCATTTGCTGCTGCCCGAACAGGTGTACCGCGCACGCCGCCGATGTCAATGCCATTCCATCCATGTAGGCTCTGTGTGATGATGCCGCCTGGTACCGGGTTGCTGTAGTAACCCGATTGTGTGGAGCCGCTACTGCCAAGATAGGGTTCGCGATGAGTAGAGGGTGCGTGTGTAGTCGGCACCGGTACGGCTATCTCTCCGCCGGGGATAATAATGGTCGTGCCGACGACAAGTGCTTCCGTCAGATCGAGGCCGTTGTATTGCGCAATATCTTCCGCATGGGCGCCATATTTCTTTGCGAGTGACTTAAGTGTGTCTCCCTTAACTATTGTGCGCTCAACGCCCGAGACGGGCAGAATAACGAGCGTATCGCCTGGATGTACATCTCGAGAGTTTTTGAGGTCATTTGCCCAGATGATGGTATTTATTGAAACTCCGAACATGTTTGCGATCTCTGAGAGCGTATCGCCCGGACGCACCACATAGACCGAAATGCGGTCAGGTGGCGGGATGTTTGCGATGGTGGTTCCCGTACTGCCGGCGGGGCCTCCATGGGCGATGAGGGCGTTGCCGTTGTTTATCTGGTACTCACCAAGACCTTTGTTTGGGTTCGGGTCAAAGTTAGTAGCGGCGACGAGTACGGGAGTTTTTGAATCGGGAAGGGGAGTATTGACCGCCGCATCTGCATTTGTAAAAAATGACCAAAACGCGTCCGCGCGGTTTGGCAGAGAGACAATAGCAAAAATAATAGTCACGAACCCTGCGATAAGTAGCGCGCAGTGTCTGAGAATTCCGTATATATCAGGTCTCGTGTCTTGCGGCATCGAGGCGAGAAGTTTTTTATTTAATTCAATAGGTAAACAGGGGGAACGCGGTGGGTCTGCTCATACAAAAATGGCCTATATACCAAGTACATAAGCCATTTCTTGAATACATCCGTATCAGTCGATACAAAGAGTATAGCCGAGTGGAGCCGGTAGTCAACGGCTTAATCCGATAGCTGTGGAAAGCCATTTGTGCGTTATATTCGAAGGGTGAATTACCTTGAAGGATTAAATGATGCGCAGAAGCTTGCAGTGCTTGCGAAGGACGGACCTATTTCAGTTCTTGCAGGTGCGGGAAGTGGTAAAACGCGCGTTCTTACGACGCGTATCTACCATCTTATTCGTGAAGGTATTCCTGCGAATCAAATTCTTGCGGTTACTTTCACCAATAAATCCGCTCGTGAAATGCGTGCGCGGGTTCGCACAATGCTCGGCGAAGAAAATTTATCGGAGTCTCCGTTCGTGGCCACCTTTCACGGTCTCGGTCGAGAATTGCTCGAAAAGTATGGCAAAGTTATTGGCGTTCCGCGCTTCTTCAGTGTCTACGACCGTGACGATTCTGAAAAAGCTATCGCCGCAGCACTGAAGGCGCTTGATGTAGATACGAAAGAGCTCTCGCCACGAGCCGTTTTGGGCCGCATCTCTCGCGCGAAAGGGGAGGGAATGCGTGCAAACGAGTTCTATGAGAAGAATGCACGCAGCGGTTTCGGTGCGCGCATCACGGCAGAAGTGTGGTTACGGTATGAGAAAACACTTGCTGCTGAAAAGTCACTCGACTTTGATGATCTTATTGCGCTTCCGGTGCGTATGCTTCAAGAACACGCCGACGTCCGAGCACTCGCACAGGATCGTTGGCAGTATCTACACATTGATGAGTACCAGGATACGAACGCGCTCCAAGGCAGGCTTACAAATATACTTGCAGAGAAACACCGGAATCTTTTTGTCGTTGGTGATATTGATCAGACTATTTATACCTGGCGTGGTGCGACAATTGAAAATCTACTCGAGTTCGATAAGAAATATCCAGAGTCTCAGACGATTATTCTTGAGCGAAACTATCGTTCGACGAAGAATTTGGTGGATGCGGCGAATGCTGTTATCGAAAAGAACAAAAATCGCAAGGAAAAATACTCGACGACTGAACAGGCGGCGGGTGAGTCTATCGTCGTCCATATGGCGAGGAGCGCCGAGGATGAGGCGCGGTGGATTGCTCTCAAGATACGGGAGTTGATGAAAAAAGGAACGAAGCCCGAAGATATCGCTATACTTTTCCGTACAAATTTTCAGTCGCGAGCGCTTGAAGAAGGGCTTTTGCGTGCAGGCGTGCCGTATAAATTGTTGGGGACGCATTTCTTCGCGCGCAAGGAGGTGAAGGACGCACTCGCGTGGATACGTCTTGCGATGGAGCCTACTCGCGAGGTCGATAAGCTGCGCGCGGCGGCTTCGCCGCCGCGCGGTATTGGCAAAGTGACTCTCGGCAAACTGGCGGCGGGACAGCGATCACTTTTGCGCGCAGGTGAGCTTGCAAAAGTTGAACAGTTTGAGCTCATCATTGCCGAACTTTCACAAGCGGCGTCCGCGCTGACTCCTTCTGCTTTCGTACGGCTTGTCATTGAGAAGAGCGGTATGCGACGAGCTCTTTTTGAAGAGGGTAGTGCAGAAGACCGCGAGCGCTTCGAGAACGTCGAGGAGATTGCTTCCGTAGCCGCACGGCACGATGAGAATGTTGGTAAAGAAGGTATTGCAGCATTTCTTGCTGAGTCTGCGCTCGCGAGCGATCAGGATGAGTTGGATCAAGGGGAGAAGACGGGCGTTACGCTCATGACGGTCCATGCTGCGAAGGGTCTTGAGTTCGGTACGGTGTTCGTGAGTGGTATGGAGGAGGGATTATTCCCTCATCAAGGTATGGGTGGAGAGAAAGATCGAGACGAAGAAGAGGAGCGACGACTCTTTTATGTTGCGATGACACGCGCAAAGGATCGTCTTTTCCTGACACTCGCGCGAGTTCGCAAGATTTATGGCACCGATACCGCAGCGGAACCCTCCTCGTTTCTCGCAGATATCGATAACTCGCTTGTACTTCTTGATGAGACTGAAGACCATGACATCTTTTTTTAAAGCGAAAAAATCGTTAGGGCAAAATTTTCTGATGCATGCGCGTATCGCGGAACGCATAGTCCTTGTGTCTGAGCTTGCTTCGGATGCTGTCGCGTTTGAAATTGGTCCGGGTACGGGCATGCTTACCAGGGAACTCTTGAAGCGAGTAGGGAAGGTGATCTCTCTTGAAGCAGATTACGAACTTTTCCTAAAGTTACAAACTGATTTCGCGAAGGATGTTTCGGAACAGAGACTAGAACTCATTCATGGCGACATCCGTACTTTCGATATCGCCACACTCCCCAAAGGCTATGCTCTCGTTGCGAATATTCCGTACTACCTGACAGGCGAAATATTTAGAATGTTTCTCGAATCGGAAAATCAGCCAAGCATAATGACTCTTCTTGTGCAAAAGGAAGTCGCAGAACGCATCGCGCGCTCTAAAAAAGAGAGTATTCTGTCGCTCTCAGTAAAAGCATACGGTACGCCAAAGCTTGAATTCTCAGTGCCGCGCGGTGCCTTCGTGCCTGCACCACAGGTAGATTCTGCCGTGCTCACTATTCGTAATATTTCCCGTAAAAACTTCTCCACGCGAGAAGAAGAGCAGCGATTCTTTGCTCTTATTCACGCGGGTTTTGCCCATAAGCGCAAATTTGTACAAAATAATCTAATTGATGCAGGTCTCTCTGATGGAAGTATCCCTTTTAAAGCACGTGCCGAAGATCTCCCTCTTTCAACATGGTTAGCTTTGAGTAGTTTGTGAAGGTCTGACCTTCACAAAAAACCTTGAGATAGTTCGGATGTACACTTATTTGAGGATATAGTCACTTCTTTTCCAGCTAGGACTGCTATACTTTGGGATGACGCTATGAAGGAAAGAATTATTGAAAATTGGCGTACGCTCGCTGCAACACTCTTCTCGGTAGCGCTTCTTGCTAGTGTATATGTCATCGTGCGCGGTATTGAATCGCCTTCGACAGTCAGTGCGTCCACCGAGTCGGCGCTTCTCCAAGCCATTGCAACGAAGGATTCAGACGGAGACGGCCTTTCTGATTGGGAAGAGGCGTTATACGGCACTGATCCACGCGTCATCGACACTTCAAATCTCGGTATGACCGATGGCGAGGCGGTTTCTCGGGGGCTCATTGTGCCGCTTTCGGTTGCTGACATTCCTACAACAGACACCTCTCCATCTTCTCTCGATTCAGACGGTCTCCCTCCCGCGCCAAAAGAAGGGACGCTCACTGACACCTTCGCAAAGACTTTCTTTGCGCTCTTCGTCAAAGCGAAAAAGGCGAACGGCGGAGCAGATCTCTCTGAAAGCGAAATGCAGAGTGTTGCCGACGAGGCATTGAGTTCGATTTCAGCATTTATGGATGTCGCACCCGATTTCAAATCAGCAAAAGATCTCGTAGTTGCAGGGTCAGGTCCAGAGGCGCTTAAAGAATTTGCCATAAAGGCAGAAGCAGTGCTCATGAAAAATATGAGTACTGCAACAACAAGCGAGATACATTATCTAAAACGAGCAGTTGAAAATAATGATACGGCAGCACTTTCGCA
Source organism: Minisyncoccota bacterium (assembly GCA_022841985.1). Lineage (GTDB taxonomy): Bacteria > Patescibacteriota > Minisyncoccia > Phycocordibacterales > Phycocordibacteraceae > C7867-001. The sequence goes on along the minus strand of JALHQL010000006.1, from coordinate 27,670 downwards.
TGTCGCCTCAATTTCGAAAGTATATAGAGACTCGGCGATTGGGCTTTCTGTACTTCGCGTACCTACAGAGATTGCTGGGGAGAATCTCGCACTTGTTAATGCGATGATGCGTATGAGCCAAATTGCCTCCGACTTCGCTAAGGTGAATGATGATCCTCTGGTAACAATTCTTGCGTTAAAGCAGTACCCGCAGGCAGTGCTTAATCTCGGTAATGCATTTATACATATCGGCGAGATATATAAGACCGCTGGCATTTCTCTTCCTTCTGGTTCCCCGGGTGCTTCTTTCGTGAATTTGATACTGGACATTGCTGCAAGTCAGCAGGTCACGAAGAAGCCATGAAATCGCGTCTTTTTAGTAAGGCCCTTACGATACTCCTTACCGTTGTGCTCATTATGCCCTCGGCATTTTTCGTTGCGCCAAAACCTGCGCACGCATTCTTCTCTACTGTTTTAGACCCTAGCAACCTCGTTGCAAATACCATAAGTGTCGTTAAGGAGTCTATTAGTTCTATTGCGGCTGTCACCTCCGATGCTGCACTCATCGCGCTTCAGATCAACGCGTATGTTCTTCAGCCGCTCGCTTTCGTCCTATCAGGGAATCTGCTAAAGATGATGACCGCGGGTACTATAGCCTTCGTGATTGGCAAGGCCAATGGCACGGGTATTCCGCAGTTTGTGGCGGACATACAAACATCTTTACAGACAGTGTCAGATACGCACACGCTCGCGTTTTTTGACCAATATGTACGCAGTTCACGATCGCCATGGAATACGGCGATCATATCTCAATTGAGTAAGGAATACTTAAATAAAACAAGTCTTGCCGGGTTCTGGGCTCAAAATATGGATACACTCCGGAGAACATCACCGAACATCACCGGCTACCTTAATGGTAATTGGAGACTTGGGGGCGTTGGAGCGTGGTTTGCTCTTACGACCCAAGTTCAAAATAATCCATACATGGTTTACCCGGCAACGCAGAACCAGCTCGCGGCACTCATTGGTCCAGGCGTGGGCGGCGCTACAGGTGCGCGTCTCAAAGACCTTGCACACGGCGACGGTTTCGTATCGTGGTGTGGCAGCAGTGACGGCTTCCTTGGCTCAATGTCGACGGGCGCCGTTTCTGGCGCACATGCCGCTGCCATCGATCAGGCAGCCAATGATGCCTATGATCAGGCCTACAATGCTGCCGTTGCTGCTGGTAACGAGTCTGGGGCAGTTGAGCTCGCTCTGGCTGCTTCTGCTGCCGCAAAATCCGATGCTTTTAATCGCGCCAGAGCGGCAAACGCCGGCAACACTTCTCTCGGAGTTACTCCTGGAGATCCCTGTACGAATGCTGACGGTACGACGGGCACAATCAAGACACCGGGTTCAGTTATTGTGGCGGGCCTCAATAAGGCGCTTGGCGGCCAACAGGACAATGTCGTCCGTATGGGAAATGTTGGCCCGCAAATCAATCAAATTTTATCCAACATGGCAGAAGTCTTGAAAACAGTGCAATTTGCATCACAAATCCTTGGCGGTCCCGGTTCCGGCGGCCTCCTCGGGGTTGACACTCCTACCCCGGGACAAAATAGGTCTGGCCTTCAGGCGTATGCAAATTCATCAGGTAACTTAGGCTCTACAAACTCGACGGTGTTATCAGGTGCTGCGGCACTTCCGTTCTCCGGTTCTAATATGTTGGATCGCGTAGCACAGTATGAGTCAGCTATACAGATTATCCGGGGCCCTGCGAACACTGCATCAACGAGTGTTGCATCCCTTATACAGTACTGTGTCGCTCAGCAACTAATCGCCTCAAGCACATTGGCGATTGGTGGTGCACCATCAACAAATTCCACGAATCAAATAACTCTCACAGATTTTATGAGCATCAGTACCGCTCAAATAAATGCTGCACAGAACGCACTCACAACACACATAGCTCCGACCATCTCGAAAATAGACTCAGCCTCCACGGCCATTACCGCTGCTCGCGCATTGGTACAGAAGATACAAGGCGGATACTCGGACACTGACGCAGCTGCCGCCGAGTATGCTGCCGACTTGGAGACGCTTCGGACCATGCCGCCAACACTTACTGATCTTGCAACAGCACAACAGGATTCGGTGACATCCTTTGAAACGACTGCGGCGGCAAATCCGCCCGGCTCTCTTGCAGTCTCAGGAAGTTTCCTTATTGACCGACTGAATCTCATCAGTGCAAATGCAGTTGCGCTTCGATCGGTCTGCACTGCCCCTGTGGCTACATCTAGCAGTTTCGGCCCTTAAATATGCGACGATTCTTAACCATTTCGGGCATCTCTCTCGCTCTTATCATAAGCGCGGCGGGCGCTTTAGTGCCCGCCGCGTATGCACAGACGTCTCCTCCAGCTATCGAACAAGCACCCACAAATGATGTTTCTGAAGAAATACCACTTAGTTTTGGCGCTTCCGCAGATAATGTAATTGGTACCGTCATGCAAAAGATCATGAGCATTTTTGCCTGGCTCTTGGGCATTGCGATGGTAACGCTCGATTACGCAGTGTTCTACACCGTCGTTAAAATGGGGGAGTATGTGAAAGAACTTCAGGCGGTTGGCGTCGCTTGGCGCATCTTGCGTGACATCGGAAACATTTTGCTCATATTCGGCTTTCTCGCTATCGGCATAACCACCATATTAAACGTGGATTGGTATGGTGGTGGAAAAAAGATGATTCCGATGTTGATTATCGCCGCCGTATTTATGAATTTTTCACTTTTCGCGACTTCGGCGATTATTGACGCGGGCAATCTCTTCGCCACACAGTTTTATAAGCAGATAAACGGTGGTCAGATGCCGGGATCAACACTTTCTGTGTCAGGCGGGGATGTATTGACACAGGCCGGGTCAGCAGGGTCTTCCATTTCAAATGAAGTTATCTCGCAAAAAATCATGTCCAATCTTGGATTGGCTAATTTATATGGAGCGGCTCGTAATAACACCATACCGGTATTTCAGGGCGACAATATTATGTTCATCGGCATGCTAGGCATCTTGCTCTTTATCGTTGCTGCCTTCGTGATGTTCTCGCTCGCGTTTATACTCATCGTGCGTTTTATTGTGCTCATCTTCCTCATTCTTCTCTCGCCCATAGGTTTTGCAGGATGGGCAGTGCCGCAACTCGCTTCTACGTCGCAGATGTGGTGGGATACGCTTATTAAACAGACTATTACTGCGCCGATTTTACTCCTTTTGCTCTATATAGCTCTTGCGATTATTACCGATCCAAGCTTCCTGCGGTTCGGCCCCAAGCCTGATTATCTAGGGTTTATTCAGACAAGCGGAGGTTTTAATTTGCCTGGACTTGCGAGTATGCTCCTCTCCTTCTCCGTCGCGATGGGACTTCTTCTTGCCGTCACGTATTTCTCGAAGAAATTGGGTGCCATCGGCGGCGATTGGGCGATGAAAACCGCCGGCAAGCTCTCATTTGGTCTCGCGGCTGCCGGTATGCGTTCTACGGCCGGGTTAGGATTTAACGCAGCATCGAGACGATTTAGTTCGAGTAAACTTGCGCGAGTTCCGGTAATTGGCCGTGCTGTGAGTGGAACTCTTACGTACGGTGCGAAGGCCAATTATGATGTACGGAGCACCGGGGTAATTCAGAATCTTTCGGACGGAAAAATAAATCCTGGAGCCGCGCAGGAAGGAGGTTATCGAGGCCAGCAGGACAAATCAGTCAAGGCGCACCAAGCATACATAAAGTCTGTCGGTGAAGATATCGATACTCGCAAAGCAAAAGAGGTCGCGGGAGTGATGAAGATACGTTCAGAAGCAGAAAAAGTTGTTTCAGACGAAAAAGCAAAATTCAAATCAAGGGGAGGTGAAGATATTGAAGAGAAAATAAAAAAACAAATAAAGACAGTAGAGGATCTTGAAAAAGAAGAAAAACAAAATTCAAGCTCCACTATTGTTGGTCCGGAACGAGTTCGGAGAGATGAGGAGACCAAACAGAAACTCACCGCTGCGCGTCAAGAACTTAAGACGATTAAAGATACTCTTGAGACGATAAACAAGCCGCTTAAAGAGGCGGAGGAAAATGAGAAAAAAGTGACCGGAAATATTTCCAAAGAAAAGAAAGCGTTTCAGGTAGCCTATGCAGAAAATGTGAAAGGATCCTTACTAAGTTCTTTTGTGTTCGGTCCTGGCGGGTCGCTTGCGGCAAATAAAATTATCAAGGATGCTTTGAAGAAGGAAGATAAATGGAAAAAAGTTAAAGATCTTGTTAAAGCTGAAGAACCAGAGGAGCCAGGAAAAGAAAATAAACCTGAAAAAAAGGATAAACCCGAAGAGAAACCACACTAATCGATACCGCTATGAATCAAGACCAATCAAGTTTAACCCTCGAGGAAAGCATCAAAGAAGTGATGCGAACTTTGCCTCCAATCATACGTAACTATCTTTCGCAGGGGAAGTATACAGAGGTCGCGAAAAGTCTGATAACTAAATACAATCTCCGTATTGATCAAGGGGGAATTCTTGAGAGAGAAATGATGCTGCTTTTGATGGGTATTGAGAATCCTACTGAATTTACTCAAGCGCTCGCTGAAGAAGCAAAACTCGATAAAAAAACAATAGAAAATATTGCCCAGGATATAAATACGCAGATTTTTGTGCCGCTACGAGAGCAGATGAGGAGCGGGGGAATGAATGCTGCGCCGCCGGCAAGGCCGGCGGCTGTCACGCCAGCAGCTATACCTACTCGTGAAAAAAATTACGCGCCGCCGCTGCAGTCTCCCACATATTCTCCTCCAATAAATAAATTTCCTCTCGCTACTCCTGCCGCTAGTTTCTCAAGCATCCCAAAGCGTGACATTCCGTCGAATGTTCCTATCAGTGTCCCGCAGAAAAACATCGTTCGACCGCCTCAGTCTTCCGGAGGCATCAACTTGATAGTTTCATCGCCAAGTAAGCTGCCGAGTAAAACATCTGCTTCCAATATTCCGCCCGGACGATCTTTCATGATGACACCTCCAAAACAGTTCGATAGCAGCAAGCGGCTTGCGGATCACGAAGAGCCGCATATAGCTTTTAATAAAGTTCCGATGCCCGTAACTCCGTCATCGAATACAATCCCTGTCGTTTCAAAAGTTAAGCCTCTCATCCCGGAATCTCAACCAGTCCGCATTTCTCCTTCTGTGGGTACCTTGCCTACTGCTCCTAAAATGCAATCTGTCCCCGAATCTTTTGCTACACGGCACCCCGAAGGAATGAATCGCATCATTCCCCCAATCCAAGCTACACCCGCCACTCCTACAATAAAAGCCATCGTCCCGCCGCTTCAGCCACAACCGATTTCTCCTACTGTCCCCGCGTCTGCCGCTCCCAAATCTCCGGTAGAGCCGGCGAAGTCATACTCCATCGATCCTTACCGCGAACCAATCGATGAGAAGTAAAACAGGGCGTCTCGCCATTCCTTTCGCAAAGCGGACGTGCATTCTGCCCGATTCCAGTAGGGAAGTATGGGCAGGAGAGTTGCGTTTCTCTCAGGATTCCTTTATATTGCTCTTGACCCACCTCGGGTCTTCTTTTATCTCACATGGCCACCATCAATCAACTCTCCAAGAGAGGTCGTAAAGACCGGACACGCAAGACGACCGTGCCGGCTCTTGCACGTGGTTTTAATGCACTCAAGAATCGTCCGACCTACTACGCATCGCCATTCAAGCGTGGTGTGTGCACAAAGGTGACGACAAAGACTCCGAGGAAACCGAACTCCGCTATTCGTAAGATCGCCCGTGTCCGTCTGACCAATGGCATGGAAGTATCCGCCTACATTCCGGGCGAGGGCCATAATCTTCAGGAACACTCGGTCGTGCTACTTCGTGGAGGTCGCGTGAAGGACATCGGCGTTCAGTACACTATCGTGCGCGGCAAGCTCGATACGAGCGGTCTTGAGAAACGTCGTCGTTCTCGTTCCCGATACGGCGCTAAGCGTCCATCCGCTAAATAAGTATGCGCCGACCTCTCAAAAAGAAGCGTGTCTGGCGTGCCGACCTTAAGTACGGGTCGGAAACACTCACTCGTTTTATCAACGCTGTCATGTGGGACGGCAAGAAGGATACTGCTCGTGCCGTTGTCTATGATGCACTCGCTACGATAGAGAAGGGTGGTGAAAATCCGCTTGAAACTTTTGAAGCGGCGCTCCGCAATGTCTCGCCTTTGATGGAAGTCCGCTCTCGCCGTGTCGGGGGTGCAAACTATCAAGTTCCTCGCGAAGTCCCACAGAGCCGTCGTCTTGCACTTTCGTTCCGTTGGCTCATCAATGCCGCTCGTGCAAAGAAAGGTAAGCCGATGGCGGAGAAGCTTGCTGCCGAGTTCCTTCTGGCTGCAAAAAATGAAGGCGATGCGATCAAGAAGAAGGACGAGATGCACCGTATGGCCGATGCCAACAAGGCCTTCGCTCACTTCGCTTGGTAAGCTCGCAGAGCCGAGCTTGCTCCCTGCGCTCGTTCGGGAGAATCAAATAGGAATTTCATTCTCCCCTCACTCGCTTGGTAGTAGTTTTTATAGAATAAAAAACGCCCCGTACGGGGCGTTTTTGTTTTTGTTGCATCTCTGGTACTGTCCATGTTGGAAGTTCATATATAAAAAGGAGGTCTCACTATGCGCGGATTTGCTTTCACGTTGCCAGTTGATCCATATAATCCTTTAGATTCATCCGATCCTCCACCAGAAGGTTGGGCAACGGACATTGATACTCAGGATTTTCGCAGGGCCCTATTTGGTTTTGGGTCAGGCTTGTTTGTAGATTGCTGTGAATGGCAAAAACGTGAGGGAAAGAGACATACAAGAGGTTCGATATGAAGTTTGGTTTTCGTTTCAAACATCCGGTTTTCCCACTCAATCCTCTAGATCCATCCGATCTTCCACCGGAAGGTTGGAATACATGTGTTGATAACTGGTGGGAACGTCTCAAAGCTCTATTTGGCGTTGGCTCATCTCCGTTTTCTGCTTGTTGTGAATGGGAAAAGCGCGAAAATGAAAGGTATGAGGATTCAAAAAGTCCCTACTACGTGTTGCGTTTTCGTAGTAAGTTGAAAGGCTTTGCGAACTCGATGGGTCAGTACGGCTATGAGGGTGCGCATGTTCGGTTTTTCTCCGATAAAGCACGCGCTGAAATATGGACGGAAACCATAATGGGATCATGGGTCCTGGCAGTTATCAAAGTGACGGGTGAGATGGGGTGTGCATGTGATGCCACAGTCATCTCCCCTGAATCGTTACCCAATCCTGTAAAAGAGTCTCTCATAAGAGCATTGTCAGGACTCAAGGTTCGTTTTGAATTATGCTCTTTAAGAAATATGAAGGCATGATATGCGTTCCAAGGGGTGGATGAAATTTCATCCACCCCTTTGCTTTTCTTGCGCTTTCGGCTATTCTTCACTCTAACGCCTCGGCGCTTTATTTTTTATTTACCCTATGAATCGCGATTATCCACTCGAGAAAGTTCGTAATTTCGGCATCATCGCGCACATCGACGCAGGGAAGACGACGACTTCCGAGCGTGTGCTTTTCTACACAGGCTCTCAGCACAAGATAGGTGAAGTGCATGAAGGTGAGACGACAACCGATTGGATGGAGCAAGAACGTGAACGGGGTATTACCATCACGGCTGCCGCCATTACTTGTTTCTGGGCGAAGACGAATGAGAAGGATAAGGTTGATCCGACGAAGAAATACCGTTTCAACGTCATCGATACTCCTGGACATATTGATTTCACTGCCGAAGTGAAGCGTTCTATGCGTGTCTTGGACGGTGCGGTTGTTGTCTTTGACGGTGTCTCAGGTGTTGAACCGCAGTCTGAGACCAACTGGCGTTACGCTGATGAAGCACAAGTGCCACGTGTCTGTTTCATAAACAAGCTCGATCGCACGGGAGCATCGTTTGAACGTTCCTATGCATCCATTCTCGACCGCCTCTCCTCAAAAGCTATTCGCATGCAGATTCCTATCGGGGAAGAATCGGCACATGAAGGTATGGTCGACCTCCTTACGATGAAGGCGTACTCCTTCTCAGGGAATATGGGTCAGGAAGTTGTCGAGAGTGAGATTCCAGCGGCACTTCTCGAAGATGCAAAGAAATATCGGGCTGCTTTGATTGAACGCATCGTCGAGCAGGATGATGCAGCCATGGGTGCCTACCTTGAAGGCAAGGAACCAAGTCTCGAAGAACTGAAGAAAATTCTGCGCAAGGCCGTTATAGGAAACGAAATCTTCCCGGTCTATTGCGGAAGTGCCCTTAAGAACAAGGGTGTGCAACTCGTACTTGATGCGGTCGTGGATTATTTGCCTTCACCGCTCGACCTTCCTCCAACAACCGGCAAAAATCCTAAGACTGGTGAACCAATAGAGCGCCATGCGTCTGACGACGAACCTTTCTGTGCGCTCGCCTTCAAGCTCCAGACCGATCCATTCGTCGGTGCCCTGACCTTCTTCCGTGTCTATGCAGGAACACTTTCTGCAGGTTCGTATATATATAATTCGACAACAGGTTCCAAGGAGCGCGTAGGTCGTATTGTGCGCTTGCAAGCAAATAAGCGCGAAGAAGTAGAGAAAGTATTCACTGGTGAAATTGCTGCAGCTGTAGGCCTTAAAGATACAAAGACATCGCATACTCTCTGCGATGAAGCGAGCCCTATCGTGCTTGAAGAGATCAAGTTCCCTGAGCCGGTGGTGTCGCTCCGTATCGAGCCGAAGACGAAGGCTGACCAAGAGAAAATGGGTGTTGCGCTCCGTAAACTCGCGGACGAAGATCCGACATTCCGCATTAAGACCGACGAAGAGACAGGCGAAACTATCATTTCCGGTATGGGTGAACTTCACCTTGAAATTCTCGTCGACCGCATGAAGCGTGAATTCAACGTCGTTGCAGACGTAGGAAAGCCACAAGTAGCATATCGCGAGACGATACTTGGATCAGCTGAAGCGGAAGGGAAGTACATTAAGCAGACTGGCGGTCGCGGTCAGTACGGCCACGTGAAGATCAAGATGAAGAAGATGGAGCCGATTGAGGAAGGTGCGAAGATTTCAAAGAACATCACGCGCGAGGATCATTTCGAATTCGTCAACAACATCAAGGGAGGAGCTATTCCTCAGGAATATATTCCTGCTGTGGAGAAGGGAATGCGCGAATCCATGTCCCGCGGCCACCTTGCCGGATTCCCGATGGTGGACGTCTCTATCGATCTCTACGACGGCTCGTTCCATGATGTGGACTCTTCAGAAATTGCCTTCAAAATTGCTGCTTCCATGGCATTCAAGGAAGCTGCACAGAAAGCAAAGCCAGTCATTCTTGAGCCGATTATGCGAGTCGAGGTTATCGTTCCGGATAAATTCATGGGTGATATTACCGGAAACCTCTCGGGCAAGCGCGCACAGATCGAAGGTATGGAGGAGCGCGGCATGAATAAAGTGGTGAATGCCAAAGTGCCGCTCTCCGAAATGTTCGGCTACACTACTACTCTTCGCTCGATGACCGAGGGTCGTGGAAGCATGACAATGGAATTCGATCATTACGACACTGTTCCAAATAATGTCGCAGCAGATATTATTGCGTCGCGTAAATAATTTATTTCTTTTTTGTCCATAGGCTGTCTTGCATTCCCTTGAGGCTTCTCGTATAGTGCTTTTAACGCATCTTGGCGTCGCTCTTTCGCTTGTCTGCTTTTGTGAGTCGGCAAGCTATAGAGTTTGTTCCGACTCACGTCGGATTAATTCGTGACTTACTGACAAGCGAGTGAGTGAAAAGAAATGTCCACATTTCTTTTCCGAGCGAGCGAAGTCAGCAAGAAGTTTTAACTTCTTATTAATTAATTTATCCGTATGGCAGAATTTAATCGCAGCAAGCCGCACTTGAACGTCGGCACCATCGGTCACGTGGACCATGGAAAGACAACTCTCACCGCAGGTATCCTGCACGTCCTCTCAATGTTGACGGGAGAGGGTTACAGCGCCCGCGTTGAGGGTGTTGATAAAATTGACAGTGCTCCAGAAGAGAAGGCACGCGGTATTACTATTGCGCTCCACCACTCTGAGTACGAGTCACCGAAGCGTCACTATGCGCACATTGATGCGCCAGGACACGCTGACTACATCAAGAACATGATCACCGGTGCCGCTCAAATGGACGGAGCAGTCCTCGTGGTTGCTGCGACTGACGGCGTTATGCCACAGACTCGTGAGCACATACTTCTTGCGAAACAAGTCGGTCTCAAGAAACTTATTATCTTCCTCAACAAGGTAGACATGGTAGCTGAAGCTGACCTTATCGACCTTGTCGAAGAGGAAATTCGTGAGCTTCTTACGAAGCAAGGTTACGATGGCGCAAATACTCCGATTATCCGCGGCTCGGGTCTCAAGGCGCTTGAGTCAAAGGCAGCCACCGACGAATGGGCACAGAAGGTCAAGAGTCTTGTCGATACGATGGACACCTACTTCGACCAGCCAGAGCGCGAGGTCAGCAAACCGTTCCTCATGCCGATTGAAGACATCTTCTCGATCGAAGGTCGTGGCACCGTTGTCACCGGCCGTATTGAGCGCGGTGTCGTGAAAGTTGGAGAGGAAGTCGAAATCGTCGGTATTAAGACAACGGCAAAAACGACCGTTACCGGCATTGAAATGTTTAACAAGCAACTCACTGAGGGTATGGCGGGCGACAATGCGGGCATCTTGCTTCGTGGTACGAAGAAGGAAGACGTGCATCGCGGACAGGTCCTCGCCAAGAGCGGCTCAGTTACTCCGCACACTGACTTTAACGCCGAGGTCTACATTCTCTCGAAGGACGAAGGAGGTCGTCATACGCCGTTCTTCTCCGGTTACAAGCCACAGTTCTACATCCGCACGACGGACGTAACGGGAGAAGTAACGCTCGCTGAGGGTAAGGAAATGGTTATGCCAGGGGATACGGTGACTTTCAAAGTGAAGCTCGTCGCCCCGGTTGCACTTGAGGAACAGCAGCGCTTCGCTATTCGCGAAGGCGGCAAGACAGTCGGCGCAGGTGTCGTAACCAAAATTACGGCGTAAGCTTGACTTCTAACTGATACTCATATGGCAACAGCAGCGATAACGAAACCAAAAGCATCTGCTAAGGATACAATCGTCTCTAGCGGGAAAAGCGCTTCGAAGCGTGCCCCCAAGAAGGCAGCCGCAGTTGCCCCAGTAGAGCACAAGCTCCGTATTCGTATCCGCGCCTATGAGCATAAGATTCTCGATCTTTCGGTGAAGCAGATTATGGACACCGCGGCGCGTTTTGACGCGACAATCGTCGGTCCTGTTCCGCTTCCAACTGAGATCAAGCGCTGGACAGTGAACCGCTCAACTTTCGTCTACAAAGATGCGCGAGAGCAGTTCGAAATGCGCATCCACAAACGCCTCATCGATATTCTAAATCCCTCACCAAAGGTTATTGAGGCCCTCACGAACCTCAATCTTCCTTCCGGTGTGACGATTGACGTCAAGATGGTCTAAAGAGTTCCAAAACTCTAAAACACGAAACCCCGCACACGCGGGGTTTCGTGTTTTAGATATTCACCATACGGGCTCGATTTTGCAAGGCAGAAATGCTAGAATTCTCCATAGACTTGTACAAACATTTTCAACAGCAAGGAGGTTCGACATGTCGACGTTACGAGAAAACATCGAGAGGTTTCTAAGAAAAAATTCTCCCCCGGATGATTGGAAGGAGATACTTAAGACACTTCTTCCGGCTGCAGGTGATGTAGAACACATTCCACTCGTTATTGTGGTGGAATGCGGGAAAGACAAGCAAACATTGGTGCTGATTCTCGCTGCGGACGAAGTCTGCACAGAGGAACAATGTAAAAAACTAAATGTCACCCCTCCTGACGGCAGATCTCTTACGTGGGGTGATCTCGTCCCGAACCTTGTTGAAGTATTACTCCCCGAATACCTCGAAAAGCGAATGCGACAGAGGGGAAAACCACTATTGAATGTTCCTGACACTTGGGATATGATTTTCCCTGTATTTGCCAAAGGAGAAATCCACGTCGGCGCTTCTAGTTGATAGCGTTTCCCCCGCGAATCACTACTGGATGCCCCGATAAAACCGCCTGCCGTTACATCGCAGGCGGTTTTTTCTTTAGTGGCATATTTTTTGGGTACGTACCAACAGAAGTTGACAAGTCTATTTTAGAGATATATTATAAGAAGCAGATTTAGATGTTTGTCAATCACTTTCGGTAGTCAATCAAAACCAAACCAGGGAGGTAGGCTATGGGTAGTAAGCTAGCAGCAAGACTGTTCATTGTTGTGATGGTTTTTGCCGTTACAGCGTGTAGCGGTGGCGAGAGCGGTTCACCACCATCAAGTCCGCCTCCGCCGATAATCGCGACGAATAGCATCTCTGGCACAACTATTGCCGGTGCCGCAGTCACTGCAAGTGGACCAGCGTCGGCGAATGCAACGGCCGATGTAAATGGGAACTACGTTCTGTCCAATCTCGCTTATGGCGACTACACAGTCGTGCCCTCACTCAGAGGGTACCAGTTTGCTCCAGTAAGTACGATGGTAACGGTGAATGCGGCGAATTCGAATGTAACCGGTATAAATTTTACCGGAACAGTTACTAGAATACCTATGCTTGCAACGGGCAAACTCATCTATCCGTGTCCAAGTGCCATATGCGCAATGGATCTGTCGACAGGAGTGGAGAGTGTTGTGTGGGGCGGATTCAATATCCAGCCAACTATCATTGTTCCATTCCGAGGTCCGGATCAGCGGATTGCGTACACAGGCTTCAATATCGATGGTATTTCGTCGCTGTCTCTGCCGACTCTCGTTCAGACACTTGCTGTATCAGCTGGTGCAATTCTGGCTCCAAATTGTCCATCTGCGACTATGGAGAGAAGTTTCGACATTGGCAGTATGAGTGTCGGAGATGCTGCGCTTATTCCCAGTCCCTGTTCCTACCCCGGCGAGCCTAATAGAACTGACATTTTCGCCGTACTAATGGACGGGTCACTTCGTTGGTTGCGTGTTACTGATGACGCTTCTCGTAAGTACTCGCCAGTTTTTGGAGGGCGGGATCCAATGACTGGCTATGTCTCGGTACTGTATTTTAAGGTAGATACCAACGACATATGGCAACAGATTATCAATCCGGCCGCTCCAAATAACCAGCCTTCGCTTATAGGGGGTCCAACCCTTTTCGCAAATAACGCGAGGGAAGGCGAGCGTGTGATGTCGGTCAATCCGGACTACACACATGTGGCATTCATGAAAAATGTGAATGGCCAATCGCACATTGTCGTAAAGCCACTTGCAGGAGGTGCGGAAGTCGATCTCGGGCCGGGATCTGATCCCTACTGGGCGCTCGACGGCAGTAACTTGATCTTGTTTTCTGACAACAATGTATTGTGGGCAGTAAATCCAGACGGAACGGAGGTAAGGGAAGTCCCTGTTCCGAGTAACTTGTGGGGCAGTGTAAAAGCAGTAGTCTTCCGTCCTCTCGGATTCTAGCTGTTTGCTCGATTAACATTGAAACAAAGGGCTGTCGCATATGCGACAGCCCTTTTTCTTTTTTTGGCATCCATTTTCTTGCTTTTTTTACTTGAGTCATGTAGAGTGCCGCTAAAGCTACGTACCAGATTCGACCGACGTCCCTTTGGACGTCTCGATGCGGGACCTATGGCAAATCGCGCAATGCGTTTTGCTGTTGCGCGATTTGCTTTAAAAAATGAAATTTATTCTCGCTACAAAAGAAGGCATGACCCGTATCTTCGGGGAAGACGGCGTTGCGCGTGCTGGAACTATTCTTGCTGCTGATCCCGTTACGGTAACGCAAGTAAAGACTGCAGCTGGTAAGGACGGCTATGCGGCTGTGCAGGTCGGTCAAGGTGTCCGCAGAACGAAGAACATCAGCAAGCCGGTCCTTGGGCACACGAAAGGGAAGGGTTACGAGGCCATTCGTGAATTCCGCACTGATGCTGCGGCAGAGGTCGGGGCTACAATTGACGCATCAGTATTTGCGGTTGGCGACACTGTTCAGGTCTCAGGTCTTACGAAGGGTAAGGGCTTTGCTGGTGTCGTGAAGCGTCATGGCTTTCATGGCGGCCCACGTACGCACGGTCAAAAGCACACGGAGCGCTCCCCGGGATCTATCGGTGGTAGTGGAGGTCGTGCAGGAGGTCGTGTCGCCAAAGGTATGCGCATGGCCGGCCGTACGGGTACTGATCGCGTGACTGTAACGAACCTAAAGGTACTTGTGGTCGATGTGGCTGCAGGCAGGATTATCGTTTCGGGTGCTGTGCCAGGACGCCGCGGCACTCTTCTTGAAGTAGTCTCCGCATAATTTACATACCATGGCTACCGCAAAAAAAATCACAAAGACGAAAAAGATCGCATACACAGCGATTGAAGCACCGGTCTTCTCTATGGAAGGGAAGAAGGTTGGGGCAGTTACTCTTCCTGAGAGTCTTTTTGGTGCTCCGTGGCGAAGCGACCTTGTGCATCAGGTAACGACTGCGATGCAGGCAAATGCTCGTCAGAATCGCGCCAGCACGAAAGATCGCGCCGAAGTATCGGGCGGTGGCAAAAAGCCATGGAAGCAGAAGGGTACTGGTCAGGCGCGTCACAGCTCGAGTCGCTCCCCAATCTGGCGTCATGGCGGTATTACTTTCGGTCCACGTCCGGAACGTGATTACAGCGAGAAGATCAATCGCAAGATGCGCATCGGTGCCCTACTCTCAGTGCTTTCGAAGAAAGCAAAGGAAGGGGAGATAATCTTTGTCGATAAATTTATCTTCGCAGCCCCAAAAACTGCGACGGCAAAAATCGCTCTTGCGGCTCTTGCGAAGAATGCAGATGTCGCGACCCTCACGACGAAGAAAAACAACACGGCACTTGTCGCTCTTTCTGCATACAATGCAGCAACAATAAAGAGTTTCAAAAATTTTGGAAATATCATGACGGAAGAGATGCGCAACATCAATCCTGTTGACGTACTTTCGCGCAAGTATCTGATCATAGAGAATCCAGAAGCGGCGTTCAAGATGCTTCTGGCACGCGCGAAATCTAAATAAATTATCATGGCAATTTTCGGCAACAAAAAGAAAGAAAAAAAGGAGATGAATGCGCCTCGTCATCGCGCGCGTACTATCGCGCCGACGCACGGTATTGAAAATGAGATTATTCGGGCTCCCTGGTTCTCCGAGAAGGCTCTCATTGCAACCGAGAAAAGTGTGTATGCGTTTGAAGTATCTCTGCGCGCGACGAAGGCCGATATCGCAGGTGCGATAAAAGAGATTTATAAAGTTGAGCCTCGCAAGATACGTACTGTGACGGTGAAAGGAAAGCCTAAGGCAATGCGCACAAAGCGTGGCACTGGTCACCGATCCTCACGTCGTAAGGCCTATGTGTATCTAAACGCTGGTGATAGCATTCAATTTGCTTAATTATCCCGTATGAAAACGTACAAGCCTACATCCAAGAGTCGCCGTTTCATGAGCACGCTTCCATTCAAGGAGTTGCTTTCTGGTCATGCGCCGCACAAGCCGCTCTTGAATAAGAAGGGTAGTCAGGGCGGCAGAAATGCCTTTGGTCGTATCACGACACGTCATCAGGGTGGCGGACACAAGCGTCGTCTCCGTGCTGTGGATTTTAAGTACGACAAAAAGAACATTCCAGCAAAGATTGAGACTGTGGAATATGATCCTTTCCGTACGGCCTTCATCGGCCTCGCACTCTACCGCGATGGCGAACGTCGTTACGTCATTCTCCCGAAGGGAGTTAAGGTCGGCGATTCATTTATCGTCGCTCACGATGCACCACTTACGCCCGCCAATCGTCTTCCTATCGGTGCAATCCCTGTCGGTACTTTTATCTACAACATAGAGCTTTCTCCGGGTGCTGGGGCTGTTCTCGTTCGTTCCGCAGGCAACTTCGCAGAAGTCGTCGCTCATGACGCGGGCTACGCACAGGTGAAGCTCCCTTCAACTGAAATACGCAAAGTTTCTGATCTCGCCTGGGCTTCCATTGGTACTGTCGGTAACGAAGAGTCAAATCTCGTCGTCATCGGTAAGGCTGGCCGTAGTCGCTGGATGGGTATTCGCCCGACGGTTCGCGGTACTGCAATGAACCCGGTTGATCATCCTCACGGAGGCGGTGAAGGCAAGCAGGGTCGCGGTCTTCGCCGTGCGAAGAGTAAGTGGGGCAAGCCGACCGGCAAGGGTCAGAAGACTCGCACGCCGAAAAAGTATTCAAACCCTTTCATTATTTCTCGTCGCAAAGTCGGAAAGAGACGAAAGGACTAATTTCAGAATCACGAAAGCCCCCGCACATCCGTGCGGGGGCTTTCGTGTATAATCCGCTACAGATACAGAACTTTTGGTAGCATAACCAAATAAAAGGAGGCCTGCCGATGAAAGATTCTAAGGGAAAGCCTGTTTCTGAAGAGAGGATTAAAAAAAGCTCTTTTCAGATGGGAGAGGCGCCTCAAGTCATTGAGTGAGGCGATTGTCCGATCGGAGCGTCTGACGGCAGCTGATTATGCTGTCACAATTATGCGGTGTGACTGTTGAATAGCAGTTTCGGTCCACTAACCCCAAAAAAGTAAGGCCGGACCTCATGGGACGGCCTTAATATTTTAGTACTTTATTTCACTCATTTGTCAACGTTCTGAAACGGATTAGGATTTATGAGGGTGTTTTGGAGCGATACAGTTGACTCTATCGACGGCTTCCTGTATCTTTCATCTATCCCGCATAGCGGGCTTTTCATTGCTTATGGCACGCTCACTCAAAAAAGGACCCTTCGTGGATGTAAAACTCCAGAAAAAGGTCATGAATGCAAAACCGGCTACTTCCGGAGTAATAAATACGTGGGCGCGCCGCAGCCAGATTAGTCCCGAAATGATCGGTTTTACCTTGGGAGTTCACAATGGCAAACAGCATCTCCCGGTTCTCGTGTCTGAAGACATGGTCGGGCATCGCCTTGGTGAATTCTCTCCAACCAAGAAATTCCTTCGCCACGGAGGCAAAATGCAGAAGGAGATTGAGGCAAAGAAACAGGAAGCAGAGATTGCTTCTGCAAAGGCCGCAAAGGCCCCTGCTGCTGCAGCTCCCGCTGCAAAAAAATAATATATGGCATACGCAACCCTCAAGAGCCATAACCAGACACCGCGCAAGGTCCGCCTTGTGACTGATCTTGTAAAAGGGAAGAAGGTACAAGACGCGATTGTCGCACTTGAATTTCTCCCAAAGCGCGCTGCAGAACCTATTATGAAACTTCTCAAGAGCGCTATCGCCAATGCAAAAGTATCGGGTGAGGATATAAATACACTCAGAGTGCAATCGATTGTTGTTGAAAGCGCCGGTATATTGAAAAAGTACATGCCGCGAGCTTTCGGGCGTGCATCGCTTATCCGCCGCCGCAAGAGCTCAGTGAAGTTGACTCTTGGTGCAGCTCCAATTTCGAAATAAATTTATGACGCATATCGTACATCCTTTTGCACACCGCCTCGGCATCATCCGAGACTGGAAGAGTCGTTGGTTCGCTGCCGACAAGAAGACCTACCGCGAGAACATAAAGGTAGATGAGACGATTCGTCGCTTCCTTACGAAAAAGCTACGCGGGACCTATACGAGCGGCATCGAGATCGAGCGTTCGGCAAATGAGTTGCGCATCATTCTCTCGACAGCACGCCCTGGTCTCGTTATCGGCCGTTCTGGCGAGAATGCGGTCAAGCTGCGCAAAGAATTGACCGCCGTCGTTCAGAAGGCCTCCGGGCATGCTTTGCCTGCCGGCAAGCAGGTCAAGTTCGATATCAATGAAGTGCGCCAGTCGGAGACGGATGCTGCGATTGTCGCCTACATGATTGCAGAAGGACTTGAGAAGCGTATGCCTTTCCGTCGCGTATTGAAGCAGACGGTTGAGAAGGTTATTGCGGTACGCGAGGTCGAGGGTGTACGCATCGCGCTTTCAGGAAGGCTTGGGGGTGCTGAAATGAGCCGTAAGGAGGAGGCAAAGAAGGGTCGTATTCCTCTTCAGACTTTTCGTGCTGATATAGATTTTGCCCATGAGCAAGCGTATTTGCCGTACGGGGTCATTGGCATCAAGGTATGGATCTATCGCGGCAATGTCTACCAGGACAAGAAGACGCCGGTACGTTTGGCGGAGACAGCATCTGCTCATAGCTAATATTTTTACCATGATGTTTCCTAAGAAAGTAAAGCATCGTAAGTGGCAGACAGGGCGCAAGAGCGAGAAGCGTCTTGCTCGTCCTGATACTCGCGGCACAACCATCGTATTCGGTTCTTTCGGTATCAAGGCACTCTCAAGTGCTCGCGTTACGAGCAATCAGATCGAGTCTGCACGCAAAGTACTCGCCCGCGCGATTTCAAAGACGGGTAAGATGTGGATCCGTGTTTTTCCTGATCGACCAGTAACAGCTAAACCTGCGGAAGTGGGTATGGGTAGCGGTAAGGGAGATCCGAAGCATTACGTATTTGAGGTGCGTCCAGGTCGCGTACTCTTTGAGCTTGACGGTGTTCCTGAAGATATTGCTCGCGCCCATTTGCGACAGGCAGGCATGAAGCTTCCGGTCATCACCTCAATTATCGCCCGTCGGTAATATTGCTTTTTCCCTATTTGTATGACAAAAAAAGATAACATGAAGACCAAAACAGATCAGGAGCTCATCAAGCTCCTTGCCGATACGCGTGCCGAGCTGCGCACCGAGCGTTTTTCGGCTGCTGGCGCGCGTGCTAAGGATCCGAATGCGAAAGGGAAGCTCCGCACGAAAATCGCACAGATGCTTACCGAGCAGCACGCTCGCTCGGTAGCCGCACGACAAGTCGTTTCTGCATAATCTTATGGAACAAAAAATAATTCGTCCCCAATCATTTGTCGGCACTGTCGTAAAGACGGCGATGAAAGACACTGCCACGGTCAAGGTCGACCGCTATGTGAAGAATGCTAAGTACAAGAAATATTTCGTACGTTCGAAGAAGTATCTTGCACACGACCCAGGTAATACGACCAAAGTCGGTGACACGGTTACGATTGTGGCGACTCGCCCTATTTCAAAAATGAAACATTTCGCCATCGACCCGACAAAGACCGTGTCGGTAGAGAGTGATACAAACTAGTATGTTGCAGCCTCAATCCATCGTCATGGTCGCAGATAATTCCGGGGGGAAGGTCGCCCGTATTTTCAAGGTGCTCGGCGGCTCTATGCGCCGCTATGCAGAAATTGGAGATGTTGTGGTGATCTCTATACAGACTGCCGAACCACGCAAAGCAGTGAAGAAGAAAGATGTGTACCGCGCTGTCGTCGTGCGACAAGTAAAACCATTCGGACGCAAAGATGGTTCGTACATTCGTTTTGATGAAAATGCGGTCGTACTTATCGAAAAACAAGGAAAGGAGATGGCTCCGAAAGGAAATCGTATCTTCGGTCCAGTACCACGCGAGCTCTCCGATCTCGGCTGGCACTCTATCGTGTCTCTGGCACCCGAAGTCGTTTAATATTTTTGGTATGTATGTAAAAAAAGGAGATAAGGTAAGGGTTATTGCAGGCAAGGACAAGGGCAAGTCTGGTGTCATCGTTCGT
Organism: Minisyncoccota bacterium; assembly: GCA_022841985.1. Classification (GTDB taxonomy): domain Bacteria; phylum Patescibacteriota; class Minisyncoccia; order Phycocordibacterales; family Phycocordibacteraceae; genus C7867-001. The sequence goes on along the minus strand of JALHQL010000006.1, from coordinate 8,077 downwards.
GCTCTGCCGAAAGAGAATAAGATCGTTATCGAGGGCGTCGCACTCTTTAAACGTCATACGAAGGGTCGTACGGGACAGGTCGGCCGCATTATTGAGCGTCCGCGTCCTGTGAACGCATCAAATGTGACTCGTATCGAAAAATAATTATGTCTATTACCAAACAACGCCAACAGTCAGCCTATTCTGCGCTTGCGGAAAAATTCGGCTACACAAGTACGATGCAGGGCCCTCGTATCCAGAAGATTATCGTCTCTTCTGGTGTCGGGAAGAAGCGCGACAAAAAACAACTGGAGATCATCCAAGACCGACTTGCAAGGATCACCGGTCAGAAACCAGCACCGCGTCCTGCTCGTCTCTCTATCGCTTCGTTTAAAGTACGCGAGGGCGACACTGTTGGCCTCCAGGTAACGCTCCGCGGGGTTCGAATGTTTGATTTTATCGACAAGCTCATCCACATCGCACTTCCGCGTACTCGCGACTTCCGCGGTTTGAAGGCCTCTGCAATCGACGATATGGGAAATCTTACGGTCGGCATTAAAGAGAACACTATCTTCCCGGAGACCAGCGATGAAGATCTGAAGGATGTCTTTGGATTCGCTATCACTATCGTTACTACGGCCAAGTCGAAGGCCGAGGCCGAGGCTTTCTTCCGTCATATCGGCATGCCGCTTATCGTTGACTCAGGCGTAAAACGCTGATAATCTCTGACTACGCTCTCTGGAGCATTTTTTTATGGCAAAAAAGTCCCAACTGGCGAGATACGCCAAAAAGCTCAAGCTTGTGAAGAAGTACGCAGTCAAGCGTGCTGCTTTGAAGTTGGCTGGCGATTCTGAAGGTCTCCAAAAACTTCCGAGAAACTCATCGCCAGTACGACTCAAGAATCGTTGTGCTATCACCGGCCGCTCTCGTGGCTATATGCGCGTGTTCGGTCTCTCCCGTATCCAGTTCCGCGAGCTCGCACGTGAAGGGAAGATTCCGGGCGTAAAAAAAGCATCATGGTAACTGACCGCGTCGGCGATTTCATCATCCGTCTGCAAAATGCCGCTCTCGCTGGCAAGAGCGAGGTAGTGGTCCCGTATTCCTCACACCTCGTCGCTATTGCAAAGAAGCTCAAAGAACTTGGCTTCTTGTCGCAGGTCGACACAAAGTTGAAAGAAGGTGAAGAAGTGAAGAAGTCGTTTGTCGCAACGCTCGCCCTTGATGAGCATGGACACGCAATCCTGCGTGGAGTTAAGAGAATCTCGAAGCCAGGCCGCCGCCTCTATGCTCCTTTTACGGCCGCACATCGGGTGAAGGGCGGCACGGGTGCACGTCTCATCTCTTCTTCGGCCGGTATCATTTCAGATGCAGAGGCGCGAAAAAACCGTTTCGGCGGCGAAGAGCTTTTCGAAATTTGGTAATCCTATGAGTCGACTTGCAAAAAAATCAATAGCAGTAGGAAAGGCTGATGTCTCGGTGAATTCCGGGGTGCTAACGGTCAAAGGGTCGAAAGGTACACTTACCAAGCGTGTCCATCCTTCGATTGATATTACCGTCGATGCGACGGGCGTCTCTATCACTCCGAAGGATCGCTCTCGCCTTAGTAAAGTGCTCACGGGTACCTTTGCTTCTCACGTGAGGAACATGGTCGCCGGTGTCGAGAATCGCTACATGAAGAAACTCATTCTCGAAGGTGTCGGCTACAAAGTGGAAGCTAAAGGGAAAGATATCGTTCTCACCGTCGGTTTTTCTCACACGGTTGCGCTTAAGATTCCGGAAGATATCTCGGCAACGGTTGAAAAGAACATAATCAAGCTCGAGAGTTTGAACAAAGAGTCGGTCGGGCAATTTGCGGCGGACATTCGGCGAGTGAAGCCGCCGGAACCGTACCTCGGCAAGGGTATTCGTTATGACGGTGAAATTATTCGCCGCAAGCAGGGGAAGAAGGCCGTGTAAGATGAGAGGGAAATAAAGCGTACAACATTATGAAACACACACCCGCAACAAATAGTGAACTTCGTAAGCGCCGCCATGCGCGGGTGCGCGCAACTATAAAAGGCACAGCGGAACGGCCTCGCCTCGCCGTATATCGAAGCAACCGATTTGTCTCGGCACAGCTTATCGACGACACAGCAGGGAAGACGGTTGCTGCATCGCATGGGCGTGAGTTTAAAGGACCGCAATCGGTACAGGCTACGTCCGTTGGCGCGGCAATCGCTAAGAAAGCTAAGACGGCAGGCATCACGACAATCGTTTTTGATCGAGGTGGCTATCGTTACGGGGGACAAGTAAAGGCTCTTGCCGAAGCCGCACGCACGGGAGGACTCGTTTTTTAATACTTAATGACTATGTCGATGGAACCAGAGATTATACAGAAAGTGAACGATGCTGAGCCGGTCGCAGCTGATAGTGCTGTTGACAGTGAGATTGAGTCGGCCGAAGCTGTTTCCGCTGAGGCATCTCCTATTGCGGCGACCGCCACACCTCGCGCTCGCGGATCTCAGCGTGGTCGTGCTTCGCGTACAGGCAGTCGTGCTCGTCCACCACGTGAGCGCGGAGAGTTCGAACAAGTAACAATTGATGCGAGACGTGTTGCTCGCGTGATGGCCGGCGGCCGCCGTTTTAATTTCAGTCTTGTGATTATTATCGGTGACCGTAAGGGTCGCGTAGGAGTCGGTCTTGGGAAGGGAATTGATACTGCTCTTGCCGTTGATAAAGCGACGCGCGATGCAAAGAAACATCTCTTTGTCGTTCCTCGCACGGCCTCAGGTTCAATTCCACACCAAGTTTCAATGAAATACGCATCTTCCACTGTTGAAATCATCCCCTCGAAGGGTCGAGGTCTTGTCGCTGGCTCAGCGGTGCGTACAGTGCTCGATCTTGCTGGGGTGACGGATGTGGTAACTAAGATACACTCTCGCTCTAAGAATAAGCTCACCATTGCTCGCGCAACGGTCGCAGCGCTCAAGAAGCTTCGTGCGAAATAATATTTTATATATGCAACTCCACACATTTTCTCCTCGCACTAAGAATAGAAAAAATCCACCTGTCGGCCGCGGCGGCAAGCGTGGCAAGACTTCCGGTCGCGGAGGTAAAGGACAGACCGCACGCGCTGGACACAAGATACGTCCAGAGTCTCGGGATCTCATCAAGAAGCTCCCAAAGCTTCGTGGCCACGGAAAGAATCGTGCACGTACGGTTCGAACGAATCGCCTTCCCGTTTCAGTAGTTAATCTCTCTGCCATTGAAGCGGTCTATAAGGCCGGCGAGACGATTTCGCCTGCGACACTTCTTGCAAAGGATTTGGTACGCCGTGCAAAAGGTCGTGCACCGATTGTAAAGATTCTTGGCGTTGGCTCTCTCACGAAAGCTTTGATTGTTGATGGCTGCACAGTGTCTACTGGCGCACGTACTGCACTTCTTGCTGCCGGCGGCACCATTCATGCTTAATTCTTTAATTCACAAACTCAAGCTCGCTTTCGGGGATCCCGAAATTCGTTTTCGCATTTTCTTTCTTATTGGTGCTCTTGCACTGTTTCGTCTTCTTGCCTCAATACCAATTCCAGGTGTAGATAAGGTTGCTCTCGCCTCCTTCTTCGAAAATAATCAATTCCTCGGTCTCCTTAATATTTTTTCAGGAGGAGGACTTGAACAACTTTCAATCGTCATGCTCGGTGTTGGTCCATTCATTACCGCTTCGATTATTATGCAGCTCGGCACTGTTGTTTTCCCGCAAGTGAAACGAGCGTATCACGAAGAGGGAGAGGCAGGGCGCGCAAAATTTGTTCAATGGAGTCGTCTTCTTACGATCCCAATCGCTGTTTTGCAAGCTTTTAGTTTTCTGTCGCTTCTTGAGAATCAGGGAATCATAGCGCAATTGAGCACGGTTGCGCTTGTTGCGAATATCGTTCTTGTTACTGCAGGCGCGTTGCTTCTCATGTGGATTGGAGAGCTTGTGACTGAATTCGGTATCGGAAACGGTGTTTCGCTTATCATTCTCGCAGGAATTCTCGCAACTCTTCCTCCAAGTCTTTCACAGGCTATATTTGCGGCTACGGCAGCAAATATTCCTGCCTACCTCGCGTTTACTGTTCTTGCACTTGCGATGATGTATGCGGTGGTCGTTGTTTCCGATGCCGAACGTTCGATACCGATTGCCTATGCCAGAGCCGTGCGCGGCGCGGCGCTCTCGCAAGGCGCGGCGACCTATCTCCCTATTCGGCTTTTGCAAGCGGGTGTTATGCCGATCATCTTCGCGCTTTCGCTCCTGCTTTTGCCGCAGATGGCGCTCTCGATGCTTGCTGCACTCAACATCTCGTTTGCATCAAGTGCCGCACTCTGGTACACCGCGTTCCTTTCCAATTCGTGGGAATATGGAGCAGCCTACTTCGTTCTCGTGGTGCTCTTTACATATTTCTATACCGGAGTCACGTTTGAACCTCATCGTGTTGCAGAAAATCTCCAGAAGACAGGAGCTTTCGTTCCGGGCGTGCGCCCCGGTCGCGAAACCGAAGAGTATATCGGCAAGGTGGTGAATCGCGTCACGTTCCCAGGAGCTGTTTTCCTCGGTCTCATTGCAGTCTCTCCCGCGGTCATTCAAGGGCTCACCGGTATCACGACCTTGGTGCTCGGCGGTACGGCGCTCCTCATTGCGGTACAAGTCGCTCTTGATCTCGCACGTAAGATCGACGCACAAGTTTCTCTCCGGGAGTACTAAGATTTAAATTTTAAAAAAGAGGGACGTTTTCAGGTGAGGAGGAGTTTGGGGAGATAGTCGATTCTCCACACTAAAAGAGGAACATTCCATACCCATGATGGGGTATACTGTACGGAACAGTCTCTCATGACCCGTTCCAATACAACCATCCTCTCCATTCTCTTTGTCGGCTTCTTCATCTTTGCCCCCTCTGCATCTGCACAAACAGCAACAGAAACAGTCTCTCTCATCCGCCAAGACTGCACCGGCTACTCCACCTGCTACACCTCTCTCTCTGCGTGGGAAGCAGCACGACAGAGAGATCTTGTCGCTCTCAATGAGCAAGAGACGGTGCGTATTGAGGGTGTGTGGACAAATCCGGATACTGCAGCTCTTACCATCGACGGCTGGACCACCGACGCCACCCGCTACATCCGTATCTATACCGCTCCTGAAGCACGACATGCGGGGGTGTGGGATACTAGCAAGTATCGATTAGAAGTTTTACTAAACCAGGCCTCAGTTTTTAATATTAATGAGGAGAATGTTCGAGTTTCTGGGCTACAGATACGGAATACTGGTGTTCAGTCGTATTCGAATATAATAAACATCTCGAGTATTTTGGTAACTGGAGTTACAGATATACGTGTTTCAGATTCCATTATTCGTGGAGCAGGGGACGCAACTGCACCGTCATCTGGACTTTTAGTCAATTCAGGTGCCGCGGGTTCTACTTTAAGAGTATTTAATAATATTATTTACGATATAAATCGCGGCGCAGCAGCATATTCCGGAGGACTTATTTTCCGTGGGAGTGGAAATCAGACTGTATATGCTTACAACAACACCATTTTTAATAATCATATAGGTATTGCTTCTAATGCTGAGAATTCCGGCATCACTGTCATAGCGAAGAACAACCTCTCCTATAACAACACCGATAACTACTCGGGTATATTTAATGCTCAAAGCTCGAATAGTCTCTCAGGGCCTACACAATCTGACGCTCCCGGATCGAATGCCAGAAATGCAACTTCTGTTTCGTTTGTAAATGAAACAAGTAGAGATCTCCACCTCTCCTCCTCCGACACTGGCGCTCGCGACTTCGGCGCCACTCTCTCCTCCGACCCATACCTCGCCCTCTCAACCGACATCGACGGCACCACCCGCTCTGCTCCATACGACATCGGTGCTGACGAAACCTCAGGTGGTACCCCTCCTCCTTCAGACACTTCCGCTCCCACCATCCCCACCAACCTCACTGCCACCTCCATCTCTTCCTCTCAGATCAACCTCTCCTGGACTGCTTCCACCGACAACACTGCCGTCACCGGCTACCGCATCTACAGGAACGGAGTCCAAATCACCACCACCACTGCTATCTCATACTCCAACACCGGTCTCACTGCTGCAACAGCATACTCATACACCATCGCCGCCTATGACGCAGCAGGGAATGTCTCCACCCAGTCAGCAAGTGTCTCTGCCACCACCCAAGCAGCCGCCCCCACCGACACCACCGCCCCTTCCACCCCCACCAACCTCACCGCAACCTCCATCTCTTCTTCACAAATCAACCTCTCCTGGACTGCTTCCACTGATGCCGTGGGTGTCACCGGCTACCGCATATACAGAAACGGTACTCAAATCACCACCGCAACAACAAACTCTTATTCAAACACCGGTCTCTCACCCTCCACCTCATACACCTATACCGTCTCTGCCTATGACGCCGCAGGGAATGTGTCTGCACAAACAGCAGGAGTGAGTGCGACGACGCAGACAGATACAACACCGCCCGTTACTGGCTCGGGCCGTACTCTTTATGTGAACAACACTACTACTTGCTCTGACGCCACCACCTATGCCAACAACTCCGCATCTACTCCTTGGTGCACCATTGGACGAGCTGTGTGGGGGAGTACTAACTATGCGTCGCCTGTGTCTGCACAGGCAGCAACGGCGGGGGACACGGTTCTCGTGACTGCCGGAACCTACAATACTAATAGTGGCCCAACATCATCTAGTCCATTGACGAATATCATTCTGAACCCGGTCAATTCGGGCACCAGTGGCAATCCTATAACGTTTCGCGCTATAGGGACGGTGACGCTCACACATTCTGTCCTACCCAACCCACTCATTGGCACAAGTGGCCGGAATTATATCGTCTGGGATGGGTTTTCAATTCATGAAGCAAACGCAGTTACTACTCCAGATACAGGTGCTGTAGTGTTTTTCAATACGACAGGCGGTGGAGCATACAATCTACATATCAACGGCAATGGAGGGTCCTACGATGACAATCACACCGGCGTGCGCATACAAAGCTCACGTCTGGTCACAGTGGCTAACAGCACGATTCACAACCTCACGAATGGGCCCTTGAACAATGATATAAATGCCGCCGGGATCCAAATCTACAACTCAGATGGATTAACACTGGAGAACAATCATATCTACGACACGGGCAGCGGTATTTTCTATAAAGCCATCGGCTTTAACGGTCCGGCAGTGGATCCTACACGATTCGCCGATGAGCAGGATATCGTCCGCTTTAACCTCATCCATAATACGACCTATGGAATGGTGGATCTTCGACATTTCCATACAGCCCCAACCGTCTACACGCTCTGGTACCAGAATATCGTCCATACGGGAGTGACAGCCGGTAGTTGTGGGATTTGCCTCTGGCCCTATCCGTTGCAGAGTGGGCAAACCCATGACGGCCCAAGCAACGCCCGCTTCGTTAATAATACGATCTACGGCACTGGTCACGGGGTTGCGGTTTATGGCGGGCCGGTCCTGGCCGACAACTCGAATAACTTCGTACAGAACAACCTTGTTGTGAATAGTAGTGCCACCAGCATTTACACCGAAAGTTCCGGGGCTGGGATGAACTGGGAATTGGACCGTATCCTGTTTGATCGTAATTTTTACTATACGTTTACTAACTTCCAACGGGACGGTACTACGCGTACGTTTCCCCAATGGCAGAGTTCCTATCCGGGACAAGATGTTAATAGTATTAGCGGCGTGAATCCGCAATTCGTCAATGCGGCCGGAGGAAATTTCCGACTGTCTGCAGGATCTCCTGCATTGACCGCAGGTCGAGTTGCTCACTCCATTGGTGGCACCACGGGTGCAACGATTCCTGTCGGTGCATACATCACTGGCGCTGAAGTCATTGGAGTAAATACTGGCGGAGTAACTCCACCTCCACCCCCTCCCCCCTCCGACACCACCACCCCTTCCACTCCCACCAACCTCACCGCCACCGCTGTCTCTTCTTCACAAATCAACCTCTCCTGGACTGCCTCCACTGACGCCGTGGGTGTCACCGGATACCGCATATACCGAAGCGGCACTCAGATAGGTACGGCCACTACCAACGCATACTCC
>JALHQL010000005.1 GCA_022841985.1 Minisyncoccota bacterium | reverse complement strand
GTGACCGCAGTGAGGCCACCGAGTCCAGCTGCTGAAAGACACGTACCGTCAATAGCGAAACATCCGGTACGAATACTAAGTCCTGAACCAAAGGTGCTCGTCGCGGTAGTGCTGAGGTTAATAGTGTTTGCTCCGGTGTCTCCGAGTGAGAGAAGCGAGCCGGGGGTGGTGGTGCCGATGCCGAGACTACCAGCGGCCGTAAAAACGGAAGAGAGTACTCCGCTCGTATTGTATATATCAATAATGTTCGCGGTCTGTCCTAATGCTGGGACGAGAGCAATTGTCGTCGTACCAGTTGCGCCGGAAAGAATGGAGAGCTTGGCATAAGGTGTCGTCGTGGCACCAATCGCAACGCGATCAGTCGTGGTGGCAAGAGTCACACTCCCAACAGAGTTAGTACTCCATCCGCCGGCAGTGGATATACCGAGCGATGCGATAGAACCGCAAGAAACATTGCCGCTGCCATCGGTCTGAAGTGCTGAACTGCCGGCACAGGAGGATATGTTTTGAAGTGTAAGAGTACTACTCAGTCGAGTAGTACCAAGTACATCAAGCGCACGAGTTGAGGGCTGTATTCCGACACCAACATTTCCTACGAAGTAGCTAGCGCCAGTGGTCGTTGCTCCACCATTGATAGTGAGTCCCCCATTCTGAGTACCGTTGCCGATAGTGGATGATGCCAACGAGAGAACGCCCGCATTAAAAGTCTGAAGTTGGTTAAAAGAGTTTGCCGTGGTGGTACCGAAGGCAGTGCTAATGGTGATTGCACCGGTGCTTCCTGTAGTGAGAAGTGGATAAGTGGCAGCGAGCGAAGTAACGGAGCCGCCACTTGTAGGAAGACAGATTCCGTTTACCGCAAGACATCCAGTAAGGACATTGATTCCTGAGCCAAAGGTGCTCGTCGCGGTAGTGCTGAGGTTGATAGTGTTTGCTCCGGTGTCTCCGAGTGAGAGAAGCGAGCCGGGGGTGGTGGTGCCGATACCAATGTTGCCGTTCGTGGCTAAGAAGATTGAAGAGGTAGCCGTGACGGTGGTGCCATTCGCAGAATAGTATGGGAATTGCCCGATAGTGCCCGAACCAACCACTCCCGAGCCACCAGCACTAGGAGTGAATGCTTCCCAAGCAGTATTCCCTGCATTCCTCCGGATAGACTGGCTTGCTCCGGCAGTAACGGCAGTTAGAACGTTGTCCGCATTTGTCGCGAGAATAGCAGCATCAGCTATGGAGGAAAGGCCCGTACCACCGTTTGCAATAGGGAGCGCTACGCCGCTATATGTGACATCGAAAGTTCCCGTTGATGTTACAGGAGATCCTGAAACGGAAAGGAATGAAGGAACCGACATTCCAACAGAGGTAACTCTGCTGCCGCCACCACCGATTCTAATCTCCCTAATCTCCGTAACTTCCGTAATGTTATTGACGACGCTACTCGCAGCAAGAGAAGAAATAATCGGATTTTGCGGTGTCCCTGTAATGGAAACGTTCTCGCCAGCAGTGATTGCATTAATAATGTTCGAGGCAAATACTCGACCAGACCCTGCGTTAATATCGGCATTGTTGGTGTCGATACCTCCGAGCGCCTGCAGACGGTCACTTAACACCGAAGATCCGGAGACTCGCAGTGCGCCATTGATTGTGGCCGATCCGCCAATATCGACACTATCGCTCAATACTGAGGATCCGGAGACTCGCAGTGCGCCATTGATTGTGGCCGATCCACCAATACCGACAGTTCCATTCAATACTGAAGACCCCGAAACTCGGAGTGCACCATTAATCGTGGCTGAGGTATTGATACCAAGAAGAGCTGTGTTTGGTGTGCTCTGTATATTGTTACTTTTATTTACAAAAGGGAGCGGTGAGTTTGTTGTGCTTTTTACGGTAATTGATTCGGGATCTGTTTCAAATAATAAAGGAGCTGGGGTTGTATTTCGTAATGGAGCTATTATACGAGTAAGTGATGTGAATGCGGTCTTCACACCGTCGACAGCAGAAATAGATGCCTGCGTAAAAAGATCTGATGCCTCTGAGAGAATACTCGCGGCGCTTTGTGTTGGCGCATTCACCGTAACTTGTGCAGGAATTAAAAGAGACTGTATCGTGCTGTTGGTCATGCTAAAGGCGGTTGAAATGCCCGCGACAAGAATAAGAACGCCAAGAGTCGTAGCAATTTTGCCAAACGTCACGGCAAAGTTTCGGGCATCCTCGCTTTTGAACGATTGATTACTTTGGTACTCTATTTTGCGTTTCTTTGACAGATCTCCATTCCAATCCTTATTTTGATTTTCTTGTCCATCAATAAATTTCTTGAGTGAAAGCTCATCAACGTACCACGTGTTTCCAATTTTTTGTCCTTCTATTTTTCCAAAACGACAAAGTCTTGAAATATAGTCGTTTGTATATCCTACTCTTTGAGCAAGTTCCTTGGATGAAATCAACTGATTATTAAGTAAATTTTTATTTTTCATCAATGTTCGAGGAAACGAATTACCTATATACTATCAGCATTAAATTGTTCGTCTGTAGAGAATTAAAATTATCTGTGGATAAGAATAAATTTATCGATAATTTTGTTTTATTTTTCTAAATGGTATGTATATTTTTTATAAAATAATGGGTTCCAAACAAGGGAATTTAAGAAAATATAAGTACTAAAGATTGGAAATTGGCAATGGCGATCGGTATTTAAGAAATATTCTATTACAAATCACATTATTCTAATTATTAAGTCATATCTTGTCTCGTATATCTCGTTTAACCGAGATATACGAGACAAGATTACGGCCTCATAACCGTGCCCCACGTATATTTGATAGACGAATTAGCTATACAATATAAGTATATTATTGTTCGTCTGTGTAAAATGATCTTCCTATGCTCAGGAAACTCTAAATATCGCTGTATATCTCTACTTTGTTATCTTTGACTGTAAGTACGGCAGTCTTGTAGGTAAATATCTGATCTTCTTTCCTGCTTGCTTTTACTACAATCGGTTCATTTTTTATCATGGTTACGAAGTTGGCATGCCTCGGCAAAATATCAAACTTCCCAGCACTATTTTTTGATGAGACGCTCTGCGCCATTCCTTCCCAAAGACGCTCCTCCGCATTAGTAATCGTTACTGAGAATTCTTCGTCCTGCTGACTCATAAGCGTGTGCTCTGATTGTCTTTTTCTAAATCTTTAGTTGTTCCGATATACATAAATTTTTCCGGTGGAACTGCATCAAACTTCCCTTCTAAGATTGCTTCGACATCTGACACCGTATCTGCGCGACTCACAAATACACCAGGACGTCCTGTCTGTTCCTCCGCTGTGACAGTTAACTGCGTCATGTAGTTTCGCAATCGCATCGCTCGTTCATACATACTACGATCTTGCGCTGATAATTCACCCTCTCCAATGATAGTAACGATGCGAGAAAGCCGTTCATACTGATTGAGCACCTCTATGGCTCCGGTAACCGCTTTGAAATGTTGCTCAGTGATGTAAGTACGGTCGAGTGCCAATGATTTTGATTTAAGAATATTGATCGCCGGATAACGTCCCTCTTGACTCATTTCTCGCGAGAGCACCACTATAGCTTCAAAATAGGGGGTGGCTGCAGCTACGGCAGGATCGGTCAATTCATCGGCGGGGACATATATGGTTTGTATAGAGCTAATCGAATTTTTATCAGTGCCCACCAGGCGATTTTCGAACTGAGCAATTTGTGTTTGCAGCGTCGACTGGTAGCCGAACTCGGACGGAATTTCTTCAAGCAATGTCGAGAGCTCGTTTCCCGCTTGAACGAATCTGAATATATTGTCTACGAAAAACAACACATCGCTTTTTTCCTCATCACGAAAATACTCGGCAAGTGTCGCCGCTGCCGCTCCTATCTTGAAACGAATTGCCGCATTTTCATTAATATGTGCGACGAGGAGTGCTGTTTTATCAAGAGCACCCGTCTTATGCAGCAGTTCCCAGAGTTCAAATCCTTCGCGAATACGTTCCCCAATACCCGTAAAGATCGTGACGCCCGGATGCGTCTGATTGAGGTTTCGAATCATCTCTGTGAGAAGTGCTGTTTTGCCGACACCTGCGCCTCCCACAAGCCCCAGCCGTCCGCCGTCAATGAGCGGTGAGAAGAAATCGATAATCTTAATGCCGGTCTCAAGAAGTTTTCGCTCCTTTTTAGATTTCAGTGCTGCGGTGCGCGCGATTGGATGAATAGGTCGCGTATCGCTATATTCGAGCATCTTACCTCCGTCAACAGGCTGTCCATACAAATTGACAGCACGCCCAAGTACGCTTTTCCCTACGGGAATAGAGAGTGTCGAGCCTTCAGTCACAATGCGCATGTTTCGCGACACCTCTTCTTTTGAAGAGAGCAGCAGGCAGTAGAGTAGATCTCTGTCAGAGTAGGAGTGTACCTCGAGCTGTACGCCCGGCGAATCTTCTGCAGAGAGGAGTTCTAGTAGCGCAGGACGATACTCGCTCTCGCAATGCACGAGGACTATCTGTCCTTGCACTCCGTATACGCGTCCAACAAATTGTTTTGTCATTTTTTCCATTTTGAAATTGCGGAGAAAGATTCAAGCAGACGCAGATCGTTGAAATTCGCAGTGTCTCTACGAATTGCCCGACGCAAACGAACGATTGTCTCTTCTGAACGATCTTGAGCTTGATTCATAGAGAGCAATCGCGCCGCAGTACGCGCAAGCTCTGATTCAAGCATAACCCGTTTAAAAAGAAGATAACGAACTTTCGTCTCAAAGAAATCGAGAATTTTCGGAAGCTCCGGTTCGAAAATGTAATCGAATGCCAGCGTGCTCCCTGGCAATGCCTTAGCACTCGGCGTATACGTAATATCTTGCATAACCACTTTTTGATTGAACACGTTGATAAATGAGGGGTAGAATATCTGAACCTGATTATAAGATGCAACACTCTTTAGAAACTGTTTTCTTTCGTCTCCCGTCGGCTCGTCTTCTTTGAATGCATAGTAGGAGGTGCGTTTCTCACAATCGGGAGCATTTTCCATAAGTATCTTCCCTGTCCTGCCAATGACGATATAGTCAGACTTGGCGCCGCTTTTCATATGCTCAATAAAAGCCCCTATCACTTCTGCATTGACCGCTCCATAGAAGCGTATGTTTGACGTAAAAGCGACCGTCGCGGTTTGCACCACGGTTGCTGATTTTTGCGGTAACTCACCACGTTCAAATGCAGTCTGTTTAATGGATTGATACAGATCCGCGATGTCGTCATAAAAAGCTTTATTCTTTTCGAAAGCGGCGCGCAACCGGCTGATTTTTTCGGCGCTCACATCAAACAGCGCAGAGGCGACAAACCCGATTGTCTCGAGATCTTCCAATTCATTCTGTCGTGTTCCTAAGGCGTTTGACATAGAGTTTGCAGATACGGAACGATGCTCTCTAACTTCTTTTGGAACTGTTCAAAGGATATATTGCCGCGACGCGCACTAGCTACTACTGACTCAAGTTCCGTACTACTCGCATTTGAAATAGCAGCAATAAGTCTACCCCGATTAGCTGAGACGAACGCAACATCTTTTCCATTAAACAAAGTGGTGAAGACAAGTGTCAACAGTACGATTTGTACCTCAACAGACAAGGAGATCATTGGATCTTGATCAAGAAGAACTCGCACTGATTGCCCTCTGCTAATAGTGCGCTGAGTCTCTTCTGAAAGCTGTGTTCCGAACTGACCGTAACCTCGTTGACGTTCATATTGTGCAATGAGTGCATTCACGCGAATGGAGAGTTGTTTAGCCAACATGCTTTGTGTGCTGTGCCCAACACGGGTTACCGATTGTTCGGGTACCACGGCGGGGAAATGTCCTTCCGCATGAAAAAGTGGTGAGAAAAAAAGATGCCCGTCAGTTGCCGATACCAAATTAGTAGAGACAAGATTGGTAAGATCCTCAATACTCGTCTCAAGCACGGGCAAGATAGTAATACTCCCGCCGCCGATACTTTTATTGAAACATCCGCCTCGCTCCAATAAGCGAGCTTGCTGATAAAACATATCGCCAGGATACGATTCGCGGCCCGGCACTTTCCCCGACAAGAGGGCGATTTCGCGGAAATATTTTGCATGACTTCCGAGATCGTCGAGCACTACAAGCACATCCTTCCCTTCCACGGAAAAGGATTCTGCGAGCTCGAGCGCAACTATAGGTGTTAGATACACCATGGGAGCGGGATCATCGGAAAGAGAGACCAGAATAATGACATTTTTATTCCCTTGTTCGTTCAGAAGATTCGCGATTGCCTCTTCAACGTATGAGACTGGACGCCCAATGAGCGCATAAATGCACACAACTCCCGATTCTTTTTGGTGAGCAAAGACATTTTCAATAAACTTTCTCTTCCCACTACTCAGTGGACCCACGATGAGTTGCCGCTGACCTTGAGCTATAGGAATTAGAATGTCAATCGCCGATATGCCGGTGAGGAGGGGGGCGATCATCGGTGCGCGAGCGCTCATACGGGGCGCATCTGCTTCCATTCGCAATGGAGCGTTATTTGGCGGGAAGCCCCCCAACCCATCAAGCGGTTCGCCAAGAACATTTATCGTGCGCCCGAAAAGATGCTCACCAAACGAAAATTGGATTCCTTTTGGGTCTATGACGAATTGGTCGCCCGCCCTCGGATTGCCCCGATCAAGCAGATACGCCTCGACACTATCTTCTCGAAATGCGGTAACGAGTGCTCGCTGCCCTTTTGCATTGACAATAACCGTATTCACCCGCGCCGACGGTAGACCCTCAAGCGTAAGAAGGTATCCCTTAGCTTCAACGACGAAGCCAATTTCTCCTTCGGTCATTGTGTGTGCATGCGTATCCATACTAATTAGGTGCGTGGAGACATCGTCGTTACTTTTTGAGTTTGAACAAGTCTTTTGTGTAGCGCAGCCTGACTTTCGGCAAGATATCGATCAAGACTAAAATCGTGGAGCTGATTATTCCATACGAGACGGCAACCGGCTGCGATAGATGGATCGACGTCGATATCGATCAGAAGATTTGCATCAACCTCTTGATGCGCCCATATACCGATAGCTGCCACATCTTCGCGAGAGAGTACGGTCGGCACAGTGAGCGAAAGTGTTTTTAGTTGTTTCGATTCCTCTGAGAGACGCTTGAGTGTTTCGTACAAGGATTCCTTCGTAAATGTATCAAGAAACGATGATGGCAACGTGCGCAAGAATGCAATGTCAACAAATGGTTTTTTGCTGTACGCAGCAAATTGTTCGATACTGTCTTTACTCGCAGACACGTCGCGCTTCGTGAAGAAAATAAATTCAAAAAATTCCCTCACGAGACTTATGTTGTGCGCGAAGTCTGCCCGACTGTAGGTATGTTCCGTAAAAATTTTAAGAAATGAGTTCGTCATGATGGCGTACTGAACACTCCTTGTCGTTTCGCTTCGGCGAGCGCATCAAGAATAATACCGCGATGCTCATCGAGCGAAAGCGATTTGTGCAATGCGATACGAGTCGTATCTTTAACGAGCTCGATGATTTCTTTATCGAGCATCCCAAACTGTTCTTGCTTATAGATCGTAACGGCCTGTCGCGCCATTTCGATTTCTTTTGCCACCTCATCCGACATCCGTTTTTTTATTTCTGCTGTGAACTCTTTGTACTCGTGCTGTACTTGTGCACCGACATCAGCGAATGTTTGTTTCATTCGTTCGTCTTCTTTGGCAAACGTTTGTCGCATACTCTCTGCTTCATCCCGCAGCATTTTCTCGGCAGCCTGAACATGTTTGGTCAAAAGATCTTTTGCGTGCAAGGTAATTTCTTCCAAATGCGCGGACTGTTCAGTACGAAACTTCTCATCTTCTTCTTTACGGTTCGTAAATATTTTTTCTGCTTCCATTTGCGCCTGCATCCTGATAGCACTCCCCTGTTCTCGAGCGTCAACGAGAATATGTTCTGCCCTCTCTTGCGCCTCTTTCACTGTCCGATCGAACAAAGGAGTCGCCAGATACCGCAGCTGAGTCCCAAACCGAATCACGACTGCAGTAAACACTGCGAGCATAAGGATGAGGAGCGCAAGCACTGTAAGTAACACAGCGTCCGGCGAGACGGAAAGGACGGTTGACCACAGTGACTGGATGACATTCATATCATTTTATTTTATACGTCGTTACAGCTGCACAAAAAGAATCAAGAGTCCGATAAACAGACCCACTATGCTAACGAATACAATTAATACTGTATTCAACACTACCATGGACTGGATCGAGGACTTGGCAAGTGGATTGCGCCCTACCGAAATAATACTGTCTTTCATATTCGAACCGAAATTCCGAAATGAGACATAAATAGAACCGACGACAACAAGAGTCGCGAGCACATACTTGATTACGGTAGCGAATGGCGTGGACACGCCTAAAATATTGACGTTTGACGTCGGGTCACCCGTCGCGTCGCCAGTGCCAGATGATCCTTCAGTATCTGCTGATTTTGGGCCAATAGCGAGCAACACACGGATGGAAGCTCCATCCACGGTCGATGTGCTCACTACAGATGATGTACTGATCGGTACCGCGGGGAAAGAATCGAGCGCGGTACCGACGACAAAAGATGCGGAGGGATCGGCTTTCTGGCCCTTGCCGGGAATAGGCGACGAAGTAATGTAGTCTCCAGCACTGATCGGGCCATTCACCGTTGTCACCTGCACATATACTTCACCGGAATTGACGATTGGAACGCCTTCCGTACTGGTGCGGAGCACGATTGCCGGACTCGTTACCACAACTCCAAAGAGATTTGGATCATCGATTTCTTGCGCGAGATGAAAAGTCTGCGTGGCTCGATCAAATGATACTAGATCCCCAAACTCCGCTGTGTCTCCAGAAATAAGATAAGTTTTTGCAACCGTAGTATCACCAAACTGCGCATACACCGCGGAGGGAATGGCAAATATAAAAAGACTCGCCAGAGACACTATGAGCCCTGTCGTAACAATCACGGGAGTCCGACGAGAATAATGCGGGATGGTGGACATATTTATTGGGCGTCATGTGCAAATACGCTTGCCAGCTGTGCCGGGATATGGCCAGTAGCGTTAGAGAGTTTATCGCCAATACTTATCAAAATCTTTACTGTTGCTTGTGAGATTGCCGGCGCGGCGGCAGCGATAGCGTACGAAAGAACCGCATCAGCGGCAATAACAGTATGGGTAGTCGTTATCACAAATTCACCAATCGTAAGAGGTATCCGACTAATACTTCCAGGGAGCATCTGAAACACACCTGTCCATGATGCAAGCATCGGTGATTGAGCTAGCATTGGTCCAAATTGAAGTACGAGTGCAGTAAAAATAACGAGGATAACCAGCGGCACCGTTTTACTAACCCATTTTAGAGGGATTTGCTGTTGAGCATGAGAAATACCGTGATGCTGTATGGTATTGGGCTGCAGAGAAGAAGGTGGTGTCACCGGCATAATCTCTACACGATGTATTTGGTGTTCTTGTGGAAGCGGATGTGCATAAATTTGCGTATTTTTGGCATCTTGTTTTCCCTGTTGCGCTATAAAATGCGCCAGGGAATCCTTTTCAATGAGCCAGCTTCGGCCTAATTTGTGAGCATTTATTTTCTTATTACGAACAAGATGCGCAAGATAACTCGATGTGTATTTAAAAAGTTTGGATGCCTCCTTAGTAGTGATAAGACCCTCGTGGAGCATCGTAGTGTCATTCATACAAAATATCCAATTACCCATTATTTTACAGGATATTTCTGAAACAAACACTCACTCTTATGTGGATAAAATAATCATGATATCTATCCGCAACAACAAGTTTTCTACATCAAATTATCTGAGTATCATGGGTTTCGTAAACTTTTCACGTACACAGTGTTATAAAAATATTTTCAGAAAGAGAGTGCCTGAGGTCATACCAAAGCAATATTATATTACATTGCGCAAACAAGACGAGAAACACTGTAAATAAACTATTTATTGTAGACTGTTATACCACTAATTATATTTGCTTGCTTAGTCGATATGAAGTATGTATCGAAATATCCTGTCCCAATTGCTGCTAGAACTACTAGAACGATCGCAAGCAGCATTCCAACTATGTTGCCGGTAGTTCTCATTAGTAACCTTGCCCCTGTTATTTTGCGAGGCAAGCTCACTTGATTGGTCTGCCCCACATCCTGCACGTCTGAAAAATCTTTAGTACTGATTGGTAAAAGATCTTTTGGAAGCGGTTCGTATACGACGTGGATAGGGACGTCTACACTGCTATCTTCCCTCTCTGCTTCTACCTTATTTTCGTTTTCTTTTTTTTCTTCTTTGTCGTTATCTGAATTTTCAGACGTGACGATAGTGTCTTGTTCAGCAGTCTTCACATGATCAAACCACGCTCGCCAAGAGTCCTGTAAGGGATGTGACTCTTTCGGACCTTCTTCTTGCAAATTTTCAGACGTCAAGTGTTCTGTATTCCGAAGACGGTTTACAGACGGAAGTATGTTTACTGAGGATGCTTCGTAGTATGGAGACTCTTTTGTAGACGCTTTTGCTTCAGATGCCTGAGTACTAGTTTGTATATCTTGCTTGGCTTGATTGTCGCCGAAGCGGTGGTCTTGAATCGCTGTTTCAAGAACGTACCAACTACGCCCAACGAGCCGTGCTGGGACTCGACCCTCTCGGCAGAGCTGGCCAATATAATCTTTTGCGTAGCCCGTCATTTTCGCGGCTCGTTTTGACGATATATACTTCTTTTCTTCTATAAGAATCTCGTCCATACCCGCAGTATAACCGTATCTTGGCCCATAGGGAAGTTCTGTGCACACTCCCACGCCATTAGTTTAACTAGAGAAGCTCTTTACTGATCAAATCCTTAAGTATCGCTGGGTTGCCCGCACCTTTCGTTGCCTTCATACTTTTACCGATTAAATATTGCATGGCTGCTTCCTTTCCCGCGCGATACTCTTCAACTGCCTTCTTCTCTTCCTCTAGTACGACTAGGACAGCCGCTCGGAGAGTTTCAGTATCATGCATCTGAAGAAGGTTGTGTTCCTTTGCGATTATCTCAGGGTCGCCTCCCTTTTCAACCATGACAAGCAATGTATCCTTGACCCCACGAGAAGAGAGTTTATTTGAAACAGACATGTCCATAAGCTTTATGAAAGTATCTGCTTCGAGAAAGACATTCTGCGCTTTCTCCTTTAGAAGCGCCGTCAAGTCGGTCGTAATGTAATTTGCAGCGAGTCGTGCAAAATCAGGAGTTCTTCCGGATATGACTTCCTCGAAAAATTTTCCGAGCCTGATGTCCTGCATAAAAAACTCCACGACATCTTCTTTCAATCCATATTCTTTGCGCAACCGTTCTCGTTTATCCCAGGGAAGTTCTGGCAATGATGCTCTGAGACTCTCCAGAGAGAACTCCGGAATTTCCGAGAGGACAAGTTTAGGAAGATCCGGTTCTGGAAAGTAACGGTAATCAGCGCTTCCCTCCTTAAAACGCTGATGGAAGGTTACTTGCTTCGTTTCGTCCCATCCTCGAGTCTCTTGCACCACCTTCCCACCGCTGTCGATGAGCGAGATTTGGCGCTCAATCTCAAAAGCGATAGCTCGCTCAACCGAACGAAATGAATTGATATTTTTCACTTCCACCTTCGTGCCGAATTTGGTTTCGCCAGATGACACAGAAATATTTGCTTCGATGCGCATCTCGCCTTTTTCAAGATTCGCTTCGCTTGCACCGAGAGTGCGCAACAGAAGTTGCAGCTCCCGCGCAAAACGCCCTGCCGTCAGAGCGTCATGAATCACCGGTTCAGTAACCAGTTCCATAAGCGGGATGCCTGCGCGATTAAAATCAACGAGACTCTTTCCTGCGATATGAATTGAGCGTGCGGTATCCTCTTCAAGATGCACTCGAGTAATCGCAACGCCCGAGAGACTACCGCCAGTGATAAGAGGGTGTTCATACTGACTGATCTGATAGCCCTTTGGAATATCCGGGTAGAAATAACTCTTGCGATCAAATTCACTGAAGTCGGCTTGCCGGCCTTTAATAGCCGTCCCGATACGTAGAATGTGCCGCACCGCCTCCTGATTGATGACCGGTAATGTACCCGGATGTGCCATACACACCGGGCATACATTCACATTCGGCCGCGATTCGTCTGGATCATTTGCAGAGCCACAGAACATCTTGGTTCTAGTTGTAAGTTCGGCGTGCACTTCCAATCCGATAGTGGGGCGGTAGGTCATGAATATAAACAGTCTATAGCAGATAGCGAAACGAGGGAAGCTAGCCCGAACAGCTATTTGCCGCCAGAAAAAATTTTGATAAGCTGGTCTGAAAATTTCTTGAGAGCGTCTGCATCTTCAATCGTGACTGCGAGGACTTCCTTACCAGTCTCCTTAGCAAGCAGCCGCATCTTTATTTCACACTCCTCTTGCAAAACGAGATCTGTTTTTGAGAGGACGATTATTTCGCGCTTTGCATCTAACTCATGCCCGAATGAGACTATCTCTTTATGCACTTCTCGGTATGCCGCAAGAGGATCCTCCTGATCTGCCGAGATGAGATGCACAAGAATTCCTGTTCTCTCAACATGCTTCAGAAATTTAATACCGAGGCCTCGGCCAGACGAGGCTCCTTCAATAAGGCCGGGTATGTCGGCAAGTATATAGCCGTAGAGCTCGCCGAGACTTGGTTCGAGTGTAGTGAACGGATAATCACCCACCTTTGACTTTGCTCTCGTAAGAGCATTCAAGAGCGACGACTTCCCTGCATTTGGCAATCCGATGAGCCCTGCATCTGCAATGATCTTGAGAGTAAGTTCAATTTCCGCGCCCTTCCCCTCCTTGCCAGCTGTCTGTTGGAAAGGATTCTGATTAGAGGGGCCTCTAAAACGAGCATTCCCGAGACCTCCCTTGCCACCACGAAACAAAACAATCTGCTCATCCTCCTTCGTAATATCGTGCTCTTCACCCGTGTCTACAACGCGCACCGTTGTCCCGACCGGGACTTTCACCAGCACATCTGCACCATCTTTACCCTGTTTCAATTCTCCCTTCCCTGCCTCGCCATCCTCTGCATAAAATTTCTTCTCGTAACGATAGTGTGCAAGGGCAGCCAAATCGCGTACGCCGACAAGAATGACATCGCCACCACGGCCACCATCGCCCCCAGAAGGACCGCCGCGCGCAGACTCTTTGGTGCGCAGCCAACGAATGACGCCATCGCCACCCTTCCCAGCCTTCACGTGTATTCTCGCTTCATCAACAAATGCCATATAATCGCACAATACACTAGAAAACACTCGGAGCCAATGTGCAAGAAATCCGCTCAACAAAACTACGGAACAAGCTCCCAGCCTTCTGCCAAAAGTGGCTCCGCTTTTTTAAATTTAAGTGTCTGCGTTGCACTACCTTTCTTAATGGTAACGAAGTCATTGCGATTATGCTGAGTCACTTTCTTGACTGGCATTGACGCACTTCCTTCTTCTTTGCCCGCTGCGAGGGCTACGGCACGAATTTTTTCCTCTTCTGCTCTGATCCGAAAATCTTCCGCTCTCGCAAGGCGCGGCAACGCTTCAACAACCGCAACTCTTATATTTTCTTCAAGTTCTCGAAAGCGCATGAGCCCTTCGCGTCGATACTCAATCAAAGGATCCCTCTGTCCATATGCCCGAAGCGACACCGAGCGACGCAAATAATCCATAGTTTCAAGATGTTCAAACCAAAACATATCGATAACCTGCAAAAGGAGGCGGCGCAGATGCGGAATAAAAGCTTCGCCAAGCTCAGTCTTCTTCGCATCAAAGACTGCTGTCGTCGCTTCGCCCTCTCCGAGAAATGCTCGGATAAGTTTCTCCATCTCACTATCGCTTCCTTGGAGCGCCGCACGACGGCGCGCATAGATAGCCAAACGCTGGGTATTCATCACGTCGTCATATGCCAGTACCTGCTTGCGCGAATCAAAGTTGAATCCCTCAATACGCTCCTGCGCCGTTTCAAGTGAGCGAGTAATCATCGAGCTTTCAATGGGTTCATCTTCAGGAATACCGAACGTACCCATCACCTTCTTCAAAGTTTCAGAGGCGAACACGCGCATGAGCTTATCCTCTAAAGAAACATAGAAGCGCGTCTCTCCCGGATCGCCCTGGCGGCCGGCGCGACCGCGCAACTGATTGTCGATGCGGCGGGCGTCATGTCGCTCAGTGCCGATAACTGCAAGACCTCCTTTCTCGATGATGGCAGCACGTGCGTCGCTTGACGCGAGTGCACCGCCAAGCTTTATGTCGACGCCGCGACCGGCGAGGTTAGTCGCCACCGTCACACGCCCCTCCTTGCCTGCTTCGGCGATAATCTCCCCTTCGCGTTCGTGATTCTTTGCGTTCAACATCTCGTGCGGCACTCCGGCACTGGTGAGATACGAGCTCACCATCTCATTGTCCTCGATAGAGACCGTTCCCACGAGCACTGGCTGTCCGCGCTTATGCCGCTCCGCGACAGCGCGCGCGACAGCGCGATACTTTCCCGCAACAGTCTGGAAAATAGCATCGTCATGATCTTTACGCTTCACTGGTTTGTTGGTCGGCACCACGACGACTTCAAGTCCGTAGACGGTATAAAATTCTTCCTCGGAGGAAAGGGCGGTACCTGTCATGCCAGCGAGGCGCTTGTACATGCGGAATAGATTTTGAAATGTCACTGTTGCATAAGTGCGCGTCTCTTCGTGAATTCTCACACCCTCCTTTGCTTCAATGGCCTGATGCAAACCCTCCGACCAGCGGCGTCCGGGCTGCATCCTTCCGGTAAATTCATCCACAATGACAATCTCATCTCCTTGCACCACGTATTCTTTATCTTTATGAAAGAGCGCCTTTGCTCGCACCGCCGTCTCGAGATGATGTGCGTGTTTTATCCCGCCCTCGGTATAGAGATTCTCAAGACCGAGCGCGGCTTCAGCTTTGTGCATTCCCGCCTCGGTAATCTGAATCGCCTTCTGCTTCTCGTCCACTGTATAATCTTCACCCTCGCTCATACTGCGAACAATCCCGGCAAAGCGTTCATAAAACATCTGTGAATCTCCCGCGGGTCCGGAAATGATGAGGGGAGTACGAGCTTCGTCAATGAGAATGGAGTCGACCTCGTCGATGATCGCATAGCAATGCTCCCGTTGTACAATCTGCGATGCGTCGTAGGCGGTATTATCACGCAGATAATCAAAACCAAATTCGTTATTGGTTACATAGGTAATGTCTGCGGCATATGCTTCTTTTTTGCTTACAGGATGTAGGTAATCGTAAAACACCTTGAATGAACCTTCGACATCGCGTTCGACATCTTCTTTCGGAGCAATGTGCGAAGAATCATACCGATAGGAACCAGCACCAGTCACAACACCAACCGTCAGTCCGAAATAGTCGTAGACCTGCCCCATCCATGCACCGTCACGACGAGCAAGATAGTCGTTAACCGTGACAACCTGCACACCATTCCCCGCGAGAGCGTGAAAGGTTGCTGGGAGTGTAGCGACAAGCGTTTTGCCTTCACCAGTGCGCATTTCAGCGATCTTTCCTTGAAGGAGAGCAAGACCTCCGATAAGTTGCACATCGAAATGCGGTTGCCGAAGCGTACGACGCGACGCTTCACGCACAAGTGCGAACACAAGCGGAATGTCCACTTCCGGCGTCGCTCCGGCCGCCTGTGCGCGAGCGCGCACCTCAAGTAGCCGCTCGCGCACCGCAGCATCAGGCAAGACAATAAGCTCCTCGGAGTGCTTATTTGTGGCGAGAACAATCGACGCGGCAGCCTTTAAAAAGGCCGCGGATTGATTTTTTGAGAAAAAACGCTCGAGTCCAAACATTAGGCTGCAGTATAGCATTTAGTCCTCCGCCAGACAAAAAGGAAAAGCGGCCGCTAATAGCGGCCGCTTTTCCTTTTTCTGCCTAATGGAATCAGGCAGATGAACGACTACCCACGTCTCTTTGCTGCCTTACGCTTTTTCGTCTTCTTTGCTGCCTTACGCTTTTTTGCTGCCATAATGAATTCAAATTATGAATGCGGATTAATAAGTCGACCCGTCCGCGCACGAAAAAATTCTCAAGCGCAAACGTTTCTATTAGTAGTATCGCGCGTTAAAAAACTTTGTGTAAGAAAATAAAATGAAATGTGGATAACTTTCACAAAAAATCTCCGTAGATTTTTTGTGAAAGTTATTTATTGCCCGCCAAATGTTTCTACTTCACGTTCGATCCTGATGCCGGTCAGAGCAAACACGCGTTCTGAAACTTCTTGTGAAAGAGCGTCGACCTCCGCAGCACATGCTCCTTCGCGTGCGACAATAACAAGAGCATGCCTTTCATAGAGGCGTACGCGACCCATTGAAAACCCTTTAAGCGAGAGCGCATGATCGAGGAGCCACGCGAGCGATATCTTTACCGTCCCATTTTTATTGGGAAACATCGGCATATCAGGAAAACGCTCTGCAAGCGTATCAGCGAGTTCTCGTGAAATAACTGGGTTCTTAAAAAAGGAACCTGCCGTTCCTTGTGTATCACCGCGTGGAAACTTCTGAGCACGGATGATGCGGATACTGCGCGCTATCTCTTCGGGAGTCGCAAGCAATGCTCCGGCAACCTGCGCACGAAGAAGATCGGGATAGGCAATATTTGGAATCGAATGTTTTTTGAGGCGCAAGGCAACTCGCGTAATGATATATTCGCGATGTTCTTTGAAAAAACTGGTGCGGTATCCGAACGCGGCTTCAGTGTGCGTCAATCGCCGAGACAATCCAGTCGCGCTATTGATAACGTCGGCATAGACAAAAACATCTTTGAGTTCCGCACCGTAGGCGCCAACATTCTGTACTGCAGCTCCTCCAATCGTGCCCGGAATTCCCGCGAGATTCTCAACGCCGAAGAGGCCGCGAGCGGTGGCTATGTTAATCACGTCTTCCCACAGAGCGCCTGCATCTGCAATCAGTAGCGTCTCGTCACCGTCATCCTCATACACAATATTGCGCATCGACATCTTTAACACGATTCCAGCGACACCACGATCCGGCACTAACAGATTACTGCCCCCGCCCAAAGGGTAGATCGAGAGCGTGTGCTCGTGTGCATAAGCAATCGCGTCTTCAATATCTTTTTCAGTGGAGACTTTTGCAAAAAAGCGTGCTTCTCCACCAATATGAAAGGTCGTAAACGATGCAAGTGGGACGTGTTCTGTCAGCTTCATTGCCCAGTCTCCTTCCCTTGTATTTCCGCGATGGCTGCAGCACCAATGGAAGCCGCATTCGAGTCATTCGGATGAAGTGCAATTGCTTTCTTGATCGTCGCAATTGCATTCGTCTTTTCGCCCGCAGTGTAGTAGGCAGCCGCAAGAGAAAACCACGTCTCAATACTCGCGCCGGGTTTTTCTGCACGATGTTTCCATAGAGCAATGAGACGAGGCCAATCTTTAGTACGGTAGTACGCGACCGCAAGAATATTACTATCGATGAGCAAAGAACCGTAAACGTCCAACAGGATTTTATCGGCTGCTTTATTGTCGCCAGCAGCAATATCACCGGCGGCGGCATACTCGGCAAGCTCTGTAAATTGAGGGCCAAGCGCGTACGCAGTATGAAAAGCCCGTTGCGTCAACTTCACATCTCCTATATCCCACGCAGTTGCGCCTAACTCAATCCATATCGATTGTTTTCCGGGAGAAAGCCGAGCAGCCTCCTGAATTTCCTTGAGTGCGGCGGCATTGTCCCCGGCTATGCGAAACGCATAAGCGAGCTGAAGACGACTGCGCGCATCAAGCGGATAGGAGGCAACTTGTTTTTGCATTTCGCTGATGGCAAGCGCAACCACCTGCCGCTTCTCGGCATCAGTTGCTTGCGCATTCTGTACGAACGCACCGGAGAAAGTGATGAGTTGCTCACGTATTTCTTGTGCGGCAAAGCCAGGATGCTCAGCAAGATCTTCAAAAGCAGCGAGATTACCGGAAGGACCGGCGGGAGAAGGCGATAAGGCGATAATAAGCTTAGATGCTACCTGTATGCCGGTAATGTTTATGGACCAGATGAGCATGATGAGAGTAATGCTTGCAATCGGAAGTGCGTAGGTCACGCCATCTGTAGCCTCAAGTTCGGGCATGCGCTCAAACTGTTCGATAGGCCGCGCAACCTGTGAATCGATGAGTGCAAGAAGCGCAAAGAAATATATGTAGGAATAGAGATTGTCGAAGACAAAAAGATTGTGAACTGCATACCCAACCAGTGCTGCAGTGAGAGCAATACGTTCCGGACGAGAGAGCTCTGAACTCCGCCAGAGCAGTATCAGAGCAGAGCAGAAGAGCGAAAGATAAAGCAGAAATGCCGGTACACCGCCTGCGGTAAGCCAGTCAATAAACGCATTGTGTGCTCGATCAAACCATTGCTCCTGCCGATAGAGCGATGGATTGTAGTGTGTATTGAAAACATAGTTGAAACCCTCCTGCCCCCAACCGAGGATAGGACGCTCCAGAACTCCTTTGAGCGCCATATTCCAAATAGTGAAACGTGTCTCACCATCCTTGAGCGAAATGGAAGCAACTCGCTGCAGTATGTGATTGTTTTGAACGAAATCAGAATTGCGAGCAGTATAAAAGATACCGGCAAGAATGATAATAAGAGCAAGAACGCCCGCCGCTACGCGGCGGGCGTTCTTGCTCGCGGTAAAAACAGTCAGAAGCGCGGCGAGCGCAAGAGCAAGTACCAGTCCAATAATGGTACCTCGTGTCTCCGTGAAAAATATGAGTGTACCTTCGAGTACCGCAAGCGCGATAAGCGACCATTTCAGCCATTGACGCTTCTCGGTGAGCGCCAGCCAGATCGCGATAAAAACACTGAAGAGAAAATAAACTGCCAAATACGCAGAATTGCCCATCGAAGCATCAATACGAGTGGAGCCCTGATGAATAGCGTATACACCCGCAAGCTGCAGAAGAGCATAGCCGACGATGACGACAGAAACACCGAGCGACGCCAGGAACCATGTGCGCCATCTCTTCTCTACTCGCAGCACTGCACTTGCAGCAAAGAAGAATCCGAACAGGTGAATGAGAAGCATCCAACCCTCCATACGCTCGAAGTTGCTCCAGAAGGCCTTTGCCGCATTCGGAGCGAACGCATCAGCGATGAGCATCCATCCGACAAATCCGACGACCGCTACGCCAATCCAAGAAAACCGCGGACGGTATTCTTTATCGAGAAACGCGAGCACCATCCATGCGACAACCGCTATTTCTATCAGAATGCGTAGGTAAAATGCCTTGCCAGTGATGAAGGGGAAGAAAAATGTATTGGCAACCACCAGCGGCGCAAGCGGAATGAGGAAAAGAGCACCAAGAGCTACCCATTTTGCAGCCTGTTTCGCAAGACCGTTATTCTCCATAATAAAACAATTATAACATAATGCTCTTTCTACTATTTATCGTTTCTGCATCCTGTAGAAATAGGAGTTGTGGTTTTGAAGCAGTTCATGCGGAGTTCCCTGTTCTACAATACGACCTTGATTCAAGACAAAGATAGCATCAGCCTCAGCAACCGTTGATGGACGGTGCGCAATAATAAGCACGGTAACCTTTCCATGAAGCGCCCGTATGGACTCATGTATGAGTTTTTCTGACTCGTGATCAAGCGCACTTGTTGCCTCATCGAGTATAAGAAGAGATGGTTTCCCAGCAAGCGCGCGAGCAAGTGAAATTCGCTGACGCTGACCACCC
Organism: Minisyncoccota bacterium; assembly: GCA_022841985.1. Classification (GTDB taxonomy): domain Bacteria; phylum Patescibacteriota; class Minisyncoccia; order Phycocordibacterales; family Phycocordibacteraceae; genus C7867-001. The sequence continues at coordinate 49,454 of JALHQL010000005.1, read as the reverse complement.
GAGAGCATCACTCCTCTATCTCCAGTTTTTGTTTCGAATCCTTCGGGCAATTCCATTATAAAGTCATAAATATTTGCCCGCTTTGCGGCTTCGACAATATCTTCTTCCGAAAGATCAGCACGGTACAGTCGAATATTCTCTTTTAGAGAGTCATTGAATATGAAAACATCTTGCGCAACATAGCCTATATGATTCCTCCATCCCTCTATGTCAATTTCATCGGATGGTATTCCATCTAGACGCAGAGAGCCTTTCGTCGGGCGGAACAAGCGCAAAACAATATCAGCAATTGAAGTCTTGCCTGCCCCTGACGGACCAATGAGTCCTACCGTTTCCCCCTGGGCAACCGAAAATGAAACATCTTCTAATACTGACTGCGACTCGGAATAAGCAAACGCGACGCGATCGAATGTAAGCGATCTATTGAACACGAATGACTTGCCATTCTGTGTAGTTTGCTCACGATGTTCAGAGAGCCTTTTTTTAAAAGTATCGATATTTTCTGCATAGGGCAATAACTCACTCATACTAAGAAGCGCATTCTGACCAGACTCAAGATACGTAAATATTTTTTGAATGAGATACAGTGTCGTCGCAAAGGAAACAATATTAAAACTTGGAGTGTGATACGTCAGCAGGAAAAGCACTACAACAAGCACAATGCTGAACGGCTGGAAGAGGCTCGCGCTGAAAGAACGCACCAGTGCTTGCCGTATCGAAAGCGAGCGTAACAAATGTATGTGTGTAACCCCATCTACAAGGGCAGCACGCTCTACGCCAGCCGCCTTAATAGATTTCATCCCTATGATGTGTTCACTAAGGAATTGAGCAAACTTTTTTTCCACCCCCGCGACTTGTTCTCCGATGTTTCGCGCACGACGAAGGAGCGGCCGGGCCGCAAAAAGAATCACTGCCCCGCCAGCGAGAGTATAGAGCGTTATAGTCGAAGAAATATTGAGAGCCACAAGAAGATACATCAAAAAACCACTGAAAGACTGCACAATCTGTGCGATGGTGCCTAAGAGCGTTCCTGTATTTTGAATGTCTCGCACCAACGTATTGTGTACCGTACCTATTTTTTGCTTTAAGAGAAACGGCCATGCAGCTGCGAGCGTTCTTCGTAACACATCCTCGCTTTCTCTCCCAAGGAAATCAGCTCCTATCCATCCGCGTATATAGCCGAATATTACCATCGAGACAGCGCGCAATATGAAAAGCCCTAGAATAAAACCAAGTAGGTACCGGAAACTAAAGGGTATATGGAAAAAGGCAAAAAGCGTCTGGATCGCATGAGTGATAAAGTCCGTCGGACCGCTATTCCCACCCGTAAAAAATGATACGAGTGGAATAACAGCGTTGATACCGATACCCTCAAGCAATGCGCTCAAGATACCGAACACAACGAGAGCTATGATATGCCATTTGTACTTCTTGAAAGTACGAAAGAGGACACGAAAATTTGAAAAAGATGTCATTCTTTTATGTCAGTATATCTCAAAACCCCTAGGAATCCTTCGAGAGCACGTACGACCCAAGAACAAGCACATCAAGACCACTAGACATGAATGTACGGATCGCGTCGGTCGGCGTCATCACGACTGGCTCTCCCTTAAGGTTAAACGAGGTGTTGAGAACAATCGGGATTCCCGACAATCTTTCGAATTCTTTGATGAGTGCATAGTAGCGCGGATTGGTTGCGCGACTTACGGTTTGTAACCGACCACTACCATCAATATGAGTAACCGCGGGAATCAATGCGCGCCTCTCCTTACGGATCTGAAACACTCGTTCCATAAAGGGAACTTTTGAACCTTTCTTGCACTCGAAATATTTCTCCACACTCTCTTCTAATATCGAGGGCGCGAATGGACGAAATCCTTCGCGATATTTGACACAGCGATTAACAAGATCCTTCATTTCACTACGACGAGGATCAGCAAGAATAGAACGATTCCCAAGCGCGCGCTGACCGAACTCCATCTTACCTTGGAACCATCCGACAATTTTCCCGTCGTTTATAAGTGAAGCCACATGTTTTTCAATATGTGGGACATGTGTCGCTTTTAATTTATATTTCTCAACTATCTCCTTAATCTCTTTGTCATTATACTCTGGACCCCAGTAATTATGCTCCTGTGGCTCCATGCGTGGCAGTCCCAAAATGTCGTGATACACATATGCAGCTGCACCAGTCGCAATGCCACTATCGTCGGGACATGACGAGATAAACACATTCTTAAATGGAGAAAGTGTCGTGATTTTTCCATTGAAAACTGAGTTCATGAACAGACCGCCACTAACCACTAGATTTTTTTGTTTTGTTTTTTTATAAAGCCAATGCAACATATGAGAGAGTGTTTCCTCAGTTATTTGCTGAAGTGCGGCAGCTATCTCTTTATGTTGCTGGAGCGTCGGAGTATCCTTCTCTCGCGCTTGCCCAAAAAGCTCAAGAAATTTCGGCGAGTAATAGTGCTGCTTGTCGTGAAGATAATAGTCAAAATAAGTAAGATCGAGCTCAAACATGCCGTCAGGAAGGAGTTTCAATATCTGTTTGAATTTTTTGTAATACTCATTGTCGCGACTACCATAAGATGCAAGCGCCATGACTTTCCATTCATCGGAATGCGGATCAAAACCGAGAAATTGTGTCACGGAAGAATAGAAGTTGCCAAGCGACTGCGGATGAGTGACGGTTTTTATTGCTGTAATCTTATTATTTTTACCGATACCGAAGAAAGCCGTTTCATCCTCACCGCGCCCATCTGCGGTTAATATTGCGGACTCTTTGTACGGTGAAAGATAGAAACCATTAGAGGCATGTGCAAGATGATGTGTTACGTAGATAATCTTGGTCTCACCCTTAGCGTGTTTGAAAATCTGCTCTACGTACGGAACTCGTTTATCTTCGCGATGACGCAGAATGCTATTAGGAATATTGTAGAGAAATTCCGCGTGCCAACGAAAGGTTTCGGAAAAACGGCGATTATAGCTTTGTATATGCACACCGGGATTCCACCCGACTGCGATGTAATCGACATCATCTATGTTGATACCACCCTCCTTTAGGCAATAATCGATAGCTTTGTGGGGAAATTTGCGCGACATTTTTTCGCGATTGAAACGTTCTTCCGCAACACCAGCAACAATCTTGCCATCTGCAAGAAGCACCGCTGAAGAAATCCAGAATTGCGATAGTAAGCCTAGAATGCGCATAGGATTTGATTATACATAGGTGAGCTTTTTATAGAAGAGGTCTTCATGATTGATGAGGCGTTCAATATGTCGCACAATACGTGCTGAAGCTCGACCATCCCCATACAGACTTCGCATTTTATTAACGCGGCGTAAAAAAAATGGACTTGTCGCTTTTTTGATTGCCAGACGAATGCTCGCTTCGTCGTAACCAGCATGGACAACATTGACGCCATGTTCACGACCGAGTTGGCGATTCCCGACATTCACTGTGGGGATCTTGAAAAACGAACTATCGATAATACCCATACTTGAATTACCAATGAGTACCGTTACGTATTTAAACAAATTTAGGAAGTCTTTACGCGGCATGGTACCGAACACGTGCATACTCGCCTTACCGCGATACTTCTCTAGTTCCTTCAGAAAAGTAGCGCTCCCGGTGTCAGAGTTAGGAAGACTGACGATCTTCTCTCCCGGAAGAGTTACTACGGAACGAAGGACCCCTTGAGCTTGAATTTTAGGCGATACCCTATCAAGAGGCGTTGGATGATGGAGAATCAGATACCAGGGCTGTATCGGATCTAACCCGTATTTCTTGGCAATAGATTTCTTCGATTCAAAATGGAATTCGCGCATCTCATCGAGACCCGTGGCGCCTGCCATCACGATGCGCCATGGATCCTCACCAAGAAGCTTTATTCTCTGCGCACTCAACTTAGTTGCTGGGAAATGAAGATGCGAGAATTTTGTGATGGCATGACGAATATATTCATCGACGACAAGACCAGTCTTATCACCTCCATGAAGATGTGCCACTGGAATACCGAGATGTCCACCGACTATCGCGGCTGCGAATGGTTCATCACGGTCGCCCAAAACTAGAATGAGATCGGGTCGATGCTTATCGCAATACTCCTCTATACCTTTTATCTCTTTGGAGAGTGACTCAAGCATCGTATCCTCTTCGCCTATCGGCACGACCGCAGCAACCGGTATTCTGTCTGCCTTAATAAAATCGAGAGAGCGACCATAGCTATACAGAGTGTGCATACCGGTCACAAGTACACTGAGTGTGAGCTTTTTGCTCTTCATGATTTCACGCATGACCGGACGCAAAAGCCCATAATCAGCGCGGCCACCTGTCACTACTAACACTAACTTCTTTTTTAATTTCATATGAGATCGGATCGTTTAAATTCCTGATCTTTCTCAAAAGAACGTTTCGCACTCTTCCCTACCAACTTATCGGCAAAGACTGGCGGCAACCCTGTGCCAGGACGTTTGAACGCTATGTCGGCCATATCTATCTTCTTTCCCTTTTCAATGTTATGAGCTGCAACGATACTTTTGCGCGCTACTCTCGCGATTATTTTCTCGCCAGCCGATGGACCCTTATTACCCATACCGAGAATTCGCTCTGTGCGACGTATGCTCTGCACAAGCGCACCTAGTTCTTTTGGCTCGAGAGATGCGAAATGATCTGGGCCTGGAGCTTTTTTATTGAGAGTGAGGTGTTTCTCAATGACACACGCACCCAGCGCCACGGCTGCGATTGCGACATCCGTCCCGGGAGTGTGATCGGAATAACCGACTGGGGTATGAAAGACATTTTGTATCGTCACCATCGCTTTAAGATTCACATCTTTATCAGCAGTCGGATACGCGGTCGTGCAGTGAAGCACGACAATGTCTCTCGCTCCTGCCTTACGTAATACCGAAATTGACTCCTGAACTTCGGCAAGCGTGCACATACCCGTTGAAAGTATGATAGGAACGCGAGCACTCGCCAGAACACGCAACTGGGGATGATTATTCGCGTCAGAAGAACCGACCTTGAGCATTGGCATATGGAGCTTCACGAGCTCATGAGCGTCTTTAAGAGAAAAAGGTGTTGAGAAAAAAATAATTCTTTTCTTCTTGGCATAGTCCATGAGAGTACGGTGCTCGCGCACACCGAAGTAATACCTCTTAAGCATGTCGTACTGCGATTCTGTTGCCCTATTGCGCTTCTGATACTCCGCTTTTGGTGCCTTTTTGGTTATCATTTCGTCGGGATTACACATTTGAAATTTAACCGCATCCGCCCCGGCAGCGACCGCCATATCGATAAGCTTCTTTGCCTTCGCAATTGAACCATCATGATTGACTCCGATTTCAGCAATGATAAAAACTGGCTGCCCCGAGCCAATTCCCCGTCCATCTACTTTTATTATGCTTTTTTTCATTGGAGTATGAGATGCGTGATCGCTCTGAGATTCAGAACGTGACTAATTCCGAATGATTGCTTTGTGTGAACCCGGATAACTTGATGGTAAATAGGTGTAATCAGGCACGAGATGCTGCGGTATGATGATGTACATCCCCGAGGTCTCCAACATATGTGAACGCTCTTCTTTAGTAAAAAGTTCTTCGTCGAGTTTTTCTCCAGGACGTAACCCAATGAAAGTCATTTTTATCCTTTTGCCTCCACTGAAGTTTTTAATAAGTTCGCGAGCAAAGTCAGTCATAAGGCGCTTTTTCATTTTCAGCACAAATATCTCTCCACCGCGCATAAGTCGGGTGGCGTCAAAAATAAGATTGACTGCCTCCGGTATCTCCATAAAAAAACGCTTAACGTTCTTGTGCGTGACAGTGACTGGACCGCCCTGGTCTATCTGGCGGCGCCACAAATGAGTAACCGAACCGCGTGAACCAGTGACATTGCCAAATCGCACGCACGCAAAACGTGTAGGGTTGCGTCCGACTGTGAGATTTGCCGCCGCGACGAGACGCTCCATCATGAGCTTAGAAGCTCCGAGAACCGATTCCGGGTTAACTGCTTTATCCGTTGAAACAGCAATTACCTTTTCGAGATTATTCTTAATTGCGACATCTATTACATTCTGTGTGCCAATGGCATTCGTCTTAAGTGCCTCAAACGGATTGTACTCACAAAATGGTACATGCTTCAGCGCTGCAGCATGAAAACAGATATCTATTCCTTGAAAAGCGAAGTCCAAACGATCTTTGTCGCGAATGTCCCCTAGAAGAAATGCCACGCGCGGATTTGCTTCTAGATCCTGACGCAATTCGTGTTGTTTGTGCTCATCGCGACTGTACACACGTATTCTCGCAGCGTCTGTCTTGAGTAGTTGACGCACGATCTCAGAACCAATGGAGCCAGTACCCCCGGTTACAATAATATTTTTATTTTTGAATTGATCGGTCATATGCATGTAGTGTTTTTCCCAAACCTTCTTGAAGTGTTATTCGCGGAGAGAAGCCGGTGAGTATCCGGAGAGTATCGACATTTCCGATGGTGTGTACCTGCTCTCCTTCAGGGCCAACTATCTTGATGAGGTTTTTCCCGCTCACATGTTCAAGCGTTTTGAACATATTTCCTATTGTGGTCCCTATACCTGTCATAATATTTACAACTCGGGACCGTTCCGGAAGCAATTTGAGTAATGCGATTACAGCTGCAACAACATCATCCACGTGCACGAAGTCCCTTACTTGGTCTTCGCCACTCGTTTGGAGTGGTTCGTTTTTATAAAGAGCCTCTATGGCCTTCTGCACAATTCCTTTGTTTTTGGGGCCGCCATACACATTACCCAGTCGAACTATGGTAAGTGGAACTGTGCTACGACGTAGTATTTCTTCTTCCGCATATTTTTTTCTTGCATATTCAGATGCCGGCGACGGAGAGACATCTTCACGCTGGGGCTCTTTACTTGAGCCATAAACCAACACCGTTGAAGCATAGAGAACGTGTTGCACATTGGAAAGAGCGAGTGCCGAAACGATGTTCATTATGCCTTTTTCGTTTGGCTGTGTCAATATTATGAGTGTGTCATAATTTTTGAGAATTTCGGCGAGTTTTTGTGGCTCAGTCTCAATATCAAGTTCAGCTTGAGTTGGCGCTGTAACATTTATACCCCCTTCCCGCAAAGCTTTTACAAGTGGCTCACCTATGAATCCATTTCCACCCAGCACTAGGACTTGACTCGTTCTCACCATATCTCTACAACCATATTCCAGGTATTAAGGTTGCTAATTTATACCGTCCAACCGCCGTCAATAATCAAATTTTGCCCCGTCATCATTTCTGACGCATCGGATGACAAGAAGACGACTGCCCCACTTACGTGCTTAGGGAGAAGCAGCCCCTTACCCAAAAGGAGATGTTTATTATAAGCGTCCACAAACGATTGCGGATATTCACCAACGATACCGCCCGGGGAAATCGCATTTACTCTAATACCGTGTTTACCCAAGAGAGAAGCGAAATAACGAGTAACCGCGATGACACCACCCTTGGCGGCTGTATATTCCGCGGGCTGCATCATAGACAACCCCTCGTAAAGCTCGAAACGTACTGCTGCAACACCGTACATCGAGGACAGGAAAACGATGGATCCGTTTTTTTGTTCGGTAAATATCGGAGCGAACGCGCGCACCATATTGAAGCATATCCGTAAATGCATTGATGCGTTCTCAAGCATATCGTCGATACTGCCATCCTCAAATTTTCCGTTCTGTTTCACTTTGGTGCCTGACGGATAGGCAGCATTTATTACTGCATCGATTTTCTTAAAATCCTTTTTGACTTTACTTGCGAGAGCTTTTACAGCTTCTTCGTTCGTCGCGTCAGAGCGAATAAAGGTCGCTCCTTCTAGAAGCACAGCGGGCTCATTGATATCTGCCACCACAACGCGCGCGCCCTCGGCTATACACGCGCGTACAAATTCCGAGCCGAGAAGCCCTCCTCCCCCCACGACGACGACGACCTTGTTCGATAGAGACATACGTGGCACCATACTACCACAATGAACAAATCCAATATACTTGCACTCATTACCGCACGTGGCGGTTCAAAAGGAATTCCAAGAAAAAATATTCGACTTTTTGCAGGGAAGCCACTCATCGCACACACTATCGAAGTCGCAAAGGCTGCCACAAGCGTCGGACGTGTTGTCGTATCAACCGATGATAAAGAAATTGCGTCTGTCGCCCTGAAATATGGCGCCGAGGTTCCAATTATGCGCCCTGCAGAATTCGCGGGGGATGCTAGTGCACTCATAGACGCTGTCTTCCATATGCTCGATTATTTGCGTGACAATGAGAGATACACTCCCTCACATGTACTCTTACTACAGGCAACTTCACCGATGCGCGAAGTGGGTGATATTGAACACGCAATTAAGCTTTTACAGGAACGTGGTGGTGACTCGCTTGTAAGTCTCTGCCGTACGGAAAATAGCCTCTTTAGCAAAAACTCTGACGATGTTATTCAAACAATATATGACGGGTACAAATCGGGTACAAATCGACAGTCGCTTCCAACATTCTACAAGCTCGATGGCTGCATGATTTATCTGATTAAAACAGACACCCTGCGTCGCGAACGCTCCTTTCTTGGTGGCAAACTCATCGGCTATGAAATAGAGCGCTGGAGGGCGGTGGACTTAGACGATCCTCAAGATTTTGTGGTTGGAGAACTGATATACCAAAATCGCGAGATGATCAAGAAAAAAATAAAAGATTTGCTCAGTTAAGTCTCTGAAAACCTGAATGCGCGACTGATCCCTCAAGGAGGTCTTTCGTCTTCCCTTCTCTGACTGCCGTACTCATGAGTGAAAATACCTCGTCGAGCGCTTTAGCATACTCCTCCACGTGTTTGTCAGTATGCGCATAGGAGGCATAAAATTGCGTCGTCGCGAGTATGCCACGCTTCAACATTTCCTGTACAAATAGCGTCTTCATGATCGCACCATCTCCATCTTTAAATGAGAAAAATAGGAGTGGGAGCACTTCGCTCGAAGTAGTAGTGAGATTGTAGCGAGTGGACGTTGTGTCCCAAATTTCTTTAATCTTCCCGCCAATTCGCGCGAGATGCTCAGGCAAACGAATTTTCTGCATCTTAGTAATTGCTGCCACTGTCGCTGCTGGCCCTATTGCTTCGGTCCAATAGGTGCTCGATATAAACGTATCTTGAGCGGCCTGCATAATTTCACTTTTACCAACAATGGCCGCCATGGCATACCCGTTACTCATACCTTTACCGAATATCGCCATATCCGGTTCAATACCAAGCGCCAGATGCGATCCTCCAACGGCAAGCCGGAATCCTATAGTGATTTCATCAAACACCAGCACTGCCCCAATTCGTGTGGCGATTTCTCGCACTTTTTCTAGAAAACCATCGCGGGGATATTCACCGTGCATCGGTTCCATACAGATAGCCGCAAGGTTCGGATTTTTCGCAACGATGGCTTCAAGCTCCTCTATCTTATTGTAATGAAATGGAAGCATGGTGCCTGCCAAACCTTTTGGAACTCCTTTCGGTTCTAGTCCTGCGAGCAAATGATCCGCAAGTTCATCTTTCGTCCCTAAATTTGTCGCGAGATACCAATCAGCCCAACCGTGATACCCACAGAAAGCGATCGTATCACGCCCGGTATACGCACGTGCAATACGCGCCGCAACTGCCATAGACTCACCACCTGTGCGCGCGTAACGCACCATCCCCGCCCACGGATGCAGCGAAAGCAGCAGCTCAGCGAGCTCCACTTCCTGTGGGGCATTGAGTGTTGTCATTGAGCCTCGGTTGACGACATCAATGACCGCTTTATTCACATCCTTGTCGGCATAGCCAAGCATACAGCTCCCAATTCCCATGTTGAGCATGTCGAGATATTTGTTCCCGTCGAGATCCCATATGTACGCCCCTTCTGCGCGCGAGTAATAAGCCGGCCACTGTTCCGGAGCGAAGAGCTCCGCCCGCTTCGAGAGTAATTGACTCCCGCCTGGAATGAGCTTTTTTGCCTTCTCCCATAGTTTCTGACCCTTCCCTTTCATAGTGACACCCACTATAACAGTTCAACTACATTTGAGGTAATATGGATATCATCCTTGGTCGTTGTTAATCGTCCAAAATTTTTGGTCCGGAAGCTCGGGCCCACGCTTCACATTCTTGAAATCAGGACCCGCGTACGGAGCAACCACGTGCGTGAGTGCAATTCGATTAAACTCCTCTTCGCTCATATTCATTGCCTTTAAAAAGACGTCGAGACTCGCAGGCCGGAAGCCTTCATACTGTGCAATCATCTGCAATCCCTCTTCACGAGTCATGCGACCGTTCCTGATATCAATCGATGCTAAGTGAGTCATACGCGACATGCCACGCTTGATCCACTTCAAGTAATCTTGAACTCCCTGGAATGCATCTTCTATTTTTTCGTACCAGTATCGTTCGTAAGGAATTCCCTCAACTGGTGCACCTTGCCACCCAAGTTCTTTGCGTATTAGTTCAGATTGTTCTCGTGTATCCCACGGAATGTAATTCCCAAGACAAATAGAGCGATATTTTATAGCTTTCAAATCTTTGAGCGCTGGGTAGGTATATGGCCAAAGGTCGCGCATCGTAACACTACCATCCAACATACCGACCATATCCTCGGCATTGATGCCCATATTCACGACGCGATTAAATCTTTTCTCATCCACCATCTCATCCTCATCGTACCCGTAATAACTCACATATTCAGATGTCGGTTCACCCCAAATAATGAGCGGGATATTAAATTTGACCGCCATATGCATAGGATATGCATATATGCCGCAATGAGAATGCCACATGACGTCCCCCTTCCGTATAAACGATTCTCGCATCAGTTTTTTTACTGTCTGCCAATCTGGTTTAAATAAGATATAATCCACCCCTAATTTTTTTATAGTTCGCTCTGTGTTCTCGATGACTTGCGGCCGCATGAATCCATGATCAAATCGAACAATGAGTGGGCGCATCTTGTACTTCCGCGCAAGTGTGTATGCCTGGAAAGTGCTGTCCTTCCCTCCACTGAAAGGAATGATGCAGTCATGCGTACCCTTTCCACGATACTCATCTAACACTCGTACCAATTCCTTTTCGCGTTCTACCCAATCTATTTTTTGCTGCTTATATTCGAGTTGGCGACAAGTAGCACACACGCCTTCAGTATCAAAACTGATCATGTCTTGAGTCTCGAGCATCACGCATTTCGTACATCTACGCATGGTTGTGTATGGTCATTGTTACTTGATCGAAAACTCCGTTTGGATAGTGTACCGCCCTCATTTCTCTCTGCACTTCCTTAAAGCCCAATGTAACATACGTTTGTATCGCTGCTTCATTTTGCGCCACGACACCTAAATTAATTTCCACTAGCTGCAAATCCTTGAAACAGTAGCCGATAAGGAGAGACATGGCTTCCTGCGCCAAGCCTTTTCCCCACTGCTGTTTGTCTCCAAGCATTATAGCAATGGTGGCTTTTTTATTCACGGTATCAATCGAGTCCAATTTTATAGTACCAATATGCGTATCCTTTTCCTTCAAAAAAATTCCAAACAACAGAGTACCCGGCTGAGAATTTTTTGAGGCGATGTATGCGCGCAATTCCGGCACGGTTGCACTTTTGGTAGCAAGATACCTGTTTACCTCCGAATCATTCAGCCAGCTAGCGTAACGCTCAGTGGCGTCAGCTTCGGTCATTGGCCGTAGATATATTCTCGCGCCAATGAAAGTTTTCATACGCAGGAAATATGTCATTTGCGCACTGCAAGCCCAGCTTGCTTCATATGCGAATGTGCCTTGAAGATAGTCTGGTCAGTAAAGTGAAATATGCTAGCAGCACTAACTGCCGAAGCCTTACCGATTTTTATGCCGTCCACGAGGTCCTGAATGGTCCCTACGCCGCCCGAGGCGATGACTGGGATAGATACTGCTCCCGTAACCGCACTGATCATATCGAGATCATACCCAGTCATAGTACCCTCACGGTCAATGGATGTGAGTAGGATTTCTCCTGCGCCACGTTGTTCGACCTCTCGCGCCCACGCAACCGGATCTAAACCGGTTGCTATCGTACCGCGATTTGAGAACACTTCTTTTTTCTGGTTGGCATTTTTTTTGAAATCTATTGAGACAATTACGGTTGATTTTCCAAACGCTTTTGAGAGCTCCGTAATGAATTCCGGTGTTTCAATGGCAGCTGAATTAATCGCGATTTTGTCTGCACCATGTTGCAAAATTTCTCGCGCTTGCGCCACATTCTTTATGCCGCCACCAGCAGTGAGCGGCATAAAACACTCTTCAGCAACCGTCTTGATTGTTTCGAGTAAGAAGTGTCTATTTTCTTGCGTCGCGGCAATATCAAGAAAAATAAGTTCATCCGCCTTCTGAGCGTCGTATACTTTGGCGACCGTACGAGGATTCCCAACATCGCGATATTCCCCGAACCGTTTCGTCTTTATCATCCTGCTGTCTTTTAAAAGCAGGGTTGGAATGAGTCGAACTTTAAGCATACTGGTAAAAGTTCTCAAGTAAGGTGAGGCCTGCATCTTGGCTTTTTTCTGGATGAAATTGGACAGCGCAAATATTCTCGTGCTCTATTACCGCTGTAATTTCTTCACCGTACATCGTTGTGGCAACGATGTCCTCCTTATCGGCACAATGCAATTGGTAACTATGCACAAAATAAAAGTCTGCGTCTGGCTTTATTTTTTTGAACAGTTGCGACTCTTTCTTTAAAGAAAGATTATTCCAACCAATATGTGGAACTTTAAGCCCTTGCCGTTCGACATCGAGAATCCTAACTTCGCCTTTGATCCAACCGATACCTGCAGATTCTTCATACTCGTATCCCTTATCGGCGAGAAGTTGCAGTCCGAGACATATCCCAAGAAACGGCTTCTTCTTCCCTAGCACTTCCTCCTCAAGCGTCTCGAGTAAGCCTTCGCTTTTTAAGTTTTGCATGCCACGAGGAAAGGCTCCAACACCTGGAAGGACGATATGACTCGCATCTTTAAGGTCTTTTGGATCGGCCGATATGCGCACCGGAATACCAATGCTCTCAAAAGCCTTGGCGACCGAAAAAAGATTGCCGAGCCCATAATCGACGATAGTTACCATGGTCTAAAATTACTATTGTTTCTTGTCGCCCACAAGCGAGAGTATTAAGTTTGCCATCCGTTCGCTCGCATGCCCATCAAAGACATATTCGCGTTTCAAAAATGCGACTGCGTGTACGGCGATTTCTGCGCGCACATCTGGATGCATAGACAACTCTTTGAGAATGCGCGTGAGATCCTCTGTGGTCGTTGCCAGACGCATCGCATTATTTTCTGCATACTCGGGAAAATGATGCAGCCCGAAAAGCTTCTCAATGGAGGAGAGACCTAGGTATACCAACGGCTTACCGCACTGCATCGCCTCTATTGCTGCGGTTGTATAGCCAGATATGACCACATCCGCATTAGAGAAAAGCTCAGAGAGAGGTTCATTGTGAGCGATTATGTAAGGAATGTCACCAAGAGTAGAAGCAACGATCCTGCGGGCAAGAACATTCCTGACATTATCTCCCGGGCGAAGTTTTACAATAACGCGCGCATTCGGTATGTCCTTAAGTGCAATCGCAATCGCAGAGAAATACTCTTCAAATGCATAGGCGTCGGCATCAGCGACCGTCTCGATAGCATTCGCGATACAGAGAAAAGATACAGTTTTACCCGGCGTCTTTACAGATTTCCAGTTCGCAGATGCAGCATACACATCGAAACGTGGAGAGCCGATTATTATAGGCGTACTACGATTGTCGCCAGTTGACTTCATTTCTCTTTGTGTAAACAATCCATACACTCCCATATATTCCGCGCTATGCCGACGAGTAAAGGATCCTGGACCGTTGTACTCAAGTCCGTGCTGGACCTCAAGAGAAGGGACGTTACGGGCGCGAGCGACTTGAGCAAGAATGACAAAGTGCGTTTGATTGCTAATCGTCGCGCGCAAAAGCACGATATGTGGCTTGACTCGCTCAAACATACTGTGTGCATCATCAATGTCCTTAAGAGTCTCCGTCAGGACTTCTGCCACTATAAGGTCGAGTGCTTGAGAAACGAGTGGCCGCAGAGAGATACCTTGGAAATCGCACATTGGCAGTTCCGTATTTTTTCTCAAAAACTTATACTCTCTTTCAATATACGTACGAGCTGTAAGGCACTCTGATGAACCACTCGAAGAAAAGGCATCGAGATGTAAGAAACGCATACGAAATTTCCAAATGTTCGAAAGTCCCGCCTTGAGTGCCTCTTTTCTGTCTACGAGTATTATTTCGAGAGAGTCATCAAGATACGCAGCATAGGGCGCAATATTCTTCCAATAATCACTTACAAGCGCACGTATACGCCGCGGACGGCGAAAGAGCCTAATGCATGAATTAAGTATTCGTACCCCTATGCTGAAGAGTGCTCGCTGAAGCGTAAATGTTACCGATTCGATTTTGACAGCAGGCGGTATGGACGACGCCACAACAATTGATTCGATACCCTTCTCAGTAGCGATACACTTGATCACATCACTAAACACCCTGATTTGAGGACCCGCCAACGTACTCCCTTTTGTTGGCTCTCCAATAAATGAAGAGAAAGCCACGAGACGCTTAGCATGAGTATGTACAGACAGTACATTCGTCACGATGGCGGCACAATAAATTGCGTAAGCCATATAGCCCTGCAATGGGACGAAATAGAGCTGTGATAAAGATACACCTCGATAAGTAAAAAATGACCACTGATTGCTTCCAAAAATCGATGTGGACCATTTCTCAGAAAGAACCATGGTGGAGGCGTCTTTTGTGCGATATAGCCTGCCTGAATGAAACGGGATTCTTTTGTCCGTAAGAGCATACTCGATTTCAAGCTCGGTAGGAATGAGAAGGCAGCCTTCTTCTCGTATCATAGGATGCTCTGCAAAAAACTGCTCGAGCAAATCTATGTGTTTCATTTCTGAAATGAATACGATATTTTGTTCGTTTTGTTTGTGCGGCATAAGTGATGTTTACGGAATACGTGTTCTGCAAGTAACAAATGCAACAGAAAGAACCCCTGTGAGGTTACACTATGGAAATTAGACGGACTTTTTAGATCCTCCGTCGACAGGGATATTCGTGCCAGTAATACCAGAAGCATCCTCAGACGCTAAATACGCGACAAAATTCCCTAATTCTATCGGATCCATAAAACGACCGAGGGGTAATGTCGACTCGATATGAGTACGTACCTCCGCGATACTTTTATTTTCCCGCTTGGCTGTATCAGCCATGAGTTCTTCAGTCCTCGCAGTAAGAAAACCACTGGGCATCACACTATTCACGGTCACACCATCTCGAGATATTTCTCCTGCAGTCAGTTTTGCGTACGACGCTAAAGCAGCGCGAAGTACGCTTGATACGGCGAGTGCTGGCGACGGTTCTACTACGGTTGTAGAAAGAATATTGATGATTCTTCCCCATTTCTGTTGCCGCATATTGGGTAGCACAAGCGCATAGAGACGCAATGTGGAACGAAACAATAGATCCAATCCCTCTTCCCATTCAGACTCGGTAAGCTGAGTCACTGTTTTCGGAGGTGGACCACCAACATTATTTACAAGAATATCAATGGTAATACCATCCCGAGTGAGCCATTCTCCTAAACTTCGGAGGTCAGTTTCTTTTGATAAGTCGCAGGCATGCACAATAACCTCCCCTTTGCCGAGAGTCCTTACTTCGCGCGCCGCCGCCTCAAGATCATGACTATTCCTCGAACACATCACAATACGATGACCTGCAATGGCAAGCGCTTTACAGCAACCCAATCCCAATCCCTTACTAGCTCCTCCGATAAGTGCGGTTCGCATGGGATGATTCTAACCTATATCATCGTCTTGCAGATAGTCCTTTTCCGCATACGACCCAAACATCTGTGCGGCATCCCATGGCGCGCGCCCCGTACCTGGACGTTTGAAAGCTATTTTCCCCGCAGTAATAGGTTCCCCCTTTTTAATCGGCTCGGCTGCCACAATGGAACGCCGGATAGAAATCCTTCGATCTTGTTCCGCTGTGGTTACTATTCTTTCTCTGGCGCCCATCATGATTCTAACTTCAGCGAGTTTCTTTAACAGCTCTCGAGCATCTCTACACAATACAGCGTGTGGCCCATCAGGTAATGCTGGCGACATTTCTTCCGCAACATAGACAAATACGGTTTCAGCATCCGCGGCAACCGCTGCAAACAATGCCTCGCGGATGTCTGAGTGTTGCCCATAAGCGACGGGAACATTAAATTTTTTAATCAGAAATGGTATGTTGTTCAAATTAAGCATTGGAGCTGGAGTCGGTATTTGTAGCACCGTGTGAATGAGGCGGACATCCGTCTCTGGTTCGATGGCACGAATGAGGTCTATTGCTCGACTAATATCTTCAATCGTTGCCAAACCAGTCGATAGATAACAGGGTAACCTTGTACGCGCCACGGCAATATGCAACTGTGTGTAAGTCAGATCACTACTCAGAATCTTAAAGAAACGTACCCCGGCTTCTACAAGGGGGACCACGTATTCTGGATTTAGAACAGCGGCCCCCATGCTTACTCCGGCATTTTGCCCATATTGGACAACCGCAATGACATCTTCGAAACTGAGACAGTTTGGCTGTACCGTTTTAATAGCAACAGAATCACGGGTTGTCGACGAGAAATCTACGACCGCCTGAATCGTGATATGCGTCGCCCCTTGTGCACGGAGGGTATCCACCATGCGATACGCGCGTTGTACCTCTCCCAAATGATTGAGACCTAGTTCAAAAATAGCCTCCGGCGTTTTCATGAGGGGCATAGTATCACTATCTATTACCTATGACCTCCACATTCGGGACGGTAACAATAAACTTCACACCCTTTTCGAGAAGTGATTTTTCTTTTTCTAAAATTGCATCTTTGAAGTTCCAGGCAAGAAGGAGAATGTAATCGGGAGTATTCGTAAGAAGTTTCTCCGGAGAAACGATCGGAATATGTTGTCCAGGACTATAGAGCCCCTGCTTGAGGGGCGTAGTATCGGTGAGATACTCGAGGATATCCGGACCGATACCGTAATAATTGAGAAGCGTATTCCCCTTGGCGGGAGCGCCATAACCGACAATTCGCTTCCCTTGTGCTTTCAAGTCTAGAAGGAGCGTTCTGAGTTTCTCCCTATTGCCGCTTACCTTTTCGCCAAAAGCAATAAAAGTCTTTTCGTCTGTCAGGCCTACTTCCCTCTCAAGGTCCAATATATCTTTGACCGAGATCTTCTCAATTTTATTTTTTCCGGCATATACGCGGAGCGATTGACCTTGCGTCGGAACGATTTCTACATCAAACACTTTCATGCCCATTGCTTCGACAAGATATTTCGCGGCATGAAGCGAGTAAAAGCAAAGATGCTCATGATATATCTGGTCGAACGCACCCTCTTCGATGAGATGTTTGTTCCAGTGCACTTCGAATACGAATACCCCATTCTCTCCGATAAGCTTTGCAACACCCTTGAACACATCGCGAATCGGATCGGTATGCGCGAAGACATTGTTCGCTACCACTACCTTTGCGGGACCGTATTTCGCGATGAGCTCATCTGCGGTTTGCGAAGTAAAAAACGCCGTATAGAATGGAACTCCCTTTCCTTCTGAAATCAGAGCGAGATTATCAGCCGGATCGACGTTCAACACGCGCGCATAGTCCTTAACGAAACTCAGGAGCACGCCATCGTTCCCGCCGATATCTATCACAAGATCATCAGGCGACGTGATGAGTGGGAGTACCACGTCGTCGGCATACTTCTTAAAATGTGCGACCGACGGCGAGCTCGCACCCGTCAAGAAGTGGTAATCCTTAAAGAGGATCTCTGGATTTACAACATCTAAGAGATGGGCGAGCGAGCATGTCCTACAGAAATAGAGTGCTAGAGGAAAGGAAGTTTCTGGTGCTCCCAGATTCTCTTCCTTAAGATAAGCATTCGCCGGTGGCGTCGACCCGAGGTCGAGCACCTTAATAAGATTTGTTCCCCCGCACACACGGCATGTTGTTTTATGTAGGTAATCTTGCATACATTAACGCATCGGTTCCCGCCCGACAACAAACCGCAAGAACATGCGTGAAATGATATCCAGAAACATCGCAATCTTCAAAAAGGGGTTGACGTACGGGTGATGTTTCTTAAAATACAGCGCGAAACTACGATTCAACTCACGATCAAGCCATAATTTTCCCCGCTTCCGAGCAGACGCCGTCTTTAGATGAATCACTCTTGCCTCTGGCACGAGGTATATCTTATAACCCTTATCATACAGACGCTTGCACAAATCGATGTCAATCCCAAAAAGCCGAAAATCAGGATCAAGAATATATGAATCAAATGCCGCGCGACGGAGCATGAGACCAGCTATGACCGGCTGCTCTAATTCTGAAATTTTCGTAACATCTAAGCCCGAGTAATGATATTGCTTATAAAAATGGAGCGCAAAGAAATATTTATCAAAAAATCTCCCGATCGGAGTCGTGAAGAAGTACAGTAAAGGAGTGATGATACGTCGGTAATAATACTGTGGGGAACCATCAGGATTGCGCAGATTTGCAGTTGCGGCTCCAGCCTCTGGATGAGTCTCCATAAACTCATAGAGTGCTTTGAGTGCCCCTGGCTGCAAACGCGCATCTGTATCAAGCGTCATGATGTATTTCGCCTGCGAACGTTCCAACATGATGTTCAGAGCGGCTACACCAACATTTACTTCATTTCGCACGAACGAGAAGCGTGGATCATCCTTATATTTTGCGTGTATATTTGAATACCCTCCATCCGTGGACGCATCGTCAAGTACGGTGACGTCCACATTAAAAGTTCCTGCCGTCGCTACAATTGACTCAAGCGCTTCTTCGAGAATGTGAGCAGAATTCCAACAAGAAACTACGATTGAGACATTGGGGAGGGGTTTCATTTCACTTTTTTGCAAGCAGTGGCGGTAACGCAACGCCCTCTCTCTCAAGATCAGCAATGAGCATACAACGTACCAACTCATTAAATTTTATCTTTGGTTTCCATCCGAATTTTTGATGGGCTTTTGACGCATCCCCCTTGAGTAACTCAACCTCTGTAGGACGCAAATAGTTCTTATCTATTTTGACGTATTTTTTCCAATCAAGTCCCACGAGTCTAAAAGCCTCTTCTACAAATTCGCGCACACTGTGAACCTCACCTGTCGCAATCACGTAATCATCAGGCATCTCTTGCTGCAGCATGAGCCACATCGCTTCAACATATTCCGGAGCATATCCCCAATCGCGACGCGCCTCGAGATTCCCAAGATATAACTTGTCCTTCTCACCGCGCAATATCTTAGCGATATTGGTTGTAATCTTACGGGTTACGAATGTTTCTCCGCGGCGCGGTGATTCATGATTAAAGAGAATCCCGCTACTCGCATGCATACCATAGGCCTCCCGATAATTCTTCGTCATTGCAAAAGCAAATACTTTTGCCGCCGCATAGGGACTTCGTGGATTAAAAGGCGTCTTCTCATTTTGAGGTGTCTCGAGTACCTCTCCGTACATTTCACTTGAAGCGGCATTATAAAAACGTATTGGAAGACCGCTATGGCGAATGGTTTCCAAAATACGCAAAGTGCCGATAGCCCCAACTTCGGCAGTATACTCTGGCAAATCGAAACTCACGCGGACGTGACTTTGAGCACCCAGATGATAGACCTCATCCGGTTTATGTTCGAGAATAATTCGGTTAAGCGCATTGGAGTCCTGCAAGTCTCCATAGTGCAGATGGAGGCGAGAGCTGCGGTCATGTAAATCCTTCTGAACGCCTGAAAGACGTTCCGTGTTGAATGAGGCTGAACGACGTATAATTCCATGCACCTCATATCCTTTCTCCAAGAGGAATTCAGTTAGATATGAACCATCCTGCCCGGTAATACCGGTGATAAGTGCCTTTTTCCTACTGAGCTTTGCGCGACTTTTGGAGGTCATATGGAAAGAATCTTAACGATACCTTGTGATAGAATTGTGCGCAATGAATAAAGACTCTCGAATATTGGTGACTGGTGGCCGAGGTCTGGTTGGCTCCGCACTATTGCGGACCTTGCGGTCGCAGAATTTTACTAATATCCTCGCCCCCTCTCGAGAGGACCTTGACCTGATGAATACGGGAGCTGTGGAACGCTTCTTTAAAGAACATCAGCTGGAATATGTCATTGCAGCCGCAGCGCGAGCCGGAGGCATCAAGGCGAGCGGTACCTTCCCCGCAGAATTTCTCTACGAAAATTTGGTCATCCAAAATAACGTCATCTGGCAGGCGTACCGCTCCAATGTACGTAAACTGCTATTCTTAGGGTCAAGTTGCATTTATCCTGGCCTCGCTCCACAACCCATGAAAGAAACAGATCTTCTCACTGGCCCATTCGAGCCGAGCAATGAAGGCTACTCGATAGCGAAAATAGCAGGACTGAAGTTATGTGAATACCTATACACACAATTTGAAAAGGAATTCATCTCATGCATGCCCTGTAATTTGTATGGGATCGGCGACTACTTTGATCATGAACGCGGACATGTTATCGCTTCTCTCATACTCCGCATGCATGAAGCAAAGAAAAATAACATTCCCGAAGTCGTAGTGTGGGGCTCAGGCAACGCACGTCGCGAATTCCTCTATGTAGACGATCTTGCCGATGCGCTTCTATTTCTCATGAACCAGTACCACCAAAAAGAATTTATAAATGTAGGTAGCGGCACTGACATTTCGATCCATGACCTTGCAATACTCATTCAGCAGATAGTTGGTTACGAAGGGAAACTCATATTTGACCCAACAAAACCGGAAGGAGTGCCGCGCAAACTTCTAGATGTCAGTAAGATGCACACTCTCGGATGGAGCCCTCGCACGTCCATAGAAGAAGGCCTGAAAAAAACCTATGCTGATTTTCAGTTGGTGCACTCTTAACTTCTCTGTTCACTACCGATTACTTGAAATACTGGGCATGGCACAATAAATTTTCCCCCTCGCTCGAGAAATGCTTTCTCCCGGCGTACGAATGATTCTATGAAATGCCACGGCAGTACGAGGAGATAGTCTGGATTTGCCTTGCGCATATCCTCGTCTGAGAATATGGGAATATTGCTGCCGACGGTCTTAAGCCCATACTTCATCGGTTGACGCTCGGCGATGCCATCAATAAGGGTGTTATCGATACCCCACCATTGCAGAAGCGTGTTGCCCTTGGTCGAGGCTCCATACGCCCATATTTTTTTACCTTTAGATTTTTCTGCTTTCAAAAAAGCAAGAGTCTTGTCACGTAAGCGAGACGCCTGAGCAAAAAATTCGAGATAGGTTGCAGGATCCTTGAGGTTAAGTTCCCGCTCATGCGCAAGAATACTTTCCACACGGTGTTTTGCAACATCGCGATAAGGGGCAGTAGCAAAAGTGTCAGGATTGGCACCCTTATTCCGAATGTACACACGGAAACTCCCGCCATTAACATCGTTGAGCTGACAGTCGACTATTTCCATATCATGCGTATCAAGGAGATATTTCATTGTCTCGAGCGAATAGTACTCAAGGTGCTCATGACAAATGTTGTCAAACGCAAGTTGACGAAGCATGAGCGGCAAATAGCTCATTTGGACCAACCATAGTCCATCCTTATCCATTACTTCTTTAACATCTTTTACAAATGCATGCGGGTCTTCGAGATCATAGAACATCGCTATGGTCGTGACTATTTTTGCCTTTTTTGAGCCAAGAGGAGAGTTTTTGTATGACTTTGCACTGAAGTAGTCGTTTACGAAAAGATCAAAATTTTGCTTATTTGCCTCTTCATACGTATTGTGTGCAGGATCAAACCCAACCCGTTTAACCGAAGAATCAATAAAAGAAAGAAGTGTTCCGTCGTTACAAGCAATGTCTATAAATACATCGCCCGCTTCAAGACGCATGAGTTTTGCAGTCGAGGTGGCAATATCCTTAAGCTCAGCAACCATAGCTTCGTTAGTACCCGAGCGATACCAGTAATGCCGATACATGTCATCGAAATTAGCTGTGTGTGCGAGCTGCACTAATCCCGATTTCGGTGCAAGCATCATCACAAGAGGTACTTTTTCTGAACGAGGAGACCCCTGAGCAGGGAGGAAATCGGATATGTACATATCACCCAGAGAGAACAACTCTATGAGAGACTCCCCCGAAATTCGACAGGTCATTCTTTTTTTCATAGACGCGAAGGTGTGAAGATACTAGCATGTATTCTCTCTCAATAAAATATCGACTGACGCCTCATGCTACAATGCCAACCGCATGCCATTATCTAGATCGTTCGACTCATATCGACAAAAGTTCCATACTCTATATTTGGCCATAAAGAATACTCACGAGACATCACCAAACAAGCACCGTGGTCACGGTCTTGATCACGACGTGGCAGTTGCTCAAATGGCGGTATATATCGCCCCGACATCACGGCTTGCCGATAGCGGTTGGATCGCTGGACTCATTCACTCTACCGACCGCTTGGTAGGCGCAGATAAGTTTTCCGTACAACTCCGTACATACCTCGATCTCCTGCCCGCAAATTCTTTTACAAGCGAAGAAATAGAAGAAATCTATCTTGCAGCACTTGAACATAGTGAGAAGCTGGCCACACACCGAAGCCCAACCCAAGAGGTATTACAAGATGCCGATAAACTTATCAATATGCAAGCAACGCTCTTCATACGTAACGGCCAATATTTGCCAGACCTGCCAGCGGTGGAACTTTCTTATCTGGAAAAAATTAACCCCCTAAGCACCTACCGTACCCCTAAGAGCTGCTTTGATAATATTCGAATTATTGCGACCGAATTCCCTGACCTCATTCACACTGAAAAGGGTAAAATCCTAGCGGCCCAATATACGAAACGAATTCAAGAGTTTGAAAGACAGGTTCTTGATGACCATCAATTACTTGGTCTCACTGGAATCAAGTGGTGAGACTCGTACCTTACTTCTTCCACTCGGTCTCTATATAGTCCCGCAGTGCTTCCTGCCACGGACGCATATAAGAAACCTTTGAGGTCATGCTCTCATTACTTGGACGATGTGCATTTGACGTGCCGAAGAAACTCGATTCCACTTCCTTGACTTTTGCATTCGAGCCAGTGATCCGAACAATTTCTTTTACGATATCGACACGCGTTGGAGAGCCGAAGTTCCCCATGTGGTAAACGCCGGTTCTCCCCTCTTCAATGAGTCGTCGCATACCCGCAACCAGATCCTTCCCATAGGTAGGCGATCCCCGTTTGTTTCCTACCACGTTAATAACTGGCTGATCTAGTTGCTCTAGTATTTTTGCGACAAATTTTTGATCCTTCGACGGTCCTCCGCCAAATACCCAACAGATACGGAGGATGAGGTGCTCACGCAAAATTCCCATCACAGCGAGTTCCCCGAAATATTTTGAGTTGCCATAGATATTTTGTGGAGCAGGAACATCCTCTTCAGTATACGGTTCAATCTTAGTTCCATTGAACACACTCGAGGTAGAAATGTAGACCATCTTTGCTCCTACTATTCTTGCTGCCGTCGCCACGTTGTATGTACCAACAGCATTCACCTGATACGCATGTGTGACATCGTGTTCACAATGATCGACATCGGTTTCGGCAGCGAGATGGATAATAAGCTTCGGTTTATGTATACCGCACACTTTCAATACTTCTGCAAGATTGGTCACATCGAGTGAGCGATGGTTGGTACGAATACCAAAATCAATATAACTACCAATCATTCCATCTGCTCCTGTAATAAGTGCTTGGTCGAAAATTGATGGTTCCTTCATAGGATCGGCCACTTTTTATCTTGTTCTGAAAGAATAGGATTTTGCACTGGCCATGCAACATTACATCGTGTATCATCATGCCGTATACCACCTGCCAATTCAGGGTGATAATAGTCACTTACCTTGTATTCAACAATAGCTTCGTTTGAGAGCACACAGAAGCCATGGGCATATGTGGCGGGAATGTAGAGCATGTTCTGCTTCTCTCCGGAAAGAGTTACCGCAACAGATTTCCCAAACGTCTCTGAGGCTGGATTATGATCAACAGCAACATCAAATACCTCTCCGAACACACATCGCACAAGCTTCGCTTGTGCATGTGGCGTTTTTTGGAAATGGAGGCCTCGCAATACGTTCTTCTTTGAGAAAGAGAGATTGTCCTGTACGAAGGGGTGGATAACGCCTGCCTCTACCAAAGCCTCCTGGTGAAATGTCTCCATAAAAAAACCGCGTTCATCGTCCCATTTCTTTGGCTGTATGAGCAATACGCCTGGCAAATCGAGTTCTTGGATTTCAAATAAAGATTTCGCCATATGTGTTATAACTTCTTGCTCCGTACAAATGCTGCAGCTTTGTGCAAAGATTCAAGAGTACCTGCATCGAGCCATTCCTTTTTTACAAAATCGAAAGCCAAAGTTCCTTTCTGCACATATTGATTTATCACGTCGGTCATCTCAAGTTCGCCACGCACTGAAGGCTTGATAGTTTTTATGATCGGGAAAATGCTTGCATCAAAAAGCCAGAACCCTGTTTGGGCATATGGTGATTTCGGCCTTTTCGGTTTCTCTTCAACGCGCAGTATTTTTTTACCATCTTTTGAGAATACCGGGACGCCAAAGCGTCTCGGGTCCTTTACTTTTTTTAAAAAAGCGACAGAACCACTTTTAAACTCCTGTACCGCTTCTTTGAAATCATGCTCGAAAATATTATCGCCGAGAATGACTGCAATCGCGTCTTCATCCGCAAAATCTTCTGCGTATGAGAGAGCATCCGCGATGCCGCCGTTATTCGTATCCTGGAGCGCATAGGAGAGCTTTACGCCGTATTCCTTCCCCGATCCGAGGAACTGCTTGAAGTGCCCTGCATGCTCGCGACCGCAGACAATCATAATCTCCGTGATTCCCGAGTCTTTCAATGTCTTGAGCGGGTACAGAATCATCGGCTTGTCATACACCGGCAAGAGATGCTTATTTGTTATCTTGGTAAGCGGATAAAGCCTCGTACCTAAGCCACCGGCAAGAATGACTCCTTTCATATATGGATGTTAGCGGTACCCGCCCGAGCAAGAGAGCGACGCACCCATGCCGCATTCTGTACGTACCACGCGATGGTCGGCTCGAACGACGAATGGAAGGTGTGTTTCGGCCTCCACCCCAACTCTTTCTGTATCTTGGAAGAATCGATCGCATAACGACGGTCGTGGCCCGGTCTGTCCTTCACGAATACAATCTCTGACTTACTTTTCTTAAAGAATCTAAGCATGCGCTCTGCGAGCGTGAGATTATCTACTTCCTCACCTGCACCAATGTTATATATCTCGCCTGGTACACCCCTCAAGAGAGCGAGAATGAGAGCTGTGCAATGATCTTCGACATGGATCCAATCACGCACATAGCGCCCATCGCCATATATCGCTATCGGCTTCCCTTCCATCAGTCGGATAATCGAGTATGGAATAAGTTTTTCCGGATACTGATAGGGACCGTAATTATTTGAACAACGAGTGATCACTATCGGCAATCCATACGTCATATGATACGCGCGTGCAATAAGATCAGATGAGGTCTTTGAGGCAGCATAAGGAGAATTTGGAGCAAGCGGCGACTGCTCAGTGAATTTCTTCTTCGAAGCGAGATGAAGGGAGCCGTACACCTCATCAGTACTCACTTGTACGAACTTCTTAATAGAGGGAGTATGCCTGAGCACCTCGAGCAACACAGTAACACCGAGCACATTCGTACGAATGAATGCTTCAACTCCTCCATGAATACTCCGGTCGACGTGTGACTCTGCTGCAAAATTGATTACATATGCTGGAGAGTATTTCTTAAATAGCTTCTGCATGTGCGCACGGTCGGCAATGTCCCCTTTTACAAAAATAAAACGCTCTTTCGGGAGCCCTTCCAGATTCTCTTTATTACCCGCATACGTGAGAACATCGACGCAAACGACCTTAGTATTTGGCGACAAGAATATTACCTTCCGTATGAAATTAGAGCCTATAAACCCAGCTCCGCCAAATATCAAAATAGTCACGTCTCCGAAGCTTTTCATGCCCCTAGGCTACTCTACCAAGACCCTTTAATCAACGAGGCTCCGAAGGAGCCAAAGACGCGATGATCTTCTCATATTTCGGAATAAGAGCATCGTAACAATACTCTGTTCGCACCTGTTCTTGCCCAGCGCGTCCAAGCGTCATGCGCAATTCTTTGTCAGAAAGAAGTTTACTGAGCTTTTCTACCCACTCTTCTTCAGTGCTCGCAAGGTAGCCATTTACACCGTCCTGAATAACATAGGGCATCTCGCCAAATGAACTGCAGATGACGGGGACACCACATGCCATATATTCGAGATTCTTAAGAGACGTCTTGCTCTTGTTCCACTCACCATCACTTCGATGTGGTAAGACTCCGATATCAAACTTCTGAATCTCTCGCGGAACACTCTCTGGATTCGTCCAATCCAACGTATCGATAAACTCAACTTTGAGAGCAGGGATTTGCTGAAATAGCTCATACACTTGTTTGTTCTTGAGTGCTCCAATGAGCACAAATTTGAAAGGAATCGTTGTTCTTGTAGCGAGCTTTCTAAAAACAGACGCGAGGATTTCTAAATTATAAATATGTTCAGGTCCCGTTCCTACCCAACCAATAACGAGTGGGTTCTGTATTTTTCCGTAGTCTTTGGTGAATTTTTTGAAAGCGGGAAAATCTACTGAAATATGAGCAATGTGAATGTTTGGGTTAAATTTTCTTGCCCACTCCGCTTGTCCGTGAGTAGACACGATGACCGTATTGGCCATACGTGTAAACGTTTTTGTTTTGAAAAAACTATGCACGTAAACCGGATCGTCAAAATCAAAAATCATTTTCCGCCGAAACACATAAAGATATGCGGCCATGATGACAAAGAAATATTTATTTGAGATGGTCCTCTGCAAATAGACAACATCTTCTTTCTTGATTGAAAAGAGAGAACGAATTGTCGCAATGAGTAGTAAGAATTTCTTTGGCCATGGCGTTCTCGACATAAGAAGGACTGGTGGCCAATGTATCTCCGTCATAATTCCACGTACACGCAGTTCTTCCGCTACACGAAACGCCCGTTGCCGTGATGATCCTCCCTTCGCATCACTAAAGGTAAAAAAGTGAACGGTCATAGTAATGAAACTTGCTGAGATACTTCCTGCATATTGATGGCATTCATACAGTCGGGGTAGTTTTTATACACATGTCCTACACCGGTACAGAGAGCGTCGGAAGAAAAGACGGAGACAGGAGCATGTTCCCCATACTGCCCTGGAAGCCACCAATGTGCTCCGATACAGGTACGCATGACGATAAGCGGTCTATGAAGTTGCGCTGCAATATGGGCCACTCCTGTATCAAGACTCATGACGCCACGACTATGCGCAATGATATTCATAAGTTCTTGAAGTGTAGTATCGCCTGCAACAATGGTGGTAGTGAGATGTTCTGTCATGCGTAACGCTTCTACTTTATTGGCTTGCCCACCACTTATCACAAGTGATGTATCTGGAAGTTTTTCAGCAAGTAAGGCAAGCAACTCGCGTTTTTTATCCGGATGTAGACCTCGCCCCGCACTCCCTGAAAAAAGATGAGCTACGATATACTTCCCCGCCTGAAGCTTAAAGCGCGCGAGCACAGCATCATCACGCACAAACGAAAGCGTGGGAAACCGCAGTGGCACAAGAATTCCTACCGCGCGCAATGCCGCGCGCTCATGTTCAATGATGGCGACGTCAGATTGGATAGGAACTATTTGGTCGTAGAGTACGGTATTCCATATTGAAACATCGGCAAAGCCAGTGAGACCGCCTCGTTTCGCTAGCACTCGTGCGGCGAGCTTGCTCCATAGGGAAAAACTCCCTCCAGGCTTTCCTGCATATTGTGTGACGATTAGGTCACTATTGCGAAAATGTCTCCAAAGCCAAAAGAGAGTTCTCGGACTTCGCCGATTTGCCTCTATAATTTCAAGCCATGGATATGCTCTGAATAAGTCGCGAATCATTTCCGCACGACTTGCGACGACAATACCAAGGCGAGCATCAGGAAATTGCATATGTATATTTTCCAATAGGTACTTCCCCATTAAACAATCGCCGATAGACGAGGCACGGAAAGTAAGAGCTTTGTGTATTTTCATTATTTACCCTTTTACGATAAAACACTGACGCCACGATGACTCAAAAACGGCTTCGGGTTTATTGGCCATAAATTCGTCAATAGCTTTGCGAACACCAGGAGCGGTTGAATAATCATGTGAAATGAGTACCGCGCCCTTTTCCATACGCGGATAGAAAAACTCAATCGAGTCACGAGTAGCTTCATATAAATCCACATCGAGATGGACGAAGGAAAAACGTTTTGATTGTACCGGACCGGCACTCCTTGGAAACACACCTTTATGCAGAGACACTTTGGGATACAATGATAAATAGGTTTTTACTTCGACGATGTCGGCAGGATACTGTTCGTCGGTAAAATGCGAACGATCTATATCAGTGAGAGGAGGCAGGCCTTCAAATGTATCGAAAAGATACATGTGTTTAGGACTGTCGTCACCGCGCGCAATCGCAATAAGTTTTGAAGAACCTCCACGATACGTGCCGACCTCGGCAATATCACCCGGTATTTTTTTTGTGCGCCGAACTGCCATCATCAGTTGATACGCCTCATGATCTGATATGAGCATTTTCGTCTCGCGACTCACCCGACGAATCGTATCGAGATCGCGACGTCGTGCTTCATCTTGAAAGAAAATAACAACGCCATGCCGTGCACGGACTATGTTAACAATAGCGACACCGATCTTTGTTCGTAGTGAGGAAAGAAATTTCATATGCAGGTATCGTAGCAGGTTACTTCAGTAACGAGCGCACTTGTTGAAGTAACTGGTACACCGGAAATTTCCTGACCCAGTATTTTAATGCTCGAAAGCTACCATTCTCATGAATCCGAGCTGGGTAGTAGCGGGACCACTTGGGTAAAACCTGGAGCTTTTCAACATCAAGAGGAAGGTTGTGCCATAGCAAACGATTGTAGCCCGAAATACGCAGAGTACCGTCATAGAGCTGAAAGAGTCTCGTCTCATACTCATGGTTGGTATGTAGTGCCTCAATGGAATTATCCTTTATCCCGAACTTCGGAAATAATTCTTTTAGTACAAAAAAAGCATTCACTTCGTTCGCAGCGACTAATTCATACCCTTTTCGTTTTCCTAGCTCTACTAAGGCGCGCAGCGATGAACCCTGAAAGACCTTCATGTCCCGTGGTTGAATAAATAGTATGTCATTTGGGATGGTGGGATTGAATTCAACCACCATAACTCGCGGACGATACTCAGAGAGCGATTCCCAAAGATGATATTCGTTCCCATCAATATCCAAAGAAAAAAGATCAAACACCTGCGGCAGGGGTGTTTGAACAAAAATGGTATCGAGAGATTGCGTCCCTTCAAAAGAAACAAAAGTATTTACGCAGTGAACACGCTCAAGACCTGCATATTCCTGCTTTAATTTTTCAAAATAGGTCTGATCGGCCTCAATCAACACTCCAGACCATCCTCGTTCTTTTATTAGATGCCACACATTGCTGCCATGCACACCATTTAGGGCTCCAAGGTCTACACACCATTTAGAACCTTCGCCGATGATTTCAAATATTTTTTTAAGAACACCATCTTCCCCATGTTCAGACATGACAATACTACGGTAAGAAAGTAAGTCTAAATTAGACATGGGTGTGTACGGTAGTATTCCCTTCTATGAATTGCCCGATACGCGCGGCACGAGCACTCCACGAAAACTTTTTTGCCAAACGCTGTGCGGCCTCATTCTTCAAGGCAATTTCCGAACCCTGGGTAAGCACTGACTCTAGCACACGCGCAAGATTTTCCGCATCATCTGGCTCGTAAAATGATACTTCACTTTCTGAAACAATCTCGCGAATAGCAGGAGTATTACTTGCAATAATTGGATTGCCGGAAGCTAAGTATTCAAAAAGTTTCATAGGCGAAGTATAGCGATACGATTGTATGTCGCGAACTGTTCCTAGTACCAAAAGTGCATCCGCTGCCGCAAACCATACCGGCACTTCGTTGTGCGGACGACTACCAGCGAAAAACATATTATCAGGTAACGCCATCTTTACAATATGAGTAAAATCTTTCTCGTCGCCACCGACAAGTTGCCAATGAACAGACGAGGTCCGTATTGCCGCTGCAGGTAAAATCTCCAACCCTTTCCATTCGAAGAATCTTCCGAGATAAAGAACAATCGGCACGCCGAGTGGAAGCCCGAGCTTCGCTCGCGCTTCGTGTTTTTCTATCTGAGAAAATTTTGATACATCGACACCATTCGGCTCAACAAGATAACGCGTTGAGGATTTCGGAAATGTATCTTGCAATTCCTTAACGATAATCTTATTGATTGCAATAATGCCTTTCACCTTATTAAAAAGTACCCGCTGTGCAATCGTCTTTGGCTTACCGCCGTGCATTTCTGAATAGAGGGGCGCGCCAAGAAATGCGAGCGCTGTGGACGAGTAGTTGTCTAAATCAACAGTATAGAGAACAAACTGTTCACCTTTTCTTTTCTGGTTCCATAGAAAAAATACATACGAAACCATGAAAGATACCGAAGCTACCCGGTAGCCAATACGCCCACCCGTATACCAATCAAGCGCTGGCAGACATACGAGCGGAACATCAACGCGGAGTCCGTAGTATTCACGAAGTGAACGCGAATCGGTCGCGCGATGTGGCGCAATAAGTGTGACCTCGATTCCGGTCTCGATAAAAGCCTCGCACATTTTGGCTATTTGGATGCCATGCGCTTTTTCGGTCGGCATACGAGCATTGGCAACATAATACAGCTTCATATTCTCTATAATCCCATACATGGCGCGGAAGTGACACTCCTGTAGGTAGTATACTTGTCTGTATGAATAGAGAGTGGTATACGCAATACAAAAAAGAGATACTTCTTTTTATCGTAGCCTTCTGCGTACAAACGATTGTCTTTCTCCTCCTTTGGCAATGGTTTGTCGTCCTGGGACACCTCCCTCAAAGCGCTTCGAACTATCCCGTAAATGAAGGAGATTCTTTAAGTTACCACATTCTGTCACAGAACCTCTTGCAGGGTAACGGGTATTCTCTTTCCCCTTCACCACCTTTTGTCCCGGAGAGTTTCCGTCTACCAGGGTATCCGTTCTTTTTGTATTTTTTCCAGCTTCTCGGGTTTCCTATCGTCCTCATCATATTTCTCCAAATGATGCTCGGAAGTGGCACTGTCGTACTCACCTACCTCCTCGGAAAAAAATTCTTATCTGAAAAAATTGCTACGGTCGCTGCTATTCTTCTGTGTATTGAGCCAACGTCTGTTTTCTTTTCGACCTTCGTAATGTCCGATACGATATTCGTCTTTATACTACTCCTCTCAATCTATCTTTTTTTTCATAAGCGAGAAAGTTTCAAAAAAGACCTTTATGTTTTATTTCTCTGCGGAGCATTGCTTGGGTTTGCAATACTGATGAGAACCATCGCACTCTACTTACCCCCATTACTTATTCTTGCCTATGGTGTGCTCTACTCAGATAAATTGCGGCCATTTTCTGAAAGCATTGCAAAAATTGGTGTCTTCGTAATCGGCATCTTATTAGTTATAGGCCCTTGGTCGCTCCGCAATCATTCTCTGTACGGAGTATTTGATCTTTCTGTTACACCCTATGTAAATTTTACACTGTATAATCTTCCGCTTTTCTACGCCCACAACCAGCAGATTCCTCTCGCAGAGGCATTCAAAATCTATTACGCCCCATTCGCTTCTACCACAGGCCCCGTTCAATCACTCGCGAATAAGCCTGTATTTGAAAAACTGATGCATGACAGCCTGCAAGGAAACTATCTCGCATATCTTAAGTTCCACATAATAAAAACCCTCCCTTTCTTCGTGACCGATGGTGTACGCGATATGAATCGAATAACCGGCATTATACCGATTCCGCCTGACCAAACTAATTTTAGCGACATGTTACTTCGCAAAGATATCGCTGGCATCATACATTCTTTCACTTCGCCAAGTCCGAACTTATGGATGCTCCTTGCCGGGTCTATCCCATGGATACTTATTACTTCTCTATGGCTCTTTGCACTGACCCATGCACTCGTAAGGCGATCTTCATCGCTTTGGTTTGTCTGTTTTTCTTCACTGTTCATATTGTACTTCGCATTCTTAACAGGGCCTGTGACCGAACATCGCTACCGCATTCCAGCAGCTCCTTTTATGCTCTTATTGGCGGTACAGGGCGCATCGATATTGTGGCACATACTGAAAAACAGATACTCGCGCATACATCCGTAGGTATCTGCCTTCGATTATCCTAACTTGGGAAAGAGGTGCGCATTATCAATTAATCAACAAAACGGTATTTGATGACGGTCCACAAGATCAAGACCCCGTGACGCCAATTTATTTTTTTGCCCTCTTCGTAACCTCGCGGATAGTAATGTATCGGCACATCAATAGTATGATGTCCTTTCTTCAACAGTTTGCACACTAACTCATTATCAAAATCAAAATTGTCCGTTTTAATTTGGACCGACCGTATGAGGGACGCTGTAAACGCTTTATAGCACCCTTCATATTCTTTGGCGGAATTCAAATATAAGAGATTGGTCGTCAGAGTAATGAGAGCATTTCCCATCCAGCCGAAATAATAAATGAGAGGATGATTGTGCCTCGCTTCTATCCGAACCCCAAGTACTATCTCTGTTTTTGTATCGAGTATTGGCTGCAATACTGTTGCATAATCATTAGGGTCGTACTCTAAATCGGCGTCCTGAAAAATAATTAAGTCTCCACTCGCCTCTCTGATACCGCATTTAAGTGCTGCTCCCTTCCCTGGACGAGTTTCTTGTAGTACACGGACGCCAGGTACAGAACCCGCGATTTTAGCCGTTCCATCAGTGGAGTTATTATCAATGACGAATATTTCCTTCTCAAGTGGGCCTATATCAGCGGCAATAACCCGCTTCAACAGTTCTAAAATAGTTTTCTCCTCATTCCATGCGGGAATAAGTATGGATAATTTTTTATAACGCATGCGTACTATACTTGAGAGGTATCCTTTTCATTCTACGATATGAGTACGCTATAGTACAGAAACATGACTGCACGAGCATGGATACATGCCTTTTTGGGTTCACGATTCTTACGTATTTGTCTCGTCGGAAGTACTGGGTTTTTGGTACAAACGACAGCGTTTCAAATCCTCGGCATCTACCTGCAAATAGTCCCTCCCAGCACCGCGGTTTTGATCGGTGCGGAAATTGGAATTCTCACAAACTTTTATCTCAATAATCGCTTTTCATTTCATGATCGTCAGCACAACGCCTCATACGTATCGCGCCTTGCACGCTTCCATATGGTGGTAAGCGGTTCTGTTCTGCTTCAATATGTGTTTGTATTCATAACTGAACGCCAGACGAGCAGTCAACTTCTCATCACCGGCGCTTATCTGGCTGGCGTTATGATCGGGTTCGCGTGGAATTACACGTTTTACCACCTTTTTGTATGGGGAAAGAAAGAGCACCGAGAACAAAATACACTGCCTGTAACCCTACCTAAATGAGACTACTAAGATTCATCGGCTATTTTTCGCAACTCCGCGCGCTTATTGGCCTTAAGGCCGCAGGTGTTTTTACATTCGCGTATATAGGGAACAAAATAAGCCCGCCTCAAGAGAACACTCTTGCACACATTCCCGTGGGGCCATACGTATTTTGTTTTCCCTCAATTGCATATTTTGATGGACTCTTCTCCGAAATCTTCTTCAAAGAGACATATGTTATTCCCTTCACTGACACCCCTATTCGGGTAATTGATTGCGGTGCGAATATCGGTGTATCTCTTCTCTACATTAAAATTCGTGCGCCGCATGCACAGGTGATATGTTTCGAGCCAAATCCCGCCGCCCGAGCAGTGCTCGAGAAAAATATCGCCGCAAATAATTGGGGAAATGACGTGCAAGTCTTTCCTTATGCCCTTGGGAAAGAAAAAGGCACTGCAGAGTTTTTTGTCGAGAACAAAATTGCTACAAGCAGCGGAGGGAGTGTTGCGAACCATTTAGGGAAAAGAGGCCGCTCCCTCAACTCGTATACCGTAGAAGTCGACACTCTTTCGCACTACATCACAAGCCATATAGATTTTCTCAAGATAGACATTGAGGGGCCAGAATTCGATGTTTTAGAGGAGCTGGTTGCCCACCAAAAATTACGTTCCGTTGCCGAAATTCAACTTGAATACCATTACATCCCTGGATTCTTTACTCGTCCACTCTCAGAGATGCTCTCCCTGCTTGAGAAAAATGGATTTCATACGTTCGTCGAACCAACTGCACCTCCACATCAGGTCGTCGGCCACGAGACATCTCACGCCTATATGATATTCGCGTGGCGATAGCAGAAAATCTTATTTTTGTAATATTCTGTTCAATATATAAAAACACACCCCTCAAGGGAGGGGTGTGGCATTACGAAGAATTTGAAGTAATGGAGTCTGGCCCATGGACGACTCGTACATGGTAGCCGGACGGCTTTGATTGAATGGGATGCTGAGCTTTTCGCGAACCTCATGCTCAAGTTCGTTACGACGCAACACGAGCATTTCGGGGCTCACATGATCGGTCCATACGTGGGAAACATAGCCCTCATTTGGATCTCCTTTGTAATAATCGGCTTCCTTCGTATAGTTGACCTCTTCTTGATAAAGACGGTCTCCATTCTTGGCGGAATAGACCCATACCGACTTACCGCCACGACGCGCTTCGATGGGAAGCGCATGATCATAGTACGGTGAACCCGGATAGGGGGTTATGATTGATACATCGAAATCGGATGGTCTCACCTCGATAAGCCAATCAAGCGTTTGCGCGATAGTTTCCTCAGATTCACCGGGATGCCCGAGAGACATCAAAGCTTTTACTTTGAGATGGTGCCGATTCGCAATATGCATGCATCGGGTATTGTCCTCGAGTGTCGCGCCCTTCTGAATATTCTTCAGAATACGCGGCGATCCCGATTCGAATCCGATAAGTATCTGCCGGAAGCCGGCTTCAAACATCGCCTGCGCTTGTTCGTCGGTAAAACGTTCGGACTTAATGAATCCTCGCAACTTCCATTCCACCGACAGATCACTTCCCGCTTTGGTGATTTTTTGCATCAGATCAATGATCTTCGGACTTACATTAAGTTCATCATCGTAGAACATGAAGCCTCGGTACGCGTACGTCCGATATAGGAACTTCATCTCTTCGACAATGCTCTCGTTGCTTCTCGTACGGATGTTACGCAACATGGGAGAAGCCCGTCCTGCGCAAAAACCGCAATTGTACGGACATCCGAGTTGAGCAATGAGCGAGAGAGCCGGTACGCCATCAATGGTGTACCGATAACTTGGAAGATCGATAAGATGCCGCGCTGGGAAAGGAGTCCTATCGAGCTCTGCATCAGTGAGGAAGTACGCAGATTTTCTATCATCCGCATCGATCAGTTTCGGTGCATCATCTTTTACCGCAGGAAAGATAGTTTCTTCCCCATCGCCAGCAACGATGACATCGAAATTTGTCTCGAGTTGATGATACGCATCATGTGCGCGACCGACACTTTTGTGAGCAACTTCGTATTTGCATGCGGCAACAACGAGAGTTGCGTGCGGACCGCCGATGATAATCCTCGCATCTTCCTTGACCTTGCGGATTGCGTTTGCAATCTGAACGGCGGCGGGAAATTGTGGCGTCGTCGCAGTAATACCGAAGTGCCGTGGCACCGAGCTACCTGCGTAATCTTTTACCGCTTCGGTGAAGTTTTTGATACCGGAGAGGTCAAGGACTTCGACTGGCCATCCTGCTTCTTCAAGCACTGCCGCTACTTTGAGGGCTCCGAGGAAAGGAAACACGCGTTCGTCCAAGAGGAATGGGGAGGGTGGAATTACCAAACAAACAGCTTGTGTCATTTCAACATCCTTTCGTTATAGGTTGTAAAAGAACTCTAAGGGGAGCTTACCACTTCCTCATTATTCCGCCACGATTACTTTTGTGGGGTCAATGTCTTTCTCAATTCTTCAACAATTGATTTTGTTAGCACATCAATACGGAAATATTTTACGTACGCATCGCGTGCATTTCTTTGCATCTCTTCAAAACGCTCCGGTGAGATATTCTTATGGAATTCCGCTATCCGTTCGGGCAAATACTTGATGTCACGAAAATCGACGATGAGAGCAAACGACGAGTAATCAATTTTGTCGCTGAAAGGGAAATTGCGCTCAGTATCTACGATGACAGGGATGCGGCCGAGCGATAGTATTTCAAAAAGTCTGGTTGAGTCGTTCGCATCTCCACGTACGTCGAGCGCATAGTCGTTTTCTAAAATAGAATCAATCATTTCTTCTCGGAGTTTACGCATGTCGCCCTGAGCTGTCTTCGGATTGGCTGAAAAAGAAGTTCGTGCGAGAAGATTGCATATCAGTAATGGCGACTTTCTAAGTATTTTAATTGCTTTCTGACGCCACAACACACCCTTCACGCACGCACGATATCGGCTATCAATGATACCTCGCAGACGTATTGGAATTTCTTTTATTATTGTACGAAGATATTGCCTGGGAGAAAGTACTGTCCAGCCTGCAAATCCGATACTGGGCTTCCCTTCCCTTTTTTTACGTACCTCAAGTACGCCGCCCTTGTATCGTTCCAAAAAATCATCGGCTAGAGGTGGTAT
This sequence comes from Minisyncoccota bacterium, assembly GCA_022841985.1. GTDB lineage: Bacteria > Patescibacteriota > Minisyncoccia > Phycocordibacterales > Phycocordibacteraceae > C7867-001. Next base: position 12,555 of record JALHQL010000005.1, on the reverse strand, counting down.
TTGAATTCGTCCTCGTTCAGGTAAGAAACGGTACCCACCGTAGCGCAATATGTAACTGTTCTCTACATTTATAGGATGTTCGACGTCGGCTATACCGTCAATCAACATCGGTAATTTTGATTCTTTCGCTACTCGAACGCATTCGTCAAAAAGTTTCGGGTCATGCAATAGGAGCCAATTATGCGAATACGGCGGGAATACCATATCGGCCTGTGCTATGTCGTCGGTGATGCTGTAATAACTGGTATCGAATGAATGGGTATCAAAAAACTGTTTGGCAAAAATCGACTCTTCGACTATCGGATTCCCCCACCACGGATTCATGAGCGGACTATGAATCCCTCCTCGCCGCCATGCAGGATTGACGTAAAGAGTCAAAATTTTATGGGCATTCCCATGTTCAGGGCTATTCATGAAGACAGTATAAATGAAGCTTGTCATGCTAGAATAGCAGGGTAATAGTTTTTAATCACGACTGCACATGACTTCCCAACAAAAATTGAAGATTTCAGGATTACTCCTAGTCGGCTTGTCCCTTTTTGCAACAACCGCCTTAGCAGATATTGTTTCTGGACCTTTCATCACTAGTCATTCGTCTGACGTTACCGTCACTCAACTATCCATAGCCAGACCAGCAGTTACAGCGGGCAATCTAATGCTTGCAAATATAGCAATTAACGGCGGAACATCGGCAACAGTTACTGCCCCCACAGGCTGGACTCAAATTTTACGAACAGACAACGACACCAATATAAGTCTCATTTCGTATCGGAAGATTGTTGGTGCATCAGAGCCAAGCAGCTACACATGGTCTATTGACCATCAAACAACTGCGGAGGGAGGTATCACCGTATACAGTGGGGTAGATACTGCCAACCCTGTTGATGCCTATGCTGGCAATAGCGGTTTTGGTTTACTAGCTACTACAACAACGGTAACGACGAGTACGGCAAGTTCGACCATCGTCACACTTTTCGCAATTGATGTCGGCAAGGAGAATACCGCGGGAGCTTATTTCTCCATCCCTTCAAGCATGACGGAGGAATATGATACCTCCAACACTCCATTTGGTCCCTCGACAGCTCAACATGAAATGATACAGGCTGTTGCAGGGAGCACGGGATCAAAATCTTCAACTATAAGCGGAAATAAATCAAGAAATTGGGTGGCACAACAGATCGCACTTCGTCCGATTGAGTCAGTAAGTATTGTTGAAAATTTCGAAAGTTACAGCAATGGAGCAGCCTTGAATGACCTCAACGGAGGGCTCGGGTGGACTTCTGCTTGGGTAGCAGATTCTGATTTTACTATCGCCGGTGATGTAACTCATGAGGGTTCAAAATCCCTTAGATTTGAACATCTTGCTACCGCCCAAACTCTTGCAACACGAACCTTCACGCCTATGGTTACAGGAACACTTCATTGGGCTCAACGCAAAGATTCATTTGACTCAGCCCATAATATTTCTCTGTACTCAGGATCTAATCCCGTCATGGTCGTATATCAAGATGCTCAAGCTTTTGGAAAAAATTGGATTATGGTAACCGGATCTGGAGCCGAGGCTATTGTGCTACAGCCATATTCAACGAATGTCTTTTACACCGTTGATTTACAGTTTGACGTGAACACTCAAATGTACAGAGTAGCTATTGATGGAGGACCTTATTCGGCATGGGCAAGTTTTATCCAGCCTGCTTCAAGTGTCGATACACTACGTCTGCAAGCAGGGGCAGCTGGTGGTGGCTCTGATCTGATTACTGGATACTGGGATGATATTCGATTTACTAATTAGTCCTTATTTATTTAGGGCAGCAAGAAAGTTAAAGGTGTAATAGAGCCCACCGAATGAACATTTTAGGGGCGAGTTTGAACGTTGCTCATGCTACTGACTATACTCGTTCCAAAGAATCGTCTTGGGGGCATATAGATATGGTAACCTTCCCGACTTAATTCTCTACTTACCTGTCTAAGCAACCAATCGCCTCGTTTGCGAAGCTGTGTAAGTGCCACTCCAAAAGTATATGCGGCTTGAAGTGCTGTAGAGTCCCTCAGGCTCCTCGGAGCACCTCTGGCTCACAACTTTCCACATCTATGTTTTTAAAACAAAATTGTAATTTTGCAGATATTTTTTGAAGAACCTGAAAGGTTCCTATTCTCGCTCAAGTTATTTTTTAGATAACTCAACTATCAAAGCTAAGTACTTTTGTGCAAATTTCTGCCAAGAAAAATGCTTTGCACGCTCAAAGCCCCTCAAAATAAGACTTTCGCGGAGATGATTATCAAAAAAGATTTTCTCCATTGCTTGACTAATATCCTTGATGTCATATGGGTCGACTAAAAGGGCAGCATCGCCAGCAATTTCAGCCGTAGCGGAAATATTGGAAGTGATGACTGGCGTTCCCAAACTCATAGATTCAGCTATGGGCATACCGAATCCTTCATTTATTGACGGGAAAACGCATGCAATTGCATTAGTAAATAATGCATACATTTGCGGGTTTGAAACATATCCGAGGAAAAATACATCTTGGTCGAAATTGTGTTGTTTCAATTCTTGCATCATTTTTTTATGATAGTCGCCACCATAGTCACCTGCTATGATTAGCTTACAATCGACTTTTGTATGTTCTTTAAAAGCAATGAAGGCCGATACTATACCGTGCACATTTTTACGATATTTTACTTTGCCAGCAAAAAAGAAATAGGGCTTCATTCGCTTTTCAATATCAAGGGCATCAGTCGAAAATTGATTCCACTCCTGATATCCATCATGAATAACTGTCATTCTTTCTCTTGGCAGGTTGTAGAACTTTATAAGATCTGTTTCCGTAGCATGAGACACTGCAATAACATGAGTTGCTCGTATAAGCATAAGCGGCATCAGTACCGTATCACGTACAAAAGCAACTACTTTCCCATGGAAGCTTTGTGGTTTTATTTTTTGACTCCCTAGCTCATGGAACATAGGGAATATTTTTACCCTCGGGTGGACCCATAGTGGTAGAAGTGGCAACATGCAAATAAGCGCGTCGGGCCTATTTTTAAAAAAACGGAAGTAAAAAAATTTCTTTACGAAATTTTTTGGAACGATGATGTTAGTGTAAACACCGGGCACTAACCCTGGATTGATTGGCTTTGACGAATAGAAAATAAACTCATGATTTTCCCCTTCTATAAGGAAATGTCTCATAACCTGAAGAACCGAATACCCCATACCTGAAGTATGGGATTCTTCATAGGGTTCCGCAATAAATCCAATTTTCATACTTTTTTTACAATAAAAAAATGATGGTAAGAGTTACCGAAAGGAACAAAATCTTTGGTTATTTGTCCATGACTCTGCAGCACTTCTTTAAGTTTTTTTACGGAATATCCGCGTTTACCAAGCTCCCAATGATGCTGACCGTTAAAAACGTGCTTCTTCGGAAATGGAATTTTCCATGCGAGACGTATCTCCGGCATAAACGGAATTTTGAACGAGAAAGAAAACATCGGTCCGAAGTGCGGAATACTTATCACCACATGAGTACGGGCGACGCGACAGAGTTCGGTAATCGCTGAATTAAATTGTTCAAATGGCAGATGTTCCAGAACCTCAAACGCACATACGACGTCAGAGGATTTATCTGGAAATGGAAGTTTCAAAATACTCCCCACGACGTCCGGCTGTAAATCCTCCGCGACATCAACCGAAGTATACGAAACAGGAGTATTGTTTTTAATAAAATTTCCGAACACACGGTCTCCCACTCCAATCTCAAGAACTGACGACGGTTCAAGTGCCAATACCTCTTTGAGCTGCCAGTAATAGCTCACAAACCGTCCCTCAAAAGCGTATTTGCCGAACTGATAGTGTGATTTATCGACCTGTGGAATAGGACTCATGGGGCTTGTATAGCCTCTAGTATCGCAGGAATGAGGCGCTGAAGCGAATGGTGCTCTCGTACGTACGTAGTAAGCAATGTGGTGTCATTCGAGCGAACCGCAAGGACCCCTTCTGCGATTGCGTTCGGAGTTGGTAAAACTGCCGTAACAGGGAGTCCAATAAGGGTGGAGCTCGTCGTAACTACCGGCAGACCACACGCAAGTGCCTCGAGAACCACTTTATCGAGACTGCCTGTTTCGCTTACATGGACGAAGACTCCAGCTCTCCTGTACTCTTCCCGCAGTTCCCCTTGCGTATGTGCCCCGAGGAAATGTACACGCGACCCAAGAGATAGATTTGCGGAGAGAGATTCAAGACGCTGTTTCTCTGACCCCTCCCCAACAATCCGCACTTCGTTTGGAAAATATTCGGCCGATTGAATAACAAGATCATGCCGCTTCGTTGGAGAAAGTCTTCCTGCAGAAAGCACCGCCGTTCCTTGTGACATATTCTCACTAGGTGAAAAGAAATCCACATCGATACCATGCCCCATGACGTGCAATTTTTTCGTCGGGAACCTGAAACTTTCTTTTGAGGCTGTGAAAATGACGTCCGCCAGAAGCGTCGCAAGACGAAGTCTGGCGTTTACGCTTTTGTGCGTATACCACAAAGCGATGCGCTTACCCCACGACCTCCAAAGCAAACCTCCGAGAATGACATACTCTGGATTCATATGTACAAAAACGACATCATAGTCATGTCGCAAACGCCAGATTTTTTTATAAAAATTCAGCACATACATTGCTCGTGATACGCCTTCTTCTTTGCCGAGCGAGTGCACTCGCACGTTCGCAGGAAGACGATGCTTCCCTTCTTTGAGACAGATGACTTCGATTCGTTCAACGTGTTTTGCAAACTCTTCTATCCAACGCACAAAGAATCCAAGTACCGAGTCTTCCGCATCAACTGCTTGGGTAACAATCAGCAATTTCATGAGTGTTGCAAAGTGCGCGTGAGATCCTCAACAATACGCGTCGACAAATCGCTCTGTGCAGCGAGATGCGCGCGTGCTGCGACTTCGGCGCGTATCGGGAGTTCCTGTCGAATCCTATTGTCTTCTATGATCTTAGTGATGTTGAGTGCGAGAGTTTTCGGGTCGGCCACTGGTGCGACAAGAGCCTCTGAGCCATCCTTGAACACTTCGCCTACGATGCCGACATCGGTTGTAATTATTGGGATTCTAGCAAGTGCCGCCTCAATAAGCGTACGCCCATAGCCCTCATACGCGCTCGCCTGAATGAATGCCTGTGCGCTTCCCATAAGCGCCTGCGCGTCGAGACGTTCTCCAAGAAAGACGACATGCTTCTTAAGACCAAGAGAGGATGCCATCTGCTCAAGTCGCGACCGTTCACGACCATCGCCGACGATAAAGAGCCCAGCCATCGGATAGTGCTTGACGATGAGTTTTAGTGCGGCGAGGATATCTTCAACACGTTTCTCAGATTCCAAACGACCGACTACAATGAGCGCGAATGTAAACGAATGAGATGGCAGCAGCGCGCGCTCTGGTACCTCGGTCGAGACTGTGATTGGAATGACCGACGGCAGAGGAACACGCGAACCATACCGTGCGACAAGCGACACTTTTACCCGCTCCGAAACAACGCGAATACCGTCTGCTACGGGTAAAACGTGATTGGCGATTCTACAACGATACCGATTAAGAAGCCCCATGCGAAGATTGTGCCAACTGCCGCTCTTAACGAACCATGGCGAAAGAAAATCAGTATGCACCTGAATATGTAATTTGACGCTCGTACCGCCCACGGCCCGTAGCGCCGCGAGCCCGTGCTCAAACGGGTCCTGCGCCGAAACTATCTCGATGTTGTATTTCCGGATGAGCTTACGCGCGTGATGAGCTAATACACGCACACGAAAAAGTCTCCGTGGACGCACCGGGTGAAGAAATAAGTCACCGTCTTGTTCTTCTTGTGCATCTTTGCCCGCCAATGAAAGAATATGTAATTCTCCTATTGCGGTAGCATAGGTGCGCATGCGTGCGCGCACCAGACTTGTCGCATCAAATATCATCGGGTCATTGGAAATGAAGAGGGCTTTCATAACGATTTGAGAAGTGCACTTGTCCGCATAAGCATGGACTCCATGGAGAACAGTGCTTGCGCGCGCTCCAGTGCGGACGCAGCACGCATCTTTGCAGAAAGAGGGTCGTTTGCAATCTGTTTCAGAGCCTTGTGTAAGGCCTCTTCATCACCGAAAGGTACGAGCAGTCCGGTTTTCCCATTTTCGACGAGCTCAATGTTGCCACCGACGGAAGTGGCGACTATTGGAACATTCAGCATCATTGCCTCAATGAGGGCGTGCGAGAGTCCTTCGTAACTAGAGTTGATGACGAATGCATCGGCAACCATCACTTGAGAAAGTGCTTCTGGGCGTGAAAGCCCTTGCAATAGGGTGAAATGCCAGCCAGTCTCACGCGCAACTACGCGCTCGATTGCTTCAAACCCCTTCCAAGGTACCCGACGTCCCGAAGATACAACAAAGAAGCCCTGCGGGCGGCTGGATACTACCATCGACTTCGGCAAGTCTATGCCGTTATAGATAACTTCTATCTTTTCAGATTGGATTCCCCACGTAGATACAATATTCTTCAAGTATTCACTCGGAACGATGACGCGCGTGGCGCTCCGTGCCACACGCGCTTGAATTCGTTGCAATACACGAACTAAAAATGGTACCCTCCTCATCTTCAAAAACTCATCCAGATTTTGTGTGATGCCGAATCTCTGCTGACCTTGCTCCCACGCATAGTCACCGACAATCTTTACGACAAAAGGTTTATTGGCTTTTTCCGCTGCCCACATTGCTGGAAAACCGACCGAAACTGGATCGAGCGCAAGCACAATATCTGCATTTCGTGCAGCTTTAAATACGCGAAGATAATACACACAATGGCGAAAAAACTTCGGTAAATGTCGTACCTCACTGTACTTCACCAAATCAACCTCAATGCCCTTCTCTGGCAATCCTTCAAAAAGCAGCTTTGCATACGTCGCCGGCCCGCCGATTTCTGGTGGATAGAGTGGTGTGGCAATGACAAGCTTCATAAGTCGCATTCTACTTGGATTCAAGCACGCGGTCGAAAAGCTTCTTCATATCCCTAGTAATAAGATTCCAGTCATATTTCTCATGCACAAGCGCAAATGCATTTGCTCGTACTCGCGACACTTTCTCAGGGTTGGTAAGAATCTCTTTTACCGCCATAGCAATTTGCTGAGGAGAATCTTTATCAACCGCCCAACCGGTAGTCTCTTTACTTGGATTCCGTTTCGCATCAAATAGAAAGTCTGCAATACCTCCCTCCTGCGTCCCTATGACAGGTAAGCCTACTGCCATCGCCTCGATAAAAGAATTACCCATCCCTTCCGAGCGTGAAGGACGAATAAAAATGTGAGCTGTAGCAAACGATCGAGCTAAGTCAGCATGGGAGCTGTGCCCCTTGAAGAGCACTCTACTCGCCACCTTCAAATCTTCGGCAAGTGCACGTAATACCCTTTCGTCGGGACCGCTACCGTACACCACAAACTGCACGTTCTCTGGTAAAAGTACGAGCGCTCGGATGACCTCGTCAAGCGCATTTTTGTAGACCAAACGGGAGGCGGTAATAAGATTAACAACGCCTGCGGTCACAATAGGAGGATGTGGAGCTTCGATAAAACGTTCGAGATCCACACCGTTTGGAATAACCGTAACCTCTTTTTTGAAACCCATGTTAGTTGCCCACTGCGCAAGGTAGGTTGAAATCGCTTGCACCGCTGATGCATTTTTAAAACCTACAGAGAGAAGTGGTCGAAATGGAAGAATGAACCAACGATTAAATGTGTCCTCAAAAGGATCCCCTTCTTGAAGCGTTAGGAGGTACGGTACACGAATATTTCTCAAACGCAGAAGAACAATCGGAAAAAGCATGTAGCTCATCATCGCCCAGAATGCATCGAAATGATGGGTACGATGTAAGACACGCGCCGCGAGAGCGGCGCGCACCACAAACAAGATTTTCGAAGAGTACGAGGCGCCGTTCCCTATCCGATGTACAACAACATTCCCAATTTTTTCTTCCCCTGCTTCGCCGCCGAAATTGAGCGTAAGCATATGGAATTCAATATCAGATATTCGATCGGTGATTTCTTTAAGTGCCACTTCAGCCCCACCAACGTGGGGTACATACGCGAGAGAGAAAATAAGAATGCGCTTCATTGGACTGTCGAGTGTAAACGAATTTCGGAAATATAGTCGATAAGACTCCTCTTCGGTGACCACCCGAGCGAGCGAACTTTGGACGTATCAATATCGGAGGTCATACGGTTGCCTTGTGTGGCAGGCTTCATTATTATTTCTCCTCCGAACAGCTGCGCGGCTTCAAGAATTGAATACGACTGCTCATTACCGATGCCGAAATCATCCCCTGTTCCATTCTCACCGACGAGAATGAGTCCATCAATAATGTCGTCGACATGAGTGAAGTTCCGTCTCTGTGTCCCTGGAGCATTCACGAAAAGCGGCTCTTTTGTCTGATATTTCTGTTTAAAAATTTCAATGACTGTGCCGTACGTTCCAGCACGTTCTCCTGGACCATACACATTATAAAAATAGGTAATTGCATGCGAAAGTCCGTACCACGTACTGTAGTTTCTGACTAATTCGGTATTAGTTGCTTTCGTCCATGAATACGGACTTTGATCGCGACCAAGACCGCCATCACCAAATTTTGTTGAGGAGCCTGCATATATGAGCTTGCCGCCACGCTTACGCCAGAATTCAAGCACGCCAAACGTACCTGCTTTATTGAGGTCCCAGACAAGCGCTGGTTCTTCAAGACTTTTCTCAACGCGCGAATATTCTCCCAGATGATAGATGATGTCCGGCATCTCGGGGATATGCTCCTCGATATCCTTCGTATGACCTTCGCGATAATCGACTCCCGAAACATGATTCTCCCTGCTGCCTGTAAAGTAATTATCGAGCGAAATGACTTTATGACCTTCCTTCACGAGACGCGCACAAAGATGCGAGCCGATAAAACCGGCACCACCCGTAACAAGAATGAGTTTTTTGTTCGTCATAATGGGATACTACTATAAAAACATGGGAGGAAAAATTATGAGAAAATGAAGGCCGTACTCGCAAGAACAACAACACCAAGAAAGCCAAGAGTCCATGGTGAACTGAATATTCCGGAAACACGACTGTCTGCTGCCGAGGACAGCTCTTGTTCGAACGAGGAAGAGGCAAGAAATGCTGCCCCCACAGCCGCGATTTCTGTCGCCGCTGTGGGGGCTAGTACTGCTTCTTCATATGTTTGAATGTTCTTTTTTGTGTTGATAACTGACTCAATCACTTGTACTTTGTTAGAACTCGTCTTGAGCACAGAAGGTTGCGTGAGCGGGGCTACCACTGTCGCCGGTATCTCGGGGTAGGAAGCTGCCATTTCTCCGCTCGGATACAGAAGAAATGCCGCACCTGATGCAGGAAGTCCAGTGACCTGTGAAGGAAAGAGGATGGAGCGCCCGGCGAGAATTTTTGTATCTACAGGAATCTTAAATTCTTGTCCTCCTGCTAATAAGCGCCATAGAGAAAGATCGAGCGTACGAGAATCACTGTTTCCAAGGATGATTCCGCGAGGAGATACTGAAGCGATTTTGATACGAACATCCTTCACTGATATGAGGATCTCATTTGCTACGTCGCCCCCATCGGGAGTTGCCGCGCGCACAACGACAGCGTACTCGCCTGGATCGTAATAAGAGTGAAATACGCTCGCGCCTGTTCTCCTCATCCCGTCGCCAAATGACCACGTTACCATCGCGTCATTGCGCTTATTTCCCTTACCATCATATACAACGGCGGTAAATGCAGTATCAGCACCGGCAGACACGATACGGTCAGGACCTACAACAATATGGAGCGTTGGTATAGGCAAATATTCAGGTGGCGAACTACTTAACGAGGACGGTGCTGTGACTGCCGTTGCATTCGGCGCAGCTGAGTCCGGAGATATATCGGAAGGAGTACCATTAAAGGAAGTGCCAGGAGCACTAACATTCGCAGCTCCCGGCGTCGGTGCGGCGGCCACCCAACTATTGCCAATAAATTGGAGCGATTTACCGTCGCCTTTCCCACCCATAACGTTTGCATCGTAAACTACTTCACTCCACACAGGCCCATTGGAGCCGATTCTCAAACCGATAGTCTGACTAGCGTTAGAAAGAGAAAAAGCTGAGGAAACTATAATCGTTCCCGTATAGTCTGGATAATTGGCCTTAAAAACATCGCCATTTTGAACAACTACTGCATACTTATCTGGAGTGAGCGTAAGAGTATCCTGGTATGATTCATCGCTGAAAGTATGGTTGTGTGGCCCGGATGAATGAACCTCATAAAATCGCCAAGTATTGTTACCTGATCCACCAATAATTGTTATTGATTCGGATCCGTTATTATGTAGCTCCACCCATTCACGATCAGTATCAGACCCTTCCGGGTCATACATAATTTCAGTAATGACAACCGACGCGTGCGCAAATATCGGGAAGAAAATGACCAGAGCGAGCAGACTAACAATGCGCATATGTAGTACTACCCCTCGCCCTTGAATACTTTCCTCAGTGCATCTTCGGAAACTTCGAAGGGTTTCTTTTCAATGCTTTGGGTATGTGGCGTTGCAGGCGACGGGACTGTTGGCGATGGAGCTGCTGTTGTAGTATTTTTCGCAAGCACATTAGCAAGAGCTCCTTTAAGCGATTGTTGGTGCTCTGATTTCTTTTGCTCCTTTTCAGCACTAGTCTTGACCGTCATCGTGCGCAAGATTGACTTGAGATCATCCGCGCTCTTTGTGGGCGGAAGCGGTCGCGGAGTTGGAGGACGTGGAGCAATCTCCCTTACTTCCACACGCGGAGCCACCTGGCGAGGAGTAAGTAGTCTAGACGAACTCGTGCCCTCATGAGTCGGTGATGCCTCATCGCGACCAAAGGGGCGCTGACTTGAGCTTTGCGAGACAGTTGGCCGTTGTGGCTCTTTTTCTATACGAGGAGGGATAGGTACCGGCAGAGGATTCACTCCTTCTTTCTGAATTGGGCGCGGTGCCGGTTTCTTCTTCATTCGAGCATCGGCGGGCGCTTCAGATGCTGCGCTCGCCGCAAGCTCTTCAATAATGGAATTCTCGACGCCGGTGCGTGGCACCGTGAATTGTTGGCGGGAGGCGACGAGCACCTGCTCTCGATACGACACTGCTGGCGCCTCTATGGGCGGGATAGTCACCGCGGAGAATGGCGCCGATCCGACGCCGTCTATCATAAGTGTGAGGTACACCTGTCGCTTATCAAGCGCCACGATATCCTCTTTCGTGAATCTCGGCATGAAAATCGTCTCCAATACTTCGGCATCAAACGGCCCGACACGGAAGACGACCGTTGTGCCGACGTTGCCGAAGACAGCGTCGCGAACTTCTTCCTCCATTTGTTCGATGTACTGATGTGCAATAACAAGATTCAATTTATATTTACGCGCTTCAGAGAGAATTTCTGCAAAGGTTTCATTTGCAAAGTTTTGGAACTCATCAACATAAAAATAAAAATGTGGAAGTTTTGCAAGCTTCGCCGAAGGAAGATCGGCGCGACTCATCGCAGCGAGAAAGATGCGTGTTGTGAGCATCGAACCGAGAAGGCGCATATTGGTCTCTCCCACAAGTCCTTTTGAGAGATTAATGATGAGTATTTTCTTCTCATCCATCATCGTGCGAATATCGAAAGAAGATTTTGACTGTCCAATGATGTTTCTGATGAGCGGATTGCCGGTAAATTGACCGACCTTGTTCTGAATAGCTGGAGTTGCTTCCTGTGTATACCGATCACCGTAGTTCGCAAATTCCTTCGTCCAGAAATCTTTCACGACCGGATCTTTCACATTATCAACCACCTTTTGACGAAATGCCTTGTCGGTGTACATGCGATTAACGCTGAGCAATGTTGCGTCCGGATATTCAAGAAGTGCAAGTAGTGTATTCGTGAGAATATACTCCATACGCGCACTCCATGCATCCTGCCAAATCTTCTTGAAGGTGGCCATGAGTCCGGAAACCACCAGGTGACGTTTGTCATACCCCACATCTTCCATCACATTGAACGCGATGGGGTGCTCCATATCAAACGGGGCAAAATAGACGACGTCCTTTATGCGATCTTCGGGAATATAGTCGAGCAATCGCTCGACTGTTCCGCCGTGCGGATCAATGAATGCGAGCCCTTCGCCATTTCGGATATCTTGAATCGCCATGTTTTCGAGCAAGGTCGACTTACCCATACCGGTCTTGCCAATGATGTACATATGGCGATCACGATCTTTCGACTTAATGCCGAAAGGAACATTTTTCCCTCGCGAATCAGTCGCGGCAAAATAAGTTACGCGCTCGGGATTTTCCATCACTGTGAAGTATAGCAAAATCCTGGCCGCATTTAATAACGTCCAGGATTGCCCTTGGTTCTATATATTGTGAACCCTCACCTCCCCAAACTCCTCCTCACCTGCTCAACGATAGATTGCTCTGCTCCGAAGGATGCAAGGACAGAGAGGATGGCATCCACTTGCGCAGGGGTGAGGTTGGTGGTGAAGGTAGT
>JALHQL010000004.1 GCA_022841985.1 Minisyncoccota bacterium | reverse complement strand
GCGAATCCGGTAGTAAATTTTACGAACTCGATAAAGAAAGGAAGTGCCCGACGCGCACGGGCATCTTGTGCTTTATTTTTTTGATTGTTCATAGGCTTGTATTTTTTCGAGATCGCTCCTCGCCCCCTCATCGCTTGGATCTAACCGCAGAACCTCTGCTAGAAAGTACGCCGCATTAGGAAGGTCGAATATGGTCTCATAATACACTGCAGCGCGCCGAGCAGTTTCAAGATCACTCGTATAATTCATTTTTCCTTTCAGTGCTTCCTTTTCAGCGGCCGCAGTATTCCCAGAAGCATACAGAAGCTGTGCTAACACAAAATGAGGTGCCGCAAGGGTAGGCACCAGTGTGATATAGCGAGTCAAAATATCTCGTGCGGCAGCATATCCTGCGACATGTTCCTTTGAACGCGGCGGGTACGAGTTCGCATTTCGAATGGAAAGATTCGCGAGAATATACCATGGCTGCGAACGCTTTGGCGACTGTTCAATAGCGCGAGTCAGTGCTGCCGAAAGAAGATTTTGATCGACCGATATGCCTTGTGGCGCGAGCGAGAGTACATGAGCGAGAGCAAGTGCTGTACGCCCATCATAATGGTATCGACTGAAATTCTTAGAAAGTATGTTGACCGCTGCCTGATAGGCATCCGCTCGGGCAGCATCTGAAAGTGTCACTGCTTGCTGATTCGAATACATATCGTATATCTGGTAGCCGTATTCAAGATCGCCATACGTTCCCTGCGCGAGCCCATGCGAGAGATAGCTTATTTGCGTAGGAACGTCAGTGAGCTGATAGGTGTACGCATGAGCGAGATCATATGCCGCAAGTGCGGGTCGAATACTTACGGGAACAATGAGGTATAGGAGTATTGATGCAAAGACGAGAGACGCTCCGCGAGCCCATGGAGCAAGCGGGAGGATTTCAGGACGAGTTTCGTTACGCGATAGAGCAATGAGTACCGCTAGGAGTGCGAGCAACAGCCAGAAGGAAGAGATGGTGTCAAAGACGAAGAAATTTTGGATGGCGTAGACGATTGCAAGGAGCACAAAAATGCCGGCAACGCGACTCTCGCCGCGCGCCGCCAGTCGACGCGCGGGAATTATAAATGAAACAATGAGCGCAAGATACAACAGAAGTCCACCGATGCCGTATTGTGCCGCATAGTCGAGGAACGCATTGTGCGAGCGATCAAACCATTGTTCGTAAATCTGCGTTGGGTCGTAGAAACGGTTGAAAAGCGAATCAATGTGTTCGGTCCCAACTCCAAGCCATGGACTCTTCTGTATCTCTGCTACCATATTCTTCCAGATAAAGAGACGGCTGCTGACCGTCCCGTCAGAAAACGAAATGGATGCAATGCGCGCAATAGGTTCAAAAGATACTTTTGAAAGCTCAGCACGGAACGCAAAGAAAAATCCGCCAAGGACAATGAGGGTAACAAGCATGCCCGCCGACCATGCTCGTTGCTTATCTTTCCCGACAAACGCAAAGTATGTAAGAGATGTGACACCAGCGACAATAAGCGCAACAATAGTGCCACGAGTTGCGGTGAGAATAATCGCGACAATCTGAAGTATGGCTCCGGCATATACTGCTCGACGCCACAACAGAGAAGGACTCTGTGCAGAAGCAAGAGTTGCAAAGAACGCGATGCCGAGATACCCCGCAAAGAATGCAGCGTTCCCGAGTAAACTCCCGATGCGTCCGCCAGTTATGAGCCATTCGCCGATGCCGTAGATCGCGACAAAACTCGCCACGACAGCAACCGCGCGAAGCAACCGTTCAAAAAATGCGCGGTCGGCGTAGAGCACGATGAGATAAAAACTTGCCGTCGCGCACGTAAGCATCAGGAGTCCGTCACCGCGTATAAAAAGACTCCAAAAACTTCTGTAGAAATCGATGCCGTACATACTTGCGATGTACGCAAGTGCAAGCAGTGCAGCGGGAATCCACGTCTCAGGACGCATAAGACGCGCCCAGTAGAAGGCACGCCCGTGAGCAACGAGAAGCCCGAACACTCCGATTGTAATAAGACTTATCGCGTAGAAGAAAAGAGTCTTCGGAACCAGATACGGGTAGATAAGTCCGCCCCACATCACGACCGGCAAGATGACGGGCGAAAGCAGCAGCCACGGATATGCGCGCTCGACGTAGTTCATTGCCTTGCCTTAAGTCGTGCTGCTTCTTCCGGAAACCGCCATGCCAGATAATCAAGTTGTGCATTCTTGTATTGAGGGATTGGTTCAACTATCGCTGCTTTTGCATACGCATCAGCCGCAGTACGATACGCGCCGAGCAAATCCATAAGATGTCCGAGGTTTGCGTAGGCGAGACCTTTGTCTGGATGAATAGAAACGGCACGATTGTAGTTTTGATACGCACTCTCTCCATCTCCCATTAAACCAGCAGCATTCCCAATGCCGATATAAAGATCGTAGTCGTCGTATTGCCCTTTCCCTATAAGACTTTTCAGATGTGCAATGTCCGCATTTGCTTTTGCGATAAGTGTATCGTTCCCTGTATAGGTACCTTTGAAGCTCCACGAAGCGATAGTGTCAGCCGAATTGATTGGGAATTTAGATATAGCAGGCATCGGTTTTGGCGTTTGTAATACTGACTCCTTAACTTCCGACTGCAAAGATTTTGCTGTTGTGGTAGACACTGGCTGCATTGATTCCTGAATTTGTGTCCCTGGCACTGGAGATTCTGCCTGGCTATACCAAAGGACACCAACAGCGAGCACTACTATGAGGGAACCGATACCCGCTACAAACCATTGTTTCTCCATAAGTTGCATATATCAAAAAGAATACCATAAAACAAAAACCGCCCCGTCAGGGGCGGTTTTTAAAAGAAAGAACCCCCGTACGGGGGTTCTTTCTTTTGCTAGGCCAATTTCCTAGCTGGAATCCTTGTGAAGGTCAGAGACCTCCCCAGAGATTATTGAGCGCTAGCTCACTAGATCGAGACAGACATGTTACCAATCGTCAAAGGAAGAGTCTTGACGAGGAAGTCATTTGTCCAGTCCGAGGTAGTAGTGCTGTGCACTGCAGTGATAACTGAGCGATCAGACCAGAC
This sequence comes from Minisyncoccota bacterium, assembly GCA_022841985.1. Taxonomy (GTDB): domain Bacteria; phylum Patescibacteriota; class Minisyncoccia; order Phycocordibacterales; family Phycocordibacteraceae; genus C7867-001. Next base: position 69,335 of record JALHQL010000004.1, on the reverse strand, counting down.
GACCGATATTGCCGACGAGCCAGCTGCTCCCCCAATATTCGCTGCTGTATCCGTAGAGACCGTAGTCGAAGGATTTGCAACCGAGATATCGAGAGTATTGCTGCCTGTCGCCAAACCGCCGACTGTCGTACGAAGCTCGTAGGTCTTTGAAGTACCCGCAGCAATCTGTTGCTCGCTGGTAGGTTCGAAGACGATTACGCCTGTCGTAGCCGCAGTGGTAAACATCTGCGTCTGGCTAGCTTGAGCACCGGTCGTTGTTGCGAAGTTGCCGCCGATAGCATTTGCGCCATCGTAGAGAGCAACAGTCGTTGTAGCGCCAAGAGTGAGTGCCGCAGTCTTAGAGACTGTGAAGACAATCTTATTCCAGCTTACATCGCCTGCCGCATCTGCCGTAACTCTCACGCGACCGATGACCTTGTTTGAACCAGCGGAGAGAACCGAGGTATCAAGCGCGACTGCCGAGAAGGTCGGAATCGACTTTCTGACATACATCGTACCCTTCCCGGTTGTTGCCGATGAATCGAGGTCGGAACCAGCAAGAGTCGTGTCTGAAGCGCCTGAGGAGTCGACGGCCTTGAAGCCCTCGTCTGCATCAAGCAAGACCGAGATCGCTGCGCCAGAAGTTGCACCCGACGCTACGGTTGGAAGACCAACATAGACATCGAGATTTGTATCCTGGTTCATAGGCACTGCAAAGGTAAGACCAGTGAAGGTCGCCGTTGAGTGCGTCTGCGCACCGCTCGAGAGGGTCAGCGCCTGAGAAGCAGAGCCTCCTGGCCACTTGAGAGTAACCGCTGTTACGCTCGTTGCGGCATTTGCCGGGATCTTCACCTTGATTTCCTGCACCGTGTATGGCGAGTACTGAGCCGTGAAGCGGAACGAGCCGACCTTCACTTCTGCAGCACCTGCAATAACGTTTGCAGCGTCAGGTGTAGCACCGGTGTTGACTGCTGCAGTGAGTACTGCTGAACTCAGCGTAATCGTCTGGAGCGTCGGAGCCGAAGCGACCGTTACCGAGTTACCCGTTACTGAGCCGATACCACCTGTTGAGGTCGTAATAGTCGCAGCTGGGATAGCGCCGGCATTTGCACCTGACTTGAGGTTTGCGACGACGTTAATCGTCCTTGTTCCAGAAGTTGAGAGGTTAACTCCGCTTACTGAGAACGAGTTTGATGTTCCGACCGAAGACTTCGTTGAGCCGATTTGAGCACCCGTAGCATTATCTACGAGGCGGAGGTCAGACATCGTCGAAGTAACCGCGGAAGCGAAATTAACAACGATCGTGTTCACATTTACCCCTTCCGTAGAACCGGTTGAGAGGGTAAAGGAACCGATTTTTGCATCATTCGTACCGGCAATCATCGTCTGGTTGCTATAACCAGAGAACTTCGTTGCTGTGAGAGAAGATGAGGAGACAGTCACAGAGTTGCTTGTGACTGGACCTATAGCAGCACCGATACGATCACCTGACTTGACACCTTGCGTGTCAGCGACGGCAACCGAAACACCAACGATGACTGTTTGTCCGTTAGTCATTGATGCGCCAGCTGCTGTCTTCGCATCGGAATAGACGTCTACGACCGCGACTGTGCCGCGAGCGAGGATCATCTGTGAACCAAGCGTGAAGACCGTTGTACCGCCGTCTGCAATGTCCTGAGTAGAGCCGACCTGAACACCGTTCAAGAAGATCTTACCGTTATCAAGACCTGCGAGACCTGAAGCAGTTGAAGAAGCTGTTATTTGCTCAATTTTAAGGTCATCGCCGGTTGCACGGAACTCGAAGCTGCCCCACTTCACATTCGTTGCGTCAATTGCGACGTTTGAAGTAGGAGAGCCCGCTGCGCGAGTGATTGACAGCGCAACGCCGTCAATACTGTTTGCTGCAACTGGTGCGAGCGAACCAGTCGTTACGACTGCTGCGTTGAGATCGACGTCGACAAAGCGTACGTCAGCTGCACGGCGAATCTGGAAGTCGAAGGTTTCCCCTGAACCGCCAACGATATCTGCCTGCACGCGAATCTCATTGCCGCCAGTCTCAAGACGAACCGGGGAAGCCGAGAGGTCGAAAGTTACTTTCTTGCCACTGGTCATTGCAACCGCAGCGCCAACCTGAGTTCCCTTAACGAGAAGCTTCAAGTTTGTGAAGTCTGCATCGACTGTCGAACCGCGGTTCTCAAGAGTGATTGCCTTGAGCCACACTGCGCGAGTACTCACAGTCGCTGTGGACTGGAAGACTGTCGTGTCTACCCCAGGCGAGAAGGAGCTGCCGGTTGGAGTTACCGTACCGAGAGCAACTGATGCGAGCGTCGCAGACGAAACCGACTGCGTGTAGCTGTTTACTGGGAATGAGACGGACGAGTCAAGCGTACCCGTCGAGCTAAGCGAGATGAGCTGTACGCCGATCTGTTGACCGGAAGTAGATCCTGCAATATCAGCACGAACCGACACTGTCGTCATGCCACCTGCCGGAACCGTGAAGAGTCCGGAAGCGTCATTGAAGCTGAATGTCGAGGCGCTGATGCCTGCTGGGTCCGTAAGACGCATCTCACCCTTGAAGAGGTAGACGTTCGAAAGTGCCGAGTCCGTTGAAACGCCGATGCGCTTGAACGCGACGTTGGTCACTCTGATGTCTGAGCCAGTCGGGTTCGAGAAGGTATACTTCGCGATTTCTCCGGCTGCCTGACTCTGCACGAGTGCGATGTTGTTCGGTGAGTCCGTTGCGAGCATCACCTTGAGGCCGTTGCCCGTTACTGGAGTCGACGGACCGGTCGATGGGCCGGTTGAAACCGAGCCACCGAGGTTGAATGCAGCGCGTGACTTAGGGCCGAAGTAGCCAGCTGCAGGCGTAATGCCCATAGCTTGCTGCCATGCCGCCACACCAGCCTGCGTGAGACTACCGAAGTAGCCAGTCGCGTTTGCTGTCATGTAGCCGCCTGCCTTAAGAGCATTCTGAAGGCAAGTGACTGCTGCGCCTGTCGAACCGACCGTAAGGTCGCCAGTGAATGAGCAAGCCGAAGTCGAAGACGATGGCGTAGTCGCTACTGGTGTACCTCCTGTGAGGGATGCGTTGACATTTGCGATTGTCGATGCGTCAGCACCGAACGAAGAGAGGAGCGAGAGAATCGACTGGATCTGTGAAGGACTCAGTGCTGCGTGTGCCATAGGCGCAAGCGCAAACATTGACGTCGCCATCGCGAGTCCGGTCGCCACTGCTGCGACCTTCGCGATCGCTTTTGTAGTTACCATTTTCATAAACAATTGTTAAGAATTTAGAGAGCACATGAGTAAGTAAGTTTTAGTGAGCACGCTATGCACCACAAAGAGTACTTCAGGAAACATTCGTGAAGACACTCCTTGTTTTCTTGGTCGCACATTCACTTTCACACTACCCCACAGCGTACGGTATCGACCAGTACGCCATGGGTTAGTTGGCAAGGGTTGTTGTTCGTCGCTAAACGAACTATTTATTTATCAAAGTACGCCCTACCGGGAACTACGCAGTTCCCGCAAGGACTATGCCCAGTATATAGCGGAGACAAGTATTCTCCGGTATCGGCATGTGGATAACAACCAGGAAATAGGCACGTAAAATAGACCGTTTCCGGTCTTAAGTCACAATATCTATGCCCCAGTCGATACCACAGACACACCTTACCAAAAACGCGATTTTAAGTCAAAACAAACCTACCTTAAAACTCTCAGACAATGGAGTAGACACTCCATCGACGCTCGCCTTTCTTTAATACTATTCCAGCCTCAATGAGAGAAATGAGTTCGCGTTGAATGGTTTTCTCTGAGACATTACGAATAAGAGTTGAAATGTCCTTTATGCTTGCACTCCCCTTATTTTTTATAACGGACAATATAGCCTCACTTCTGTCCTTTATATGAATGTCCTCTACATTTTCAGTGTCTTTTATATGTCCTTTACTTCCGTTTGGGGCTACACGAGTATTGCGCTTGGGCATTATGGTTGGCGCAGAGCTCTGTATAGAATCTTTTTTTGCGGTGCTCTTAGCAATATCAGCAAGTGTCAAACCCTCATCAAGGAAAAGCCGTGGCTCTTCATATGCGGCGACTTCTTGAAGCAGAATATGCGCCTCATGCGCGATGATCTCAGCATTCATGGAAGAAAGCAGTCCTCCAGTGCGTGACAGAGAAAGTATTGAGGACAGAGCCAGAAGTTCGCGCGAAAGCGCTGTGCGAGCAACAGCGGGCGGGAGTATCGCAGCATCAATAAGACCGACCGCTATCATGTCGATACGATTTCTTAAGGACACCGAACCGGCAAAAGCCGGGGTGATGAGGTGAATTGCTTTTGCGAGCCGCTCGGTCTTTTTATATATAAATACCCTTCGTATGTCCTTTTCAAAAATGTTAGTAAATATGCTTTTTTCTAAGACAAAATCCTCCGATAACGCGTCTTTACCTTTAATCTGGTTTTTCCGGATTTCGGCATTGTGTCCTATATCTGATAGTCCGTGTCTCATACCGTATCGGACAGTATACGTCCGTGAAAACGGCGCGCAAGTTCCTTGCTCTAGTCTTTGCTGGTCTTGACCAGGGTGCCTCGCCTGCTTTGTGGCGAGGATGAATAGCTGAAATCAAATATGTGAAGCGGAGCCTGCATCCTTATCCAACAAAACACCATGGCGTCCGTCCGCCAATACCCCGTCCGCTTGCAGTGGGGACGGCGAGACGGACTGTTTTACCCTACCAACATGTCGTGAGTGCTATAATGCTCATATATATGAGTCGCAGAAACAGCAACGGAAAACGCGGACGTGCGCGTGAAGAAAATGTCAAAGAATACGACATGCTTATCCGCTACGCTTCGGCCATCGTCCTCCTTGCTGTAGGGATCCTCCTCGTGCTTGCAATATTTGACGCAGCGGGACCGGTCGGCACAGCAATTTTTACCACGAGCTATGCGATCGTCGGTATAGGCGCATTTCTTCTTCCAATCGCTTTAATTTTGACAGGACTGTATGCGGGCTTCGGACGGCCAACACTTGAACCTTTGACTACTTCCGGCATTCTTATCATCAGCGCTTCCGTTCTCGCTTTTGCAGGACTCTTCCCCGGCACAGACATCGGCGGGATTGCCGGAACATGGCAAGGAGAAATGCTTACCGGATTTTTCGGTTTCTGGGGTGCAGCGGTGCTGCTAGTCGCAATCATCTCTATCGGCATTGCTATCGTGAGCGATATCGAAGCACTCGGGGCATTCCTTGGTCAGAACGTGCTCTCGCTCTGGGAAAGAGTACGTTCGTACAGAAAAAAAGATGAGGAGGAGCCTTTTGAAGAAGAGCTTGCTGTGGTTGGCGTACCCGAAGATGAAGAAACGTATCGACCGGAAGAATCTGAAACAGAGACTGAAACCCCCATACGCCCTGAGCATGAGCCGGTAGTTACCATCTTTAATCGTGGCGAAGGTAAGCAAGGGACAGGCATAGCGAATTTTGATGCGGAGTATGAGGCACCGCCGCTCTCAATTCTCGGCGCAGATCGTGGCAAGCCTGGCGTAGGAGATATCAAAGCAAATGCAAACATCATCAAACGCACCTTTCAAAACTTCGGTATCAATCTTGAAATGGACGAGGTTTCGGTGGGTCCTACGGTCACGCGCTATGCGGTGAAACCCGCCGAAGGAGTGCGCCTCTCAAAGATAGTCTCGCTTGCAAACAATCTTGAACTCGCACTCGCTGCGCACCCAGTACGCATCGAGGCACCTATCCCGGGAAAGTCGCTCGTCGGTATTGAGGTGCCGAACACGGTTAAGGCAATGGTCGGTCTCGGTGGACTCCTCGGCGCACCGGAATGGAGCGACAGCAGTAAGCCGCTTCTCGCCGCACTCGGTCGAGATATCACCGGCACTCCGCACTACGTGAATATCGCGAAGATGCCGCACGGCCTTGTCGCCGGCGCAACAGGTTCCGGTAAGTCAGTGGCCATACATGCGATTATTACTTCGCTTCTATACCGGAACGGCCCAAATCAACTACGCTTTATCATGATTGACCCGAAGCGCGTCGAACTCACTGCGTACAACGGCATCCCCCACCTCCTCACGCCCGTGATTACCGATCCGAAAAAAGCGATCTTCTCTCTCAAATGGGCAGCAAAGGAGATGGAGCGACGTTATAATATCCTCGAAGCGGAACATGTGCGCGATATCAACTCCTATCACACAACCATCTTCGAGCCAGCAAAGAAAAAAGGTGCTGAAGAAATGCCTGAGGCACTTCCCTATATCGTCATCGTCATCGACGAGCTTGCGGATATCATGCACAGCTATCCACGAGAACTTGAAGCCTCTATCGTTCGACTCGCGCAGATGTCGCGTGCCGTCGGAATTCACTTAGTCCTCTCCACTCAACGACCATCAGTTAATGTCATTACCGGCCTCATCAAAGCAAACGTGCCGACACGCATGGCGCTGCAAGTCGCTTCCCAAATAGACTCTCGCACCATTATCGATGGTGCGGGTGCGGAGTCGCTTCTTGGTGCGGGCGATATGCTCTATCTCTCGAGCGATATGCAAAAACCCGTGCGTATACAAACAGCCTTTATAAGCGAGAGTGAGGTAAAAAAAGTAGTGAGCTATATCAAGAGTCATAATGCTGGAGACCTCTCTAGCATCGACTTCGGAGGCAGCGGCACTAACGGAACGACAGAATCAAACGATGTTATCGGACTTGCAAACGACAGTTTTAATGACGATGAGATCGACGACGACTTGTACGAAGATGCGCGAACTGCGGTGGAAGAAGTTGGTCGTGCCTCGACCTCTTACCTGCAGCGCAAATTAAAAATCGGATACTCCCGAGCGGCGCGATTGATGGATGTACTTGAAGCGAAGGGAGTAATTGGTGCAGCAGACGGATCAAAGCCGCGCGAAGTACTCACCGCCCTGCCTGTCGGACGGCAAGGAATCGCATCTGCTTCTGATGAGGTTCTTGACGATGAAAATGAAAGTCGGTCTTCAAATAAATACTTATGATCAAATATTTCACCCTCGCTGTCTTTCTTATTCTCGCCGGCTATGGCACTAGAGAGGCGTGGCCGCTCATTGCCGGCCCAATTCTTTCGATTGAATCTCCTATGCATAACGAATCCGTAGCGGGCGGTATTGTAACTATAACGGGAAAAGCCGTCCGCGCTATAGAACTCTCGCTCAATGGTACATCAATCCTCCGCGAAAAGAACGGTGACTTTTCGACCACTCTCACATTCCCTCGCGGAGGATCTATCCTTACCTTCAAAGCCACCGATCGGTTCGGTCGAATAGCAACCGAAACTCGTTCTATTTTCATTCCTTAACTGTCCCCTACTAAATACAATTTTATGGCTTTTAAAAAAGCAAAAGAGAAAGTGCTCAAAACTGTTACCGCGGCAAGCGCCGACAAGAGTGAGAAACAAAAATCAATCGATCAAGCACTAAAAGAAATCCGTACGAAGTTTGGAGATGAATCTATCACGACCTACGGTACCGGCACACCGCAAAAGATACCCGCAGTATCGACGGGCTCTATCGGTCTTGATGCAATTCTCGGCGTAGGTGGGCTCCCTCGCGGACGCATCATCGAGATATTCGGGCCGGAATCCTCCGGAAAAACAACGCTCGCGCTCCATGTTATCGCCGAGGCGCAAAAAGCGGGCGGCATTGCAGCATTTATCGACGCCGAACACGCTCTCGATCCGGAATACGCGCACCGCATCGGTGTGAAGCTCCCTGAACTCCTTATTTCACAGCCAGATACTGGCGAGCAGGCGCTCGATATCGTCGAGAGTCTTGTCAGGAGTGGAAATGTCGATGTGATTGTCGTCGACTCTGTCGCCGCACTCACGCCCAAAGATGAAATCGAGGGCGAGATGGGCCAGCAACATATGGGCAAACAAGCTCGACTTATGAGCCAAGCGCTCCGCAAGCTTACTGCCATCGCCGCACGCAGTAAAACCATCGTCATCTTTATTAATCAGATCCGTATGCAGATAGGTGTCATGTTCGGCAACCCGGAAACAACGCCAGGCGGCAAAGCGCTCAAGTTTTATACCTCGGTGCGTCTCGACATTCGCCGTATTGCGTCAATAAAGAAAGGTGAGGAAGTGGTGGGTGGTCGCGTACGCGTGAAGGTAGTGAAAAATAAAGTTGCCGCACCCTTTAAGACCACCGAATTTGACCTTCTCTATAATGAAGGTATCAGCCGCGAAGGAGAGCTTGTCGCACTCGGAGAGAAATTTGACCTTGTAACGAAGTCCGGCGCCACCTACAAGATGGGCGATACTAAACTCGGCGTCGGTTACGATGCAACGCGAGTCTATCTACGCGAAAATAAACCTATTGCAAAGGATCTTCTTAAACAAATCCAAGAAAAACTAGAAGAAGTATAATCTATCGTCTCTACCTGACTTTGAAGTACGAAACTCCTCTATCATTAAGCAGCCTTATGGAAGAAAACACTTGCTGCTAAACGTAGCATCTCGCGAATAAGAAAGACGAGAGAAACGAAGGTCAAGACCGCCAGAGCCTGAACGATAAAGCGCGTGTGTGTGAATGCCGCGACGAAGAAATTTGGGAGATGCAAGATGTCAGCAGGAGCATTTTGGAAAACGCGAGCGACCCAGACTTCCCTGCCGATACCCCAGAGAGTCGCAACAAGCGTTAGTACCGCGAGAACCGTCGTCGAAATGATGAAACCCAATATGCGGATAATGCGTACGCGACGCATAACGACGCGCTCCATGTCAGATGGATTATTCATAGTGTTGTTTGTCATAAGTTTGCTTGAAAAGTTTTTTAGCGCGGTGAACACGCGTTTTAACGGCAGGAATCGAGAGATGTTCCGATTCGGCAATCTCTTCCTGAGTCTTCCCTTCGATAAACTGCAATCGTAAAATTTTTGCTGCGGCTTCAGGAATCTTCGAGAGTGCCGCGAGAACCTCGCTCCGAAGCGACAAGTCTTCGAGAAATTCGGATCGTGTGTCTGGCAACGACTCGTAATGCTCGGGTAAGAGCTCGGCACGCTTCCCGAACTCAGTCATCTTCGCGCGATATTTCGTGTACGCAACGCGATTGAGGATAGTGTACGCCCACGAGGAGAAGGTCGCACCCTCCTGCGGATGGTACTTATCCGCATACAGATACATTTTCGTAAAAGCGTCCTGTACTGCTTCTTCCGCATCCTCAGGGGACTTCAAAATCATCCGGGCTCGTCGCAAGAGTGCCGCTTCATAACGACGGACGAGAATAGCGAAAAACTCGGACTCCTTGTGCGAACGCGCAAGTATTTCCGCATCAGAAAGTGTGCTCAGATCCTCAGTAGTTGAAAAACTCATGATGCCCTGTATCATACGCTTATCCGCCAAAAGCGGTACTTTTTATAACAAACCTTATTACCTATTAGTTTCAAAAATATGTCCGTACTCTCATATAATGACATTCTCAAAGGAAGCATCATTAACTACAATAATGAGCCCTATGAAGTGCTCTCGGCACACATCTTCCGCATGCAGCAACGTAAGCCGGTGAATCAAACGAAGCTCCGCCACCTCATTTCCGGAAAGGTTACTGAGATATCCTTTCATCAGAACGAGACCGTAACCGAAGCAGACATTGGAAAGATGCAGGCGCAGTATCTTTACTCGAACAAAAATGAGAGTTGGTTTGCAGAAGAAGGTAATCCAAAAAATCGCTTTTCATTCCCTGCAGATTCTGTGTACGACAAAGTGCAGTGGCTCATGCCGAATGCTTTAGTCGAAATACTGACCTATGAAGACAAACCGATGACAGTGAAGATACCAGTGAAAGTTGAACTTCAAGTAAAAGATGCTCCGCCCGCAGTGAAGGGCAACACGGTTTCGGGCGGCAACAAACTTGCCATACTCTCCACGGGTGCAAAAGTGAATGTTCCGCTCTTCATAAATACAGGGGACATTATCCGCATTAACACCGACTCAGGCGACTACACCGAGCGGGTCGAGAAGGCATAGACATCGAGCACACAAAAAAGCCGCTTGAAGCGGCTTTTTTGTGTGCTCGATGTTCTGTTTTTTATGCCGCGACGTAGGGAAGAAGCGCCATGTAGCGCGCGTGCTTGATAGCCTGCGCAATATCGCGCTGCTTTCCTGCGGGAATGCCAGTGCGCTTTTTTGCAAGTATCTTCGCATGCGGATTAGTAAACAATTTCAAATACGCCACATCTTTGTAGTCGATAAACTTTTTAAGCTCTATTTCTTCGCGCTGTGATTGGTATGCCATAAAATTAATTTAAAACGGAATGTCTTCCGGATTAATCTCTTCGTCCGGATACTTAATTGCTTCCCCATCGCTTGATGCTGGCTGCTCTCCGGCAGCACTATTTGCACTAGAAGTACCACCCTTACCCCCATCAGCACCAAACTGGAATGTATCAACAATGATCTCGGTACGATAATTTTTCTTGCCGTTTTCTTTATCGTCCCATGAACGCGTCTGAAGACGTCCTTCGACAAAAATTGGGCGCCCTTTCTTACAGTATTGCGCGATTACTTCTGCCGTACGGCCGAATGCGACGATATTATGAAACTCTGTGGCCTCTTGTTTTGCGCCATTCTTATCCTTATAGGTGCGATTTGTTGCAAGACCGAAATTCGCAACCTGGCTCCCAGACGGAAGAGCTTTCAGCTCTGGGTCACGGGTGAGATTTCCATAGAGAAGTACTTTGTTGAGATACATATCTTATATCGTGGCACTCTCAAGTGCGATATCGAGCTCTGCGCCAATGGCCGCTTCTTGCTCCTCTCGCGTCGTCGGAGTCTTCAGGGAGAGTTCGCGCAACTCAACAGAGTGACGAGCGGCGTCTTTCGTCGTGCAGAGATCGATAAAGCGAACAATGCGCTTATCAGTACTTGCGGTCTTTACTATCTCAGCATGATCCTCTGCCGAAACTTCATACACGATCCAAGAGAAATAGGCGGAATCGAAGTCGCGACGACCCGAAACTTCCTGACGAGAAATAGTGTAGGCGAGCTGAATCTTGACGGGCTCGCTTTCGGCGACAAGTGTCCCCTTCTCTGTAATGACACTCTTCATCGCTTGAAAGGCCTTTTTTACTTCCTCGATAGGCAGCTCGGGATCGAGATGAAAACCAAGCTCGTAGACGCGCGATTCCGAACCCTCGCTTTCAAGAGTCTCTCGGGCGTGTCTCTTCTCGTCCTGATTTTTAGCCATAATAGCGGCATCCTAGCACGAGTTTTTTGTGGCCGCAAGAGCGCGGCGTATGGCATCATCATTAGTGAAGCCTGAACAGATGCTGTGCGCTCGAAAAAAGCACCGTGCGGACGTTTTCGAGGTTTTCGCCTCTAATTTCTGCAATTTTAGCGATAATCTCATGAATTGCGAGTGGATCATTACGCTGTCCACGCCTCGAGGCGGGAGCAAGATAGGGTGCATCTGTCTCCGACAGAATACTTGTTAAAGGGACTTTTTTTATGACTTCATCATAGTCACGAGCAAATGTAATGACCGCGGTGAAAGAAATGGTGAAATCGAGTGCGATAAATGCTTTAGCCTCAGCAATACCGCCAACGAAGAAATGAATATCGCCGCGCAACTTCGGGTATACCACCTTAGCTTCTTCCAGTAGCTCGATTACGTCATGGTATGCATCCTGCGTTCCTTTGCTCGGACGTGCATGAATGATAAGTGGCTTATCAAGTTCCGCCGCGAGCTTAATATGTTTTTTGAAAGTCTCCTTCTGCATACGCTTCACTTCCTCATTTATTTCGACAGGACGAAAGAAATCGAGCCCGCACTCCCCGAGCGCAACGACTTTTGGATGACTTGCAAGTGAGCGGTATGTCTCCGCATCAAATACTTCATCTGGAGCATGGTTCGGATGCAAGCCGACAGAGGCGTATATATGCCCATATTTTTCCGCCAGAGCCAATGCCTTCTTTGAAGATTTTTCGTCGACACCAACCACAATGCCTCCGACACCATCACTACCCATCTTCACGATAAGCTCGTCCGCATCGTGCGCGTACTGATCGAACTGTATGTGACAGTGCACATCAAAACATCGCATACTCATATGCGCGGGAAAAGATTGGTTGGTTTTTTATTTGAACGAACAGCATTAAGAATACTGTCCGCAGTACTTGGCATTGCGAAGGTGAGATGTACCGCTATTTTTGCAAGATGTCGGACCAGTTTTTCTATATCTTTTTTTGCCTCTTCTTGTTCACTCTTATTTTCACTTTTTATTTTTTTGTAAGGGGTTCGCTCGGTCATATACACATCTCCCTTGTTCACATGCTCGAATATAATATCCATTGCTTCATTGAAACGAAATTCCTCTATCTTTTCTAGAAATAATGGTTCTATTGACGCCTCCTCCGGTCCGAGTTCAATAGGAGCAGGAAAATGCTGTTCAGCGAGTGTCATCACGCGCGCGACAAGATTCCCCAGACCATTGGCGAGATGAGCAGTATAGTGTTCGTGGATTGCGGTAAGAGTAAGATCTGAATCCTCGACATGGCTCACATGCCGCAAAAGAACGTACCGGACAGCATCGACTCCATACTTTTCTACAAGTTCGAGCGGATGTATGACATTCCCCAATGACTTACTCATCTTCTGGCCGCCTGAGGTAATGAATCCGTGTATGAATATATTTCGCGAGAACGGGAATCCTGCCGACAGCAGCATCGCCTGCCACATTGCCGCCTGCTGGCGCAAGTTATCCTTCCCTGCAAGCTGCGTAACTGGCCACCATTTCAAAAAACGTTGCTCATTCTGTGGCCAGCCAATTGCTGAAACATAGTTCACTAGCGCATCAAACCAGACATACATGACTTGCTCCGGATCATTTGGCACAGGCACACCCCACGCGAGTTTTTCTCTCCGGCGAGAAACGCTGAAATCCTTCAGCCCTGCAGTAACAAAAGACGTGAGCTCTCGCATGCGCTCTTCGGGCATCACAAAATCCTGCTGTTTCGCATAGTGCGCAAGCAGCGCCTCTTGATACTTTGAAAATCTGAAATAGTAATTTTCCTCTTCACGCGACTCTATATTTAGATTCGGATGTAGTAAACAGCGACCCTGAGTAAGTTCTGAATCGGTTTTTTCAAGCTCACAGCCGGTACAATACTTCACCTTATAGGAAGCTTTGTAAATATCGCCAGCATCGAAACAGCGCGCCCAGAACGCCTGAGCTGCAGCAATATGTACGGGGTCAGTAGTGCGAATAAATGAGTCGTAAGAAATATCCAACTGATCAGCAAAAGCCTTGAAACGCTTGGCGTACTCATCAACATATGCGTGAGGATCCTTCCCTTCTTCCTTTGCTTTCTGCGCGACTTTAGCGCCATGCTCGTCGGTGCCGATGTTAAAAAAAACTTCAGTATTCTGTACGCGCAATGTGCGAGCAAGAAAGTCTGCCTCTACAAATTCGAGCGCATGACCCAGGTGCGGATCCGCATTCACATAGGGTAACGTGGTGGTAATGTAGCGCGCACTCATATTTCAATCTACCGATTGTACGGATAGATTGCGTTTCTTCTTATCGAAATCCGAGATGAACTCCAATGCGACCGCCGCAAGAGGTACCGACAGCAATACTCCAAGAAAACCAGCGAGCGTGTATCCTGCTATAAGAGCCACAATGACCAAGAGTGGCGGGATGCCAATAATTTTTTTCACGATAAGCGGATAAATGAGATTTGATTCAAATTGATTCACAACAATATAGAGACCTAGCACGATTGTCGCAAGAGAAACGCCGCCCTCCGAAAATCCGACAATGACGGCCACCGTTCCTGCTATGAGAGATCCGAACACCGGGATAATTTCCATCAAGGCCGTAAACACTGCAATGAGAAGTGCGTATGGTATACCGATGATAAGGAGTCCGAGATACACAAGAATACCCACAATGACGGAAAGAAGTATTTGGCCCTGCATCCAAAGCGCGATCTTCTTCTGGGAACGCTTCCATAGGTCAATAGAATACTCCTCATATCTGACTGGCATCACCATACGAAGGAAATCATTGACTCCGGTGGACTGAAGCGCAAAGTAAAATGAGAGAACGATCACTAACGCAAGCGAAAAGACGCCTCCGAAAAACGTCACGAGAATTTGCAGCACTCCTTCTGAACCGGCAGTAAAGACTGACTGAAACGAAAGAAGTGTCTCTACAAAAGATTGCAGACCGTGCTGTTCAACCGAAAAATTTGCCGCACTTGAAATACTTGGGAACGACGAAGGCACATTTATCGTATCGAGATACCTCGGCATCGCCGAGAAGAAATTCGTAGCATCAGCAATGATCGGTGGAAAGAAGAAAAAGAGAAGCGAAAATGTAAAACCGAACACGGCCGCGTAGACGAGTAGCGCCGCCATGAAGCGCGGTATACTCAGCCTGATGAGGAATGCGATTTGCGGCTCAATTGCTGATGCAATAATTATGGCCGTAAGAACGAGAAGCACGAGATCCCGCAAAAGCCAGAGCACATACGCCCCCGCCATAATCAGAAGCGTCGTAATAACCGTACCTACTGAGATGGAAATTCGTGTCTCTTTTCCCATACGAACATTCTAGCATGAACTCTCCTATTGAATGGATGCGCGGATGCGTTCTGCGACTTCAGGAACGGTGAGACGCTCCTGCCTCCCTGTATCACGATCACGCAATGTCACTGTCTCTTTGAGCTCTGGCGTTTCGCCGAGCGTATCGAAGTCGATCGTGATGCAAAACGGCGTACCAATCTCATCTTGACGGCGATAGCGTTTACCGATGTTGCCATTATCATCCCAAGCGATTGCCGGATGAATTCGCTTAAGTTCTGCTCTAACCTCTCGGGCTTTCGCAATGAGTTCAGGTTTATTCTTAAGAAGTGGCGAGACCATCGCCTTTACCGGTGCAATCTTTGGTGCAAGTGCGAGATATGTCCGCACTTCGCCTCCCATATCGTCTTCGCGGTACGCACTCGCAAGTATGGCAAGTATTGTGCGATCAACCCCGAGAGACGGCTCGATCACGTGCGGCGTAAATTTTTCTCCCGACACCTCATCAAGATACTTGAGTTCGACGTTGGAACTCTTTTCATGGGCAGAGAGATCGAAATCGGTACGATATGCGAGACCCCAAAGCTCCTTGCGGCCGAAGGGATAGTCGAATTCGAAGTCGATAGTGCGCTTGCTGTAGTGCGCACGATCTTCATCTGCGACTTCAAGTTCGTGCACAGAGTCCTCTGGTATTCCGACCGCTTTCGCGAAAAGATGCATCGTCTTACGCCACTCTTCAAATGACTGTTCCCAAGCTGACGGATGCACAAAATACTCCACCTCCATTTGCGACAGTTCACGCAAACGGAAAATGAAATCTCTAGGAGCAATTTCATTTCGGAACGCCTTCCCTATCTGTGCGATGCCAAACGGCAATTTCGGATGTATCGAGTCCACGACATTCTTAAAATTCGCGAAGATGCCACCAGCGGTCTCCGGACGTAAATACACGACCGATGAGGTATCCTCATTTGCGCCAGCATGCGTCTTGAACATCATGTTGAACTGCCGCATAGCCCCTAATTTCCCTTCGCATTCGGGACACTTTCCTGAACCATCGAGATGATCCGCGCGGAAACGCTTCTTGCATTTCTGACACTCAACAAGCGGGTCGGAAAAGCCAGCCACATGACCGCTTGCTTCCCATATTTTTGGATTCATGAGAATTGCGGCGTCAACGCCGTACATATCATCACGCTCTTCACGAAACATCTGGAGCCAGAGACGTTCGACATTTTCTTTCAGAACAACCCCAAGAGGCCCGTAATCAAACGTACCAGCAAGGCCGCCATAGATCTCTGAGCCAGGGAACACAAAGCCTCGCCTCTTCGTGAGAGAGATTATCTTTTCCATGAGATTCAATTCGGTCATAGACATGGCATTATTGCACAATTGCGTTCGCTCCGACATACCCCGGGTCTCCTTTCGTATCGGTTGTCGCTGGATCTGCCGTCCCCTTAATCGTTATCCCCGCAAAACGATCGTATCCCGAAAAAGACACTCCTCCCGTGAGAGCAGGTGCCGTACCCTTCTGAGAGGTCGAGGGTGTAAGAGACACCTGGAAAACCCCTTGTGCAGACGCCCCTTGTGCAAGATCGCCAACATTCCATGAGACGGTATGCGCTGCCTTATTGTAGGAGAAAGAGCCAACACCTGCGGTCGCATCCGTATAAGAAACATAGCTCGGTAAGGTCGCACTCACAGAGCCGTCGGCGATGGCACTACCTTTATTTTGTACATTCCAGACAATAGTGTAGGTCGTCGGCATATTGACGCGAGGAGGAATCGGGCCGCTCGTACTCAGAGGCCCCGAACTATGGAGCGCGAATGCCGAGAGTGCGACTGCGGTAGAAACTTTCGCGGTTTTAATCACGGAGGCGCTTACCTGTTCCGGTACATTGCTTTGTCCCACACGAGTGCCCGACACAGAGGCAGTAAAAGTGATTACTGGCGCGGAAATAATAGCGTCAAGTGGCAGTGTCGAGAATGTAAAAGAACCAGTACCAGAAGCGCCGGGTGCAAGCATCGCAAGCGTGGACTCTGTGTCACGACTGAAGACTATTGTGCGGTCGGCAGAACGGTAAAAACCGCTTTGCGTGCGAATGCTTTCATAATCGACAGCGGGACCTGAAATCTTAATTTCAATCGTTGCATTAGTAACACTTGTGGGAAGCGTATTCACATAAGAAACAGTGACATTTTGAGAGCTTCCAGAAGAAACAACGGCAGAGTCTCTTGTATCACCGTTGATCGTGATACTCGTGTTGATGAATGGTGCAGCAATCGTCATCGTCGCCTCTTGAGTCACATACGCGATTCCAAGAGTGTGATCTTGCGTGGTTTTCGCGGTCCCGACAGCAAAACGAAAGACTCTCTGTTCTTTATCTTGCCCAACAAGCCTTCCGGTAACCGTTATCGTCTTGCTCGCGCCCGGCAGCATGGTGCCGATAAAAAAACTTGAGTTCTGTATCTGGATTGAAGATGAAGCAATCGAGAAACCAAAAGGGAAAGAAGGAGTCAATACAACATCCGAGAGTGGTGTGGTTGCATTTGAACGAACTGAGAGCGTAAGTGTGACTAGCTTTCCTGACACGGTCTCAGTGGGTGTATCGACCGATAATGAAAGCGGCGTCGAAGAAATCGCGAGTATATAGGAAGTTTTTTTGACAAACACCGCATTGGAACCGGCCGTACTGTAGGAAAGAGAAATAGGCAACGTTAGACTCTGTCCTTCCCCTCCAAACATGACGGCTTTCACCGAGCGTGTTATTGTCGCGCCGCTCGCCAGAGTACCAAGCGTCTCGACATAGCGTGGATACGGACTCAACACATCAGTCGCACTTCTCGCGCTGCTCGGGAAATCAATCTCAATGGTCACATTCTCGATTGCGACTGCATTTTTATTCGTAACGGTAAGTGAGAGAGGCACCGTATCACCACCAGCAATCGTCGTCGGGCCCTGTATATCAATGGCAATTTTATCTATCGATACTGAATTACCGCCATAGTAAAAGAAATAGCCGACGCCACCAAGTGAGACAAGAAAAAATATGAAGGAGGCCATGAAAAATATGCCCGCAACGTGTACCTGTCGCGCTCTACGAGGCGGGAGTACATCCGGAATCGAATCTTCTTTCCACGCGTGCGGCAATGACGGCTTATCGGAGGCAGCCATCGGTGCACGTACATCATGTATCGTAACGCCAGGAATATAAAGGCGCTCGCGCGCTCGTTCAAGCAAACCAGTATCGTCTTCAACGGGTTGTGGCATCAGATGCAGTATATCAAAGACCTGAAGCGGTAATACCGCGATTGATGCGCGCCACGTAACTTGTACGCTCAGCTTCGACCGAAGTGAGGAGTGGCGCAGTAAACGCAGATACCTCGCCAGGAATCTCTCCTGAATCAAGCCCGAGCGCTGCAAGCGCACGAAGCGCAGCAAGCATCTCGACAGCTTCGTGTGTATCTTCGGGCAGCGTCACAAGTGCTTCTAAAAAGCTTCTGATGATCGGGAAAAGCTCCGGATCATGCGCTTCCCCTGCTACTAGTCGTACTAGAAGTCCCGAGACACGCGCTGCTCTGCGACGCGACGCGGTCTGCTCCATTTTCATAAACCAATTTTCTGAAAGAACCGCCCCGACAATGCGCCACCCTTCTTTCCCGCGCACTAGCACCAAGTCACTTTCGGCAAATGTTACGAGCGCAGCGGAGAGTTTGGCGCCAGAACGACGCACGCTCTGCGCACGAGCACGAACCAACCCAAGAGTCGGGGTAAGAAGAGTCACAAATGCATTCGCTTCTCCGGACGGCGTTCGGGAAAGTATAATGCCGCGGGTTTCGTATTTATGTCGCATCGCGAATGAGATTGAACCGAGTCACCCCAGTTGAGAGTGTGACGGAATGTTTCCCTTCTATAGTCATTTCCGCACGCGCCTTATCTTTCGGAGAAAATCCTTCTGCCTTGCGTGCCTCGGCGACTGCGCGCGCAAAATCTCGCTCGTCACCCTCCTTAATAAGCTCCGGCGTGAGATTCGTATCGAGTACAAGCTCTGTACCCACAACAACTTCTTTTACATTCACCTCTTCAGCAAGAATGTGTGCAAGCTCTGGCGAAAGAGCGTCTGGAACCGTGAGAGTCGCGAGGGGCTGGCGCACTTTAATACCCGACTTTTGACGCATTTGAAGCGCTTCTGATGCAAGAGAACGCACTCGCGCCATATCCTCAAGCAAAACCCCTTTCCTCCCCTGGGCAAATAATTTCTGCCAAAATGTCTCGGATCCTCGAGGCCAGTGAGCAAGATGCACACTGACAGGATCACCCTCTTCTTTAACCCTTGCAAAAATATCTTCCGCCAAAAAAGGAGCAAAAGGCGCAAGCATGAGAGCCAAATTACGAAGTACGCCCTGGAGGGTCGCAATTGCAGCACTATCACCCTCACGCACACGGTCACGAACACGCCGTACGTACCACTGAGAAAGATCTTCCGCTAAGTTCGCTATCGCTCGCGTAGCTTCAAATGGCTGGTATGCATCCATAGATTTCGTAACGACTGAAATCGTTTGATTTGTGCGCACTATCATCCACTGATCCATAACAGACACTGGGCTTTGTTTTTTGGACACCTCTTTGAAGAGCTCAAAAAACTTTGCACTGTTCTCGACCCATGAAAGAACCTTTGCAGACTCCTTTACCGTCTTCTCATCGTAATTTTTCGAATCGCCTGGCTGAGTAACGCTGTACATCCAAAAACGAATCGTATCAGCGCCCCACCTCTCCATCTCTACCCATGGATCAACTACATTACCCTTCGACTTGCTCATCTTCTGTCCAGCAGCGTCGAGCAAGTGCCCGAGGGAAATAACATTCTTGAAAGCGGCGCCTCGTCCTGAAAGAGTTCCCACAGCAAGAAGTGTATAGAACCACCCACGAGTTTGATCAATAGCTTCACTAATGAAGTCAGCGGGGTACTCAATTTTCTTTAAGAACGTTTCAAGCGACTCATTCTTTCGATCCTTTGCCGCCTGTGCAAACGGCATTGCTCCGGAGTCAAACCAAACATCCATAACCTCAGAAACCCGTCGTAACTCAGTCCCCTTCTCGGATACGAGCACCACATCATCGATATACGGCCTGTGCAGATCGAGCTCATACTCCTCATTGTGCGGCAATGAAACGAAATTCAAATCATGGACACCGCCCATTTTGAAATGAGAAGTTCTTCCAATCTCTAAAAAAACATCCGCATCCCCGCCTTGCGCAACCGCCGTAAGAGCCTCGATACCCACGGTGTGGGTCACAATAAGAATGCGCTTATTTTTTTCTGACTTTTCTATCTCGTAAATGAACTCCCCGAAACGACGCTTCACATCTTCATAACTTTCTCCATCCATCATAGGCTCCGCAGGACCTGGGTTATGCTTTACACGATAGGCAAGAAATTCATCGTACGATTTCCCGGAAAGCTGACCGAAACCAAGCTCACGCAAACGCTCATCAAAAACAATTGATGTCTTATCAACACCAAGTTCAGCGGCGACAATTTCTGCAGTTTCCTTCGTGCGAAGAAATGGAGACGCAAATATCACATCGATACCAGTTCTCTTAAGGGAGGCGGCGGATGCATAGACCTGACCTCTCCCCATCTCTGTTAACTTGCTGACAGAAGGGTCTGAACTTACGACCCTCTTCACATTATTCTCAGCTTCGCCATGCCGCATGACGAAATACGTATTACCGGATTTCTTCGTATATTTTTTCAACTCATCAACCGAACCAATAACAAGCTGTTCGTTTCCCTCTGCACTGCGCCACACCGGAAGCGGCGTACCCCAATACCGCTCTCGACTTATCGCCCAATCTTTTGCATTTGAAAGCCACTCACCCATGCGACCTTCGCGTATATATTCCGGTTCCCAATGAATCTTTTTATTCTCAGCTACGAGCTTTGCCCGCAAATCCTGCATGCGGATATACCACGAGTCACGTGCGTAATAGATGAGCCGTGTCTTGCAGCGCCAGCAAAACGGATACGTGTGTGCGTATGACTCTTTTTTGAATACTAGACTTCGCACCTGGAGATCTTTTAATATTTCGACCGACGTCCCCTCTTCGGTAACCATCATTCCTTCTAAAGGGCCGGTGCCCGTAACAAATTTCCCTTCCGGAGAAACAAGGTGCACTTTCGGCAATCCGTTTTTATTTCCGAGTTCAAAATCGTCCTGTCCATACATCGGCGCGATATGTACGATCCCCGTGCCGTCTTCGGTTGTTACAAAATCTGCCGCATACACTTGAAACGCCTTCTCAAATTTTGACATCTCACTTGCAGCTGCAAGATCTTTTGCAAAAGTATACAAGGGTTTATATCTCTTCCCGACAAGATTTTTTCCCAAAAACTCCTCAACTAACTGTCCTGGGTATTTATGTGCAAGATCTTTTGCCATGATAAAAGATTCTCCCTCCCACGTATATTTCGCGTATGTCAAGTCCGAATTAACCGCAAGCGCGACATTCCCTGGAAGAGTCCATGGGGTTGTCGTCCACGCAAGCAGATACGTCCCTGGCTCATCTGCCAATTCAAACCTAGCGATAATAGTTAGATCCTTTACATCCGCATAGCCCTGAGCAAGTTCGTGGGAAGAAAGCGCCGTCCCACAGCGCGGACACCACGGCACAATTCTATAATCTTTATACAGTCGTCCGTCCTTTGCTGTCTGAGCAAAGAGATGCCACACCACCTCCATATATGCGCTATCAAACGTAAAGTAAGCTTTGCTCTCATCGACCCAGTAGCCGATGCGTTTGGTAAACTTCTCCCAAAGATCGATGTAGGTAAAGACACTCTCTCGACACTTCTTGTTAAACGCGGCGATGCCGTACTGCTCGATGTCTTTCTTGCCAGAAAAACCTAATTCTTTCTCGATTTGAAGTTCTACAGGAAGCCCGTGAGTATCCCAACCAGCGCGACGATTCACACGATAGCCGCGCATCGTCTTATAGCGTGGAATAGCGTCTTTAAAAGCACGACTTTCAAGATGATGAATACCCGGCTTTCCATTGGCCGTTGGCGGCCCCTCATAAAAAACAAAGTCGCCCTTCGGTGATTTCTTCTGCAGCGTTTTTTCGAAAATGCGGTCGCGCTCCCAAAACGCGAGGATGGACTCCTCCCGTTTTGTCGCCTCTGACTTTTCCGGAACTCCCATAATTTCCTTATAGTATCGTTTACAAGGTAAAAATGGAAACGGCTGCAGGGATTTATTCCTGCAGCCGCAATCGCACTAGGAGGTCTGTACTGCCTCAGCAGGACCTGACGAAAATGACGCCCGCATAAGCCTTCTTTCGTTCAAAAGACTCAACTCCCCAAAGCACTTTCTCCGACTCTTGCTTTCGAGCACCCTATCGGCAAGAAGACGAACACATTCCGGAATCTTGTAACCTCTTGGAACGGGATTCCCACTCCCCAGAGATTCAAACCAACTTAGCTCCCTTTCCATCCAACTTCGCTGATCGTCTGTTGTGACGCATTGTTCCGGAGCATGATCTGGAAATGTGCATCTTGCTACACGAAAGAATTCTCTTACCGAGGAGCAGCCGCCAAGCCTTATAGCCTCTCCCACACGCTGTGCAGTTCCTTGGCCATTCGGCTTCCCATGCAGGTGACCATTTGAAGATACCTGCGGCACCGGCTTCTTTTTACGAGGAATTCTCCTTGTTCGCAGTGACACTTTCGCCATGCTTAACCTCCCCACATTTCAAGATGCACGGAATTGTGCATCTGATCTGAGCAGTCCGCAAAAAATTTTAACACGCGATACATCTACTCGCAACTGTCAACTTTTCACCCAGTAGGTGATTGTGCTCAATCACATCCTTTCCGGCGTGGGAATACCGAGAACAGTAAGACCGTTCTTCATAGTATTTATAAACGCTCGTGCAAGCATGAGTTTGTGCGCTTCGTAATCGCCGCCAATAATGCGCTCCTGCGCGTAGAAAGAATTCCACTCTCCTGCAAGCTCGGTAAGATAACTTGCAAGAAGATTTGGAGAGAGCTCGCGCGCAGCACGAGCGGCGACCTCTGGGAAATGCAAAATAATTCTCTCCAGTACATACGGAGCCGCGGAAGCGCCACCAACGGGCGTTCTACCCTTCTCTGCTGCTGCCAATACCGACCGCGCACGCACAAGTGCGTACTGCAGATACGGCCCGGAGTCACCTTCAAGCGAAAGTGATTTCTCTTCGTCGAAGATAATATCTGATCCAGGAGCTTGACGCAGAATCATGTACTTGATCGCCCCGAGCGCAACCTGCTCCGCAATGAGCGGATCTTCGTTTTTCTCACTCGCTTTTCTAACAACCTCCCGAATAAGTCCTTCTGCGGTAATCACATTTCCGGCCCGCGAGGACATCTTCCCTGTCGAAAGACGCAGGAACCCGTGCGGCACGTGTGTAGTTTTCTGTGCAATCGTAGGAGCAATATCTTCAAGAGCAGCAAATACTATTTTGAAATGACCTATCTGCTCGGCAGCCGTCACGATAATCGAACGATCGCTTTGAATACGTTCCTCTTTTAGAAATGCGAGTCCAATATCTTTCGCCTCGTACGTCGGTGTGCCTCTGCTCGTAATAAATACGAGCGTGTGGAGACCTTTCTTCTCGCCCGGGTAAATCACCGCGCCTTCGCTTTCCTCAAAAATTCCCTTTTCGAGACCATCCTTCACTATGCGAGTTCCGGATTCGGCGGTCTCACTTTCAAAAAAATAATAATCGAAATGTGTTCCGAGAATTTTGTAGAGTCGCTCGAAAGCCGCAAGCGATATGTCGCGGCCCTTTCGCCAAAATTCCATGACGTTCTTATCATTGCCCATGTAGATTGCCTGGTTCAATACATCGATTTCGGCTTTCGCTTCTGGAGACTCTTCGTATGCACGAGAACCTTCTGCGTATGCCTCTCCAATCTCTTTTGCGGTCACTGGTTCGGTAATGCCTGCCTTCTGCAAGCCCCATATAGCCTTAGCTACATGGGGACCAACGTCGCCCTGATAATTAGCACGAATAACTGTCGCTCCTTCATTACCAATGAGCCGCGCGAGTGACTCCCCCACAACATTGCTCATGAGGTGCCCAATATGCATTTCCTTAAACGGATTCGGGTCGGTGTATTCAATAACTACTCGCTGTCCTACATCTCCAGACCCTTTTCCCCATTCCGCACCCTGCGCCCCAGCTTCTCTAACAGCAAGCGCAATAGCTTCTATTGAAAGAGCAATATTTACAAAACCAGGACCGGCTACTTCAATCCGACCCACAGATCCACCAAGAGACTTCGTAAGAGAATCGGCAATTTGCTCAGCAACGTCATGAGGGTTTTTACCAATAACCTTTGCTGCCACAAGCGCAGCGTTTGTCATGTAATCGCCATGCACGAGATCAGTCGGTCTTTCAACCGAAAACGGAACTTCGCCGGCATTCAAAGTCTTAAGCGCCTCGCTGACAGCTTTTCTGATCTGCTGCTCCATGCGGCGAGTGTACCAGAAAATTTATATAAATGATTCTGGAATAGGGTGCGCGAGTGCGAGATTCCGCACCTCTTTTTTTACGTGCTCGACAGTAATATCATCGCGTTTTGTGAGAATCTCGACCATGAGCGAGGCCACCCGTGCTGATTCGGGTTCGCGAAGACCGCGCGTCGTTATCGCAGGAGTACCCAAACGAATGCCCGAAGGATCCATCGGTTTGCGTGTATCATCTGCAATCGTATTTTTGTTGAGTGTGATGCCTGCACGATCCAAGAGAGACTCTGCTTCCCCACCAGAAATGCCAAATGACTTCCACGCATCGAGTAGGAGCAAGTGATTGTCAGAGCCGCCCGTGATCATGCGTATAGCATGTGCCTTAAATACTTTTTCCATCGCGTGCGTATTTGCGATGATCTGTTTTGCATAAAGTGCGAATGAGGGGTGAAGCGCTTCATGGAATGAAACTGCCTTTGCCGCTATTTGATGCATGTGCGGGCCGCCCTGAAATCCCGGGAAGACTGCTTTATCTATTTTTTTCGCAATATCTTCAGACTCTCTGGTGAGAATCATGCCGCCGCGCGGACCGCGCAGCGTCTTGTGCGTCGTGGTGGTCATGACATCAAATCCATAGTCGAACGGATTCTTGGCCACCTTTCCCGCAATAAGTCCGGCAATGTGCGCAATGTCCATCACCGCAAGCGCACCAACTTCGCGAGCAATCTCGATGAATTTCACATACTCAAGCTCACGCGGATACGCTGAGAACCCTGCGAGGATTATTTTTGGCCTCACCTCTTTTGCGACGCGACACATGTCGTCATAATCTATCTCTCCCGTTTCAACATCTTTCATTCCGTACCGTACAAAATTGAAAATCTTGGTGAGGTAAGTTACTGGGTGACCATGAGTCAGATGCCCGCCATGCGAGAGATCCATGCCGAGCACCGTGTCCCCCGGTTCAAGAAGTGCCATATACATGGCGATATTCGCGTTCGCACCGCCGAGCGGTTGCACGTTCGCATATGCCGCACCAAATAGTTTTTTCGCGCGTTCGATGGCGAGTGTTTCGACCGCATCAGTAAATTCCTGTCCCCCGTAGTAACGCTTCCCGGGATACCCTTCCGCATACTTATTCGTAAGCGAGGACGCCATTGCTTCCTTTACAGCTCGCGACACATAATTCTCAGAGGGAATAAGCTCCAGGCCCTCCGCCTGCCGATTCTCTTCCCCGTCGAGCGCAGTGAAAAGCTCGGGATCCTCCTTTTCTATATGATGGTAGGAATTCACGTGCGTGATTGTATCACTGAAAACAGAACCGACGCACTACAAGTGCGTCGGTATTTTGTGTTGGAATCACTCATTTGGGGAGAATGCCTCTCTCAGCAAGAACATTGAGAACAGACTCGTGAACCGCTTCTGGCGATCCTTCCGCATTCACGAGAACAACGTTTTGAATATGGGCACTAAAATTACGAAACCCGCAACGCACCCGTTCATAGTAGTCGAGCTTTCGAGTGTCGAAGTGATTTCTTTTACTACCGCCGGCAGCCATGACACGACTGTGTGCGACTTCCGCTGGTAAGTCGAACACAATATAGAGATGTGGTGGTTGACGTCCAGCCTTTTCGAAAACGAGTTTTCTCATTTCGAAAAATGGAGTGATCAACCCATTGTTCGCTTCACCATAAATTTGATATGCAAATGTTGATGAATCGCCTCGATCTGAAAATACATGCTTGCCAGACTTACGTGTTGGGACGATAAGGTTGTGCAACAACTCTTCACGAGCCGCCCAGAATAGCAGGAAGTTATTGAGTGGGGTCGATTTTCCAGCGAGAGGATTGTCGCGGACGATTTTCCGTATTTCTTCGGCAAATGGTGTGCCGCCTGGTTCACGAGTGAAAACCACTGTGCCGATGAATTTCTTTTGCAAGAACTCAATCTGCGTACCTTTTCCCGAGCCATCCATGCCATCAAATACAATGTACTGTCCTTGCATCATAATGACAGCCCTCCTTAGTTTTATTTTATGAACAAGTCCGGGTACATCCTTACATAAAATTATAAAAAGAGAAGCCCGCGACGATGAGAATCGTCGCGGGCCCAAAAACCAAAATTACCCAACTACCTTGAAGTGTTTCGAGAGTTGCGCTGTTCGCTGCTCCGTATAGTGCGACGCTGCTTGGTCGTACGCAGTTTCAGGAATATCCTTCATATGCTCATAACGGATTCGGGCAATAGTTTGCCCGTCTCGTATGAGCATGTCTTCCTGTGTCGTCACCTCAAGGGTGATTGGACGTCCGCATGCTTCGCCGTTCACGCCGTACCCCCAGCCAGGATCGATGTAACCGGCCGCATGTGACCGAAACTCGCCAAACCTCGGTTCGATTGCGCGCAGTTCCGCCGAGAGATACGGCGGTACCATGATCCGTTCTTTGGTCGTGAGAACATAGAAACAGCTCTTTCTTAGCGTGAACTTACCATTTGATACCTGAAGTGGCGTGAAAAAATCCTCCGGAGTATAGAAGTGCTTTTTATTCATATCGAGAACTTTTCGAGTTCCCCAGCACTCCCACCCCATCATTTCGCCAACATGGATGGTCAGTACGAACGAGTCATCGTGCCGATGAGTTTCAGAAAGTGACAATTTTCTTCCGTCTTCGGTAAAAAGAAGCCCGGATTTTGTTATTGCCAATTCGCTGTGCAAACTATCGAGAAAGGATTTCCCATCGAACAGCCGCAACTGCGACAATGCTAATCCGGGTGTAACCAGGACCGGCATAAAATCCGGACGAACAAGCATCCAGATCTCTCCGCTCCATCCTGGAGTTGGAATTGCATCATACATACTGACTTTGTCAGCCACCGTTCGACAAAAGAATCCAATTCGGCCGGTTGATGACTTCGGATTTGCGTATCCGTAGACCATGCTTGGCAGTTTCCATCTGTCAACAACACGAATCAGATACGGCACGCCAACCTCCAGAGGATTGTCGAGATTATGCTTCGTAGCACCGAGAGACGGCAAGAGATCACGAACGGCCTCATTTTCCTGAGGGAGGAAGATTGCCTCGACTCGGTAGGCCTCGTCTGAAAGAGGCATGTCGATTGACGCCGGGTTTAAATACTTTTCCGTCACGTCCCCGATGTATCCTGGCACGAGCAAGCCTCGAAGATCTTGTTTTGGAAGAACTCCTGTCTTTGATTTCGGCATGATGCTCTCCTTTTTGTGGTTTCTTGGTTGTTGTGTTGTACAGTCCAACGAAACTCTACGCGCTCTGAAAGTAAAAGGCAACTATAAAAAAGCGACGGCCGGGGGCCGTCGCTAGAATGCATGAGCTATTTCTGCACAATGTCCTGAAGTCCACGTTTCGTATCAAACCGTCCTTTCTCACGATCGATACTCAACGCAAGACCATTGCTGCCAAACTGTGTAATAAGTTCGTCTGCCACCTCAAGCGCGACCTCGTGAAGCGTTGGGTGGACGTCTCTTTGTGCGCGTCGTTCAACCACATACACAAGCGCCGGCAAGTCACCCGTCAAACGACATGGTACACACATTCCCATGGGGAAATAGTACTGCCGTACGAACTTGTCTTGCGGGAGCGTGTCTATAGCTATAAGTTGTCGACGTACAAGATTTTCTGCCTCCTGTCTTAATTTGTCCGGAAGTGATTCGAGATACCACGAATGCATGCCGAAACTACTTGAAAGAAGTGGCATACGCTGTATCACAGAACGATGCCGCTGAATGTCCCGGAATGAACCGAAATCGATAAGAAACTCGAATTGCATCGTCCCGCATTCTGATATCTGTTTTGGTAATTCCGTTTTTTCCGGTCGCAACAAGAGGAAGTGCGCGTATTCAGGCAAGAGACTTCTATCAATTGAGTCCCTCGTCAACACTACTTTCTTACGCGCTGCACCAACCCTGCCAGGCAAACAAACATCATGATGTTTTGTGCCAGAGAAGTAATACCCTTCTCGCATCCATAACGCATGGTATTCCTCGGTCGATTCGTAACGCTTTTGCCCAAATGAACTTGGAAATGTTTCTTGCAGAGCGCTTTCCATTGCCTCGGCAACAATCTTAACCTCACGAAGCGGATGCTGGCGCAGCATCAGTATGTGATCCGCTGCCTGGCGCAGATTAGTATGCCAAGCGAGATTTGTGGAGGCACCTGCCGGAAGAAATCCACGCAAGATGTCAAAGCTTCGTGCGTTGATCGCTTTGTCATACACTTTCACATCTTCCCCTGTTTTTATTGGGAAACATCCTCGAAGATGTGCGCGGATTGGTTCTTGTGACGACAAATAGAAACTTCGCCACGCTTCGAGTATTTCCGTAGAACCTGGCAGACCGACTGGGTCGACAAACCTCTGTGTCGAGAAATCGATATACCGAGTTGACGCCTCTTGCCCAGAATACAAGAGCCAATCTTGTATAGCTTTGGCAACGAGCATCGAGACGCCCTCAATAAATATCGTTCCTGTACCACAATCCCCGATTGATTTGTGTCCATATCCAACGTAGAAGTTTTCCATGAACCTCTCGGGGCCTTTTTCTGCGAGAGTCTTCAGATGCGCACGAATACCGCCGACTGAACGTGAATGAAGGGCTTGTAACATCGCCTCAGCTTCCGGATCAATAATAGCTCCGGTATTCAAAACAAGCACAAATCCACCGTGTGGAAGTCCGCGAGTCACATGTTGTAACTCCAATACAGATCTCTTCATTTCTTCCTCCTTGCAAAAGTTAAGGTTGTGTTGATTTTTGCGTCGAACATCTATCCGACCGGACAGTACCAAAAAAACAGACGCCCTGCAATATCATCTCTATATAATGAAAACGACGCCCATAAAGGCGCCGTTTTCATTAACTGTCGTACAAATTTACTTTACCTCAATTCCCATCGAACGTGCAGTACCGGCAATAGTGCGAGCCGCTGCCTCTGGAGAAGTCGCATTCATGTCAGCAATCTTTTCCTCAACGATCTTTGCAATCTGCGCTTGAGTGATAGTTCCCGCTTTCTCTTCACCCGGCTTATGCGCTGCCTTATCAAGACCGACAGCCTTCAAAATGAGACGAGATGCTGGCGGATTCTTCATCGTGAAGGTGAACGTACGGTCATCAAAGACCAAGAGCTCGACTGGGATGATTGTTCCACGCTTGTCCTTCGTCGCCTCATTAAACTGAGACACGAACTGACCGATGTTCACACCAGCAGGGCCGAGCGCGGTACCAACAGGAGGAGCCGGTGTTGCGGCACCGCCTGGAATCTGGAGCTTTATTTTCTTAACTATCTTAGCCATATAAAGATGAAACTATATTAATAAGCGTTCTAGGTCAAATGCAGCAGCAATTACAGCTTGCGTATTTGAAGAAAGTCGAGCTCGACCGGCGTCTCGCGACCGAACATCGAAACCATGACTTTTACCTTTCCACGATCCTCATCAATCTCGCCAACTTTGCCTTCCAAATCCTTAAAAGGACCGTCCGCAATAACTATCGGATCATCCTTCATGAGATCAATGCGGTGTTTCGGCGCCTCTGCCGTCATCCGCTTCATGAGTAGCGCGACCTCTGATTCTTCCATCGGGACCGGAGTATTGCCCGCACCGACGAATCCCGTAACACGCGGTGTATTACGCACCACGAACCATGAATCATCGTCGACAATCATCCGTACGAGAATATACCCCGGATAGATTTTTTCTTCTTCGACCATACGCTTCCCTCCTTTCACATGAATCTTTTTCTCAGTCGGAACGATAACATCGAAGATCTTCCCTTCCATGCCGAGTGACTCAATGCGCTGTTTCAAGTTGCGTTCAACAGCATTCTCATAGCCGGCATACGTATGCACCGTGTACCAGCGCGCATCCTTTTCCTGCGGCACCGTTTCGTCTCTCATTTCTTTACGTACCGAAGGAGCAATGTCCGCCATCCCGATTTCTTCAGGAAGATCCATCTCGCCACCATGCATATGTTGAGTATCATTCATAAAAATCATCCGATAACGAAGTTGCTTACCATCGCGCCGAAGACGTAATCCATTAATGCAACAATCAGTGCGATAATAACCGCGATAAGAATAACAACAAGAGTGTGCGCCAAGGCTGTCCGATTCGTCGGCCAGACGATGTGCGTGAATTCTTCGCGAACATGCTTCAGATAAGTGAAGGGTGCGTACATAGCGGATATGTCAGGTAAATAAAAAAGCCCTCCGGGCTTTCGATGTGGGTATTGTAGTACAACGCCCTAAATACGTCAATACCAAAAAGAAAAGCCCAGATGTCTCACGACAGCCGAGCTTTTTGTTTTTATTTTCTCCTTTCTTTTAGAACATGTCTATCGAGGAAGTGCTCCCCCGAAGACGTACGTGGCGTCGGCGATACATCCTCAGACGAATTCCTCACCCGAATGGGTACACTCAGCTCTATCAGCTAAGCAAACTGGTTTTTTGCAGTGTGCATTCGGACAAGGAATCTCCACGTGTTTCCCTCGGCCGTCGAGTGCGGAATAGAATTTTCGTTGTGGGTCCAACGCCCCTTCCACTCCACCACTGTCTTCGGACTTGGGAAATGTCCTTCCGACTCTTCCGACTAAAACTCCCTGCTTCCCCATGATATTGTCTCTCCCACTACCAAACAAAATTGGCTTAAATCGTTTATTCCCCTCTTGGAGAACCTATCTATGGGGACCGGTCGTGATTCATGCGGCACCTCCTTTCTATATCCGTATCGTGAAAGAACTTATTTATCCTCGATATGATATATACCCATTGACATGGTATGTCAAGTAGTTGTACTGTATAACTACTTGACATTTCAATTTAAAGATGCTACTCTGTCTCTTAGAGGGTTCTGGGTTCGTTACAGCAAACTTTAACCAAGGAGTGTGTCATGAACACCTTCACGCGTCGTGCCCTGCTCTCGATGTTGGTCCTCGCATCCGGTCTTGGTTTGACAGGCTGTCCAAATCTTGGACAGCACACTAGGGTTCAGTCCATTACGAACGAGGGTGGACTTGTCCTTAAAGAACCGCCGACCAACTTCCTGAGTAGAGCAATCCGGGTTGGTGAGGCTCTCGAGTATCCAATGCTCAGTGAGAATACTGGACAGAATCTTGTCGTATTCACAAAGAATCTGGATGCTGTAGGGTTCCTGAAGGCCGCCGCGTACGGCGCTCAGGACTCAACGATGATTACGCTGCAACTGGTTGGAAATACGATTAAAATCATCGTCGAACAGAAGGGAAATTTTGGCGAGACGAATACTTCTTTAGCGAGGGAAACCGTAGAAAGATTCACGACGGCTCTCAAAAAAGAATTCGGACTTGCTGCCACCGCAAAAAACTAATGCGTCGAAGAAAGACAAAGGGCCCCGCACCAGCAGGGCCCTTTTTATTTTAATAATCAAGAAAGTGATTATCTGATTTCGTAGGTAATCGAAACTGATGCATTGTAGGTATTCTCGCCAACCGGAAGTTCTGGCGTTAACGCAGCCTTCGAATCCTCTGCACCTCCCCTACCGAGCATGCTGTACATCGGATAAGCATATCCTCCTGATGATTCGCTGAAATTCACGATCTTTCCGAGACGGACGCCCAGCTGCTTTGAAAGGAGTTTTGCTTGTGCTTTTGCTTTATTGATTGCATCAGCGCGCGCAGCATCATAACCAGCGGTTGCATCGTCGAGTGCAAAGGCAGGACCGTTTACATTCTGTACTTCGAGTTTGCCAAGCCCGCCGAGGAGGGTGCCGACGGCGGAGAGATCACGCATCGTTACCTGAATCGTCTGCGAGACTTGATAACCGATTATCTTTGGCGCACGATTATAGTCTGGACAACTCCCTCCGAGCGGACAAGGATTTGGGTACGAGTATTGCGGTGAAATATTGTACGAGAGCGTCTTTACGTCTTTCTCAGCAATACGCTGACTTTTTACATACTCAATTGCCGTATTTGCCTGTTTTGTCGTCGCCTCCTGAGCAAGCGAAACAGTCGCCGCGGTGTTTTCGACAGTGAAAGAAACCCGAGCAACATCTGGCGGAAGCGTTGCTTGACCAGAACCCTGTACTGTAACTGTATCGGTCGCTGGAGTGCCCGAGCGTCCGAGGTTTCCAACAGTAGCTATAGTTTGTGCAAGTAAGAAGAGTGCAAGAATAGAAAGAACGCCGACAAACGCGATACGCGCACCTCGTTGGTCAAAAATTTCATAGAGAGGATTGTTGTTCATATCGG
Source organism: Minisyncoccota bacterium (assembly GCA_022841985.1). Lineage (GTDB taxonomy): Bacteria > Patescibacteriota > Minisyncoccia > Phycocordibacterales > Phycocordibacteraceae > C7867-001. The sequence continues at coordinate 37,023 of JALHQL010000004.1, read as the reverse complement.
AATCAATACATTATGAATTAATGCGAAGAGTATAGCACAAATCACCCTCCCTGGAGAGTTGTGAGAAGCTTCCGCAGGGCTGCATGGGCCGGAAGCGTCGAAGTATCGAGGTTTTTGTCAGTCCAGTTCATAACACCAGTATCAATGGCATCGAAGCGCAGCACGTCTGTCGCTCGGGCGAGATAGTAGGCAGTGTCTATGACGCCCTCAAAACGCTCTACACGAACAACAGTAAACCGATATATCCCGAAACTACTAGAAGAATATTCCGTCGCGCTGACAGGTAATCCGGTAGCTCCTCCGATGGCAGTCTGTTGTATGGTCGCAAGCGCAGTTGAAGACGCGGTGATTGCAAAACGACGGATGATAATGCTCGCATTATTTGTCGAAGAGGCCATGACTGGTAATGCATAGGCCGCAACAGTCGCACCATCTTGAGATTCTGCGGAAACAAAATTTTCCGGCACTGCAAAAGCGATACCGATCTCTGAGAGCGAGATGTTCGGCGGCGGACATGCAGGGAATACACAAGCGGAACCGATGCGCGAAATACGAGTGCCGTCTGGGCAAATAAAATCACTGACTGGACACACGATCGGCTGTGCTGGATGTTCAACCACATTCCGGTATATGAATCCACCGATACCAACAATTATGATGATAAAAATACCGAGAAATAAGCTTTTCATTCGTAAATGTTACCACGCGATTAATAACCTAGGGCGACTATCGGGAATCGAACCCGAATTGAGAGCTCCACAAGCTCCAGTGTTAACCGTTACACCATAGTCGCCATGCACGAGATTTTTTATACCACGAATAGTGACTATCTGCCTACTTCTCTACTCGCGATCTAATACCGCGGGGATTCATCTTTAATTCCGGCCACATGATTCGCAAGTCGTGCGAGCGCAAACAGAAGCGACGAAAGACGATTCATGTATGCCATAGTTTCATCCGCCAGGACACAGGCACCGACCTCCCTTGCTGCGATGAGTTTTCGCTCGGCGCGGCGCGCAATGGTTCGAGCCACATCAAGAAGCGCGGAAATCTCCGTTCCTCCAGCTATAGAGAACCCGGTGATTGGAGGAATTTCTTTTTCAATACTATTCACCAGAACCTCGACCTGCGCTACGGCACCTTCTTTTAATTTTTTATCTGCTCCGGCAACCTGTGCTTGAATAATGAAAAGAGTTTCTTGCGTATCGCGCAGCACTACCTGAATACGCGATATCTCTGTGCTACGCATTTTTACAAATCCTAAGAACGCATTTACTTCATCAAGAGCACCCAACGCTTCCGGTATCTCTGAAGATTTTGAAATACGCTGCTGATTGCAGCCAAATGTTTTTGTCGTTCCCGTATCTCCTTTACCAGTGTAGAACATATAAGTAATAGCTGTGTACAGTATACCTTTTCGAAATATCAAAAGAACGGGGCGTGTCTTTCATAAGACACGCCCCTAATTATTATCCGAGCGAAGAACTGCGTTACGAGCTCTTTCTATCTTCTCCTTGGGCACCCGATTAAGATCCCAGGTCAATCCAAAATTTAACAAGCAGAAAATCAACCACTTGGATGGATCGAAGTTGTACCAATACGGACCATTTCGATAATCCCCTGGAAAAGCGTGGTGGTAATTGTGATACCCCTCTCCGAACGTAACGAGGGAAACCAGCCAACTGTCCTGAGATGAATTTGCTCGCGTATATGGCTGTCTGCTTCCCCAATGCTTCCTGTGAGCAAGACTGTTTATGCAGAAGGTCATATGCCACACAGCAATCAACCGCGAGAATCCGGCGAACACAAGACCGCCAAGAGGATCGTTCCAGAGAGACGCTATAAGAACGGGAACGAACCCCGAGAACAGGATCGCCAGCGTGTGATAATACGCATGCTGAAAATTTACAATCCTTCTAGTCTCCGAGTCCTCCATCAAATGAGCAGCTGTGCTGTAATCCTTCTTTCTCGTCAGATCCTTGTAAAGGATCCAGCCGCAATGTGCCCACAAGGAACCTCGCGCAGCATTGTACGGATCCCCATCTCTGTCAGTATTCGTATGATGCATCTTGTGATCCGAAACCCAGTTCATGATACTGTCCTGAACTGCAGTCGTTCCACAAATCATGAGGATTGTCTGCAGTACTTTTCCGCACTTGAAAGAACGATGGGTAAAGTAGCGATGGTACCCGACAGTGATACCAAGTCCGCTGACACAGAACATAACTGCCCCAAGGATGAGTGTTTCTTTTCCCCATTGGCCAGATATCGCGGCGTAGAAACCGTAGAGACCAACAACATGCGCAACGAGCATGAAGAGAGCGTTCTTTGGGTACAGTTCTTCTTTTCTCTGCACCATCACTACCACCTCCTTTCTTCCACGAGAGATTGTTCAATGTGCTATACCCCCCTTTCAGGATAACAGATTGTCGAAAATGCGGAATAAATTACTATCTGTGCCCAGGAGAGGACTCGAACCTCCAAGCCCTTGCGGGCGCTACCACCTCAAGGTAGTACGTCTACCAATTTCGCCACCTGGGCAACTGCGGGACACTATAAACGAAAAACCGCCAATCGCAAAGCGATTGGCGGTTTTTCCTACAAAAATTTACGCCGCAACCTCCGTCTTCTCTTCCGCTACCGCTTCTGCTTGCATGAGTGACTCGTCGCTCTTCATATTCATCATGCGTGCATTGCGCAGCTGGCGACGAACCGCCTTGGTCGCCTTCTCGCGAATGAAATAGAGCTTTGCGCGACGAACTTTGGAGCGTTTGACGATCTCTATCGAATCGATTGAGGGTGTATAGAGCGGAAAAGTCTTCTCAACACCGACACCAGAAAGCGTCGCACGGACAGTGAACATCGCTCCGGCTTCAGTGCCGTGCTTGGTCGAGAGAACGAGTCCTTCAAAAGTCTGCTTACGAACATTCTTGGTCGTCTTCTCCTTCTTATCAGTACCGCGGCCCTTCTTAAGCTCGACAATGTTCTGCACGACGCGCACGGTATCACCCGAGCGGATGCCGAGCTTCGCGCGCCCTTCTACATTGACCGGAGTTATGACCTTTTGCATGTGCCCTGCACTCTAGCACGCGTTATAAGAGAGAGCAAATTCGCTACGCGAGCGACGCAAGGATAGTATTTGCGTCAGGAAACTGTGCAAAAGCGGACACGAGATCGCCCGGCACCGGCGCAATAATGCGCACACGAGTACCCGAAGGAAGCGGAATATCGAGAGCATACGCATGTAAGCCAAGTCGCTTGATACCAAGTGCTGCAGGGTGATTCGGGGCGTACAGCACATCCCCAACAATCGGATGATGAATTGCCTTTAGATGCACCCGAATCTGATGGGTCCTGCCGGTTTCCGGTGTCATCTTCATAAGAGCGTACCTGTCTGTCTCCGCAAGCACCTCATAGTGAGTACGAGCATCGCGCAAAAGTCCTTTTGCTTTTGGTTGGGCACTTCGGAGACGAAAGTCGCTGCGCGAACGTCCGATATCAAAATCGATAGTTCCCTTTTTCTCTTTTGGTGCACCATGCACAAACGCTAAGTACTCTTTCTTTACATCCCGATCATGAAAAGCTTTGCGCAAGAAAGAGTACGCCGCTGCATGTTTTGCAAAGACAAGTACGCCTGAGGTATCGCGATCAAGTCTATGCACATATCCTGAAGAAGGAGGGTCGGTGATTCCAACTTTATATTTTTCTAGAAACCATTCTTCAGCGGTTTCTTCTTTTGTCCGACCGTCAGAATGTGTAATAAGCCCCGCGGGTTTTGCGATTGCGACGATATCAGCGTCTTCATAGAGAATGGGGAGTTCCATATCCCAACAGTATCACTACCAAGCTAGCTGAGCGACAAAGTGTGTTTGCACACATTTGTCCGCGGCGAGCGCAGGAAGAAAGCTCGGTTCTGCGAGCTTTCTTCCCTTCATTTTCCGCGCCGACGTTCCCGAGTAGAAAACTCCGCGAGAATTGCATTAAACTCCTCCTTTGTAAAAGCTGGCCATTTTGTATCAGTAAAAAAAAGCTCGCTATAGACTGACTGCCAAGGCAGGAAATTTGACAAACGCTTTTCTCCGCCGGTACGGATGATGAGATCAGGATCGGGCATATCATGCGACCACAGTTTTTCCGCAAAAGATTCTTCAGTAAGAGTCGTCGCCCCTTCAGTGAGCAGCGCGTTTACTCCAGCGACAATTTCCGCGCGACCGCCATAAGACACTGCGAGATGCAGGGTGATATCGTATGTCGCGGCGATTTGCGTTTCCGCATCCTTTATCATGTTTCTAATATCGTCTGGAAAGCGCGTGATATCACCAATGAAACGCACTCTCACTCCCTTATCAACCATATTTTTTATCTCATTTTTCAAAATGAAACGAAAAATCTGCATCAAATAGTTAACTTCTTCTTCCGAGCGTTGCCAGTTTTCTGTCGAGAAAGCATAGATCACCACATGAGAAATATGCCCTTCACGCGCCCAACTCATTATCTCTTTTAGTTTTTTATAACCCTCTGAGTGCCCCTCATATGCTGACACGGCATTCTCCTTTGCCCATCGGCGATTGCCGTCCATAATGATGCCAACGCAGGTTGGATGAGAGACATCTTTCGATTTTTCGTGCGCGAGCATAGTTGTTCCAACCTGTCCGATATTACTTATGGTTTCAAGTGGGCGATACAGGACTCGAACCTGTGACCTTCCCCGTGTAAAGGGGTTGCTCTACCAACTGAGCTAATCGCCCATAGCACCACTCTAACCTAAAATCTATTATCCCGCAGCGTACCCGTGACAACTTAGTATCAGTAGCCAGTAAAATCCTCGAAATAAATTGCGTCTTCTTTCACACCGAGCTGCAAAAGAAGGCTGTGCATATCAGCTACCATGACTGGGAGTCCGACGATATACCACGCCGCGCTATCAAGATCCTGTACTGTTTTCTGTATAAACTCTGCATCAATACGTCCAAACCGATTCTGTAATGAAAAAAGCGGATTTTGTTTAGCAATTGTTGTCAATTCTTCGATATATGCAGCGTTTTCGACAGTCCTATTGGCATACAACAAAGTTATCTTGTGAGGAGTTTTTTGCTTGGTAACAAAACGAATCATGCTCATGAATGGAGTAATGCCAATTCCCCCAGCTATAAAAACCAAAGGGCGAGTATCGTCTTTGGGAAGAGTAAGGTATCCGAACGGACCTTCTATACTGACAGGAGAACCAGGCAGTAATTCCATTAGAGTTTTTTTAAATCCACTACCGGAATTTCGAAATGCCACTGTAATTCTTTTTACATCTGTTGGCGAAGAAGTGAGAGAGAAAAGCCGCGATGACCCTCTTGGATCAGGGTGCAGAAGCGTAGGTACGCCCACTCGAATATATTGCCCCGCTAAAAATTCAAATTCTTTCCCAGACAGATCAAAGGAAATTTCACATGTTTTTTCTGCAATAATTCTTTGTTCCAAAATTGGCAGCTGTAGTTTCTTGGTTTCAAGAATAACTTTCCCGGCTCTTTGTCGAACTACCTCCTTAACAAAAGCGGCAATCTGAAGCAGTGGTACAGCGAACACCATACCTACATATGCATACTGAAACCAGTTTGTTTCCGGGTAGTGCCAAAATAGAAAATACATCGCATGGGCGGCGACAAGATAAAAAATCACATATGCCATTCCATGCAACCACTTCCATGCAGAAGGACCCAAGAAATTCACCGCGCGATCTGAAGATGTTGCCGCAAGTACTAGAGCCCAGAAAAGAGCCACGAAACCAAGGAGTCGCGCCAGTTCAATACCCGGCTCTAGGAGCGCATAATCGATTACGCGAATAAAGTGAGCAAGCGCAAGAAGAGCAAACCAGATACCTGTTTCGCGGCGCCACGACACAAATCGCAAGGCCGGCTTCCACAACTTTGCTAACGGGCCAACCGCTAAAGTGAAAAATAAAAAAATAAAAGCAGTGTCTCCCAAAGCTCGCCATATACTGACGTCAAATGGAAACTCGTCCCGCGAAAGGAATATGCCGTACGCCAGTGCCGTAGCGGTCGATCCGACTAGAATATGACGCAGTAAAAGCGTTTTCCTGCTCTTAGTTCCCAGTAGCATTTTTATTCAAGCACGGTCAGCGTTCCCCAGTGACCATTTGCGCGATGTCCTGGCATATTGCAGTAATACACAAACTCACCCGCTTTATCGGCAGTGAATTCTACTACTGTTTCTTTGCCAGTCGGAGTCTCGGAACGCACATTAAACTCGTCTATGACGAAGTCGTGAGTCCCATTGATTGTGTTTATTTTTATTTTTACCTTGTCCCCTTTTTTAACCGTAATATTCTCGAGTGAAAATCTCGGAGCTGGCTTTCCGTCAACCATATTCACATACGAATCCATCGAGAATTCCTTAACTGTCTGCTCTTTATTTTGCTCCTGAATCTCATTTGCGTTCATTTCAGAACCCTTATCTTGACTGTTAAACATAGACACCGCTATTCCCGCGAAAACAATAATGACAAATGCTGAAATAATTTTTGTGTTCATACTGTATTTTTACAAGAAATAATCTCTATGCACGGTAGTATACCAGGTATACCGATCGGCAAGTCTAACCGCAATCCTCTCGAGGAATTATAGTATTGTGAGTTACGGCCACATGCCAAATACTCAAATCCGGCATGTGGCACTTCTTAGTCTCTAACTCGCTCCGCTCCCTAAGAAACTAATGTCGCTCTCGTCGTTCAACGGATAGGATAGCCCCCTCCGAAGGGGCTGATGCCGGTTCGATTCCGGCCGAGAGCACAAATAACAAAAACGCCCCATAAGGGGCGTTTTTGTTATTTGATGATTAATTTTTTTGAGCTCTCTTGATGGCCGCTGCGAGACGAGCTTTCTTGCGATCGGCAGTATTGTCTTTGATGACGCCGCGCTTGGCCGCCTTGTCGATTGCAGCATAAGCCGCAGGAAGAAGCTTCTCCGCCCCTGTAATATCCTTCGCGGCAAGCGCCTTCGTAAGCGATTTAGTCGCATCATAAAGAGCGACCTTGCGGCGCAGATTGAAAACGTGCTTCTTCGCAGAAGAACGTATCGCTTTCTTCGCAGAACTGGTGATAGCCATATATCACACATATATACGCTATCTCCCGCTTCCTGGCAAATAGTTGTACGATAGACGACATGATCCGACAGATTCGAGGACGAGTACTTTCGATTGGTCCGATAAGCGCCACTATTGAGGTTGCAGGCTTTGGTGTAGAGGTACGTATGAGCTCGCCACAAACGCTTTCGGAAGGAAACGAAGCGAGTCTCGCGACACATCTCACTCTCAAACAGGATGGGCTCGAGCTTTATGGATTTACCGACAGTGCCGATCGCGACTTCTTCGAACTTGTTCTCTCCGTGTCAGGCATTGGCCCGAAAACAGCTCTTTCGGTTTTGCGCCGCTCCCCGCGTGAGGCTTTGGAAGGAGCTATCGGCAAACGCGATCTTGCCTACCTCACCAAAGTTGTTGGCCTTGGAAAGAAAGGTGCGGAGAAAATGTTGGTTGAGCTAGCTGATAAGGTCGGTCCGCGCTCGCATGATAACGCCGATGGCGAAGTATTCGACACGCTCGTCGCACTGGGCTACACCGACCGCGAAGCACGAAAAGCTCTGCAGTCACTGCCAGATACTATCGTTGGAAAGGACTTACGTCTTAAGGCAGCCCTGTCTTCAGGTCATTGATACCCACTTATGTACGGACTGGTCAACAGTATTGTCAGTATTCTGAAAAAAATTGTACCGGAATCGGTAGTGCGACAACTACGCCCCGCCTATCATCGCTACCTCTCTTATTTCATGGCGCTTTCTTATGGCTTCCCTGCGCGAAAACTTACTGTCATAGGAATCACCGGAACAAAAGGAAAATCTACGACGGCTGACATGCTTTTTTCAATTTTGCGTGAGGCGGGGTATACGACTGCGCTAATTTCCACAATCCGATTCGCTATAGGGGATGATTCGGAACCAAACCGTTACAAGATGACTCTGCAAGGACGTGGATTTGCACAAGCATTTATGCGCCGTGCGCTCAAAGCCGGATGCACACATCTCGTCATTGAAGTAACTTCGGAAAGTGTTCTGCAGTATCGACACTCATTTCTTGATCTCAATGGACTCATCGTAACGAATATTCACCCGGAGCATATTGAGAGTCACGGCTCATTTGAAAACTATGTTGCCGCTAAACGCACTATCGTCGACACACTCGTTCACTCCCCTAAACAAAATAAAATCTTAGTAGCCAACGAGGACATTCAAGAAACTCGCGCATTTCTTTCTGCTCACGTTCCAAAAACAATTGCATTCAGTGAAAAAGAATTTAAGTCTTTGCAAGGAGACGAAAAAAGTGTCGGTTTTGAATACGCAGGAGAACGTTTCTCTCTTCCGATACCTGGTACTTTTAACGCAATGAACGCTCTCGCCACTATAAAAATGAGCATGGCGCTTGGCGTCCCACTGGCTACTGCCGCGAACGCCCTTGCCGCACTCCCTCCCGTACAAGGTCGCGTCGAGCGCATTGAGGCGAATCAAAACTTCACGGTTATAGTCGACTACGCGCATACGCCAGATTCACTCCGTGCGCTTTACAGTGCTTTTCCAAAACAAAGAAAAATCTGCGTCCTAGGAAATACTGGTGGCGGACGTGATACTTGGAAACGACCGGAGATGGGTCGTATTGCAGACGAAGAGTGCGAAAAAGTTATTCTCACAAACGAGGACCCCTACGATGAGGACCCTCGTGCCATCGTTGACGCCATGGCAAGAGGAATGAACCATACACCCGAAATTATTATGGATCGACGGGAGGCTATCCGATACGCGCTTGCCGCAGCACGCCCCGGTGACGCAGTTCTTATCTCCGGTAAAGGCACTGACCCTTTCATCATGGGGCCGAAAGGCCAGCGTGAAGCCTGGAGCGATGCTCGGGTTGTCCGTGAAGAGCTTGAGCGACTTATTAGTAAATTTTGATACTATACCGTTATGGGGGATGCACATGATGCATGGTTTTTCATAGGCGTTTTCGTCTTTATATTCCTTATTTGGATAGCGACCGGCGGCCCGTTGCGTCCGCTCGCCTTCTCTGGACCAACACTCGCGCAGCCGGGAGTACTCGGCGGAGGCACCTACCTGCAACTCCCACGAGCACCATTCGTTATTGGAGGTACGAACGTTTCACTACCTGGCTCTTCAGACAATTCAGGAAGTTCCGCGACATTGGTTCCGACATTTGTAGGCGGTACTGTCTTTGGGACACCGTCGCCCTATCGAGATATTGTCAGAATGAATCAGTACGTCTCGGGTGCCGGCGGAGCAAATCCGGGAAACGAATACATCGAAATATCTCTCTCGCAAAATGCACGAGTCCCGGTCAACATTACTGGATGGAAACTCTTGAGTGATGCAACAGGTAATTCCGCCAGCATTCCTAAGGGAACCGAAGTGCCGACCTCTGGCGTGGTGAATGCGGAGCAAGACATCGTACTTGCTCCCGGCACTCGAGCAATACTAATTTCCGGACAATCCCCCATCGGAGCTTCCTTCCGCGAAAATAAGTGTATCGGCTATTTCAGCACCTTCCAAAAATTTTCTCCTTCCCTGCCTCAAAACTGCCCTATACCGTCCGACGATCTTATTTCTTTTTATGGACCTACCTATATCCGCGACTCATTTTGCATCGATCAAGTGAACAAAATCCAACGCTGTCAGGTAACGCTCACACCGCCAGATGGCGTATCAAACACTTGTCAAAACTTTGTGATGACCTACCTCAATTACAACGGATGTGTTAACGCACACAAAAATGATACCAATTTCGAAGGCAACACTTGGCGCATCTATCTCGGCCGTACAAACTCAATGTGGCGCACCAAACATGAAGTTGTGAAGCTCTTGGATATAAACGGCAAAACGGTCGATGCATTTAGCTACTAGCTTTTAAAAGATTTTATAGCTTGTTTGAGCAGTTCTCTTTTCTCTATATGTTTCTTCCAGATGCTGTTGGTGCGATCCCCGTTTATGGAAACACCCGGCGAGAAATTTATTTTTTGTTCAAATCGAATTAAATTTTCTTTTCCCACGATTACCACTTCGTTAGGAAGTGCTATACGCGCAGTGATGCCAAAATCAATTAAAAGTGCTTTGACTAACTTTAGGATCCGCATATCTTTCTGATATCCGCGAACTTTTTTGCGCCCCGGTCGGAAATCCATACATCCTTCGTCGTCAAAAAATGCACGCACAAACTCCAGTTTTAAATCGAGCGGCATTCCTTTGATTTGTCGCAGCAATTCTTTCGATTTGCCTTTCAAATACGCACTGAGAGCTACATTATAGTAATTTGTTTTCCACACTCCTGTCGCTTCATTTTTGTATCGTTTTGGCTCAAAGTCATATACTACGCGCAGGAGCCTTTCGACACGCTCGATGAGCACTCGACTACGATTGTTATACACGCATTTCCCTTTTGCAATCTCACCGTCAAAAAGCAGGTGGGCAACCAAAAGAACAGTCTCTGCAGACCATGTATCAAATGGCCGGAATGAGCGCGCACTCCTGCCTTTTCGTGCGAGTGCAAATTTCCTGATCCATTTCCCAGAAGCTTCTCTATACTGCTTCAGGCGCTTCTTGCTCAATGGGATATCTTTTATATGTACATAGATAGAACCCTTCGCTTTCCCCGTCGCTTTCATGATTTCGTTAATGCTGTAACCCTTCTTTCGCAGGGCTATACACTGCTTCTTGAAATCGTTCATGTGCGCCCGCCGCGGATCGAACGCGGGACCTTATCCTTAAAAGGGATCTGCTCTACCAACTGAGCTACGGGCGCATTTTTCTTGGAACACATTAGCATTCATGCTCATGATTTACGACCACCTTTACATAGTACCATACGCTGGTTTGTATTTTACTTACCGCATGAATTTCAATTACTCCGTCTCAATCAAGAGCGGTGCATGGTCCGAAACCTCATCCGGTAAAACCTTAAAATCTTTCACTTGTATTCCCTTCGTTACAAACATATAGTCAGCGTGTTTTTCAGGTTTCGTATAAAACGAGGTGCGCGTGGAGGATATGCCATACTCCTTTATTAAATTTCTTAAGCCTGCCATTTCAAATAATTTCAAACTTTCAGTATCGGGTAATAGATTGAAATCCCCACATAGAATATATTCCCCGTCGAGTTTCGAAGTAAATTCAAGAATGTTTTTAGACTGCTGAATTCTATCTTCGGTGTCCGTCTTTCCCTTTCCATTCCACAGACCATGAAAATTTATGATTGTGATCATCTTAGTGCCTGCAGCAATCGTGACATATTGAATGAGTCTCGCATGATCACCCACGTCAGCTTCTGAATAAAATCCTTTTTGCTTATACACAAAAAATTCTCCTTCCTCGATTGCCCGGAGTTCTTTCCGAATGAGCATCAACAAACCATAATTGTTTCCGAGGAGCGGACGAAAAAATGCCACATGGTTTGGTAGCGCTGCAGATATTTCTCGCAAAGCGTATACCATGGTCTGTTCATTATTCAGCGCAACACCGCCAGCAAGACGTCCTTCTAAATGAGGATACGGCTCAGACCATATTTCCTGAAGACAAAACACGTCTGTCGTATCCGCATGAGCTTTAAAAAATTCTAAAAGTTTTTTCTTACCTCCCTTCCCGCCCCACGTATTGAGCGAAATGATTCGCATATTTTCAATTACACCGAAAGTGCGAAACGCTCTAACGAAAGAGATAGCTCAAGACCTCCCCGACGAGAATTTTGCAGGAGTTCGATAAGCACGAGTGATAATTGCCGCGACTCCTTCTGAGTCCACACGCGACTTCCCTTCTCCATCAAGTCACGAGCCTTCCAATGTAAAAGTCCGTGCAACATTTCAGGAGCATCTCCGGCGCGAAGCGCGCGATGAATCTCAAGCCAGAGCTTTTCACGCGAGCGAGAAGCGAGTGCGTTCACCAAATTTCCATTGAATCCTCGCACGGCTTCGCGAGGAACGATCGTATCGAATTTGTATTCGACCTTCGCTTTCGCAATGAGCTTCTTCGCTTTCGCTGCTGCGAGCTTTGGAGCGAGGATTAAGATTGCATTATCAGAAGAAGCAAGAACCGTAAGATATTCTTCAAGAACACTGCTCGAAACCTCTTTTTCTTCATCCTCGCTCTCTTCGCTTGCCGTGCGCACAGCCGGAAACGGATCATCAATAAGCACGAGGAGTCGCGAAACGAAAAGTCCTCCTGAAAGCGCGGCATCCTCGAGTGTTGCCGTGGAAAGTTCTTCGCGCATCAGGCGCGCATACGCGAGATTCGGCTCTTTCGCGCGAGCTTTTGCGACCCACTCAAATGCTTTCGTGCGCACCCTTTCAACATCACTGCCATGAAAAAGATAGATCATACGCGCAACGATCCCCAATCGGGGCCGGATTTCACTACAGCCAGAACCGGCACGCCATGCGTTGCGGTCGTCGGCAAGACAGATTCCATGATCTCTTTTATCTTTGCACTGAGTATCGCAGCGCGCGCAGTACGAATCTCGTACACGAGTTCGTCATGCACCTGAAGGAGCAGGTACGCGTCCTCAGAGGCACCCTCTTTTTCAAGCATCTCATGTACGTGTACCATCGCCAGTTTAATGATGTCTGATTGTGTTCCTTGTATCGGCGCATTGACCGCCATGCGTTCAGCCTGTGCCCGCACATATGGCAAAGACGACTTCATTTCTGGAAACTGCCGGCGGCGGCCAAAGAGCGTCTCTGTGTAACCATGCTTTCTTGCGAAGCCGCGCGTACTCTCAAGATACTCCGAAAGCGTCTTAAACGTCGTAAAATATTCTTCAAGATACTGATGCGCCTCGGCAATGGTCGAACCGAGTTGGGCGCGGAGGGCGTTCACTCCCATGCCGTAGAGGATGCCGAAATTTATGACTTTCGCTCGCCGTCGCATCTCGGCATCGACCGCTTCGGGAGCGACATGAAACACTTGTGCCGCAACCTCTTGATGCACATCCCTGCCACTTCGAAATATGCCGCACAGTTTTTCATCACCTGAAAGAATGGCTGCGAGCCGCAATTCAATCTGCGAATAGTCGAGTGCGACGAGAGTAAATCCTGACGGCGCAACAAAGGCGTGGCGTATCGCGCGGCCACGTTCGGAATGGAGTGGAATATTTTGAAGATTTGGATTCTGAGAGGCCATACGACCAGTCGTCGTCCCTGTTTGGAGAAACTCCGCATGCAAGCGATTCTCTGTATCAAGCAGAGGTGGCAAATTTTGAATGTACGTCGAGAGTAGTTTTTTCAACTCGCGGTATTCAAGAATATCGTTTATGACAGGGTGCATCTCTCGAATTTTCTCAAGTTCGCTCTCGCGTGTCGAACGCTGGCCGCCAGCGGTCTTCTTTTGTTTCTCGGGAATAATTTTCAATTCATCAAAGAGCACTTCCCCGAGCTGCTTTGGGGAATTCACATTGAATTCCCGCCCGGCAGCGACATAAATACGCTTCTCGATCATTTCGAGTTCAGTTGTATATTTCTCAGCTAACGCTTTAAGAACATTTGGATCGACAAGTATGCCTCGTGATTCCATCTTATGAATAACCGGAATAAGCGGCCTTTCTATGTGCTCATACACCTCTATTGTCTTACCCATTCCCGACAATTGTTTTTCGAGTTCGGCGCGAGCATCAGTAAACACGCGCTTCTTTGTGAAAGCAAGAATGTCATCGAGCGACGGATTCGTGAATTCAGAAGAAATGAGCCAAAGCATAACTTTAGCCTCTGCAAGCGCTGTCGAATCCACCTCTTCAGGAACTATCTCTTCGTACCTCACGGAATCTTCTCCTTCGTTAACCACATTCGCAAAAAGTCTCTGCACACGATCGCGCAACGAGCGGAATCCAAATTCATCACACATCAGAAGTACTTTCTGTACGGCAACAGTCTCGCGCCATAGATGCTCTGGAAGCGTGAATGCAATCGGCGCATCAAGTCGTATGGTCGCGATGGATTTTGATAATCGCGCCTCTTCTTCATGCTCCTTTAGCAGCGCGATTATGCGCGCTTTGATCCCCTTCTCCAGAAGGAGGTCGTCGCCTTTTTCCAGGGCCGCATATATTTTTTCGATCGTACCAAACCCTTTCACAAGCTCAGTAGCAGTCTTTTCTCCAATACCCGGAACGCCCTTAATATTATCGGATGGGTCGCCACGAAGCCCTTTCCAGTCAGGAATGAGTGCCGGCACGAAACCGAATCTTTCAGTAACCGCTTTTTCGTCATACAGGATCGTGTCGTTAATGCCTTTTTTCAACGTAAAAACACGAACACGATCATCGTCAACAAGCTGCAGCATATCCATATCTCCGGACGCGATAATGACGTCGACACCCTCATCGCAAAGTTCGTGCGCAATCGTACCAAGAAGATCGTCCGCCTCGTACCCTTCACGTTCATACATCGGTATTGAAAACGCCTCAAACACTTTTCGAGATTCTTTTATTTGAAGTGCGAGCGCATCATCAGTTTTGGTGCGCGTTCCTTTGTATCCCTCATACGCCTCGTGCCGAATTGTCGGCTTAGGCAGATCAAGACAAGCAGCGATGTAATCCGGCTTGAGATCAGAAATAATCTTGAGCAACATCGTAACGAGCCCGTAGAGCGCTCCGGTCGGAGCACCAGTCGGACCGGTTAATTCTGCTGATGCGAGCGCGTGGTACGCGCGATGAATGATTGCATGAGTATCCAAGAGCACGATTCTTTTCCTGCCGAGAATTCTTTTAGCCATACAAAATGATGCGCGACCCGTCAGACTGCACCGTGAGAGAAAGTTTTTTTGATGGCTTCGGGAGCGCGTCGACTACTTTCTCCGGCCACTCAAGCAAAATAAGATTTCCTGAGTCCTGCATAAGTTCATCAAAACCGAGCGGAGCGAGATCACTCCCTTGTTCGAGCCGATATGCGTCAATGTGTATGAGTCGTTTAAATGTCTTGCCTTCCGGAAGCTGATAGATTTTCTCGAGCACAAACGTAGGACTCGTAACAATCTCTTCGATCCCAAGCGCGTTCGCAGCAGCCTTGGTAAAAGTAGTCTTCCCCGCCCCAAGCTCTCCTGAGAGGGTCACAAGCGTCGCGCCCTGCGCACTCGGCATGAGCGTGCCAACAAAGCCTGCAGCCTCTTTCTTAAGCTCTTCTAGCGTCCGAATCGTCTTCTCCATGATACGTGCAATTGTACCGCTGAAAATGATAACGCGCTCATCCTTCTAAGGATGAGCGCGTTTGTATTCAATTTTGCCTTTGTGAGAAACCTACCAATAACAGCTTCCCCAACCTAAGTAAGTGTATGACCAAAAACCGTAACCACACAGCGCAGGCCACCCCCACCAATATCGTTCTCTCCATACTGGATACGGGTATACGTAGTAATGAGGAATCGTTTGCACAACGATCTGCGGTTGTCGTGCCACAACAGGCGGCGAAGCCGCTTTTTTCTCAATCGGAGGTGGCGGACGAAAAGACGCCGAAGGTTCACAAACGTATTTGTCCACCTTCCACACGGGTTCGGACTCGGGAAATGGGCAATGCACCACCCCGGAGTGAGTTTTGATTGGCACCACGACTCCAAGGAAAAGAATTGAGATGAAAAGAACTACTGGGATCTTCATAGAAACCTCCGTTTTTATGAGATACCGGAATGTTCTAACTTGTTGAGAGATATACTACCGGCCGTACTGAACTGTCTATGAACTTAGAACTGAAATGCGCTCTTTTCTCCAAAGAAAAGAGCGCATTTTGAGATTGTTCTATTTCACCAATAATACGCGTGACCGTATCCGTACGGGTAATATCCATACCCATAATAATAAGGATACCCGTAGGGCCTATTATTGGGCCAGATATACGAGGGAGTATCCGGCGTTCCGCATACCATCTTTCCCTTCTCCCACTCCCATTTCGCTGGAGATTTGCATCCCACATCGTCTAACGTAATCAGCTTTGCCGAAATCCCTTTTTTCACATCGTCTTTCGAGAGCGGTTGATGTAAGGGCACCGGCGCCACCTTACGCTCCGGCTGATTGACCTGGATCACACAGCCACCAAGAGTCGTTGAGATAAGAAGAACGAGAATCACAGAGAGATATTCCCTCTTCATAACACACCCCCCTTTTTCAGTTTTTTAATTTATTGGCTCACAACAATTATCTATGTATATTATACTACCACTTATGCCATGGTGTCAAGTCCTGCTCCCTGTATCCATTTCCGGATGGTATTATCACTCTGTTATCATTCATGCACATGGATTCTCATTTTGATACGGAACACGAGGACGCAGAGCTTGCTCAGGTACGAGAGCGGGAAGAGGAAGATGTTGCGCAGATACTTTCTGACAAATACGGAATGTCCTACATCGACCTTTCGCTCAAGGAAGTAGACAATGATGCGCTTCGCATTATCCCAGAAGAACAAGCACATCTCGCTGACGCGGCAGCTTTTGCAAAAACAGCAAAAACACTTTCACTTGCTATTCATAATCCAAACAATCCAACGCTTCCAACCCTTATCGAAGATCTCACCACTCGCGGGTTTCTGCTGCAAAAATTTCTCGTTTCGAAAAAAAGTCTCGATAAGGTATTTGCCCGCTATAGCGACCTCTCCTTTGCTGCCACATCAAAAGCTGGCGTGTTTGTCGTTACTCCCGAAACACTCGAAAAAATAACTCAAGGAGAAGGATCACGTAAAACCCTTGAACAAGGATTTGATACCGCCATGAACCTCAAGTCTCTCGAACGTGTCTCTCATTTGCTCGAGCTCGTTCTTGCCGGAGCGTTCGCACTCCGAGCATCTGACATCCATTTCGAGCCGAGCGAAGAGAAAGCGCTCCTTCGCCTGCGTATCGACGGTCTCCTCTCTGATACATACCACTTCGATCCGGCAACATACCATCAAATTAATTCGCGCATTAAACTTCTCTCGGGAGCGAAGCTCAATATCACTAATCGCGCGCAAGACGGCCGTTTCAGCATCATAAAAGGCGCAAACCAGATCGAAATGCGCGTTTCCTTTATTCCCGGAAACTACGGAGAGTCTATCGTGATGCGTATTCTCGATCCCGAAGCTACAAAAGTTTCCTATAAAGAGCTCGGTATCCATCCAAAACTTCTCGCTCGACTAGAGACGGAGATACGGCGGCCGAACGGAATGCTCCTCACGACAGGTCCTACCGGAAGCGGCAAAACGACCACACTTTACTCATTCCTCCGCGAGATACATTCGCCAGAGATAAAAGTAATCACCATAGAAGATCCTATTGAATACCATCTCGAAGGTATTGTGCAGACACAGGTTGAAGGAGAAAAGTATACCTTTGCCGAAGGACTCAAGTCGATCGTGCGACAGGACCCAGACATTATCATGGTTGGCGAAATCCGCGATGGTGAAACGGCAAATATTGCCATTCAAGCGGCGCTCACTGGACACTTTGTCTTCTCGACGCTTCACACAAACAACGCTGCTGGAACTTTCCCGCGACTTGTTGATCTTGGCGCGGATCCGAAATCCTTCGGTTCGTCGGTCACCGTCTCAATGGCACAACGGCTTATACGCAAACTTGATCCAAATAAAAAGAAAGAACGCCTTCTTACGGACGACGAGAAAAAAATGATCGCTAAAGTATTTGAGCCGCTTACCGATAAATCATTGATTCCTGAAAAGATAGAGACGGTATGGGAACCAGCTCCGACCAATGCTGGCGAAACTGGCTACAAGGGTCGTGTCGGCCTCTATGAAGCGATATTCATGGACGACGAGCTCGCAAGCTTCCTGCGCGACAATCCGTCTGAAAATGACATTGCGAAGTTAGCTGGAAAACAAGGCTATCTGACGATGGCTCAAGACGGCATTATCAAAGCCCTCACTGGCATCACTTCGCTTGCAGAAGTCGCCGCGACCGTCGATCTCCCTCGTTAACATAGAAACGAAAATCCCATCCATAATCCTCCAGGCAAAAACCCGCAATAACGCGGGGAGAACGAGACACCTGAGGAGATTCCCAGTGCCATTCCCCGAAAGGAATGGACCAGAAAGTCCTTGGGGAAACGCCCAAAGCCGTCAAGCCTTGCCTAGAGGAGTATGAAGAGGATTTCGAAAGGAGCGTGCACTGGCGTCTCGCCACTAACCATAGGAAAACAGGCTAGTAACAGAACGCCAAAACTGTGCTAATATACTAGCATCATACTATTTTTATGTCAACCCCTTCAGAAGCCCTCCCTGCTCTCTTGAAGTCGCTCGATTCGGCGTTGCGACCTGCTCATTGGGACGACTATGTCGGGCAAAAACAGGTAAAAGCGAATGTGCGTGTCGCTATCGATGCGGCAAAGAAGCGTGGGGGCATGCCCGAGCATATTCTCTTCTACGGCCCTCCAGGCGTTGGAAAGACGACTCTCGCCCATCTGGTCGCAGCAACACTCGGATCACCTCTAAAGAGCACTTCTGGGGTCGCTATTGAGCGTTCAGGTGATCTTGCTGCAATACTCACCAATCTCGAACCCAACACCGTTCTCTTCATCGATGAGATCCATCGTCTCTCACGTAAGATAGAAGAACTCCTCTATCCTGCACTCGAGTCGGGACATCTCGACATTATTCTAGGAAAAGGACCCTCGGCGCGGACAGTCGAACTTGCTCTCCCTCCTTTCACCCTCGTCGGAGCAACCACGCGTGTCGCGGAACTTTCAGGACCTCTTCGCTCGCGCTTCGGGGGCGGCACATACCAGCTCGATTTTTATAATGAGGATGATTTGAAGGATATTATTCGCCGCTCGGCGCTTCTTCTTGGACTTAAGGCTCCTGATGAGGTCGTTGATCGTATCGCGGCGAGAAGTCGCGCGACTCCACGCGTTGCAAACGCTCTTCTAAAGCGCATTCGTGACTTTTCTGAAGTACACGAGCGCGCACTCTCCGCCAAGTTGTGCGACGAAGCGTGTGAACTATTTGGCATTGATGCCTATGGCCTTACCAAGGATGACCGCCGCTATCTCGAAACACTTCTGAAGAGCTTCCGCGGTGGGCCAGCAGGCGTTCATGCGCTTGCAGCCGCAATTCATGAAGACCCTGACACAGTCGAATACATATATGAGCCGTATCTGCTTCGTCTCGGATTCATTGAGCGTTCGCCGCGCGGCCGCATTCTCACTTCCGAAGGCCGTGCGTTTCTTCAATAGGGTCTGTTGCTCTGACTAGCGTAAGTTTGATATATAGTGCAGATATGTCAGGGCACAGTAAATGGTCACAAATCAAGCGCCAAAAGTCGGTAACGGATGCAGCAAGAAGCCGCGTCTTCTCACGGTATGCGCGCCTCATCACTCTTGAATCAAAAAAAGCACAGGGTGTTCTCTCAGCGCCAGGACTTTCGGTCGCTATCGCACGCGCCAAAGCGGAAAATATGCCAAAGGAAAATATTGAGCGTGCGGTGGCAAAGGGTATCTCGAAAGACTCCGGGAATCTTGAGCAGGTCGTCTATGAAGCGTACGGTCCAGGCGGTACCGCCCTCCTCATCGAAGCTCTTACCGACAACAAAAACCGTACGACTCAGGAAGTGAAGCATCTACTCTCGCTTCAAGGGGTCGCACTGGCAGCTCCGGGCGCTGCAAGTTGGGCATTTACGAAAAATGGCGACAAGTACGCACCGCATGAACCACTTATTGAAGTCGCTGGAGCTGATGAAGAGAGACTCTCCGTAATACTTGAAACATTGGATGAGCATGACGATGTCCAGAGAGTCTTTACCAACGCGCAAGGATATGAGGATACTGGCGATTGACCCGGGCTACGATCGTCTCGGTATTGCCGTCCTCGAAGGAAATCCGTCGCGACCAACGCTTGTCATGAGCGATTGCGTGCTCCCCGACAAAGGATCTTCTGAGAAACGTCTTGCGCATGTATCGCGCGCGATTACTGAGGTCATCAAGGAACACTTACCCGACGCACTTGGTATTGAAACGCTCTTTTTTAGTGCAAATAAAAAAACAGCCATTGGTGTCGCAGAAGCACGAGGAGCAATACTCGCCGCTGCTGGTATGGTTTCTCTACCAGTCATAGAATGCTCCCCTCAACAAGTCAAACTTGCTGTCACCGGCCACGGTGGTTCAGACAAATCGACAGTTGCGGCTATGATTCCACGCCTTCTTTCTCTCCCTGCAAAGAAGCGTCTTGATGATGAGATGGATGCGATTGCTATAGGCATTACGGCACTCGCTGCAGGGCTCCCCCGCAAATAATCCCCACTTCAAAGTACTGCTGCTTGCAGAAATATAATTTTTTGCTACATATATCATTATGATGATTGATGACATCAACGACGAGAGTCTCATTTTGGAAGAAACCGAGGAGGATCTCGAGGAAACTGAAGAGCTCGAGGAGCTTGAAGAAGAGGAAGAGAAATACTAAACGGGTGACAAGTCTACAAAACCAGGATTGCCTCTGTCGACTTCCTTGGTGGTAGGAATTTCTTCTTCGCCCGCTTGGTGATAGCATGAAGCGTATGGCTTCATGGCGGCATATTCTTTTTGTTTCTCTGCTTACTATTTTTGGACTTGGATTCCTTGTGGGAGGAGGTATCCTGCTTGTCGTCGCCACTACCCAGGTGCCGGACATAAATTCATTTTCTTCTCGACAAGTCGATCAATCGACTAAGATTTATGACCGTACTGGGCAAGTCCTTTTGTATGATTACAATCGAGATGCAAAACGAAATATCGTCCCACTCAGTGCTATATCACCACATACAATAAACGCGACTATCGCTATCGAGGATTCAAGTTTCTACGCGCATGGAGGCATTCGCATTACCTCCATTATTCGTGCCTTATTCGCCAACACTCTTGGCGGTGCTCTCTCGCAAGGAGGTTCGACCATCACACAGCAAGTGGTAAAGAATGAGCTTCTCACCAGACAAAAAAGTGTTATACGAAAGATAAACGAATGGATGCTTGCAATAAAATTAGAACAATCCTATTCGAAAGATCAGATTCTTGAGACCTATCTTAATAATATTCCGTATGGGAGTACGCTCTACGGCATCGAGGCTGCTGCCGCAGCGTACTTCAACAAACCTGCGAAAGACCTTTCTCTCGCGCAAGCTGCATACCTTGCAGCAATGATTCAAGCGCCTTCGTATTATTCACCCTATGGCACCCACCAAACGGAGCTTACTGCACGTAAAAATCTTGTGCTCGAACGTATGCGTGAAATCGGATTTATCGATGAGGCCGCCTATACTGCAGCTCTTTCTGAACAAGTATCCTTTGCTCCCGCAGGCCGAAATGCAATCATCGCCCCTCATTTTGTTTTTTATATCCTCGATCAACTTGAGAAAACGTATGGCGCCAAAGCTCTTATGTCCGGATTAAAAGTTACTACGACACTTGATGTGGATCTTCAAGTAAAGGCTGAGGAAATTGTCCGTACATATGCGCTTGAAAATGTGAAAAAATTTAACGCTTCGAACGCCTCTCTTGTTGCGATTGATCCTTCAAGCGGACAAATCCTCACAATGGTTGGTTCGCGCAATTTCTTTGATACCGAGATTGACGGACAATATAATGCCACCCTATCCTCTCGCCAACCTGGTTCTACCATGAAGCCTTTTATTTACTCACTTGCGCTGAGTAACGGCTACACGCGCAACACCGTCATTTTTGACGTCCCGACGCAATTTTCGACAGAATGCAAGCCGTCGGATACGACAAATAACACCCCTCCTTGTTATGCTCCCTCCAACTACGACGATGCCTTCCGAGGGCCCATGACTTTTGAAACAGCACTAGCCCAATCAATCAATATTCCAGCTATTAAAACTCTCTATCTCGTTGGGATACAAAAAGCTATCAATCTCGCGAAGTCATTCGGCCTTACAACCCTTGGCGACCCGAACCAATACGGACTTACATTCGTACTCGGAGGCGGCGAAGTGCGCCTACTTGATCTTACTGGCGCGTATTCCGCTCTTGCAAATGATGGAGTGCTCAACACTCCGACTGGCGTACTTGAGATTAGTGATGCGGCAGGAAATGAGCTTTACAAATTTTCACCCGAATCTTCAGTGGTGCTACCGACAAATATCGCACGAGATGTGTCTGCAATGCTCTCAAACGCTTACGCACGTCTTCCAGAATATCCTCTTAATTCCCCTCTTTCTTTCGCTGGATATGATGTGGCTGTGAAAACAGGTACAACAGACGACACCCGTGATGCATGGATTATTGGGTATACCCCCTCTATTACAATTGGTGTATGGGTTGGTAATAACGACAACTCCCCTATGGTGAAGTCTGTTGCAGGTTTTATTGCGGCCCCAATGTGGAACAAAGTGATGTCTTACGCTCTCTCAAAATATCCAAAAACATATTTTGGTGAGTCAAGTCCTATCTTCGATTCTGTTCCACCGATGCTACAAGGAAATTGGCGAATTCCAGATACACAAGGAAGTATTATTCCTCATAGTTTATTATATTGGACTGATAAAAATAACCCTCAAGGACCCACTCCCACTAACCCTTCCGAGGATCGTCAATTTGAATACTGGGAATATGGAGTTACTGCATGGTATGCCATGCACCCTGATCTTTTTTCAGGCGGGATTATGCTCCCAGTGCCTCTTACTAAAACCTCAACTTCTACAACTTCTTTTTATTGATTCATTGGAGATACTAAATAAAGCAGAGAGGTATCCCCAACACCTTTTATAATAAGTGGGCGTCCGATACCTACGGCAAGAATTGAAATGCTTTCCGATCCTGTAAGCGACAATACGGCGGAAAGATACCTATGATTAAAAGAGAGTTCAAGAGCGCTTCCTGATATGCGTGCTGGGAGTGTTTCTATTGATTCTCCAATATCAGCATTCCGTGTAAAAAAAGAAAAAAGATTCTTTTTTGGATCAAAATTGATGCGTATTTTTTGAAATAAATCTGAAAAGATAATTGTTCGTTTTAATGCATTTTCAAAATCTTTTCGTAAAACAATCGCTTCAACAACAGATTCTTTTGGTATTATTTGCCGATAATCAGGATATACCGCATTTGTTAATCTTGATACAAGCATCCCATCATTTGAGATAAACGCGCATTGGTGTTCATCAAACGACATAATAATATCCTCATTAGGTAATGCTTGGGCTATATCAAGAGCGTTTTTTGCGGGAATAAGAAACTTTCCTTGAATTCCTTTATTTGTAAGCGGTACTTTCTTTTCAGCAAGTCGAAAAGAATCTGTTGCCACAGCAGTTAATATTCCTCCTTCAATAGAGAGGTATATACTTGATAATTCAGGACGAACAGTGGAAGAAGATGCGCAAGGGGCAATAGTGGTAAAAAGTGAACGAAGAATACTACCAGGGAGTACTATTCTATTTTTTGAACTTTCTGGAAATGGGATTGAGGGAAAATCATCATAAGGTGTCGTTTTTATTGAACTTTTACTTGTGCCGCTGGTGATTGAAACAATATCTCCTATGTGTTCTAGGATTATTTTCCCTTCTTGGGTAAGTGAACTTGCTATTTGTTGAAGTAATAATGCTGAAATTGCGACAACTCCTTTTTCCGTACATTCTCCTTTAAGTTTAAAATCAATACCTGTTTCAAGATTTGTTGCGCGCATTTTTATACCATCATCTCCTGCAATAATAAGTATTGAAGAGAGTGCGGGGAGTGTAGTGATTTTTCGTTGAGCGAATCTTGCCACTATATGCACAGCTTCTGAGAATTTCTTTTTTTCTATTGAAATATTCATACAATTCTTATTAAGGGTGTGGATAGGTGGATAACATTGAAATATGAGGTAGTAGTTGGATATATACATTCCTTATTTTTAAAACAATATGTGGATAGAGTATAAATAAAAATCATACAAGAAGAGTCCGAATATTTTGAATCTCTTTCTCAAGTTCACTATCCACAACCATTTCACGCTTTATCTTCTCACAGGAGTGGATAACAGTTGTATGATCACGACCACCAAGTTTTGTGCCAATTGTTGGATAGGATATATGAAAATCCTCTCGAAGAATATACATAATGATCTGTCGAGGCCGTACTACTTCCCTCCTCCTTGTTTTTTCATAGATACTTTCTTCATCAATATTATAAAATTCCGCAATTTTATCAACAATATTTTTAATAGATATGTTTTTTTGAGGACGAGTGAATGAGCGGAGGGATTGTCGCACTTCCATAATATCAGGCGCAAATCCTTTCACTTGAGCGTGACAGATAATACTGTTTACCATACCTTCTAATTCACGTATAGAACCATTCATGGATACCGCTACATATTCAATAACCTCATCCGATAGTAATACACCATGTGAAGCTGCTTTTTTCCGTACGATGGCCATCCGTGACTCCGGATCTGGTTCCCCAATATCAATCGTCATACCACTCGCTAATCGCCCCTTTAAACGCTCAGTAATATCAGGAATGGCTATTGGAGAGCGATCGGAAGAGAAAATAATTTGCTTATTCATGTCATGAAGAGCGTTGAAGAGATGAAACAATTCTTCCTCACTCCTTTCTTTTTTTGAAAGAAATTGAATATCATCCATGATAAGAAGGTCATAGTGGCGATATTTATCTTTGAATCTGTTGGCGGTGCCTGCCTGCACTGAATCGGTGTAATCAACAACAAATTTTTCAGACGTGAGATAGAAAACTTTCTGTCCGGGATACTGTTTCTTATATTGATTACCAATAGCTTGGATAAGGTGTGTTTTCCCGCGACCAGTATCACCATAGATAAAAAGAGGGTTGTAGGTTATTCCAGGACGTGCGAGCACCGCTTGTGCCGCCGCGTACGCGAGATTATTGAAGGATCCGATAACAAATGTATCAAATGTATATCTCGGATTCAGATTGTCGCTTTTATTGATATAAAAATCATCAAGAGGCAGCTCAAGTGCTCCCCGCACATTTTTAACTTCTTTGGAGAGTCTGCGATTTTCATCTTTTACAATGACATATTCGATATTACGGAATTCATACGACACATCTCGAATGATTTTCAACAACAAAGTGTGAAATTTCTTAAGATACCAATCCTTAAAGAACTGACTCGGTACGCCGATATGCACCACCCCATCCTCACTAATCTTCACGATAAAACTGTTACGGAACCAGGTATTGAAGTTTGCTGGGGATATAGATAACTCGATCTGGGTAAGAACGTATTCCCACAACTCCTTCGGATCCCCTTTGTTCATAATGCTTTGGAGTATACGATGATTCTTTAGACAAGGCACTCTGGCGTTTCGGGGAGAAACTGTTAGTATTGTGTGTATAACCTAATTTTTCGTCCAGCATGTCCAAACGAACCTATCAACCGAAGAAACGTAAGCGAGCCAAAACACACGGCTTCCTTGTCCGAACAAAAACGAGCTCCGGCCGTAAGATTGTGCAGAAACGTCGTCGTATTGGCCGTACGCGCCTCACTGCCTGATTTTTGTGTTCCCTCGCCGAGAACGGCTCTCGCGTGCGGTTTTCCCTACAGCGCTTTCAACAGGCCGGAGATTTTCGTCCTCAAATCTAAGCATCATTTTTCCGAAAGAATCGAAAGGATATGCGGTCATTGTGTCGAAAAAGACTGCTCGTCTCTCGGTTACCAGGCACCTGATTAAGCGTCGGGTACTTGCGGCGCTCCGAACTCTCCCCCTCCCTGCGTCACTCATTGTTTTCCCAAAATCCTCTGTCAGCAGCATGTCGTATCAAGATGTCAAAAGCGAACTCGCCAATCTTCTTTCCAAAATTCGCCGATAGAGTAGAATAGACTTGTGATTGTAACTTTCTTTTACAGTGCTTTCTATGATCCGATTTATAATGCCCTAGTCGCTCTGACCGCTCTAATCCCCGGTTCGGATGTGGGTATCGCCGTTATTCTGCTCACGGTCGCTATTCGGCTTATTCTTCTTCCCTTCTCTCTTTCGGCAGCACGTACACAGATCGCGATGAGGGATCTGGAACCAAAGATTAAGGATCTAAAAGAGAAATATAAGGGCAATAAAGAGAAAGAGGCGCTTGAAACTCTCGCTCTCTATCGTGCAGAAAAGGTAAACCCGTTTGCAAGCATTCTCATGGTTTTCATACAGATTCCCGTCCTGTTCGCGCTCTATTGGGTGTTTTTTTATGAACCATTTTCAGTGATTAATACCGCACGGCTCTATGGGCTTACTCCTGTTCCAGATACTATTTCTCTTGAATTTCTCGGGCTCATCTCAATGATGGGTAAAAGTATTGTTCTTGCGATATTGGCCGGCATCACTCAGTTTGTTCAAGCACATATGGCCCTTTCAGGGACGATGAAGCCTTCGATGCTCGGCGGTATGCAGGCTGATTTTCAGAAAGTCATGAGTTTGCAGCTGAAATACGTCTTCCCTTTTATTATTGCAATTATTTCCTACACGACAACTAGCGCGATAGCGCTTTATTTCATCACTACAAACATTGCAGGAGCATTGCAAGAATGGTATGTACGCCGAGCAATGACTAGCAAAGCATCACAGTGAGTACGACCACAGAGAACCATCGTTCTTGTTGACGAATACAAGGACAGTGTTTGCGGGATTAATGGCAAGGGCCTCGGCATCAAGAGAATCTTTTGTTTCTGCAGAAAAATCGAGTACCAGTTGCGCATAACGGCCATCAACTTGTATCTTCCATAGACGATCATTGAAAGGCACAGCTCCTTGGTACCAATCGTCCGGATAATTAAAATCAGAGGGGGGATTTACTGGAATGCCGCAATAGATAACTGAATCATCGGCCGTCCATACGCATTTGTCTGCGATGGTCGCAACAGGGAGAGGGATACTCTCGGCTGTCGCAGTATTGATAAGGTTCATACGCATCGAACCCTCTTGTACAAAACTCACAAGGATCCATTTCCCGAGCGGACTCGCAAGTGCTACAAGACCATTGTGCGGTCCCGCAATACGGGAGAAACGGCCGGAAGTCTCAATGAGAAAAGCATTGCCAGCAAGAGTCATCGAAGGTTTTGTGAATACGAGATACTGACTTTTTCCTGAAAAGGAAGATCGAAGCGCAGAGAGGTGTGTTGTAAATACGGTTGAGGGAGAGGTGCCGTCTATACGTCTGAGTGAGACAGTCGATCCGTTTACGCCCGATGAGAGAGTGAGGACTCTTGTCGGACTAGCCGCTACATCAGCAAGATTTTGGGGTAGAAAAAAACCATTCGAGCCGTTTGAAGGAAGAGCATACGTATTAATGGTAGAAAAGTCAGTCCCCGACAAGTAGCGCACGAAGGCGAGTGACCCGTCAGGGAGCCATGAAGCCGTCTGAATGCCAGGGACGGTCTTGTTTGAAGTACGGGTGAGTGTCGCGGCCCCAACTTTATAGGAAAATACATTGCCACTTTGTCGCTCGATGTAGGAGACAGCAACTTCTGGTGAAGAACTTGCGTTCACCGCCTTATGGTCAATGACAACCGCACCAAGTGCGACTGGTCCGGGACTTATTTTCACAAGTCGTGCAGAGACTGACACGGGAGCACCAACTGGAGCTTCCGTATCAGGAGTATTTCCTGTGATCGGCATTGTCCCCTGCCCAGCTATCGGCAAACCACCTCCCTCAGGAGGTGCGATTGTGACACCTGTGGTATTCGCAAAGAAGTAAAAATATACTCCCGTCCCGATCCCGACGAGGACTATTATGGTAGAGACGATGGTAAGTGTGCGGCGCATAATTTAGAATTGTATAGGTAAGGCCGTACCAGACAGGACAGATGTTTCTCCTGTTTGAGGCAGCGCCTGTGTAGGAGTTGTTGTAGATAGCGCCGAAGAACGAGCTGGGGGTGTCGTGCCAAGTGGCGGGAGGTTAAGAGAGAGATTCAAGATGTTCGGATTTATGATAGAAAAAACAAGTACGGGTGAGAGGACTAGTATAAGACCGAAGATCGCATTGTAAATTTTTCCTTTCTCGTCAAGTATTTTACTGACATCGTCCTTGTTGGTTGCTATAGCAATTCCTCCCCAGATAATCTGAATGATTGCGAGCGTGGCAGCGAGACCAATGAGATACTTATAGAGATTATTGAAAAAGAGTGCAAGATTGCCTGAACCCGCCACCTCGCCTGTGGTAAGTCCTGGAATTCCTGCGAGCGGGACGAAACCCTGAGCAAACACATAGAGAGGAGTAAATCCAAGAAACAGGACGATTGCCACAAAATTCATTTTTTTCATAAGCCGAATAGGTTAAAACTCGGTTCTTTCCCAAAAAGGAGTGAGAGGTTTGCAGTGGCTGACGCACTACTATTCGCAGAAGCGACAAGTGAGAGTGTCGCATTTCCTTGGCCTTTCCCTGTTGGTCGCAGGGTTATTGAATTGCCTGTCTGTGCCGGAGCGCCGTTTAAGAACCATTGGACCAAAGGTACTCCGCTTGTTGTCGGCAAGGAGAAGGGCGCTGCATAAATGGCAGCCTCCACATCACTGATGGCATATTCTCCGGAAAGAGCTCGGTTGTAGCGAATACCGAGCAAGGGGTCGTTTCGGTAAAGGCGCACGGTCGGTTCTTGAGCCGTGAAAGAGAGCGACGCTCCGCCTACAAGGATTCCGTCTTGGCTCGTGACGGCGACTGCCACTGAACGCGCACGGTATTGTAACGGTGAAGCAACCATAATCGCTTGTTTGCCAATACCAGAGGCATCTGCAATTTGAGCATCGTTGACCATCCATACATAAGAAAGAGTAGCAGGATCAATTGTCTTTCCTTGAGCATCTCTTAAGTTCGCTGCTGCGACGACTCGTACATCTCCCCCGATCGGCACCAGAGACTTACCAGGATAAAGTGGAGGCGTCGATGAAACAGGTTCAGCGATGAGTACAACATCTTGCGGTTGTATAAAGACTGTTTGGCTGTAGTTCACACCGCCGGAAGAAATTGTCACTTTCGTATTTGCGACACTTCCTGTTTTGCCGAGCGGAATGGCGACTGGCTGCACGGCGCCTCTATAGATTTCCTTCCCTGCAACCAAAACGGTCATAATCGCATTCGCGAGGTCCAGAGAAGTCGAAACGAGCGAAATGGTCGCTTTGCTGCCCGGCGACGGATACTGCGGACGCACCGAGATAGTAAAAGGAGTACCTTGCGCAGCACTTCCTATGGATTGGGCCGTCGCTGCAAAAGGAACGGCAAAGATGATTCCGATACAAGCGATGACGAAATTAAAATGCATGCCTATAGTATATATCCTACGCGAGGTGTTCACTACCAAGTGAGTCGAGTAACAAATGAATGTCTTCATTCATTTGTTCGAAGCGAACGCAGGGAGCAAGCTTCGCTTACTACCAAGCAAGTGAGACAAGAGAGAAATTCTGATTTTTCTCTTGCGAACGCGCGCAGGGAGCAAGCTTCGCTTATGCCGCTTCACGCAGTTCGTCGGGGATTCTCTCGGCGTTTGCTGCTTTTGCATAGTGTGCCTGCATAAGTTTTGCAGCTTGCTGTCGGCGCTCTTGCAGTTGTGCATTGGCACTCTCTTTCTTATGTTTCAGCAAAATCTCTTTGTCTTTCTTAATTTGAGCATGATACATCTTAATAGTGGCTCCAGTAAGCGCGGGAAGAGAGCCAATCAATGGAATTTCGGACAGGCCAAGACTAGAAACAAATAAAAGCGAATGACTCTGATGTTCTTTAAATATGCGCGCATTGGTCATCATAAGTATGAGTCCAATTGTGAGCCAACCAAAGAGTTCGGTGGCCATAGCCATCACAGTACCGAAGATAATGAGAGGCTCCGAGAGGAATGATCCCGCCGTCGCCGCGCCAGCCGTGCACACTGCTGCGGCAGTTTTTGTCCCTAATAATCCAAATGTCCATGTTGCTAAGGTCTCACCTGCCACGGCAGTACAGTATGCAGCGGCTAATGCCGGACCGAAGAGCCAAAACATCCCAAATAAAAATCCTAGCGCGTCAAAAATGGCAGAGATTGCAAGGACGGGCGCAGCTTTTCCCCACGTCATCGCTTCAGGCACCGTCGGCTTATTGTTTCTGCGCAAGGACATGGCGATCCTTCTCCTGTTTAATCGCGAGGACTTGCGATGGATCGGAGGTAATTATCTGGTCTTCCGTGTAGCTCGCGACTATCTTGATAGCAACATGTTTTAATCCTGCGAAGAAGAGTCCCTCCCCCACCCCGGCTTCGAGCAAGAGATATTTTTCTTCCTCAGTGAGACTGAAAGTTTCTTTTAGCACGTCGATTGTCGTCGGCGACTGTTTTAGCAGCAATTGCAAAGAAGAGTTGGTAAGAATCGGCCGCCCATACGGACTCTTGAGGAAGTCCTCAACATCTTGGGTAATCGTGCAAACACCCAGATAATATTTGCGTCCTCGTTTTGCCACTGAGTAGAGGAAGGAGGCGGTGTCTTCACTCTTCATCATCCACCATGCTTCGTCGATGACGAGCAGGCGTTTCTTTAGTTCGTGGCGCACCGCATTCCAGATGTAGTGTGTGATGATATACATCGCCACAGGTTTAAGCTCATCCTCCATATCGCGCACGGAGAAGACGACGAATTGTTGCTTGAGGTCGATGTTGGTCGGCTGGTTGAGGAATCCTGCCCAGGTACCTCGCGTGTATTTTGAGAGGCGTTCAACCAAAGATTCGCTTCCCTCCATGCCGGAGAGCACTTGCTCAAAGTCGGAGAGAGATGGAGGTTCGGCGCCCGTAAAGTCAGTATCGCCGGTGATATCTTTGAGCGCATAGGTTTCGCTGATTGCGCGATCGATGATGGCATCCTCTGAGGGGGTAAGACCAGAGAGCATGATGCGAAACAGTCCGACAAGCGCAATGATGTTAGAGCGCAGAATATTCTTCGGATCCTCATCCTCTTTGACAGGCGGGAGATCAAAAGGATTGATATGGTGCTCGGAGGAAAGCGAAATGTTAAAAGAACGTCCACCGGTCGCTTCTGCAAGTTGTTCATACTCCCGCTCAGGGTCGATGACGATGATGTCAGTGCCGAACATGAGCGAACGTAGGAGCTCAAGCTTCGTCGCATAGCTTTTGCCCGAGCCTGATTTTGCGAAAATGACGGAATTGTAGTTTTCGAGCGAAAAGCGATCGAAAAGGATGAGAGAGGAATTATGGCGGTTGATGCCGTAGAGGATGCCGCGATCACTTGTGAGATCGAAGGAGACGAAAGGAAAGAGCGAAGAAAGAGGCGAGGAATCGAGTTTTGAATTAACGAGGAGCTCGTCGGTGCCGAGTGGCAGACAAGAACGAATCCCTTGTTCTTGCTGGAAGAGCGCCGGCTTAGTGTAGACAAGTTTCGAGTCGAGGATGCCGCGGATATCGCCTTCAGTCTTATCGATTTCCTCTTTAGAGTCGCCGTAGAGGGCGAGGTACAATCCAACATTAAAAAGTTTTTCCTGCGCTTGTTGCAGACTGTCTCGCAAATCCTCGAGATCTTGGTAAGCGGTATCGAGCAGAGGGTCGCGTACCAACCCTTTCGCTTCGCGCTCACTGATTTGGCTCTGGACCTCAGCAACTTTCTTCTGGAAGCCGCGCAGCGCAACCTCAGTCTCTATCGGGTGGATGAATATGGAGACATCAAGCACTTTGTCGAGATTGATGACGGGCGAGAACCAGCTGTCAGAGAGGAATCGTGGGTAGGAGATGGTATAAAAAGTACGGACGAATTTTTCGCCAAGTTCGATCTCGCGTGAACTGATCTTGAGTGCCGTCGGAGCGATAGTATCGACGAGATCCAATGAGCCTTGTCGGTAAATATCTTTCGGTAGGACCGGTGTTATTGCCGGAGCTTCTTCTTTTTTACGATTGAGGAAATTAAGTAATGACATATCAATTATCCAAACGAATAGGGTTTTCGAGCTCTCCGGGATTAAATGACCGATAGAGAAGCTCTATGATTTCTTCGGTGCCAAGTGGGACTGCACGCACCCCGGTACCTGCAAGGCCCCCGATAACAAGAGAGAGGCGCTGTTCAAGTTGCGCACGACTCTCTTCAAAGGAAGTCTGAGCTGCAGCACTCTTCGCAGAGTCGCTCTCACGCCGCAGGAAACCGGTAGCGCTAGACACAGAAACATGCGGCGCATAGGGGACGATGATATAAAATGACTTCGTCATAATGTTCGCCTGGTCGGCAAAAGATCGAACAAATTCTATATATTCGCGAAGCTGAATTCGCATAAGCTCCGTTTTCTGTTCAGAAGCTTTCTCGGCAAGAAGCGCGAGGTAGGGGCGTAAGTCCATCTTCCGCGAGTTTACGACAATCTGAATTGAAAAATCGAGCGTATTGAGGAAATTTTGAAAACCGAGAGTGATGGCATGCTGCTCATCGGCTGATTTAAGTCCGAAGTTGATGGACGAACAGATGACGACACCGCGATAACTACCATCTTTGAGAATGATGGTGCCATTTCGTATTTCTTTAACGGGAACAAATTGTTGGGTCGCGCTTGCTATTTTTGTCGCCATATTATTTTGAGGAACGAACATCGAGCGACCATGCGAGTTCAGAGAGTTTTCCCCGTGTCAGTTTCGGGGTGTTTCGAACTTCTCGGAGAGCAGTAGCAGCTGCGGCAGCTGCAGTCGCTGCTGCATGCTGCTCCTCTGCCTTGATTTCGCGCTGTTTCCAGAGGAAGAGTTTTGCTCCTGTGTAGTAATTAAAGCCAGCTTCAAGAATGTCGATGAACGCTTTGCCGTTTACTTTATAGAATGCGAGCGCTGCTGCGAACGCTATGACTGGTACCGAGAGCAGAAGAGCAAAGACGATTGGCAAATAGGCAAAGAAGACAATGCAAAGCCCGCCCGCCCCAGCGATGTAAATAAATTGTCGCAAGGTCAAAGGCCCGATTATCTTATCTTCAACCTCAATGAATTGCGGCACATGGTACTCCATACCTTTCTAGTATAGCAGCCGTATGTAACGAACATTAACTATTCCCCTTAATATCTTTAGATTGAATAGGACTCTCAATGCCGGGTGACCATGTTGCTTGTATGGGACCAAACTTTTTTTCATATTCCTCAACTTGATGTGTGAGACTTTGCACAAGACGCTTCATGTGCGGCGGCGTGAGCGCATAGGCATTTGCCGTTTCGCCAACGCTCATGATCATGACGAAATTTTCTTCGGAGTGTCCCGCAACGACGTTCTCGCAGAATTGTTTCGGGATTTTATTGAAGTCCATAGAGTGCATTATATACCGCTGCCTATGAGAAGCCCAAAGAGCCAGCGGACGAAATTGAAGAATGGCCCGGCAAAGACATAGGAGAAGACAATAAGGAAAATGACAAGCGAGAGAATACCAGCAGCGCGAACCTGTTGTTCAATACGGCTCAAACCGGAAGAGAGATGCCACGGAAGCCCTGCGCGCAGTACGGTGAAGCCATCAAGAGGTGGAAACGGAATAAGGTTGAAAAGACCAAGAAAAAGATTAATGAATGCGATTGTTGCAGCAAGTGAAAGTGCCGCTTCGTCGAGTCCGATCGCTCCCCCGAATCGGACGATAAGACCAAAAATAATTGCGAGAAGGATATTAGTTGCGCTACCAGCGACTGCGACAAAGGCTTCGCCCCAGCGCTGATTTCTGAGATTGTAGGGGTTATAAGGGACAGGTTTTGCCCAGCCGAAAAGTATTGGCGAGCTTGTGAAGACAAGGAGTGCGGGGAGGATAATAGAGCCCATAAGATCGACGTGCGGGATCGGATTGAGAGTGAGGCGGCCGGCGAGACGGGCAGTTGGGTCGCCGAGCGAATTGGCGGCGTAGCCGTGCGCGACTTCATGCGCGATAATAGAGAGAACAAGAACGACAAGAGAGAGAAAGATTTCCATATTTGCTGGTTTCGTATCCTATGCTACCATGCAACGACTATGGCACGAGCTTGTGAAATAACTGGCAAGAGCACGCAAATTGGCGGGCGGTACTCTAACCGCACCCGTGCAACGCAATTTAACCCGGTTGGCAAGGTCCGTCGTAAGGCAAATCTCCATAAGCGCCGTGTGTACGTGCCAGAACTTAAAAAGACCATTATCGTCGACGTATCAATAAAGGGGCTCAAGACTATTAAGAAGAACGGTGCTTTTGCAGCACTGAAGAAGGCCGGAGCTATCTAATTGAGTGAACCGAAACTCCGTCTGAAACAAAAACGCCCGCAGGGGCGTTTTTACGTATTTCAATATCAATATAGGTATCGGTGCCAAAAGTGAGTCGTTGATCGCGTGTCAGGGATATCTGCTGTGTCACATGGTAATGACTGAGGACATCCGGTAGCCCGCCAACGGCGCTATTCTTTTCGCTCGTAAGCAGGACCGCGTCAATTTTTCTCTGCCATGGCGGCAATTCTTTTCCAAGAGCGCGGAGAATGCTTGCGTCTGGCCCTGTATCGATGAGGATTATCGCGCCGTCTGAGCTACGCACAAGAATCGCACTCCCCTTCTTCCCTACCTCAAGTACTGACGTCTTGAGTGTCTGCGGCGCGAGTATCGTTCGGTACACACTTATATTTCCTGCGGTGAGTATGACGAAAAGTATGAGATACACACTTCTCGGTAGAGAGTTGAACATGTGATAGATTCTATCGTATGACATATCCAACAAAAGCATTCAATCTACCGGTTCTTGCAGGTATTTCGGAGAAGCAAATTAAGGTGCATCTTGCTCTCTATGAAGGGTATGTAAAGCACGTGAATCTCATTGCGGAGAAGCTTGCCTTCGTGCGTACTGGGAAACTTGAGCTCGATCCATACATGGTTGCAGAGCTTCGACGTCGTTTTGCATTTGAGTTTGATGGCATGCGGATGCACGAATACTACTT
Organism: Minisyncoccota bacterium; assembly: GCA_022841985.1. Lineage (GTDB taxonomy): Bacteria > Patescibacteriota > Minisyncoccia > Phycocordibacterales > Phycocordibacteraceae > C7867-001. Next base: position 2,153 of record JALHQL010000004.1, on the reverse strand, counting down.
TGCTCAGTTTGAGGGCGGAGCAGTTCCCTTCTCTGCCAATAGTACGCTTACAAAAGCTGTTGCGGAAAAATATAGCCCACAAGATCTTATTGCGCATATAAAGGATGTCGCTGGGAGTCGCGGTATTGGTTGGGTTGTCGTATATGCCGACCCTGTTGCAAAAACTCTTCATACAGTGTTTGTGAATGACCACGAAGTTGGGCAACTTGCGGGATTGCCAATTATCCTTGCTCTTGATCTCTGGGAACATGCGTTTATGGTTGATTATGTTCCTGCCGAGAAGAAAAATTATGTTGACGCCTTCTTTGCGAACCTCAACTGGAGTGTCGTTGAAAATCGTTTTGAGGAGGCACTATAGATAAGTCCCGCGTAGGAGAAGAGTACTAGCCAGAACGGGAATACGGGAAGAGTAAGGGCTGCAAAAGGCAGTGCAGCAGCTTCGTGCGCAACGAATAGTATATAGGCAGTAGTGAGATATGCCGGGAATGCGAGCACGATAGAAAACAGAGGGGCGAACGAACTGAAGAGCATCCCTGCAAAGCCTGCGATTACCGAGAATCCCATCGCAAGTGGAACGAAAGCAGTGGTAATGATATTTGCGGGCAGTGCGACTAATGAGAGGTTGCCAGTCCCATATAATAGAAGCGGAAGGACCGTGATCTGTGCAGCGAGTGTTGTCGCGACTACATCCTTCCAGAAGACATTTCTCAAGAAGACAAGGAATATTTCGATACGGGGTGCGAGCCAGATGAGTCCTGCTGTCGCGGTAACTGACAGGCCAAAGCCGGGATCAAAAACGAGATAGAGTGGATTCCACAGGAGCATAAGAAGTACGACGAAGAATAAGGCGCGACCGGCCTCATAGGTGCGGCCAGTCGCTCGCGCATAGAGAGCAATAAGGGCCATAATCGCGGCACGAATTGAAGTTGCTGTTGCTCCTGCGATGCCGACAAAGATAAGAAGTGCAAGTACTCCGGAAACGGCAGCCCATCGTCTTTTAAGTCTTGTGAGAGTAAGGGCAGCGATGACCCACTCAGCAACAATCATCACGTTGTAGCCGGAGAGAACGATAATATGTACGAGACCGGAACGAATAAATTCCTCTTTAAGTTCAGTGCCGAGTCCGGACTTCCCTCCTATCACGATGCCACCAGCAAGCGATGCGTACGGTTCCGGTAGTGTAGAGGCTAGACCGTCGAGGAAAGAATGTTTTAATCGCGCAAGCAGTGCAGATGTCGAGTGCCACGGAGCTTCCTCGATGACACGAATGTAGGCAAAATTGAGTAAGAATCGCACACCGTCTTTCTGTAAATATGTATCGTATCGAAAGGTGCGTCCGCCATCCGTAAGGAATACTTGGGGAACAAGCAACGTGCCTGAGACGTAGACGCGATCACCGACAGCAACACTCGGGTATCGTGGCGCGACCGCAAGCATCACGGTTGATTCAGTCGCGTTTGAAACACGAATCTCCACACGCTGATTCGCGTCGCGCACATCAGGGTCAGCGACAACAACTCCCTCATAGGAAACACGCTGTCGCAAATCTGCTGCGAACGATTCAGGCAAAGGAGTGTCGGCAAGCGATGCGCGCATCATGCCGAGTGCGACAAAAATACAAAACACCGCGCCAAGCGAGTACGCAAGGCGCGGCTTCAAAAACGTCGCGGCACTGAGAAGTGCCGCGACAAGAAGCACAAAGACAATTGGCGGCCACTCAAAAGTAAAAAGCGAGCGGAGAAAAACTCCGCTCGCAAATCCAGAAACGATAGCGATCAGAAAATGCATCAGCATATCGTACCAAGAATCGCTTTCAGAAACCGCGACTATTTTCTATCGAAGATGTCATCAATCAATTGGTTCATCGCGGTCGTTTCTTCTGGTGTGATGTTCCGCACTGAAAAATCATTCTCAAGAACAGAGTCGTCAACAGCAACAGGAAGAATTCCGGAAGCAAGAAGAGTCGCGGCTTCTTCCATGGTTCGATAAGATGCTTTGCTCTTTCCTCTATCACCGACCCGAACTAGAAATTTTGGAAATTCAGCAGGGGTACACATACAAACACCTCCTTGTGATTAAGCTCCATTCCGTCAGTAACCTAACTCAGTATGTTTTGAAAGTCTAGGTATAGGTTACGTACCGCGGTCCATTGC
>JALHQL010000003.1 GCA_022841985.1 Minisyncoccota bacterium | reverse complement strand
CAGACAATCCTTAGGTATTTAAAAACTTTAAGTACGTCCGAACAAGTAGGTGGGTTAGTCCTGATTGCACCTTGGTTAACTCTTCAAAATCTTGAGAGCGAGGAGGAATGGAATATTGCAAAACCTTGGTTAAAAACAGAGATAGGTTTTTCTGATGTGGGCAAACACGTCTCAAATATAACGGCAATTTTCTCAGACGACGATCCTGTTGTCCCTATTGAGAATGCCGAGATATTCAAACAAAAGTTCGGTACCGAGAATATCATCGAACACGGAAAAGAACACTTTACTGAGGAGGGAGGCGTAACTGAGTTACCCTCTGCCCTGGAAGCAATTCTAGCCATTAAATAAGAGGAACTACTATCCTTTCTGTATTGAAAAGTTCGAAGTTCAGAAGCCAAGGGGAGCAAATTTTATTGAGAAACCTTGAGTGACGATAGTGTGGTTCTTTATAGATATGAACCTATGAATATCTCAAGGAAAAAATTCGTTACTCTCTTCATTCTTTCTGGGTTCGCCTTTCTTTTTGTTACTACCTCACTTTTGGGATCAACCGGTCCCCGAGGCTTCCCTAAGCATCCAGACCCTCTCCTTGGAACAGCGTCTCCAGTAGTCTGGAAACATACCGTGTCCACGATTATATTGCCTATCAAAATTATGTTAATAGGTCCTTTATTGCTTTCTAACGATTTTTTGCAGGATGATCCACCACCCCCATTTATTGCTATCTATCTCATTTTCTACTGGACGATACTTTCCTTAAGTCTTCATGCGCTTCTCCGTAAAATAAAAATGTCTTTTATCTAGCGGTGTCCTGGACAAAATGCAAAGTAAATGGGATACTTCGGTGAGACTAAAAGTCCTTTCAATCAACCATTCAACTACACACGGAGGTCTGAATGCTTAGGCAAGATTTCACTCCGAGAGAAGAAGGCATGGGAGTAGGACCCGATGGAAGAGATACTCTGTCGGAGTATTGCAAAAGACTTGCCAGCCACCCACTCTTGAAGAAAGAGGAGGAGCTTGAGCTTTGTCGCCGAATAGCAAAGGGTGATCAGGGAGCACGCGATACGCTCATCCTTCATAATATGCGTCTTATCATATCGATCGCACGCCCGTATGCGTCAGAAAGTTTTCATCTCAAGTGGGAAGATCTTATCCAGGTAGGCAGTATCGGTGCCCTCACGGCAGCCGAAAAGTTTAAACTTAATCGTGGATGCAGATTCACGACGTATGCCACTTGGTGGATTCATCAAAACATTCTCCGTGAGTTGCATAATAATGGGGATATTATCCGCATTCCTGTGCATGTCATAGAGCGTCGTAATAGAATTCTGAAGGCCGCGAAGAGGCTCGATAAAGGCGTTCCTCCCACAATGCAAGAAATCGCAGATCATCTGCGCATTTCAATGGAGTCTGTTTGTGGAGCCTTCCAGAGTCTTAATTTGAAAAATCCTGTTTCGCTGGATAGCCCCTTTACTCTCGAAGATCCTGCTGGACCAACAATTCAGGATTTTATTCCCGATCCCGCGTGGGTGAGTCCGATTCGCATTATTGAGGCGCAACAAGAACTTGAGGGAAAGTGGCGTATTCTTGAGGACATACTTAAGGCGGTCAAAGACAGTACTCCCAGAGACATCTATAAGAACCGCGACCTTATGATTTTCAGGGAAATACATGGATTGAATGACACTGGAGAGAAAAAAACACGCGCACAAGTTGCCAAGGACTTTGGCATTAATCGTGAACGCGTACGTCAAATTCTGATGCGGAGCTACAAGAAGTTTCCTAAGAAGGAAGTAGCGAGCAAGAAAGCATTTGACGAGTTCCTTTTGAGCATCCAAGAACTTGAAAAGAAGGTTGGTAAGTCGATGGAGGTGACTATCTGAAGGTTCCATACAAAGGGCCGCTGTTACAGGCGGCCCTTTTTTATTTTTCTATCGTAGTCTATCAAGGTATACTGGACCGATGGTAGCAAAAAACGGAAAATTAGTCTGGAGAATGCCGCAGTATGAGTCATTTGTGATCGGGGGCTTTACGTTTGTCATTATTCTTGTGAGCGGTATCTCGTGGTACGGATACACACACCTCACTACCCTTTCGAGACAAGTTGCAGAGCTGGATACGAAATTTGATACACGACTTGCTTCAACCACGACACTTTTGCAAGGCAACATCGCGGAGGCGACCACGTCACTTGGAGATGCTCTTCAGCAAGAAAAGAAGAACATTCAAGAGCAATTGGGCGGCGTCAAAAGTCAAGTCGGCTCCATTACCGGAACTATTACGGATTTGCAAAAATTAAGTAAAATTGATCCGGAACTTCTCACAAAGTATTCCAAAGTCTTCTTTCTTAGTGATACCTATGCGCCCGCGCGACTTGTCGACATTCCTCCCGCTTATGTCTACAGAGAGACGAGGTCGCTTCAAATAATCCCAGAAGTACTTCCTTACTTGCAGCGGATGCTTGATCAAGCCAAGGCTGATGGTATCGAGCTCTACGTCGATTCAGCGTACCGTTCATTTGCCAGTCAAAAATCGCTCAAAGGACAATACACCGTTACCTATGGTGCTGGTACGGCGAACCAATTTTCTGCAGAGCAAGGCTATTCTGAGCATCAGCTTGGCACCACTGTAGATCTCATTACGACCGGCACGGGTGGAGAGCTTGCGGGGTTTGATACAAAACCTGCTTATGCTTGGGTTACCGCTAATGCTCATCGCTACGGCTTCGTCCTCTCTTATCCAAAGAACAATGGCTACTATATATTTGAACCCTGGCACTGGCGCTTCGTCGGCGTAAAGCTTGCGACCGATCTCCACGTATCAAATGCATATTTTCACACGTTTGATCAGCGCATCATCGATACCTATCTCATTTCTTTGTTTGACTAACGGTACGTGCGTAGCCAAAATCCTATGCCGCCCCACAGCGGCGTATACGTCCCTATCTTTGTCCGCTTGATGGAAAGCGCGAGCGCCTTACTGTGGAGTGATGTACCGATACGACTCGCGAGGGAGCGCATATAAGTACCGGACGCGCACGTTACTGTTAGGCGGAGCACGGTGAATTTTCTTTCCGGAATAGTGTTAAGAAGCGTAGTCCAGCACGCACGAATAGTCTCTACTCGAAAATTTTCTCCAAGCCTCTTCGATGGCTCATTTGTGCGCGGAACACATGCAAGGAATTTCGATATCCTGGTCTCAAGTTCTGTGGTTGAGATAGTGTACACGCTCTGACATTGAATACGGTATATGTGTTCGATGTGTTTCGGCATTATTGTGTGCGAGAGTGTTCCTTCAAGCGAGTAGAGGAAAAGCGGCTTGCCATTTACAGTCTTTGAAGAAAACGCAGGGTATTCGCGCAAGTGCGCGCCGAGCTCTTTACGAAGAAGATCGGTAATATTCCTTTTCTCCGCAAATACTTCTTTGTGAGAATACTCCGGCATGCCAAGCGCATCTCCTGTATCACTACCGACATCAAGCAAGATCTCAATCTCATATTCCTTATCTAGGTTTGTGTAGTTGCGTTGTCGTTTGCACTCATCGCCGAGAAGTATGAGGAGTTTCCCCGAAGCCATCGGATCTAGGCGGCCCGCGTAACATGCTGTCGTGTCAGCATATTCTGGGTTCTCTCTTTTCCACAAACCGATAGCTGCAAGTGGTGTTTCGCCCATTTTTTTATCCAAGACGATGAATCGCTTCATATCGGGCGCAGTATACCTCGCGTGCGGGCACTCTTGACAGAAAACTATTGTGTATCTATGGTAATAGCAGAGCACTTTACATGACATTCATAATTACACAGCCAAGGAGGGTGAAATGGTAAAAATCTTGCTCGTGCACCAATTATCGTCACAACTTGTTCCGGGTGAAGTGCATGCCCTCACTGAAATCTTTGGGGGTGAAGACATCGAGTACACGACAAGCAACCCTCAGAGTGCAGAAGAGCATCTCCAAGACTGCGATCGCATTAGACCCACATTCGTACTTCTTCCTTTCACCTTCGATATCTCGATCTTTTCTCAAGCTCTATCGAAAGGCTTCAGACACATCGTCGTGTCCGCAAGAGGAGTGTCCGAACTGTCTTCCACTTCCACGCTCGGTCGCAAAGCCTTTGAACCATAGAAACTCTCGTTGTCGCTGCCACGGTGCGCATATTGCACGTGGCGGCGATCGTCTTTCTTAGGATAGGCGATTCTTCAATCGCGGGTATATAGCATAGAAGAAGAGTTCTTTGTCATCGCGCCTTATTACGGAGGATGGCATGTACAAACGATGCATCGTATGCAAACGAAATTTCTCAAGGGAGAGATTTTGGGAACTCAAACTGTATCAACTATACCCGGATTTCTTTCAAGGGAGTATTCTTGAAGTGCGAATATGCCCCTGTGGTGCAACCATCGGCGTAGAGCATTTTCTGGATTCAGAGAATCCTTCGTCATCCCAAGAAGTTTTGGTGTCTGATAAAAGTGCAATCCCAAGCAACAAAGAAGGAAGGAGGCGGCGTTGAGGAAAGTCAGTACTGTCATCCAGGAAGGAGAGAATGACATGATTGGAGCATCTCAATCACCATCACCCGATTTCTCCTCCCCGGAGGATGAAATGCGTACGAGGCAGAAAAGAGTGCATAACAGGATAGTTGCCTGGCTCTCTTTTGTGGCGGTAGTCACCATCATTGCCATATGCATTTTGGGTCGGTAGTGTGGAAGAGTGTGTTGCCTATTCGAACGAAAAAGCGCTACGACAAGTCGTAGCGCTTTTCATTTCTGATATGCTAAACTGCAGAAATCTAGATTTATGCTTCGTAAACTAGCAACTATTGCGCCTCTTTGTGCCTTTGCTATTGCGCTCATCGCGATGCTCGGAAGTCTTTATGCTCAATATCTCGGCATTGAACCTTGTGTGTTGTGTTGGTGGCAAAGGATATTTATGTACCCACTGGTAGTCATCATCCCTATCGGGATTTGGTACGCAGACCTAAAACTTTCCACGTACGTACTTCCGTTCTCCATTTTCGGCGGTCTTACTGCTTTTTATCAGACACTTCTATACTATGGTATTCTTTCAAAAGCGTTCGCACCATGCTCTGTTGGGGTATCCTGTACAGAGCAGTTGCCGTCGCTTTTGGGACTTAATTTAATTACCGCATCACTTGTCTCATTTATCGCAATTAGCGCGCTTATGATTATTCATCGTCGCTTCAACCATGAAATTAACTGACCAACTTATAGCGCTCGCCGGCATCTTTGTCGTCGTGATACTCGGTTTCGTTCTCTTTTTTTGGCTTTCACCTGAACCAGGAGCAGTGCAGACGACTGCTCAGGAGCAGATGGTTAGACCTGACAGCGCCATGACCGGTACCACGACCGCAAAGGTAACTATGGTTGAATGGGGAGACTTTGAATGTCCAGCGTGCGCAGCGATCGAGCCAGTACTTAAACAGATCATTGCTACCTACGGGGGGAATCCAGAATTTAACTTTGTATTCCGAAACTTCCCTCTCCCTCAACATAAGCACTCTCGTTCTGCTGCGGAAGCTGCGGAAGCCGCGGGTGCCGAAGGGCGTTATTGGGATATGCATACGCTCCTCTACGAAAATCAGAAAGAATGGGTAAACAGTGAGAATCCACGCGTATTGTTTGACTCCTATGCTAAGTCTATAGGACTCGATCTTACTGCATTTGGCGCGGCTCTTGATACTCATGCGTACGCATCTCGCATCACTCGAGACTTTCAAGATGCAAGTACGCTTAGACTAAATCGTACACCGACCATTTTTCTTAATGGTGTAGAACAAAAAAATCTAACACTTTCTGCGCTTACTAAAGCGATTGATGCGGCTCTCAAACAATAAGACAGTTAGATCACCTCTGCGATTATCGGCACAATCGTAGGACTCGTTGTCGCAAAAAGTTATAGGGAACGAGGAATGAAAGTTGCTGTATAATCTAGTGATGATTACTTCCATAATCGCTGCCGATCAGTGGTTCGAGGAACTACTTTTCAGTATACGAACACCATTCTTCTTGGACGTTTTCAGTGGGATAACTTTTTTTGGAGATGAATTTACCGTCGCTGTTATCGCCGGAATTGTTATGCTTTTTTTTCTGTACTTTACAGTGTATCGAGTATACGCATTAGGATTGGCAATTACTCTCATTGGTGCAGGTGTAACGGGACATATCATGAAAGTAATTGTGGAACGTGCACGGCCAAGTGATTTCATCTCATCAGTCATCGAGACTTCATTCTCGTTTCCGAGCGGACACGCCACCATCGCAATGGCCCTGTACGGTTTTATAGCGTATTTCTTATGCGTTCTTTTCCCTACAAAAAAACCGTTCATACTGACCGTGGCTGTAGCAATCATAGGAAGTATAGGCTTCAGCCGATTGTATCTGGGTGTGCACTTTCCAAGCGACGTGCTTGCCGGATATGCTCTTGGCGGACTATGGATCCTCATAGGCATTACAATCGCAAAAAGATTTGCTCGCAGAGAAATAATATGAATATCATTGTCTATACAAAAACTGGATGTCCTTGGACGATTGATGTTGTTGATTATTTGAAAGAAAATAACTTTCCTTTTGAGGAAAGAGATATCATCAAAAATCCGGCATACAAAAAAGAAGTTGAAGAAAAGAGCGGACAAAGCAAGAGTCCGACCCTTGATATCGACGGGGTCATCGTACCTGATGCCGGTGTGGAAGAGGTAACAGAGGCTATAGCAAAGGCACGAATCACATCTCCTCGTAAATAAGTATTGTGTATTTGGTCTAGACTAGGAGTCACTTCTCTCGGGAATAGGTTCGGTTTATTGACAAAAAACCAGAGGTCTGCTACCCTACAGCAGTCAACCAGAGCTGGATCCAAAGAAGTGGGATCGAGCTTCTATCTTCGGCTACTGATTTGATACCTTAGTCACATAATCTATCTATCATTAGTATGAAAGAAGGAACAGTCATCAAGAAGAACGAGAAGGGCTTCGGCTTCATCAAAGTTGCCGGCGCACCGGACGGTTCGAAGGATCTTTTCTTCCATTCCAATGAGCTCAAGAACATCTCGTTCGATGAGCTCCAGGAAGGAGACAAGCTCTCGTTTGAGATTGGCGACAGCCCAAAAGGCCCGAACGCCCTCAACGTCAGCAAGATCTAAGCAATTAGATTGAGCAAAAACAAAACGCCCCGCTTTAGCGGGGCGTTTTGTTTTGTGGTGCATTTTACTGGCACTTCACGCATCGACAACCCAAGGGCCTAATGTGCTCATCGAGATACTCTTTACCATAGTCATAGGAAAGTTCTTCGCCCGCTCTGATATTTTTGCGCGCGTCGATAAAGATACGTCCATGTTCTATCTCTGGCTCACAATTGGGACGGCAAGAATGATTGATGTATCGGGCAATATTCGTGCGCGCCGCGCCATCGATTGTCCGTCGCGCATTTACTTCGAAAAGGTACTTGCTGCGGCTTGTGTATGCTTCAGCATTCGATATCGTCCGTCCGACATACTCGATGATGCGCTCTCCTTTCTTGAAAGGGCGCGCTGAAAAGAGCCCGAGTCCGGTACGCGAACGCTTCACGATCACTCCCGCCGGATGTACCGGTGTTCTCTTTTGCATATGCTCAGTTCTAGCTCTCGGTTGTTATGCCGTCGAAATGCTCCTCATACTCATCCGCTTTTGTCTTCTCAATCGTTCCGTCCTTGTGCTCGGGTGGTGAATAGACTGTATAGAGCTTCAGATGAACCGCGCCCGTATTTATAACGTTGTGACGCGTACCTTCCGGTATGACGAGTGCATCATCGGCCTTTACTTCATGTATGACCCCATCAAGCATCACCTGCCCCTGCCCCTCTTCAAACCGAATAAACTGATCCAGATGATGTAGTTCCTCGCCTATCTCTTCGCCAGGAGCAAGGTTCATCAGTACCAACTGACTGTGCTTGGCGGTGTAGAGAACGCGGCGATAGTCGGTATTCTCTTTCGTTGCCTGCTCGATATTGACCAGATAGCCTTTCATATATGTAAACGTTACCACATTTTCTAATGGGGGTCTATGTCCTCGGATTAGATTCTGACCATTCGATGAACATTCCGGCTTTAAGCTCCATTGCGTCAGCTTTGCGCACGTACCGCAGATTCCCTTTGGGCACAAGCTGGTAATGCGGTAGGACGCTGAGCGCGTCGGCGATATGCCACAAGTCTTTTTCTGCCGTGATCCATTCGGTACCGAAGCGGCGCATATCAAGCGGCTTGCTGTAGCACTCGAGCGTCTTCTCTCCCGTCTCATTCATGAACCATTCGTGGAAATATGACAGCGCGAGTTCACGGGGCGTTCGATAAATCGGGTCGCGGAAGCGGATTGTGGAGTGATTTGTCTTGCTGATAGCACCAAAATAACCACCGCGTTTGTAGAGCGCAATAACATGATCGACATCACCTTTCCCCATCCGGGCCGAGACGTTCATGATGAGCGGGGGTTCGCCTCGTATCCAGAGAGCAGTAGCGGCGAACAGCGCTCCCTCGATGCAGTGCGCTCTATCCTCGCGCAATACGCGACGCGGGGACATGTGAGTGTCACCCTTTTTTTCAAAATTAAACGGAATAGCATCAAGAAAATCTTGAATCTTGATTGGCGTCGTGAGGTGGGAAAGCGTCTTATATTCCTCTGGTGTGAGTCCAGACTTTGCGCACGTGAGACGGTGCATAGGAGTAAGCATAACAAAAAAACACGCGCCGCAGAGCGGCGCGTGTTTTTTGCATTGCAAGTACCTACGATTTACTCTCAAGCGAGTGAGTGAAAAGAAAAGCAATTTTTCTTTTCCGAACGAGCGCTGAGGAGCAAGACGTTCCTACGTCTTATTTAAGTGCGAGTGCATTGCTGTCGCCCTTTACGATTTTTGCAAGCTCAATCTGCGTCTTAGGAATGTTCTTTATAGCGACATGTCCCACAACACGGATTGTCACACCGCTACAAATACCCAGTACTATACCAGCATTTTTTGTTCTACCGTCTGCAAGAGTGTAGTTAGACTCTGTATCGAAGAGAATATCAATGCGGTCGGTGTATCGTGCGTTCATGGTATCCGCAATGACGCGATACCCGATGATAGGAGCAACGATATCGTACCCGCAATTCTTTTTCGAAGCATCGGTACCGTCAATCTCGATAATTGTGCCAAAGGGCAACTTATCGACAAGGTCACGAGAACGCGCTGCAATGACCTCGGGGTTCGAATATGCGCCGGAGGCGGTGACAAGAGGGTCATCGTCAGTCTGTTCAGGTACGGCGTTATAGGCAGTAAGAGTTACCTCGTGCCCTGGCAGCGTCACCGAGTAGCCAGAGAATCCGGGCGTTTTTGGTGCTTCTGATAACATCGTTGTGCCGCCAGATAAAAGCAAAAAGCCCATAAGGGCTCCTAAGGTATTCATGTGGTTTAGTTACCGAAATAGCTAATAACTACATCGACACCTCTATACTAGCATATTGACAATCTATTGTCAATAGGGTCTGGTTACTCCAGGTAATCGGGGGTACCCTGACATTTTTGTCAGTTTTTAGAGGTCTGGCATGAATGTGCCGATAGCAATGCCAACAATTATGGCAAATCCGCCAAGAGAAGCCATTCTTACACCACGCCACATCATCGGGAGTCTTGAAACCCGGGCACTCCACACACCAACTATGAACAGTGCAATGACCGATAGACCGATAGACAGTACGAATGCTGCATCAGAAGCAAAAATAATATAGGGAATAAGAGGGATTAAAGAGGCAAGTACACAAGAAATAAACATCAGCACTGCCGATACAACCGAAGAATGATTATTGATGCTAGACTTGCGTGCGTACTCCTCTGCCGATTCTTCAGAAACAAAGTCGCCCATTGCCATTGAAAATGATTCAACTAAAGCGTACACGACCCCAACAAGAATTATCGTTGATCGTGGGATCCCGGCAACACTAATGCCCGCAAGAAATCCGACTGTAGAAACAAGACTATCGTTAATTCCGAAAATTACACTGCGCAAGTATAGTGCCGAAGATTTCATTACTTACATGGTAACACGTAGTATATCTCTACATATGAACCCGCAAAGGTTTCTCATCCTTGTGCATAAAGCGTACTAAAAACCATAGGGTGCGGTATGCTTCTCTAATAATGGATACTGCATCTACTCTCAACCCGAATGCCGGTAAAAAATTGACTATTGAGTTATCGAATGGCACCTACGCACGACTGCCAATCAAAACTCATATTATTACCGATAAAGATTCGATTAGCGACATCGTAGTGAAGTATGCAGGACCGCATCTCGTCGAAGGCGACTCCCTTTTTATCAGCGAACGCATCGTGGCGATATCCCAAAGCAGAGCTTTTCCGATAAAGGATATCCATCCGTCGCTGCTCGCGACATTTCTCGTAAAGTTTGTGCATAAATCTCCCTACGGGATTGGTCTTGGGAGCCCGTGGACAATGGAGTTGGCAATCAGAGAAGCGGGAGTGGCGCGAATACTCCTCGGAGCGCTCGCGTCTGCGCTTACAAAACCCTTTGGCATACAGGGAATTTTCTATACTGTCGTCGGGAAAAACATAAACGCCATAGATGGTCCGTGCTCGTATACTCTGCCGCCTTACAATGAATACGCAAAGCTGGGGCCAGCAGAGCCGGATAAGGTCGCGAAGAGTTTGTCAGTAGTATTGCACCATGACGTCGTCATCATCGACGCAAACGATCTTGGAGTAGCCATTCTTGGGAAATCCGACAAAAATATATCCGATGCATTTTGTAAAGATGTGTTCAAAGACAATCCCCTGGGACAATCTAATGAACAAACCCCACTGTGTATTGTCAGAAAAATGGATACGTGAGTGGTACTATAAAGGAGTACTCTTTCTATGGATTTTTATTTCTGGGTAAACCTCGTCGCCCTGCTCTTTTCTTTCTTCGTCATCGGAGCGCTTCTTGGCGCCGGATTCTCTAAACCGATACGAAAGAAACTCGTAAAACTCTTACATTTAGAGCAGCTCCAACGTCTACTCCTACACAGGTCATTTCATAATCCAATTCTCAAACCGGGGACCCATCCGTGGACAGCTGAAGCGGTCTTGAATCCTGCGGCAATTAATATCGGAAACCGCACACATCTTATCTATCGCGCAATAGGCATGGATGGCATTTCGCGACTTGGTTATGCAGCTAGTCCGGATGGTGTCGTATTCGATCGGCGATTGTCGCATCCTGCCTATGTCGCACAAAATCCGCGCTCCACTGGCTCGAAAACCCCCTCTCATCTGCGCCGTTACTCCCCTGTCATGTATCCTTCCGGTGGTAGTTGGGGCGGATGCGAAGATCCACGCATGGTGACCATAGACGGGCGAATATATGTCACCTTTAACATGTTTGATGGATGGGATTATATACGTGTCGCCGCTATATCAATCCCCTGCGACGCTTTTATCGGTGAACGGTTCGGAGAATGGGAGGGACCGTACATCCTCTCGAAGCCAGGAGAACGACATAAAAATTGGGTACTTTTCCCGGAAAAAATTGGCGGTAAATTTGCGATTATCCACAGCATTGCACCAAAAATAGAGATCGCCTATTGCAACTCTATTGAGGCAATTGGCTCTGAGGATCCTTTTATCGAAAGTTGGGTTGGAGCGCGCAATAATCTTCCGATGCGAGAGGATGCATGGGACAGCTTCATTCGAAGTGCCGGGCCACCACCCGTGAAGACTGAGCACGGGTGGCTCCTTTTCTACCACGCTATCAATGAGCGCGACCCGAGCCGTTACCAACTCGGTGCTATGCTGCTTGATATACATGACCCAACAAAAGTCTTGTACCGTGCTGCTGCACCTGTTCTTTCGCCAAATGAGCATTATGAGAATGCTGGGAAGCCCGGCATCGTCTACGCTTGTGGTGCGGTCGTTCGTGACGGGATGCTCTTTGTTTATTATGGTGGGGCGGATAAGGTGGTCTGTGTCGCAACCACACCGCTCGATACTTTTATAAAAGCCCTTATCGAGGGTAGCCAACCTGCATTCGTAGAGGCGCTCCCTACGCAAACTACCTAATTATTTATGTTCATTGTCCGCCGAGAACCTCACAATCCACTCCTTTCGCCGCAACGCGAGAAACCTTGGGAATCTCTTGCAACATTTAATCCCTCTGTCGTTCGTACCAAAGACGGGGCTCATCTCTTTTATCGAGCGCTCGGGAATTCGGACGCGCTTCAGACGTCGATGGCAGGGCTCTCGACCATTGGTAGCGCTTTTTCCGAAGATGGCATTCATTTCCATTCGAGAAAGCAAGTCATTGCGCCGCAGGAACCGTGGGACGCATTCGGTTGTGAAGATCCGCGCGTCACCCTCTTTGAGGGTCGTTGGTATTGTTTTTATACTGCACTCGGCGGCTGGCCTTTCGGTCCCGACAACATTAAAGTTGCAGTCGCTATTGGCGATACTCCCGGCAATTTCACCGAACGACATCTCATCACGCCCTTTAATGCAAAGGCTGCAACGTTATTCCCCGAACGCATTAACGGTGAGGTCGTACTGCTCCTAACTGCGCATACCGACTGGACCGCGGAACATCCGCGACCGACGATCGCACTTGCGCGCGCGAAACAGGTCGAAGACTTCTTCAATCCAGAATACTGGCAGCATTGGCATGCTCATCTTGCTCAGTATGCGCTTCCTGAGTTGCGAAGAGACGAAGGAGATCATATCGAGGTCGGAGCCTCACCGCTTAAAACTGAACAGGGCTGGCTGCTCATCTACTCGTATATTCAAGAATATTATAATGAGCAGCATCGTGTGTTCTCGATTGAAGCAGCACTTCTCGAGCTCGATAATCCACAGAAGCTTATTTCGCGTACCGAATCCATTCTCGTGCCACAGGAAATCTATGAACAGTATGGCATTGTGCCAAACATCGTCTTCCCCACAAGCACAACGCTCTCTAGCGATAATTATCTTGAGATCTGGTACGGTGGAGCGGATACCGTATGCGCCAAAGCAAGTGTACGATTGTCCGATTTGCTCCGCGCGCTCGATCCGGCTGGTCCTGCACGAACCTTTATCCGTGCGCCGCAGAATCCAATTCTTCTGCCCCAAGGCGGAGGTTTCGAAAGTCGAGTAGTCTTCAACGCGGCTAGTATTGATATAGACGGCTCGATATATATCCTGTATCGCGCGATGGATAGTGTAAATACTTCGACCATTGGACTCGCGGTCTCTAAAGATGGCGTCACTATCGATGAACGCTTGCCGGAACCAATCTATGTGCCGCGAGAGGATTTTGAGGCGAAGCGTGGAAGTCCGACAGGTAATTCCGGCTGCGAAGATCCTCGCATTGTGCGTATCAATGACACGCTTCATATGACCTATACCGCGTACGACGGAGTGCGCGCTCCCGCAGGTGCGATCTCATCCATAAGCGTAGAGGATTTCCTAGCACGACGATTTAACTTGTGGAGCAAGCCCTTTCTTCTCACTCCGGAAGGTGTAGACGATAAAGATCTCGCTTTGCTCCCTGAAAAAATTGATGGTAATTACTTACTCTATCACCGTATCAATGGCCAAATTTGTGCCGATATATTGCCAAACCTAGTTTCGGGGAAACGGGTGAGCCGCTGTATTGAAATCATGGCTGCGAGACGCGGCATGTGGGATGGAGTGAAGGTCGGTATCGCTGGGCCGCCAATCAAAGTCGGTGACAATTGGCTCATGATCTATCACGGTGTTTCGCGCCATAGCAAATACCGTCTCGGCGCAGCGCTTCTTGATCCTTCTGGCACCTCGGTCATCGCGCGTACCGCTGATCCCATTTTTGAACCTCTTGAGAAATATGAAAAAGAAGGAGATATTCCTAATGTCGTATTCTCCTGTGGGGCCTGTGTACGCGATGATACTATTTTTCTGTATTATGGCGGAGCCGATCGGGTCGTCGGTGTCGCAATAGGTTCACTTTCTCATATCATCAAAACACTCTCTTAGCATCTCTGGTACATGAGCATTCCTAAACTTATCATGTTCGATCTCGATGGCACGCTCGCCGAGAGCAAACAGCCGATTACCGATGCAATGGCGGAACTCCTCGTAGAACTCCTTGCGAAAACTCGTGTAGCGGTTATTTCAGGCGGAGCACTACCCCAATTCCTTTCGCAAGTGGTTGAGCAGCTTCCTTCTGAAGCAAATCTTTCCAATCTCTATCTTCTGCCCACAAGCGGTGCCTCGCTTTACGAATACTCTAATGGTGAATGGAAAAAGATTTACGAAGAACGCTTAACTGAAAAAGAAGCCCAGCATATTGAGGAGGTGATGCGCGATGCCGGTACGGTACTCAGCCTCATCGACTTTTCACAACCTGCATACGGAGAGCGCATCGAGTATCGCGGTGCTCAAGTCACACTCTCCGCGCTCGGGCAACAAGCACCCATTGATGAGAAAATGGCATGGGATCCCGATCGCACGAAACGCGTAGCGCTTCACGCGCACATAAGCAAATCTTTACCGACATTTTCGGTAAAGATTGGCGGGAAAACGAGCATCGATGTCACAAAGCAAAATATTGACAAAGCATATGGCATTCATAAGCTGTGCGAGCGCATCGGAGTATCAGAATCCGACACGCTTTATATTGGCGACGAACTTCGTTCGGGTGGCAATGATGAGGCTGCATATAAGACTGATGCCGAGACACGCTCGGTCATAAACCCTGAAGATACGATGAAGTTTATTCGGGGTTTGGTGTCATGAGTCAAAAAACCGCCTCTTCTGAGGCGGTTTTTTGACTTAGGTTAAAGCTTTATACGGTAATCACGCACAACATGTTCGTAGAACCCGGAACTCCGAACTTGAGCCCAGCGGTAACTACGACATGATCGCCTAACTTTACGATCTTATTTTTAATGAGAAACTTCGATACGAATGCGATAACATCGTCAGTCGTCTTACCTGCGTCCGCGAGGAAAGGATACACACCACGTACGAGGGTAAGGCGTTCGACGGTGGCCTGATTCGGAGAGAGCGCGATAATAGGGCAAAAAGGTTTAAAGCGCGCAATCATCTGAGCAGAGGATCCCGATTCGGTAAGCGCTACGATTGCACTAGCACCGATATGATCGCAGATATCTACAACCGAAGTGCTGATAGTGTCCACAATACTTGTTGCTGCGACAGGAACCCTTGGAAGACTTGCTTCAACCGTCTCGGCGATTCGAGTCATCATAGTAACTGCCTCAACAGGGTATTTCCCCAATGTGCTTTCCTCAGAAAGCATGACTGCGTCGGTACCGTCGAAGATGGCGTTTGCAATGTCAGATACCTCGGCACGTGTCGGTACCGGACTCTGTATCATTGACTCGAGCATTTGTGTCGCGGTGATGACGGGCTTTCCGAGCGCATTCGCTTCGCGAATAATGCGCTTCTGGTAGAGCGGCACCTGCTCCGCCGGCACCTCTACCGCAAGGTCGCCGCGCGCCACCATTGCACCATCGGCAGCAGCGAGTATCGCAGAGAGATTATCGATAGCTTCTTGCGTCTCTATTTTCACGATGACGGGGATCTTTTTCCCAGCCTCTTTCAAGAGTTCCTTGAGTCGGAGTATGTCATCGACACGGCGAACAAACGAAAGGGCGATCATATCGACATCGTTCTTCATGCCGAAAGCAAGATCCTTCAAGTCCTTATCGGTGATTGAAGAGATGGAGAGGTACGCACCCGGCACGTTTACTCCGCGGCGGCCTTTGAGTTCCCCTCCGACTTCAACCCGACAGTGTATTTCAGTGCCCTCGACACGCTCTACGACAAGCTTCTTCTTCCCATCGTCGAGCATGATAACGGACCCCTCTTTGACCTCCTGAGGCAGTTTAAGATAATTCACATGGAAACGATGCTCATCGCCGACGATTGGTTCGCTTGTGAGGATAAGCTTCTTTCCTTTCTCGATAGTGATGCGCTCGGTAGTGTATTCGCCAGTGCGAATCTTGGGGCCAGAAAGGTCAAAAAGAATAGCGACTGGAGTTCCAAGTTCTTTCGCAACCTTACGGACATTGGTAATCCGAGCGCCATGCTCAACGTGATCGCCATGACTTAAATTGAGTCGCGCGACGTTCATACCGGCATTGATAAGCTTAGAAAGCATCTCCGGCGACTCTGTCGCCGGACCGATAGTCGCAACTATCTTAGTTTTTTTCGTTTGTAACAACATTTTGAAATAATATAATGAAAATACATAGTAACACACTCGTCGCAAAAAGCGGATTCTACTTACGAAGTGGCAGTATGCGAGATTCCTCGAACATACTCATCAAGAGAATTAAGTCCGAGAATAGAATTTCTGGTTTCCCTTTTTCATTACAAATTGGGTGCCATATCGTTGGGATTTCCCCTCCAGGATAAGAATCTTAAAGTCATGGTCGCCCGAGTGTAGGACCATCACTAGAGCCGCAGTGTATGCTTGAACACCGGTATTTTTTATATTCGGAAATGCATCTGCAAGAATTTCTTTGAGGCGAGCCGTCCTGACTTTTACCTTGGTACGAATTTGTTCGAGAGTAAAGGCACCCGTTCGGAATCTTTTAAGGTCTTCTTGATCGTTTTCTAACATCAAAACTAATTCCTTGATTATGTCCTCGGTCATTACCTACCTAAAGAATATCACTGCTTTCCACTTTTTCTTCTTCAAGTATACTTGCATAGTATGGGACAGGTGGAGATTCGTGAAGCAACAGTGGCCGATATACTTGGTATCAAAGAAATATATTCCAGCTGGATGGATGGCGAAGACCAAATTTCATTCTTTATGAATCTTGTCATTCAAAGTATTAATGATCCTAAAGCAGAAGAATGGTATTTCGTAGCTGTGCAGCAGGACTCAATACCGATTGGTATCGTTGGATACCGGAAAACTCCGATATATATTCTCGCGACTTTTGCCGATACCAAGAAGCAGCTACAAGTAACAGTACTCATGGTACATAAGAATTTCACCAACAAAGGGGTTGGATGTGCATTACTTAGCTACATCGAACATTTCGCAAGTAAGAATGATTACTTGGAAGTGCTCCTGACGAGTTCTGAACGGTGGAAAAACTCTTGGAGCTTTTATAAAAAATTCGGTTACTGCGATAAGGGAGAAGTACCGAACACACACGAATGGCACACAAAAGTATTCTCAAAACTTGTCAGATGACCATTTCTGAAGAAGCAATCCAAATAATAATATACCCACCTATCGTGTGTACTAAACAACGTTCGAAATTATTTTGACCGCTCAATGTAAAACGTTAAAATACCCAAACTCGTGAGAGTTTGGGTATTTTTGAATAAATTAGGCCTCGTGCGACTGATTATTTCCAAACATGCCCACAATCACAGACCCCGCCCGCCGAATGATTGCACAGAAATGCTCTAATCTCATAGGCGGCGGAATTGATATGGGCGGCACTGAAGACGGGACGGATACCAATCTTTTCTAATGGAATCCCTTGTACTTCGATCCACTTTTTGCATTCCTCAAGAAGTGGCCAGACCTGGCGCGCACAACGCTCCCAGCCGAGATCCGGAACGCGCTGAATATAAGTCTCTAGTAGAGAACTGTAGTATTCGAGACCAGAAGCAACGCATCCGACCTGCCGGACGTCCGCAAGAAATTCTTTGAATTTCTCAAATGTGTAGACATCGGGAGAGGACGCGTAGCGACGGAAGGCATCCATCAAATCATCTGCTGAGCCCACAGGTATCGTCGATGCGTTTGTGCCAAATATACCGAATGCGCGCCGAATCGATTCCTCAATCGTGACGTTACTCATAGGGGGGTCTCCTCTGTGTTGGTTGTTGAGAAACATTGAGAGCGCCTATTCCTTCAAAACGGAAAAGTATACTTAGTCAATCAATAATCTCCTTTCGGTGGTACTTTAAAGATCCAAAGTATTCTGAAAACATCCCAAATACCATCTGTTTATATTATGGCACATTTATACAAATAACACAATGTCAACTTAATTTCGGGCGAGGCGAACGAGACGAATTGTTTCAAAAGAATACCGCCCGCCGAGAGCATGGAATACTGGAGAAAGAGGTTCCCTACCGGTTGTGGTAAGTGCCTCATGTATCTCATCGGTTGCGCCCACATCCGGTAAAAGATGCGCGAAATCAGTGCGCACAAGCTTTCCTATTTCTGAAAGCTCTTCCAAGTGCTTTACGATAGTTGAAACCGCGAGTGCTCGAGTTTTGGCAACGTCAGCGAGTGATTTGCCATCACGCGCAGCAGAAAGTGTCTCGGCAAGTCTTCCTGGCAAGCCTGTCGCAGGTTTGCCTCGAGCCTCTCGAGAAGACCTTTTTTTATCATTCTCTGCTTCAAACCATGCTCCACCCATCGCCTTTATAAACTTCTTTTGCATGCCGATTGGTTCTGCCGCAGGCATCTCTGCAAAGGCATCGCGCGCCGCGTCAGACGCAGCACGAAAATCTTTGTCCTTTTCCAAAATTTCCGGATGCACTTCAAGTGCACGTGCATTAAGACCAGTAAGGAACACCCCCGAGAGTCGCCGTACACGCGAGAGCGCAACGTATCCCTGACCGTATTCAAATGCTTTTGAGAGATCCATGATTGCGGCGTCCATACTCATCCCTTGGCTCTTATGCACGGTCATCGCATAGGCAAGCCGTAAGGGTATTTGAGAGATGCTCGCCTTTACCTTCCCCTGCTCCTCGAGTTGCCACTCCATCGGTTCGGTAGATATTTTTATGCCGTCCTTTGTTTCTACGATCGGCATACTATCGGCGCCCCAACCGACGACGATACCGAGCGTCCCGTTGACGAACTTCCCTTGCGGAGAATTCTTAGTAAACATCACTGCCGCACCCTCTTTTAACTCCAAAATTTCAGGCGAGAGGCAACCTCGCTTGAGTCCCTCGACCATCGCATCTTTCCCTTTTGAACTCATACTGAACTTCCGTGAAGCGCTCTTGAGCTTGGCAAGCTCGGTGTTATTAATCCGATCCACATCGGCATTGTGCGAGAAGAGTTTTGGTGCTCCTGGCGGGAGCTCTACCGGATCCCTATGTCGCCGCAGCAACTCTTCATAGTGCAGTTCCTCGACATTTCCGGAGCGTATCGCTGAGAGCACACTCAGAAATTCACTGTCGACTTGCCGATACTGTTCGGTAAGGTAGCAAGTGAGTAAACTTAAGTCACGCCAGACTGGCGAAGAGTATGCAAACTTAACTTCGCGATCGCGTGAGACCGGCGGCAGCTGAAAGAAATCGCCCACAAGAATCACGGTAAGTCCACCAAAGGGTTTCTCAGTTCTTCGTACTTCTCGACAAATAGAATCCGCCATTTCAAACGTCGAGGCTGAGAGCATTGAAATTTCTTCTATGATCAGCACCTTTGCTTTTTGAATTCGACGAGCGATATGTTCTTTGCTTGCAATGCGATCCACATCGGCCTTTGAAAGCGATTCGCTAATGCCGATACCGCTCCAGGAGTGTAGTGTCATGCCGCCGACATGTGTTGCAGCGATTCCGGTTGCTGCAGTCACTGAGGGCTCAATGCCTGAGTTGCGGAGCCATTCTACAAAGGTATTTATCGTATGCGTCTTGCCACTCCCCGGCTCGCCGGTGAGGAATACGTTTGCGCCCGTCTTCAGTATCGTAATCGCCTCGCCTTGGGTCATGGTCGTGATTATGCCGCTTGTGCATCGGGGTATTCAATATGATGTTTTTCGGCGAGTTTTTGCATTGCCGCTGCGATAGACCATTCTCCTTTAGCATCGAAAAGATCCGCATTCCCGGGAGGCGTACTGCTGATAATGACGTGATAGAGACGATAGCGTTGCGCTTCGGCTCTACCAAAATGCTCGCCGAATGATTTTTGAAATTCTTGGAATTCAGGGTAAAGAGTAGATTCTTCATTTCCAAAATTTTTATATGCTGCGTTCTGTACCGCACGCACTTGCTGCACTATAGGTCCGCGCTCAGGGTCCTCATTGTCTTGTTTTTGGAGCTCGAAACCGGCATTCATCTGTCGCTGGAGCTCCTCATATTGATTTTTTTGCAATCCTTCGCTCATATGTGTCATCGGATGCCGGTATCGCACGAAATGGTTACCGAGGTGTACTCGTCCGGTACGACAGCTACACTTGTTTCGTTACATCGCGGCAACACCGTATCGCCTTTTGCAGCAAGAGTGTACGAGCCTGGCGGGAGTGAGAATAAAAAAGCCCCGGATGTATTTGAATTCCCTATGATATACGGCGATTTTGAACCTGTGCGATACACCACGATTGCCGTTGCATAAGGCTTCGGAGCACAAGTAGGATCGGGCGGCATACGCTCTACAGGACAGGTTGGCTCGATCAGTACCGTTCCGCGCACACCGGATGTAGAGGTCTCAATTGACGCTTTAGGAATGACCCTAAAGGTAAAGCGATAATCGGTTGGAGGCACCGTCTTTTGTGAGTATTTTTGCTCGGGAATTACTGAAGTAAGGGTGATACTCATATTCTCCATCTCCTGCGGCTGGTTAAGAGTGAGAGTAAAAGGAAGATTATAAGAGTCGATAGAAATGCGTACGCGCACAGTGCCGGCTTGAATACACTGCACATCTATCGGGCAGCGACTGTCCTCGACGAGATCGAGGACGCCAATAGTCGTACCGTGGATGGCCGCACTCGCGCCAATAGCGAGGGCCACAGTAGTAGAATCGGTCGAGTCGCTTGTCGAGGGACATTCGGCAAATTCGCATTCTGGACCTGTGCGCCCTACAGCGGATCCGTCAGGGCAGAGTTTCGCTTCTTGGGTACATGCGATTCCGTCAATCGGCGCTTCTACCATTTGCGTCTGTAGTATCCAGAACGTGGCAATTACCGTCAGAACAATTATTCCGATGGGTACCGTATACCGCTTCATGCTTCAATCATACCAGAGCATCGCTTCTTACTTTTTCGGCGAATACCCGGGATAGTAGTCAATCTTGATGTCGTCGACCCATTCGCTGCCCGGAATTATGCTCAAAACTTTACCGAAAATCTTCGAATCTTCCTGCCCCACGATAATTGGGTGATAGGCACCGCTTTTGTTTTCAGGATTCAAGAACACGACACCGTCGGCCTTCTTGTATTGCTTGATAACCGCCATGTTTCCCACGATAGCGACAACGCGGTCGCCATTTTCAACAGCTTCAGTCACCTCCACGATGACATAGTCGCCATTTCTGATGCCTGCGTCTTGCATACTGTCGCCGACCGCCTTGATAGCGGCAATGTTTGTATGTACATTGATAAGATTTTTGTCGACGAGAATGTACTCTCCGAATTCGTCTTGCGCATAGACTTCCATTGCGTCGCATCCTGCCGAAGCAATAACTGGCACCTGAATGGTACCGGACGGGACATTTGAGCTGTCGCCATTAAGAATCTGAATGCTCCGGTGCTGGAAACGGTCTCGTTTGATGAGGCCTTTGCGCTCGAGTCTTTCTAATCGCTGCGTGACGCTGCGGAGCGACCGCAATTTAAATTCTTTGCCGAGCTCGACCATCGTCGGCGCTTGGCCATTCTTGCCGATGTAGTGTTTTAAGAATGAAAGAGTTTTTTCTTGTACGGGAGTAACTGTTGTGTGGCGTGCCATACATAGAGAGTAACAACTCGTCTTTCATAATGAAAGACAGTTATCCACAACTACGAACACAACATACACAACTTTAATATCCTACATACACCAATCTGTGGCTAACTTAGTATTCGATGGTGATTGGAAATGATATCGATGCATCGTGCTCTGGAAGTCCTGAAGCATTATCTTTTTTTAACACAAGAGTCGCTTCGCCGATATAGGATTGTGGAGCTTTAATATCCGCCCTGAAAGGCACGAAGTCCATAGTCATCCACTCACCTTCCGCTTGAGCTATACCGGTGGTGAGAAGGCTCCCCTCCTTATCAAGAACCTCTATTGGAAAAGATGCTTCAAAAAACCAATTCCCCCGAGCTTTACCTATGACCGAAAAATCTTTGCCGGTAACAGCGCCAGGAAAAGGAAGTTCGACCATAATATTGTTAGCGGTCGCGTTGAAATAGGTAATTTTCTCAGGTATCTCTTCGGCATATATTCTCCCATCCAGCGTCCTGCACTGCCGAGGATGGCTTTCCATGACCGGATACCCCTCCTTTACGCAATCCTCAAAAGAGAGAACAGCGAGTGAAGGATTTCCTATTGTGCGGGAGAGCCCGAACCACGCTCCTGCGATGATGAGTACAAGAATGCTTGTTGTATACAGAATAGATGTTGTTTTCATAAATATGTTGGCAATGTTTACTCTCTCTGTTTTCCGCGCACCTCTTCACGAAATCTTACCTCGTCTTCGTCCATTCCGAAATAGTGGGCGTATTCATGCCAGATTGTCTCAGCGACGATCTTTCGCACCTCTTCTGGCACACCAGCTGCCGCCTCCTCTATCGATAATTTGAAAAGTGTAATAGTGTCCGGAATCGTCGGCCCGATACCGTATGAATCGCCGCGTTCGGTTGCCGGGATGCCTTGATACAGCCCGAGAAGCGTCTCGTCTGCAGAAAGGCCCTCTTGTTGCCGCACCTCACTCGACGGCTCATCCTCGACCAAGAGAGCGACATTCTGTATCCTCTTGCGGAATTTCTCTGGGATAAGGAGAAATCCTTCCTCAACCAATTTTTCAAATGCTTCACGATCCATAGATTAAGACTAGTCTAGCAATTTCCTATTGTAAACTTAGAACATCGCATGTCTTAAGCTTTAATTCGTAGTATATACTGAAGAGAATGAGTACGAATGATTTGAAAAAGGCGCTTGCGGGTGTAATGAAAGGAGAAGTATCGGATGATGCGGCGATACTGAAAGGGGCGAGTCGCGACACATCGATTTTTACGCGAATGCCGGAATTGGTCGTGTACCCAAAAGATGCGGAGGATGTAAGCGTGATGGTGAAAGAAATGCACCGCGCCCGCGAAGCGGGCGCGGCTGTCTCGCTTGCTGCGCGCTCCGGCGGCACTGACATGACCGGAGGACCACTCACCACGAGTGTCGTAGTGTCGTTCACCAAACACTTGAACCATATTGGCGAAATCGGCGGCGACTTTGCCATCACCGAGCCGGGCGTCTACTATCGCGATTTTGAAAAAGAAACTCTAAAAAAGAATTTAATACTCCCCTCCTATCCTGCCTCGCGCGGCATCGCTGCTATGGGAGGCATTGTTGCCAATAATTCCGGCGGCGAACGCACGCTTAAATACGGGCAGACCGAGCGATATGTCGAGGAGCTCGATGTCGTGCTCTCTGACGGCACACAGACGACATTCAAACCGTTGACTCCTACAGAATTGGAAGAGAAGAAGAAACTCCAGACTCTTGAAGGCGATATTTACAGAAAGATGGATGCTCTGATTACTAAGAACGCGACACTCATTGAACAGCACCGCCCAAAGGTTTCTAAAAACTCAGCTGGTTATGGTCTCTGGAGGATTCGCGATGAGAAAACTGGTATGTTCAACCTCGCGAAGCTCGTCTGCGGCTCCCAGGGCAGCCTTGCCCTCTGGACAAAAGTAAAACTCAAACTTGTAAAGCCGAAAGAGCATCGTGCCATGCTCGTCGTCTTCCTCTACGAACTCAATATTCTTCCGGAGATTGTAAAGCGCGTCCTCGTCCAAGAACCGGAATCTTTTGAGAGCTACGACAATCATACTTTCACACTTGCCGTGAAATTCCTCCCCGGAATGCTCTCGCAAATGGGATTTGCAAAGGCCGTACGCCTCGGCGTCGACTTCATCCCTGAAGCGGCGATGGTCGCCACCGGCGGCGTGCCAAAAATGATACTCATGGCAGAATTTGCCGAAGACACTATCGAAGAAGCAGATAGGAAGGCCGTGGCGGCGAAGGAGGCACTTAGCGACCTCCACGTGCAAGCAAAAGTTGAAAAAAATGAGAAAGAGTCCGAAAAATATTGGATCGTACGCAGAGAGAGCTTCGCACTTCTGCGCAAAAATGTGCACGGCCTCTATGCCGCACCCTTTATCGATGACTTCGTCGTGCCGCCCTCAAGCTACCCTGAATTTTTGCCGAAACTAAATGCACTCCTCGACGAATACAAAACGCATTTCATCTACACCATTGCGGGTCATGTCGGTAACGGAAACTTCCATATCATCCCGCTTATGGACCTCTCTAAGGAGGAGAATCGCCAAGTCGTCCTTAAGCTCGCGCCCAAGGTCTATGAGCTCGTGATAAGTGAGGGCGGGACGACGACCGGAGAACACAACGACGGTATCATCCGCACACCCTATCTCCCCATGCTCTTCGGCGGAGAGATGGTTGCACTCTTTACCGAAACGAAAGAGATTTTTGATCCGCTCAATATCTTAAATCCCGGCAAGAAAGTCGGCGGCACCTTCGCCGACATCAAAAGGGACATGATCACAACTGTTCCAAAATAATAATGCACAGAAATCCCGTGGCTGGCGTTGCCAGCCACGGGATTTCTGCTACTCTGTCAGGATGAAACGCGCAATTACCATCGTCTTTGTCGTCTTGCTTGCCTTGAGCATGATTGGGATGTACCTACCAGGTCTCGCTGGCAACTTCTAGCTTTCTGCTATTCAACGACGATCAACGAACTTCGTAACCTTTTGCGGAGAGGACGGTAGCAATGCTCTCCATAATGCCACTTACCTCTTCATCGGTTAACGTACGCTCTATAGATTGGAAAACGAGTCGGAAAGCATACGAAACTTTTCCCTCTTTTTCGAACTGATCGAATTTGTCGAGACGAATGAGGAGCTTGCCCGCATTCCCTTGGATGAGGCTCTCAATGACGGAAACTTCCGTACCATTCGAAACCCAGAGTGCGATGTCGCGCGTGATAAACGGGTACACTGAAAACGGCTTATAGGTGCTGAGCGTATACCGCTTAGGTGTGTAATCCTTCCCATACTCTTCAAGTCTCGCTACGGAAAGATTATCTGAGCTTCCTGCTGCGTCGCCCCATTCTTTGACCCGCTCAGTCATGCGCAACTCAAGATATTCTCCCTTTTTTGGGAAAACAGTTCCGACTTCAAATAATTTCACTGATTGCTTCGGTGGGAGCACGAGTGGCGCATATTGTTTTGCACGCTCAAGCGCACTCTGCAAATTCTCTTCAAGCGACGTGCGGAGCGCAGGCTTCGTCTTGTCGAGTGGATTGGCGAGGTACACGTCGCCCTTTGTAGTAAAGGACTGTGTCGAAACTTCGATGAATCCTTGCTCGACGAGCTGATCTTTCATTTTTTCGATACCGCGATAGCGCGCCTGGTCAGGTGTCCCGGAAATGGGCGGGAATTCGGTCTCCGGAACACGGTCATAGCCAAGAATACGTCCAACCTCTTCAGCCACGTCTTCGGGGATCTCGATGTCGAGGCGCGGAAGAGGCGCGGCCACACGAAATACGTTTCCATTTTTTTCAACGCGGAAATGAAGTCGGCGAAATACGTCTTCAACTTCTGCTTCCGAAAAGTCAGCCCCGAGGATTTCGTTAATACGCAAAAGCGAAACTTCTATTATTTTATCGGAAAAACCGTTCGTGGATTGACTCTTGAGAGGCAGGTCAAGGATCGCTGAGAGTTCAACCGCGATACCTGCTTCTGAATTACAATCAGCAGCTCGGTTCGTGAGAACTTTTATATCCAGGACGTCGCCCTCGATTTCTTCAATTTCGAAACAATGAAAGGTAAAGGCGTCCGCAATCGCCGTCGTACTCGGCAGTGGGGCTATGAAATATTTCTGGAGATCATTGCGAGAAATTTTCATTTCATTTTATGTTCTCCTCAAATCCATATACGAATCGGACATCGCCTGAATGAAACAAGCGAACATCTGGAATCCCGTACTTCACCATAAGCAGTCGTTCGAGCCCGCCGCCGAACGCAAAGCCGCCTATCTTCTTCGGATCAAGTCCGGCATCGCGGATTACGTTCGGATGGAACATTCCGCCACCACTCATCTCAAGCCAGCGCCCTTCTTTGCCGGGTGCTTCGAACCAAACATCCACCTCGACCGACGGCTCAGTGAAGCCAAAGAAGCTCGGACGAAAACGAATCTTTGCATCCATACCAAGGTACTCACGATAAAAACTTATAAGCACGCCCTTCAGGTGTGCAAGAGTTACTGAACCCGTAGGACCCACGGCAAAACCATCAACCTGATAGAACTGCGCCTCATGCGTGGCGTCAGTCGCTTCGTTGCGAAAGACTTTGCCCGGCATGATGCGACGCATTTCATTTCCGCCTCTTTGAGCAAGCTTTTCAAGTTCGCGTACAGACACCGAGGTCGTGTGTGTGCGTAAAACAGCATCTTTCTCATCCTTAACCCAAAAAGTGTCCTGCATACCACGCGCAGGATGATTCGGCGGTATGTTCAGGCCAGTGAAATTATGGAAATCATCTTCAAGTTCCGGACCGTAAGCGATACCGAATCCCATACGACCGAAGATGTCCGCTATATCGCGGATAGCAATAGAAATGGGGTGGAGACGACCCGACGGCTGGCTCATAGCCCAAATATAGCAGATTGTGCTAGAATTGCGCCATTATGGGTCTCGAAACGTTCGCATATCCTTTCCTTTTTGTCGCTATATTCGTTGAGTCGTTCATCCTAGTGACATTACTCTCGAAGCCCGCGCGCGAAGCCCGCGCGCGGACACTAAACACAACAATTCCTACCGTTGCTGTCATCGTACCCTGCTGGAATGAAATGACGACTCTCGCGTCCACTTGCGAATCGCTCCTTGCTCTTGAATACCCAAAGGAGAAGCTTGAAATCATTCTTGTTAACGACGGTTCCACCGATGCAACTTCGTCCGTCATGCAGAAATTCGCACATCACCCACACGTGCGTATTATCCACAAAGAAAATGGCGGTAAGCACACAGCGCTAAATGCTGGTATTGCAGCAACTCAGGCTGAAATTGTCGGCTGCCTCGACGCCGACTCTTTCGTCGAGCCAGATGCGTTACGCGAGATAGTGGCCTGCTTCGTGGACGCAAACGTCGCTGCGGCAACCGCTGCCATGTCAGTACACCGTCCAAATAACATATTGCAATATATGCAAAATGCCGAATACACTTTCGGTATCTCGCTTCGACATTCACTCTCCTCGCTTAACGGTCTTTACGTTACCCCAGGACCTTTTTCTTTCTATCGACGCTCTATTGTGAACGAGCTCGGCGGTTTCCGATATGGGCATCAGACTGAGGATATGGAAATGGCGCTTCGCATTCAACAGGCAGGATATAAAATTGAGAATGCACCGCGCGCACGTGTGTATACTAAGGCGCCCGACACCCTCTTTAAACTCATTAAACAGCGCACACGTTGGACCTCTGGATTCCTCCGTAATATTCTGGGGGAATACCGCGGACTCATTGGTAGTTATAAGCATGGGACTCTCGGCATGCTCGTTCTGCCAAGCGCTCTGCTTTCGATTGGCAGCGGTATCATGCTTTTTTCGATTGTGCTTTTCAAAATTGTCCAACACGCTTCTGCCGCGATTGAGATCCGCGCCGGCATTCCACTCTCGTACGCAATACTGCCACACGGTTCGTTCGATTGGTTCTATTTCCCCGCAAGTGTGTATTTGCTTCTCGCCTTCACTACTATGCTCGCCTCATTTACCTTGATTACGATCGGAAAGAACATCTCAAAGACACCGGGAAATCTGCCGTTTAGCATCGCTTCCTATGCTCTTCTCTACGCGTTTATCGCACCGTTGTGGCTCATACGGGCAACAAGCGACGTCGCTCGCGGCAAACGCCGCGGTTGGCGCTACTAAGCTATGCCCCTTGCTGCACGAAATGCCCTGATAGCACTCGGTATCACGATTGCACTCGTGAGTACGGTTGCATACGCTATTAATTATTTGAACCAAGCTCGTATTACCGAGATTTCGGCAATACAGGACAAAATTTCGATAGAGATACTCTCTCTTGATACACAGTTTTCTTTGCTCACAGCGGCGCCCTGTGACAGTACCGCATCCTCAACTACTCTGACCGGTGAACTCGCAGATTTGGGTACCCGGCTCGCATACACCGAAAATCAACTCGGTAGTGATAATCCTCAGGTATTGCAACTGAAAAATCAATACTCTCTGCTTGAAATTCGTGACTATCTCATTACCAAACAGCTTGCTGCCGCATGCGGTGCAAAACCGCCTGTGATGGTGCTTTATTTCTACAGCAATGCCGGCGACTGCGACGACTGCGATAAAGCGGGCTATGCTCTCTCCTACTTGCGCGATACGTATCCAAAACTACGTGTCTACTCTTTTGATTACAATCTCGATCTTGGCGCCCTAAAAACTCTCATCCAAGTTACCAAGGTGCAGGATTCCCTGCCCGCTTTTGTCATCAACGGTAAAGTGTTCTACGGATTTACTTCCCTGGCCGACCTTGAAAAGCAATTTCCAAAAGGAGCTCTTGCGACTTCAACTGCAAAACTATAACACCAGAGTTTTTACTTCTTCTTTTTGCCATTCTGATGAAGAGTGAGTAGCATTTTACCGGCATTTTCGCGATATGGGCAATATTCGCAATGCGCGCCGGACTTAGGGATGGCATCGGAAACCAAGCAAGCTTTCAAAACCTTAAGCGTGTCTGGTACCCAAGAATCATCACCCTCGTACGGCAGAATAGTAATTTCGAATTCAAGTTTTCCATCGAACGCTTCTTTGTCGTTCAACCCGTTTGCGTAGACAAAGTATGCGATCGGTGAGACCGTAAACCCGTTCCGACGAAAGAGCCATTGATAGACTTCGACCTGACGCTTGTACTGAATCTTCCACTCATCTTCAAGCGTAACCTCCTTCTTCCCAGCCGTCGCTTTATAATCGACGACATGGAGCTCCCCAGTGGGATTTACCCAAACATCATCAATACCGCCACGTACAATGAGATTGTTTTCCGTATCGTGATACCGTACCCCACGCTTAAGCGCGTCACGCCACTCCTCAATCTTCTCGTGCGCATACGGTATCGCGTCGATGCCATACTTCTTCATGAGCGGATGCGGCTCGCCTGCAGCTCTGCGGACGTCGAACTCGCGTTTAAATAGTTCGTCAACCGCGTTGTTGAGCGTAAAGGGCGGAGAGTCAGGACGACCGATGCCGTAGCGAGCTTCGAGCCAGTAGCAGCGGGGGCACTCGAGAAATCGATCTATCTTCGATCGAGAAATCACATACGGTTCCCGTGAGGATGGATTAAATCTTCCTTTCTCCCATTTGAGTTTATACCCGCCGAATGCCATAGCTATCACTCAGCGGTTGTGAAATAGGTAACCACACGCATCCCCGTATCAAAA
The DNA here is from genome assembly GCA_022841985.1 of Minisyncoccota bacterium. Lineage (GTDB taxonomy): Bacteria > Patescibacteriota > Minisyncoccia > Phycocordibacterales > Phycocordibacteraceae > C7867-001. The sequence continues at coordinate 43,440 of JALHQL010000003.1, read as the reverse complement.
TCAACGTATATACTGTTCGTCGTTACATCGAACACTCCCCCCGCATCATCTCGATATAATTGAATTGCATATGTTCGTCCCGGTTCGGTTGCGCGTAAGAGAGGAATGGAAACGTTGCTTCTTGGACCTTTCACCCGTGCGGCACCTAGCACATTCCCAAGTTCATCGTCCACGACTTCCCGCACTGCGACCCACACACCTGGTGGTGGCACAGTAACCGACTCGACGACAGCCGTATTGCCCGCAGACTGGGGCCCAACGGATACTGAGCCTCCTTCTTGCATTTCAATCGTCGTATCAGCAGAGGAAGAGGGGGATGGTGCCGGAGTAAAGCTGTCGCTAAAGAACCAAGCGCCTGTGAGCAGGATGCCGAACATAATGCCGGCGATAAAAGAGTTTACGGAGAAGTATCCTTTCATACGGGAACAGTACCATGAAGACCGTTTGAAAGCTCAAGAAGACCTTCTGCTTCAGCAAGGATCTTGCCCACTCGCTCCGGAGTGAGACGCAGCGGATCAAGCGCACGATGATCTCGTATGATTTCATCAACTGCAATAATGCCACTCTCGATAAGGATCCGTTTTTCAGCGTTCGAAAGGCAGGTCAATGTAGTAATAGGGTACACATGTGCACGGCTCATACGAGCAAAAAGACCATTCTCTGCCGGATACCCCCACCCGAGGAGTTCTACACCCGAACATTCTGCATAAGCGATAGCTTCGGAGGTAAACTTAGTATTGGTAACCAAAAGACCGCGGTCAATCGGGCACAAGCGGACAGCGGAATCACAATTGAAAATATCATCAAAACGACTCTTGACGTAGAGTGCGACTTTTAAATCGGTTTTATAACCAGGATCATTATGATACTTCAATTCGGCAGCAATAAAAGTATTCCGCTCCCGATTCGATGCATAGAAATCGACTTCGTGCGATACGCATTTTCCTTTTATTATCTTACGTGTTTCAACTTGCCAACCCTCTGCACGGTAGAGATGCGAGATGAAGTCCTCAAATGGATGGCCGGTCGGACCGAGCTCAAGAAGCGCGCGCCGCAACGCATAGCGAGCGGCAACCGGACGCGCCTCCTTGCGCAAAAGCGCAAAGGCCCGCGTATAGACTTCCTTTGAGGAAGTGCCTGGTGCGATCGTATTCGTAATTGTCTCTGCGATACGCTCTGCGGCATGCTCGCCCGCACCAGAGCGCCGGAGCGAGCTCACGAGCCGTTCCGGATCAAATAATTCACTTGATCCGTCGGCTTTGACAATAACGACTGACGATGTCATGGAGTTTTGTAATTAAAAAGTTACGGAGCACTTGTAGTCGCCGTTGTTCCATTCACCGTTACAATGAGCGGCAGACCTGCCGGAGCTTCGACCGATGTCTCGAAAGTAGCGGAAGTCGGGAGCTGGAGACAAATACCCTCATCGGCGGACATGGCAATCGCAACGAGTATACTCTGTGTACTTGTCGCATCACCCGTAACACTTGCTTCTGCGCTCACGCTAGTACAAGCGTTTGGGGCTTCAATCGAGCCGGTAATCGTGTGCAAGCCTTTTTTAAACGAGTCGCGTATCGTGACAAGAGGTGTCATCGGAACACTCTGCGTCGTCACTGTTTCCTCAGTATCATTCGTGCGTGGGACTGAAAGCACGAAACTAACAAAGACCACCAGTGCAATGATAGTTGCAGCAACAAGAAGACGAGTATGGTTCATGGGACAATAATACCATTTCTCGCTGACCCGTGTACGTTAGTATCGGGTTGTTGATACTTTCTGTGGTCAGCGAAGCTCATTGAAAGCGCAAGAGGCGCGGTATGATTCTAGTGTTCAGGCAATTGAGAATCTCGTCCGTAAAGGGGCACACCGTATGAATCGATACGAGAAGGCTATACTCGGTGAGATGCTGGACCTTGATACCAAGCGCTTACCACAACACGTTGACTTAGTACAATTAGTAGCTAACGCAACGTACGTATGCTGTATTTCTTCCGCATCCACTAGCAGTAGTATTCGGGCAAGTCCATCCGTTACCAGACGGATATCCTCCATATGCCGAAGAATCCCCACCACTGGCAGTATCCTGACAATTGCATCCCCCTCCCGTCATAGCCTCATTAATCTGGCACGCAACGGATACACTACGGTTTTGAACAGTTGCCGAATTACGAGTCGTGTATCTCGGTGCTGCCCATGAAGTTCTGCAATCATTGCCTATGCACAGACCCGTTCCCTTCACGTATCCTTGAACATCGAGTTTTGCAGTGGGACTTGTCGTTCCAATGCCGACATTGCCGTTTTGCACGATGAGACCGTTGATTGCGCCACCTGTGTTGAGAAGAAGACCACCAGTTTTTATTTGTGCTGCGGGACTAGTATTGAGTGGGGCGTACGCATTGCTATTTGGTGGAGAGGCTGTTGGGGCACTCCATGTTTGGGCATACGTCTGAATCCCGAGAGAGAATAGAAGAGTTCCTGTAACGAGGGCGATTTGTGGAAGGATGCGGTTGGTCATATGCTCGAAGTATACGATGCTTTCTTGGGAAAGTAGACGCGGCGTGTTGATAAGTTTTGTTTACAATGCCATTTGAACTATGAATTTCTGTGAAAGTCAGTTTTTCCAGGGAATACATTAATAATTCCTCCTCCGACTAATTCGTTTTTTTGGTAGAAAACAATGGATTGTCCGGGAGTAGGGATTTCAGGAAGCAGCTCGCTGCTAACAAAAGAATTTTCTTTAATATATCCTTGCACACGGGGACCTCGATAACGATATTGCGCCTCTACGGCACCAATCGGTTCAGTGAACCAATTGGCATTACTGAACGAAATTTCCCCGGACACATTCTCGATGCTTCCAGACCGTGTTTTCCCTACCGTGAGCTCATTTCTCTCGACATCTTTCCTAAGAACAAACCATGGACCGGCTTCGTTCGTCTCTCGCAGAGCAATACGTTGTCCAAGCGTGAAGAGAAGAACTCCATCATGTTGACCAACGATATTGCCCTTTTCATTTTTGGCATATCCGGGCTGAACGCCAAATTCACTTTTCAAGAATTCTTCAATCGATACGCTCCCGAGAAAACAGACTCCCTGGCTATCTTTCTTCCGAGCCACCGGCAAATTAAATCGTTTCGCAAGTGCACGCACCTCGCTCTTCTCCATATTCCCTACCGGAAATACTGTAGCGGCTAAAATTTCTTTTGGCACAGCAGAGAGGAAATAGCTCTGGTCTTTCTCGCCGCTCCTATAGTGCCCCGTCGCGATAGTGTCCGCTCCGAGAGATTTCGCATACTGATAAAATGCACCGAACTTTACTTCCTTGTTGCACATGATGTCCGGATTCGGCGTGCGCCCAGCACGATATTCGGCGAGCAGATAGTCAATGACACTCTTTTTATACTCAGTGCTTGCGTCGAGCGTACGGAACGGTATCTTGAGCCGTGCTGCGACCCGCATCGCATCCCTGCGCTCACTCGCCCAAGTACAGGGCAGTCCTGGCGGATACCATCCCTTGATAAATACACCCGTTACTTTTGCCCCAGCGCGCACCAAAAGCGCTGCTGAAACAGCAGAATCAACGCCTCCCGAAAGGCCTACGTATATATTTTCCCCTCGTACATCCATGTGTAGTATTCTAATCTAAATACCTTTTTTGGTTAGCTTGGTGATCGGCGTAGGTCGTAGCATAGTGCATCAGATTATCTTTTCCCGTAAGGTAGTACAAATAGTTCGTTTTTGCTGGACGCAGCACCGCTTGAAGAGAATCAAGACCAGGATTGGCTATCGGTCCCGGCGGGAGACCTCTATGGATATACGTGTTATAAAGCGAATTAACTTTTAAGTCCGCATATGAAGGTGAGTAGGTATCGCGGTTGAAAATGTAGCCGAAGACTGCGTCAACTTGTAACGGCATATCAATCTTCAGACGATTAAAGAGAATGCCGGCGACCATGCGCCTACTTTCAGTCGTGCGCGCTTCTTTCTCAAGGAGCGACGCCATGATGACAATATCGGAAAGTGAACGGCCCGAAGCGGCAATTTCATTGGTCAATGTCGCTATCTTGGTATCAAAATTTGCGCGCATCAAAGACACTATTGACGCAGCATCTGAGGAAGGTGGGAGAAGATACGTATCAGGGAAAAGATATCCTTCGTATTTCTGCGCCTCTGCAATAAAGTCCTTCTTATTTATGCCGGGAAATGCGTCTTCGATTTTAATTGCTACCTCGCGCACCGTCACTCCTTCGGGGAAAGTGATGCGCACCGGAGGAAGGTCGTGAGCGCCCTTTACAATCCGATAGGCAACAACGAATACATTTTGCGGTTTCTCAAAATAATAAGTCCCTGCTTGTATGTGAGAACTTGCACCTGAGACCCGTAAAACGAAAAGCAGAAGTGAAGGATGTGCGATGATATGCTCCTCAGCAAGCTGGCTAGCAACAAACGGAGCAGAGGCCCCACGAACAATAGTCGTAATGCTTCCCGAAGGAAAACTTGCGGGCGCCGCAAACGATACTTGATAGACGACAACGAGAAATACTGCAGCCACAAACGCTACCATCCATGGGTTTTGTCGTTTCAAAAAATCCATGTGAGTTACATCGGAAGATTAACAGGGGCTTTGCCGGTCGCCGAACGTATGCGCGTGAGTCCCGGTGCTTCAATAGAACTCGATGGAATATGGAAGACGGTCGCAAGCTCCTCAGTACTCATTACCATTATTTTATGCGGGGACAAACTTCCCTTAAAAAAGGGATCGTAGAAGAATTGTCGGCGACGATAGACTTCGACAAGTCTCCGACGAAAACGATCCTTAGTTTTATCCGCATGATATTCCCATGGAAAATTCGCAAAATTTTTCAACCAGCCAGTTGAATTGATACTGTTCCATACCTCGCTGTTAAATGGTTTAAAGAGAGTAATCATGTGCATTACCCTCGCAAGACTGAAGTTTTTCGGTCGAGTAAGGTATATACAACGCACGCCGACATCAAAAGCGAGTTTCGCGATGTTTTCTTCTATGGCGGATATTTTATCCAATTGGCCCTTGGTGGGATTAGGAAATCCGAGCACCTCTTTACCAGTCTCTGGATCAGTAACTTTTTCGTGCGTTTCTTCGCGAACTTCTTCGATAAGTTTCTTGGCCTCATCTTTCCAAGTATATGCATCACCATCTTTGTTGAGTTTGTTGTATTTCTCGCCTTTGTGAGCGCGTATGACAAACTGGAGCCAAAGGTACTCGCCCTTCCCAATGGAACTCATGAACTCAATAATATTCGCAAGAGGATCAATCTGTTCCGGCTCCTTCTGGACTTTGTCGAGCCCGTATTGAACATACGTCCTAATTGGCAAAGGATCTTTTCTCTCTTTTTTATAATCACAACCCCAAATATTCCACTCTTCTGGCGTCGCAGAAATGAGCCGGCTGTAATCAGGAGCTTCGGTTACCTGTACTCCCGGATATTGCGCATATAACTGCGCTTCGACGATCTCGCGAAGTTTTATGCGCGTCCATACGAAAAAATGTACCTGCCCCTCAAGAGAGGCTATTTCAAGCGACCAATTAGGTCGCGTGCCGCCGATAAGAAGCTTATACCAATCCGATTCGCCTCCCGTAAGATGCAAACTCGAAAGGAATGGCTCCATGGCAAGCGGTGTTTTTACGAGATTGCGCGGCGGTTTTATTTCAAGAAGTACATATCCCTGGGAAGCAATGAACTCCCCTCGTTGCCAGATGTACCAAAGCTTCACTGCTCCACCGACAAGTAGAAACGGCAACCATACTGGCGCAAGGGAGAGGGCGAGGGAGATAGCGAGAGAAACGGTATCGGGCATCCATAGGAAGGCATTTGCGAGAAGTATCGCGCCAAATATAAAAAGCGGCCACGCAGTGAAGCGAATACCGAATTTTTCTGTAAAAATATCCTGAAAGAACGATAACATAAGCTAAGTATACCAATAAAACAACCCGTCCCGCCATCCACGCTGCACAACAAACGGAGTATTCTGAATGAAGACATTCATTTGTTACTCAGCTCGCTTGGTAGTAAAGAGGCTTTTCTCCCGGCGTTCGCCTCGAACAAATGAATGAAGACATTCATTTGTTACTCAGCTCGCTTGGTAGTAAAGAAGCTTTTCTCCCGGCGTTCGCCTCGAACAAATGAATGAAGACATTCATTTGTTACTCAGCTCGCTTGGTAGTAAAAAACGACGCTGGTGGCGTCGTTTTTTAAACAGCTGAATATCGTCCGTCTTTAAGGCGCTTGAAATAGCGCGGATCGTTCAAATTCACAAGAATGGTATTGTCCTTCACGAAACGTGCTTTCTTTACGTGCTTGACGATCTCATCCTTCTTCATCGGACCCTCTTCCTTGAGTGCCTCACGAATGACGTCGCGCACAACACCCGGCGTATAACCCCACTCGGTGAGCGCATAGAGTCCGCGACCTACAAGCACGAAGCGTGGATCTTTAATAAGCTCATTATGCGTCGTTGCGATGTGTGCTTTCTTTGAGAAAATCGAGCCGATGGTTGAAGCAACCTCGGAGAAATGCATTGGAGAACCCTGACGTTTTACCGCAAGATAGGCATAATCACGAATACCTTTGATACGAATTGCGGGAGCCGTCACACGACCCCACTCGGCGAGCGGATTGCTACTGATGTGCTTTGACAGAGAGAGCCAACGCTTTAGCACCTCTTCATTCTTGTATGCGTCATTCACGCCCTTGAGTTCCTCGAGGAAAAGATCGAGCATCTTTCCTTCGGAAACAACATCTGTATCAGAAAGCGATGCATAAAGTTTTGAAAGCGCATCGTGAATATGTTTCGCGGTCGTGTGATCGATATGCCAACGCGCAAGAAAATCGTTCGTCTCGCGCTCGCGGAAAAATGCCGAATCAATCATGAGAAGAAAACGAAACCGATTGCGAGTCTTCTCATCTTTGCCAAGCAAAACAAACAACTCTTCTTCAGGCACGACTCTGCCAAGAGTACCTACATATTGAACAATCTCCTCAAATGATTTTTTCGCCTCGGCGAAAGCCTTACTTGCCCGTATCGCATCAAGTCCAGCCGCCTCGATCTGTCGGACACGTTCACGGGTGATACTCGAACGATCGCCTATCGCCTCGAGCGTTTCGCGAGTGGGATTACTGCCAAGACCGAAACGCCGAATAAGAACTTCGCGCGCTCGCTCCGGTGCAGAAGCCAAAAGACTTTTTACAAGCGCGGCACTATCAAAGGAAAAGTTAGAGGGTACGATTATGCCCTCCTTCCGCTCCTTTTTTGTCTGGATAGACTTGACCATGTGGTATAATTTATAGCAATTACCTCTCAAAGAGTCAATAGCAGTATATTTACACCACAAGATTGACGATTTTACCCGCTACATAGACAACGCGTCGAGGCTCCTTTCCACCAAGAGATACCTCTACAGTCGGCACTGCGCGAGCGGCAATAACAGCATCTGATTCAGTCGCGTCGATAGCCAGCAGTATCGAACCACGTCGTTTGCCGTTTACCTGCACTACGACTTCGTATTCATTAGTGATTACTTGAGGAAAGACAGGCCATGCGGCTTGATGCACACTCCCCTTTCCTCCAATTCGCTCCCAAAGATGCTCAGCAAGATGCGGAGCAAAAGGCGCAAGCATGATCACAAGAGAGGCAAAAGCAGATTTCGGAACAATCGTGGCAGTCTCAAATTCATTCATAAGTATCATAAGAGCTGCGACACTGGTATTGAACTTAAACTTGTCACCGTCTTCCGAAACTTTGTGGCTCGCCCGGGCAAGTGCCAGTGCCAGCGTCGAACGAATTTCGCTCATGTCCTGTACTCGCTCGACAAGACGTATAATTCGTTCAAGAAATTTTCGTATAGCCGCAACGCCGTCTAGATTCCAAGGATAACTTCCGGGCTCGTTGTAAGGACCAATAAAGGCGAGGTACATACGCACTGCATCCGCACCATATTCTTTCACGAAATCATCTGGATTAATGACATTCCCTTTTGACTTGCTCATTTTCTGTCCATCGGGACCCATGATGAGTCCGCGATTGAAGCGCTCGATAAATGGTTCCTCAACCGGCACAAGTGCGAGATCGTAGAGCGCTTTCATGAAGAAACGCGCATAGAGGAGGTGCATCGTAGTATGCTCACTTCCCCCGGAGTATCGGTTGATTGGCAGCCACTTCTTCATAAGCACACTATCAGAGAAATCATGAGCGTCTTTCGGATCAAGATAGCGGAGAAAATACCATGAAGAGTCCATAAACGTATCGAGCGTGTCATATTCCGGTGTCCATCCTTCGCCAAAAATACGTGTAACGCGCTCCTGTAATTCTTTTGAAGAAGCGAGCGGCGCTTTACCTGTGGGCTTGAAGTCCACATCAGTCGGCAAGAGCCATGGCAGATGCTCAGGGGGGACAACGTGCGGCTTCCCTTCAGGGTCGTAAACAATTGGTATCGGACAACCCCAATAGCGCTGTCGAGAAATGAGCCAATCACGCAGGCGGTACTGGGTCGTTCTTTCTCCACCGACGAATTGCACAATTTCCCATTTCACCTCCTCACTTCGTCTGCCATTAAACTCACCTGAGTTGGCCAATACCCCTGATTCCGTAAACGCAGAACCTTCTTTTTCATGTGCAAGTCGAGTGAGCCATACATCCATCTCAGCGTGTGTCATGTGCGCAGCGGTTACTTCACTAGGATCAGCCCAAAACACTTCATGAGCATCTGATTCCTCGGATGCAATAGCCACTTGCTTGTCGTCTTTCAGATCAAATGCGACAAGTGTTGTAAATGAGATCCTATTCTGGTCCTTATGAGCAGCAAAATATTCTGCACGCACTTCTCCACCAAGCACTCTCGGATTTTTAAGATGCGTATAGCCGGTTTCTTCCTTGATTTCTCGTTTTGCAGCCCCGATGACATCTTCCCCTTCCTCAATTCCGCCCATAGGAAAGGTAATCCATGGATGTTTTTTCCAGCGCAAGCATAAGATCTTCCCGGTCTTTGGATCGCGAACAAATGCATGTACATTTCTACGCGCAATACTCTCCTTGCCTGGTAGTGGTGGATTTCTCTTGTCGATGCGTTCAGGCAGTATTACTTCCTTGATAGGAAGCTTCATTTCTCTTGCGAATTCGAAGTCGCGTTCATCGTGCGCAGGAACGGCCATGACGGCGCCAGTACCATAGGACGCGAGGACGTAGTCGGCAATATACACCGGAATCTCTTCTTTAGTTGCGAGATTGATAGCTGAAATACCTTCGAGCTTCACACCTGTTTTCTCTTTATTTTCACTGCGTTCCCGTTCGGTCTTTTTCGTCGTCGCTTTGATATATTCAAATACCTCGTCCGCATTCATGAGGGATTTACGAAACCCTTCAATAAGAGGATGTTCGGGTGCAAGTACGACGTAGGTCGCGCCGAAGAGAGTGTCCGGTCGTGTGGTAAATACTTTTATCTTCTCGTCGCGACTGACAATTGGAAACGTGAGGTAGGCGCCCTCGCTCTTCCCAATCCAGGCCCGCTGCGCCTCTTTTATTTCCTCGCGCCACGAAAGCGCATCGAGGCCTGTGAGAAGCCGCTCCGCGTAGTCAGTAATCTTAAGAAACCACTGCGTAAGCCGTTTCTCCTCGACCGCCGTGCCACATCGTTCGCAGCAACCGTCAACGACCTGCTCGTTGGCGAGTACTGTTTGGTCTTTCGGACACCATTTGACCGCTGCCTCGCGATGCTCCGCGAGTTTATGTTCGAAAAGCTTCCCAAAAAGCCATTGCGTCCACTGGTAGTAACTTGGATCGCAGGTAATGATTTCTTTCGACCAATCGACCGAGGTGCCCATCGAGCGGATCTGTGTCTTCATCCGCTCGATATTCGCTCTTGTCCATATGGCTGGATCGGCGCCATTCCGCATCGCGGCATTTTCCGCTGGCAAACCGAATGCATCAAACCCTATCGGAAATAGAACGTTTTTCCCGCGCATACGCAATAGACGCGCGTAGACATCGGTTATCGCGTAGGCATACCAATGCCCGATATGTAGATCGCCTGAGGGATAAGGGAACTCAAAAAGAAGATAGTACGACTCTTTTGAGTCATCTTTGAGATCTGTCTCATACAGATTCAAGGTCGCCCATTTCTCTTGGGCTTTTTTCTCTATTTCGCTGTGGTCATACCCCATATAATCGAGCAGTGGGTCCCGACTTAAAAACACTTACTTGAGCGGTGGGAAGAAGCTTGGATCAATAGTTCGATCAAAACAGACTTGCCCGCTATCGTGCTGCCAATTATCTTGCTGTATTCCTTTGCTGCCCACTGGCATTGGTATAGTGCGTTCAAGATACATGTCTTGATTCCCGCGACCTTCTGCATTAAATACTGCGCATAGTTTGAATGAGAGCTTGCCCGTCGCCTCATATACATACGATTCATTGGTTTGAGGATCAACTGGTGTGGAGCCACACCCAAGAGGATTATTGAGATCGGCAAGTGTGGCAGGCAACTTCTGCTTTGCCTGGAAATAACAGGTAACCTGGTACTGCATACTTACTAAGTCATTTACCTTTTGCACATCAAAGCGTGCGAGGCGAGCTTGCCCTGGCGTACCGACGATAAAGAAGCCTGCGCCTATCACCACAACCGCGAGCACTGCCACACTGACACTCACTGCTTGCTTGCGCATTGGAAACATATCCCAGTACCCTTTCAAATCAGCGATGAAATGCATGAAGACTCCAGCTGCAACAAGAAGAACAACAAGCACTTTAAGCAAAAATGCTATCGTCAATTCCTCTCCGCTTAAGAATGTGGTGAGAAGCATGATGAGATCGATCGCTATCGCGACACCTGCAACAAAGAGCGTCAGTATGATTGCCCATCGGCGTACCCAGATTTCGTTCCTTGAAGGGTCACGAGCCGCATCTTTCCGTATAAGATGCATAAGGAACATGTAGAGCGGAAGCAGAACGATAATCGATGCCATCTCATTGCTAATGCCGCTCTCATACGGATTGGCCGGCAGATACGAAAGCGCGTTTGGAAACGTATAGTCAATGTAATTGAGTATAAGTAAAATTGTAGCGATGATGCTCCAATAGAACGTAATCATCGCTCCTGCCCATAGGAAAAAATCTTTTGCTGTTGTTTTTGGTTTATCCATGAGGTGGATTATACCATAAACAGGCCTTAAAAAAAATCACCCGTGGAGAAACACCATAACGTCACCATCTTTGACAACGTATTCCTTCCCTTCGGTACGAACTTTTGCTGTTTCGCGTGCAGTTGCGTAACTGCCGGCAGCAAGCAAGTCATCAGTGGCAACAACTTCGGCGCGAATGAACTTCTCCAAAAAATCATTATGGATAGCTGAACCAGCTATCGGCGCCGTACTTCCCTCCTTGATCGTCCATGCACGTGTTTCATCAGCTCCCGTCGTAAAGAATGAAATAAGGCCGAGTGTCTCATACGCACCTCTGATGAGACCGGCAAGCCCATCTTCAGAAACTCCGAGCTCCTCGCGGAATCCGGCACGATCGACGTCGGAGACATCGTTCAGTTCGCGCTCGGTAGCAGCATCCACGAAAACATAACGCCCCCCGAGCGTCTTGATGAGATCGTACGCTCGTTGTGCACGACCGTCTTTAAGCTCATCCAGATTTTTCCCTCCACTTTTCCGGTTGAGTGCGTAGAGGATCGGCTTCATCGTGAGAAGATTCAAATACTCGACGCGCTTCTGCTCTTCCGACGAGAGTCCCGCGTGAAGCGCAAGCTTTCCCGCTGAAAAGCCTTCTTCAAGCTTAGCAAGCGCCGCATCCTCGACGCTTGCGTCTTTGTCGCCAGCTTTTATATCGCGGGCGAGTTTATCGCGACGTTTACGCACCTGTTCCGCATCGGCGAGTACGAGCTCCATATTTATGATCTCAATGTCTTTGTAGGGCTCAATATTTGCATCAACATGTAGCACGTTCGGGTCGTCAAAAAAACGAACAACTTGGAGGATTGCATCGGTCTCACGAATATTCGCAAGAAATTGATTCCCTAAGCCTTCGCCTGTTGCGGCACCTTTCACTAGTCCAGCGATATCGACGAATTCTATTGCAGCGGGAATGACTTTTGCGCTCGACGAAAATTTAGCGAGCATTGCGAGTCGGGCATCAGGAACGCCGACCACTCCAACTGAAGGATCGATCGTGCAAAAAGGATAATTCTCGGCCGGCACGCTCGCTTTCGTAAGAGCATTAAAAAGCGTGGATTTCCCCACGTTTGGCAATCCGACAATTCCTATTTTCAACATTATAAGCACCCTAAGGCTACTTTAGCTTTTGCGCAACCCTTATTTCTGCATGAGCGCAGTGAGCTCGGTACGGTATTTCTTCATTACTTCCATCGCCGCCTTCGTTTCACCTTCGCCGCCCTTCTTACGACGCTCAATCTCTTCACCAATCTTTTTAAAAAGTTGTGGGTCTTTTGTGATGAGTGCAGTCATCTGCTCGCGCTGCGCCTCCGGCACATCCTTTAACTTCCACTTGGCATATTGATTAAGAAGAAAACTTTGGACAGACATAGGAATATAGAATCAGGAAAGCTTCGGGCGTTGTAAGAGTCCACGAATTGTCCGTGTGGTGAAGTAGAGGGCCGAGAGTGAGAAGAGCGCAAGCACTTCCACGTAGACGAAAGAAGAGTCCAACAAGCGCATTCCCGCACGATACTTATCGATAGCCGTTATACCAAACAAGAGTGCTCCCGATACCGAAATAAGGGCATTCATGAAGTGGATTCCATATTGCGCCGGATTCGTAATACCGGCCATAATCACCAACACAACAGCAGAAGCCACCGTACCGACCGAGGAAAGCGGGAGTTCAGCACCAGTAGACTGCGCAACAACAAGAACAATAGCGCTCACAAAGAAAAGCGTTCGGACCTCGTCGCCGTGATAGTGCGGTACCGTGCGCCGCGGAGAAACGATGTCGACCCCGTTACCTTCAAAAGCCATACCCCCCCAGTATGACTGCCTTTTATGCTTTGTGCAATAATACAGGAGGGACAGTCATCTCAAGACGTCTTTGTGCTCATTGCCCACACCCTAGCAAACAAAGGGCAATATGTGCTATATACTAGATCAGTCCATTAGTATTAATAGAATTACATTCACTATGGCAATAAACGCAGCTCTCTCGAAACCGCTTACCCTTTCACCTGAACTTGAAGCGGTCGTAGGCAAAGGCCCGATGCCAAGAACCGAAGTCGTTAAGCAGCTTTGGGTATACATTAAGAAGAATAGTCTTCAGAACCCAAAGAATAAGCGGAATATTCTTTCCGATGATAAGTTGAAGGCAATATTTGGCGGCAAGAGCGAAGTAACAATGTTTGAGATGACAAAGCTTGTCTCGGCGCATTTGAGCTAAACTGATGCAGAACGCATACAAAACCCCGCTTTTAGCGGGGTTTTGTATTTCCTAGGTAACAATCTGTGTGCAATACATACAACGTTTCGCGGCAATAGGTATTTCACTTATGCATTCCGAACATTTTTTCGTTGTGGGATCTGCAGGAGCTTCCCCTCGAGATCGAGAGATAAGCATATTCATTGGCTTCACAATAAAAAAGAACACGGCAGCCGCTATGAGCACAAACGATATGAGAGCATTAATAAAGTGTCCATACATGAATTTGCTGCCATTGAGAGTGAAAAATAATCCCCCAAAATCAGGCACCTTGATGATGGCTGCGAGAAACGGCGTAAGCAGATCATGTACTAACGCAGTAACAATAGTACCGAAAGAAGCTCCTATAACGACACCGACCGCCAAATCAACGACATTCCCGCGGAGCAAAAACTGTTTGAATTCTTGCAGCATATGCGGATAGTATACCAGAGAGCCTAAGAGGATTAAATTTTGTGGACCTACGGAGAGTCGAACTCCGACCTCGTCCATGCCATGGACGCGTTCTACCGCTGAACTATAGGCCCTTATTTTCTTTTCGCGAATCTTTTCTGCCAACCATCTTACTATAGCGTCGACATTTTCTATATGAGGAAATTCCTCAAGACTTTGCGAAATCAGAAATGGCTTTGGCTATCGTATGTATCGTCTTTTTAAATCGATCGGTATCCTGCTCCAACAACAAGAACCGAAACCCTTGGAGCGATGAGTTAAAGCCGGAGGAGAGCGGTACAACGCAGATACCAGTAGAAGCCAGGAGGTAGTACACAAAACGTTTATCCAAAGATGCCTTTGTCAGACATGACTCGATGAACTTTTTTAGATCGCCCCGTACCGGAAGCGTTTGGTTTTTCTTCAGAGCCCCCTTCCGGAACACACACGTCATATAAAATGCGCCACGCGGTTTGTGAACGATAATATTTGGGATTTTAGAAAGTATCCCGTGAGCATACTCTGCACGTTCTTCGTAATGGCGTGTACGCGCTGCTAAATAGGGGTAATAGCGGGGATCCCCCATCACTTTCGGCAACACTTTTTGAGGAAGCGTCGTCGAACACACTTCAAGCATTTTTGAATCCACGATTGAGCGCGCATACCGATCAAAATTTTTGTCCTTGCCTCGATTATAGAACTCAATCCATCCGCACCTTGCACCTGGCCATGGAAACTCTTTCGAGATTCCCCGCATAGCGATACCCGGAACGGTGCCAATAACCGATGCCAGTTTGCGCATTCCGCTTCCTTCATACGCAAGGTTCGAATAAATTTCATCAGAAACGATAAAAAGCTTATATTTCTTTGCGAGTGCGACTATAGCCCGTATTGTTTCTTGAGGATATACAAACCCCGTCGGATTATCCGGATTAATGATAAGAATGCCAGCAATGTTTTTATTTGCTCGTATCTTTTTCTCCATATCCACAAGGTCTGGCCGCCACTCCTTTTCAGGGTCAAGACGGTACGTCATGTGTGGCTTATTAGCATGAGCCGCTTCGGCAGAGGAATGTGTTGGGTAGGCAGGATCGGGTCCGAGTATTCGCGCGCGAGGATTAAGATTCCGATAGATATGAGATATGCCGTCGCCAAGCCCATTAAAAAATAAAATATCGTCAGGCAGTATCTGAATGCCACCCTCGAGGTTCCGTTCGCGGGCGATATAGATGCGAGTTTCATCCAAACCCTTGGTCGGTGAATAGGAAAAACTTTGATCTTCTTGAAGAGTGTCTCTGATAATTTTTTTTATCCACTCTGGAGGAACTTCGCCCTTAGCCACAGGATCACCGATATTCTCCCACACGACCGGTGTGCCGGAGAGCGCAACTCGCTTTGCAACGGTTACAATCTCACGTATCTCATACTTGAGCTTGTCCGCACCCGGATGAACAATGTCTGATCTCATGGTGGACCATAGCGGAGTCGAACCGCTTGCCTCGTCAATGCGAATGACGCGCTCTACCAGTTGAGCTAATGGCCCGATGTCCGCACATATGTACCCGAACGGCACGGGACCATAATGAAGCGCTCTACTGCCAAGCGAGCCGAGCGACAAAAAACGTCTTCGTTTATTTGTCCGAGGCGAGCGCAGGGAGGAAGCCCGAAGGGCTTACCAGTTGAGCTAATGGCCCGTGCGGACGATTCTAGCATGAGGAAAAACAAAATTCATCGGGATACCCGGAATCGGACCGGGACTGCAAGACCCCCAGCCTTGCGTACTACCACTATACGATATCCCGTTTACGGATACGTGTCTTGCGTATCCGCATTATAGTTTTGTCGGGCTGCCGGGAATTGAACCCGGTCTACACGCACCCGAAGCGTGCGTACTACCGGCATACTCCAGCCCGCTTTGTGTACTTGTGGTCAGGCACAAATTTTCACGACCCTACCTCGCAGTTTTGCTTGCTTGTGCGCTCTGCAAGATTCGAACTTGCGACCTTCCGCGTGTGAGGCGGACGCTCTAACCAACTGAGCTAAGAGCGCGAACGCACTTAACCATAACAGATATTCCGTACGATTCCCAGATTCTTTGTTTAGTGGACCCTACCGGATTCGAACCGGTCACCCCCTCATTGCAAATGAGGTGCTCTACCAAATGAGCTAAGGGCCCGAACGCTCTCTACTTTACCGCGTCTGAGCCAAATTGACCAGATGCTCAAGGAAATCAGGAAAAGGGACACCCACAGCTGCAAGGGATTTCGGCAAGAGTGATTCTTTCATAAGACCTGGAAGCGTATTGGTTTCCAGATAATAGATACCTTTGGGCGAGACGATAAAATCACTTCGGGAATAATGGCGGAGACCGAGGGCACGATGTATCACCTTTGCGACACGCTGCAACTCTTCGGTGATAACGCGCGAAAAATTCCCAGGACAGCTGTGGCGAACATCCCCAGCGCACTTCGCATCGTAAGAAAAAATACCTCCTTTAGGTGGAATAATCTCGACAGAAGGAGATACATACAGAACTTCGCCGCGCAAACCTTCGACAACACTGATAGTTGCCTCCCTTCCGCGGATATATTCTTCGACTAATACACGCGGTGCACCTTCAGCAAAAAGTTTTTCGATGGCAGCAAGTACTGGTGCATACCCACCAACAAGCGAGACGCCGACCGAAGAGCCCCAGCCGACAGGCTTCACAATAACCGGTTGGACAAAATTGTGAATTATTTCATGTGTCGCTGCCTCACTATCTGCAGCACTTTCAATATAGTGATATGCCGGAGTAAGCAATTTCGCATCTCTTGCACGGGCCTTCGCCAAAAGCTTATGCGTCGCAAGATAGGAACCGAGGGAATCCGCACCTGCATATGGAACGCTGAACCTCTCGAGAAGTCTTTGCACTTCGCCACTCCCGCCGTACTCCCCATGGAGACCGATGAGCGCAACATCAATCTGCCGCAATACTCGCTCCGGAGAAATTGGGCGGCCGCGTTCATGCCATTGCCCGCTTTTATCAATATAGATATCACGAGCGACATATTTCTCACTTGGCAAATTTGCAAGAATAGCCGCACCTGTTTTGAGCGAAATACTGTGTTCTCGTGATGGCCCTCCTCTAAGCACTCCGACGATAGTCTGCATACCGTTAAGTATAGCAAACGAGCAGGAACAAAATTTACCTCACTCGTATATTTCGTGAACGAGCTGCTCGATGGCGTGCGAGAGAGAAGCGATGCGCTTCGCTATTGGCCAATACAGCATCCGCTTCAGTGACACAAGCACGTTGCGCGCCAATAACCTCACGCGGACGATGGCGTTCATCCTTTACCACAGCAACAACCGGGATATTGTTGACTCCTGCCTCTTTGAGGATACCCTCCGCGGCTTTTTTATGCGTCGTCCCACCATCCACCACTATCGCTTGCGGCAATTGCCACTCTGGGTGACCGAGCCGACGTGAAAGTATTTCTTTCAAAGACGCGATATCATCGTTCTTCTGTACCCCGCGTATACGGAACGTTCGATACTCTTTCTTACTTGGTACGCCACCAAGTATGACCGTCATCACCCCGATAGCATTCGTACCCGAAAGGTGCGCAGTATCATAGGCTTCGATACGGGCGCTCCCTTGTTTTTCCCGAGCATCCTCAAGCCGCTCGTCCTTGATGAGCGAAACGTCCTGAATATGATCAAGTGCAAATAGTTCGCGTCTCGCAGCAGATGCATCCTCGAAACGTTCCTCTTTAGCCGCGCGATGCATATCTTTCTCTAGTGTTGCCCGCAACTCTTTCCCGCGGCCACTTAAAAAAAGCATGACGTGCCGTATCGTACGACTATACTCTTGTACTGAAAATACTCGTGGATATTGTCTAATCTGTGTATTGAATTCTATCTTGGCTGTCTGATGCTTACTCTTCGTGCCGATTGGCTTTTCAGTATCAAAAAATGGAAAGATACGCCGTATGAGTCGGAGACCCTCACGCAACTGTGTTCCAGAAGGAAATGGACCATAAAAAGCTTTAATTTTCTGTCCATCGGTTGTATGTTTTGCCTTGAAATCTATATCCTTGCCGCGCATGATAAGCACCCGTGGAATCTCTTCGTATGTAATAACCGTATAGAGAAAAGTCTTATCATCTTTTCCCTCAGTGTTTGCTGGCGGATGATAGAGGCGGATGAGCGCAGCTTCACGCACCAATGCCTCAAGCACGGTCGGCGTTGTCTCATACACGACGCGATCAGCTTTTGTCACCATATCGACTACTCGCGGTCCTCGAGTTGCTATCAGATCATCATCGAAATACGACCGCACCCGATCGCGCAGCGAGGTCGCCTTGCCAACATACAGGACCTTACGCCCCTGTTTAAAGAGATACACACCGGGCACATCTGGCAAATTGAATTTATGTAGTTCGTTTTTTTGCATGCTGTCGTAACGCTTTTGCCAGATATTCGCCCGTATACGAACCCTCCGTGTCAGCAACTTCTTCGGGTGTGCCTTTTGCAATAATTTTTCCGCCTCCAGCACCTCCTTCAGGACCAAAGTCAATCACGTAGTCAGAGCTCTTTATCACGTCGAGATTATGCTCAATGACGACCACGGTATTCCCCCGAAGCACCAGTTCCTGCAGAATCTCGATGAGTTTACGTACGTCTTCATAGTGGAGACCGACCGTGGGTTCATCAAGAAGATATATCGTTTTCATTGTCATTGACCGATAGAGTTCGCTCGCTATTTTTACACGCTGTGCTTCTCCGCCGGAGAGTGTCGTCGCACTTTGTCCGAGTGTGAGATATTCAAGCCCAGTTGAATTCAAACTCATCAAACGATCGGCAATCGCGGGGATATCCGCAAAAAATTTCTCTGCTTCTTCAATAGTCATTTGAAGTACTTCATGAATCGTCTTACCCCGAAATGTAATCTCGAGTGTTTCTTTCATAAAGCGTTTGCCCATACAGATATCACAGGTTACATACACTGTTGGTAGAAAGTGCATCTCAACCGCAATAGAGCCATTCCCTTGGCATGCTTCACAACGACCCCCCGGAACGTTAAAGGAGAAACGGCCCGGCTTCCATCCACGGGCGCGCGCTTCGGGAGTCGCGGCGAAAAGATCTCGGATATGTGTAAAAGCGCCGGTATATGTTGCCGGGTTTGAGCGTGGCGTACGCCCAATGGGTGATTGATCTATGAGAACCGCACGGCCGATATATTCCGTACCAGTCAGAGAGGAAATGTGTTCGAGCTTCGCTTCGCGGCGCATAAAGCGTCCAGCAATATTGCGATGCAAAATGTCGTAAAGAAACGTCGATTTTCCACTACCGGATACGCCCGTAATGCAAACGAGTTTCCCTAAGGGCACATCGATGTTTTGGTTTATCAGATTGTGAAGAGTCGCCCCACGGACTTTTATATAGCCTTTTTCGCTAGTACGTCGCTTTTCAGGTACAGATATTTCTTTTTCTTGACGCAAATACGAGAGAGTAAGAGAGTTGCTTTTATTCTCTTTTGCGGTCAGAAGATCATCAAGCCAACCAGATACGACGACTTTCCCGCCGTGCACACCTGCACCCGGGCCAATATCAATGAGATAGTCAGCGGAATAAATCGTGTCTTCATCGTGTTCAACGACGATAATAGTGTTACCGAGCTCTTTTAAAACAAGCAGTGTCTTGATAAGACGGTCATTGTCGCGCTGATGGAGGCCGATAGTCGGCTCATCGAGCACATACAGCGCACCAGTGAGTCCGCTACCGAGTTGTGAAGCAAGTCGGATGCGTTGCGCTTCTCCACCTGAAAGTGTCGCCGCCGAACGATTGAGCGTAAGGTAATCAAGACCAACGTTCAACATGAACGAGAGGCGACTATTGATCTCCTTGAGGATTGGCTCAGCAATGTCTTTTTTCATCTCCGAGAGCTCGATGGAATCGACAAACTCTTTCGCCTCCCTAATCGACATATTGGTAAAGTCTACGACGCTTTTCCCGAGTGTTTTATCCTTCTTGGATTTAAGAAATACCCGCAATGCCTCCGGGCGAAGGCGCTTTCCTTCGCAGGCTTGGCATATTTCCTCTGAAAAAAGTGACTCGGTGCCAAGACCATGGCAGGCTGGACACGCGCCATACGGTGAATTGAAAGAGAAGAGGCGCGGTTCGACTTCGGGGAAAGATGCCCCATCGTCTGGACAAATAAACTTTGACGAAAGGGTTTCGAGTGTACCGTCGGCGTGTTGAATTTTCACCAGGCCATCCGATTGCTTGAGTGCGAGTTCAAGCGCTTCCGAAAGCCTCTCGCGGGCACCTGCGGTCGTACGCGCAAATTCAGAGACAAAAATAGAGTCCACAAGCACGTCGATGCTGTGCTGTTTATTGCGGTCAAGCACTATTTTTTCTCGTAGCGATTGTGTTTTCCCGTCGATAACGACTCGCTCATATCCTTTACCAAGGAGGTCATAGAGTAGCTGATAATATTCACCCTTCCTGCCGACAACAACTGGCGCATAAATAGTCACTGCTGTTTTGTCTACCGCAACACCCATAACAGATGTTCCCGCTCCTTTGCGCTTCGCATCGACACGCGAGAACACCATCTTAATCATCTCCTCTTTTGAGAGTCGCACGATTGGTACGTCGTGATGAATACAATATGGCTGTCCGGCACGTGCATAAAGGACGCGCAGATAATCGTAAATCTCGGTGACAGTCGCTACTGTCGAGCGTGGGTTATTTGAACGACTTTTCTGATCTATGGAAATAGCTGGTGAAAGGCCCGTGATTTCATCGACGTCCGGCTTCGCCATCTGATTGAGAAATTGACGCGCATATGCAGAGAGAGACTCGACGTAGCGCCGCTGTCCTTCGGCAAAAATAGTATCGAATGCAAGAGACGACTTACCGCTTCCTGAAAGACCGGTAATCACTGTCATCGCTCCACGCGGCATCTCAGCAGAAATATTTTTCAAGTTGTGGGTCCTTGCTCCACGAACGGTCAGCCACTCACTACCGAGATGGTGATCATGCGAGTTTACCCCGTTAGATCGGTGCGCTGAAAGCGACCCGTCTCTAACGGGGCTTCCGTGTCGATGTTCGCGTCCTTCAGCTTTTGTTTTTTTCATACGATTCTATAAAAATAGTGTGCTGACAGAGGCACAGCCGCCTGCCCATGGAGGGGCAGGTGCGGCTAGACTATATCACTTCTTCTAACTAACCACTACAGATCCTCGGAACTTACCTGCAGCAACGAACATACGCTGTGTGGGTTGTACAGGTTTGAGTTGAGCAAACAATTCCAGCATCCGTCAGGTATCCGCCATAGGCAGAGGAATCACTGCCAGAGCAGGTGTCTACACCACGACAACTAGCCCCGGTCATAGTCTCGCCCGCTGCACACGAAGCATCGACACGATCAGAAATTTAGTTCCAATGTATCAATAATTTCTATAAACAGGGTCGGTAATATGAGCGATTCTCTTATTGACACACAATCGACGAGGTAACCTGCCCTCCTCCCCATGAGGTACTCACCCACCTGCTGCCATTCCAATATGCGCCCCCGACAATGTTTCCAGCAATCGTCTGGTTTGTTGTAGAAAGGTAGTTGGAGCGACCGGCTAGTACACAAAGACGAGTTGCCGATGCAGCTGCCCCGCCGACATTGCTCGGGGGGCAATTGTTACCGCCCCCATTGGGGTTGGGGTTGGGGCACTGACCGATAGCACTGATTGTTAAAGGCGGCGGCGGAGAAATGTGTTTCCAAACCGGCGTGCCACCACTGCTGGCACAATACTGCACAGCATCAATAGGTGCTGGAGCATAACGCACGGAGCCAAGATTAGCGGTCGTACAGGCCGCACCAGAATTTCCAATCTTTACTTCTCCTGCCACCCTTAGGTTTCCTGCCACATCGAGCTTAGCGGTTGGACTTATCGTTCCAATGCCGACATTGCCGTTTTGCACGAGGAGGCCATTGACTGCATTACCCGTACTGAGGAGGAGTCCGCCTGCCTTTATTTGTGCCGCTGGACCAATAGTGAGCGGAGTATAAGCATTGCTATTTGGCGGAGAGACTGTGGGTGCGCTCCATGTTTGGGCATACGTCTGAATCCCGAGAGAGAATAGAAGAGTTCCTGTAACGAGAGCGATTTGTGAGAGTATGCGATTAATTTTCATAGATAATGTACTATTTAATTTTTAAAATTCCTGGAAAGACGGTAGAAGATTCACCACTACAGACCTGGAAACCGACGTACCGGCAGCCTGACAAGTGATAGTGAAAGTAGCCTGGCTGTTTATTGTAACGCTCTGTGGAGAACCTGTAGAGAAATTATTACTTGCGTCTGCATTTCCGCTTACTGTAGTAAGGCCCGGCCCGGATACTTCGCACGACTGTACCCCATAAGCACTCCACGATATGCTCGAGGTAGAGCCAGAACTTACACGTGCGGGAGTTGCCGAAATGGTCAGACCATAAGGAGGTAGCACTGTAACTACCGCCGAGGCAGGAGGAGAGACTTGACCGCTCGTATCCGTGCAAACAACCTGATAGGGATAGGTTCCGGGAGCGCTTAGTGTTCCTGTCGAGACACCGCCTGAGGGACCTCCTGCAGTAAAGCCTGTACCCGTACAGGAGGATGCGTTAACAGAAGACCAACGGATCATTGTAGATCCACCTTGAGCAATAGTAGATTCATCAACATAAAGGAATGCTTGTGGGGACGTAGCTCCTACGCACGGACCAGAACAATTGCCAAAGACTCCGTACGGCACACCATTTATCGTACCAGCCATACTGATTGCTCCTACCGTATCAGAACCCCATGCGAATCCATTCCATGCACCGGTAGTATTATTTTGAGTAACACCATACAAAGTGCCATTAACCGCAGTACCAGAAAGAGCAATCCACCCGTCCCATCCACCGCCGTTTGGATCAAGCGCGCCGCTACAAGCATTTTTGTTAGCAAATGCCGCGCAAGCGCGTGCCCATCCATTCAAATTTCCTGTTGATAAATTGACTTGCGGTGCACATGAGCCGGATGGACAGCCAGAGACATGAGCCGAATTAAAACTAATCCAGCCGATGTTTGAAGACCATGCATAACCAGAAAGTGCGCCCGTCCCTGAATCTTCGGACACGCCATACCCTACGCCATCAAAACTAATCCAGCCGATGTTTGAAGACCATGCCCAACCGGTTACCGGTTGACCACCAGATTGCGCATGCACAGAAATACCTCCAAGGACTACGAGAATTAGCGTTATCGTGCCTGTAAGAAACGATACATAACGATGGCGGAAGATGAATGTGGGAAGCATGAACATGTTGTTATTCTGTTGAAGTTAGTGAGTCAAGCACTGAGGTATCGGCGGACGCTGCATTTCCCTTTTTCGAGGTTGGAGTAAGGCTTTCGAGTACTGAAGGGCTCGGCGTCGTGGAGGAGGGGGCAGATGACGTGAGAGAACCAAGCACATCTTTTTCTGATAGCTGCTGTTCTATTTTTTCCGATGTTGTGACAGTGCCGCCTGACGAGAACGGGAACACCCCTTGAAGCCAACTCATCCAGAGCCACAGAACGAAAAGCATAATTACAATACCTACTAGTATCTTCGACCTGGTTCCAAAAAAAGGTTCTGAATTGTCGTTCATTTATGGTTACAGTATATAGGTACCGTGCGAAAAGAACCTACGACTTGTGCTGCATTATGTGGATAACTAACAACTCATCCGATACAGATCACGCCCCCGAAAGAGCCTTACGCGCGCGAGGTTTCTTTTTTGGTCCGTTTCCTTCGAGCTTATACAGCTCATCACGAATAAGTGCTGCTGTTTCGAAATCGAGTTGTTCCACAGCCTCCGCCATTTCTTCCCTCTTCCGTTTAATGAATGCCGCTGGATCGTCTTTGTACGCAAGAGTATCAAGCACAAGAAGTTCATCAATAGTGCGCTGATGCTCCGTACGCATCGAGGCCGCGATGTCATGTATTTCTTTCTTGATGGTCTGAGGCGTAATGCCATGTTTCTCGTTATAGGTCATCTGAATCGCGCGCCGTCGATTCGTCTCACCTATGGCTCCCTCAAGCGAACCTGTGATGGTATCAGCATACAAAATGACTCGGCCGAGGACATTGCGAGCTGCGCGGCCAATGGTCTGAATGAGCGAAGTTTCGCTACGAAGGAATCCTTCCTTGTCAGCATCTAAGATACCCACAAGCTCAACCTCCGGTAAGTCGAGTCCTTCGCGCAAGAGATTTACACCGATCAAGATGTCAAATATGCCCTTACGAAAATTAGTAAGGATGTCGATACGATCTATCGTCTTCACATCCGAATGAAGATACTCTGCCTTAATGCCCTTTTCGCGCAAGAATGAAGAAAGATCTTCGGCCATTTGTTTGGTAAGAGTTGTCGCGAGTGCTCTACCACCACGCTTGATAACCAATCCTGCTTCCGCGATAAAATCGGCGACTTGTCCTTTATAGCTACTTGTTTCGCTTACGGCACGTACCGTGAGTTCGGGATCAATAAGACCCGTCGGGCGGATGATTTGCTCAACAACCTGCTCGGAATGCTCGCGCTCATATGGTCCCGGCGTCGCACTTGTATACAAGATCTGTCCCGTACGCTTTTCAAATTCTTCAAACCGAAGCGGGCGATTGTCACGTGCAGAAGGAAGACGGAATCCGTATTCGACGAGCGTATCTTTCCTCGACTTATCACCCGCATACATACCGCCTATTTGCGGGACAGTGACATGCGACTCGTCGATAACGGTAAGAAAATCTTTCGGAAAATACGAAAGAAGCGTATACGGCGGTTCACCCGGCTTTCTGCCGTCAAAGTGACGAGAGTAATTCTCAATCCCGCTTGTATAACCGAGTTCACGAATAAGAGCGAGGTCGTGGAGTGTGCGCCGCTTTAGACGTTCATGCTCCAATGGCTTTTCTTCACGTTTAAACTTCGCAAGCTGCTCCGCAAGCTCAAGCTTGATATTCTCAATGGCACGCAATCGATCCTCTTCATTTGTAACAAAGTGTTTTGCTGGGAACACAAAAATTGATTCAGGTGCAGACATTCGCGCACGCGAAACCGGATCAAGCTGATCGATAGAGGTGATACGATCGCCATCAAACGTGATGCGGTAAATCGAGCGTTCGTTCACCGGCATAAACTCAAGCGAATTCCCGATGGCACGCAACTGCCCAGGATTAAGGTCAGCGATCGTCCGTTCAAAATAAATACCAATGAGTTTCCGAATAAGAGCCGCACGATCTTCGACTGACCCTTTTTCTATCTTCACATGCACTTTTTCATATTCTTCAGGCGAACCAAGACCATAGATAGCTGAAACTGAAGCGACAATGATAACGTCTTTGCGAGTAAGCAGTGCCTGTGTTGCAGCGTGACGCAAACGGTCTATCTCGGCGTTGATCATCGCCTCTTTCTCAATATAGGTATCCGAGTGCGCGATATATGCCTCTGGTTGGTAGTAGTCGTAGTACGAGACGAAATAATGCACCGCGTTTTCGGGAAAGAACTCTCGATACTCCTGCGCGAGCTGAGCTGCGAGCGTTTTGTTGTGAGCAAGGACAAGCGTCGGCTTATCATGTTTTGCGATGACGTTCGCTACCGTAAAGGTTTTGCCACTTCCAGTCACACCAAACAATGTCTGGTGACGCAGACCTTTCTTCAGCCCTTTCTCAAGGGCCGCGATAGCCTGCGGCTGGTCGCCCGCCGGAGGAAATGGAGTATGTAGTTTAAAATTAGCCATGGGTGTATGTGCGAATGAAGTCTGCACGATAATCCTCAAATCGTCCATCAAGGATAGCTTGGCGAGCATCCGCAAAAAGCCGCAAAATAAAACCGACATTATGCATCGAGGCGATGACCGCTCCGAGCATTTCTCCACTTCGCAGGAGATGCGACACGTATGCACGCGTAAACGATTCTGTACCGGAAATGACAGTACCTGAATCGAGTGCAGAAAAATCATTTCGATACTTTTCGTTTTTCAGATGAAGTAAACCGTGTTTCGTGTAGATAGAGCCATGGCGACCAAGTCGTGTTGCCGCAACACAATCAAAGAGATCCATACCGCTCGCAATACCTTCAAGAATGTCGCTCGGCTCGCCAATACCAAGGAAATGTCGCGGAAGTTCTTCTGGAAGTTCGCTCATGGCCGCGGAGAGAGCTCCGCGCATATCCTCTTTAGAAAATGATCCTCCGATGCCAACACCATCGAAACCCAAACGAACAATTTCGCGCGCTGACTCTTTACGTAAATCTTCATGCCGACCGCCCTGCACGATACCGAAAAGCGCCTGCTTCCCCACTGCGTCTATATTCTGCCGGTGCGCCTTCAGAGAACGCTCTGCCCAACGATGCGTTCGCTCCATCGCCTCTCTCTGATACGCATAGGGCTCGGTTGGTGACGTGCACTCATCGAACGCGAAAAAAATATCCGCGCCGAGCGAATGCTGGATCTCGACTGAGCGCTCGGGCGTAAAGCGATGCAGCGAGCCATCAAGGTGCGAAGTGAACGAAACTCCCTCATCGTCAATAACTGCGAGCTGTCCATGCTGGCTTGCCACTCCTTCGTCGTATACAGCAACAGACTCTTCTGGTGGAGAGTCTTCTTTTGTAAATTTCGAAATAGTCTTTCCAAAAGCAGCCCCGAGAGAGAAGACCTGGAAACCACCCGAATCGGTCATTGTCGGACCCTTCCAACCCATAAACTTTCCAAGTCCGCCGGCATCTTTTACTATCTTCTCGCCCGGCTGCAAATAGAGATGGTAGGTGTTCGCAAGTACGACTTCAGCACCAAGAGCCTCAAGAGCACTCGGTAAAATACCCTTTACATTTGCTTTTGTACCGACTGGCGCAAAGGCAGGCGTGCGGATAGTGCCGTGAGGAGTAGAGAGAATTCCCGCACGGCCGGCTCCGCCAGCCGTGCGCTTCTCTATCTTGAAATTAATCGCGCTCATGTATGCCAGAGTAACGTACCTGGTCTGTATTGACAAATACAGATTATCCTGTATCATGTTCCTCAGGGGATTTTGTACACAACATAATTAACCAGTCATAGAGGGAGGGGGTGTTCCAATGCGGAGACTAACGTGCCCGGTTCTAGCAATGGCACTTTTCGTTTCTGGATGTGCCAGTCAAGGTGAGCGGAAGCTGATTCCGCTTACCATGCCCGATGGCGAGAGAGCAACAATTGTAACGCATCAAAACTACGTTCCGAAATGGGCGCGACTTGGCTCAGCAATAAGCTACGTCGTATCCGGAGAAAGTCCAACCTCTAAACAATTAGAGGCGGTTTCCCGAGTGGAGGAAGCTTGCGCAGAATTAACGCGCATTACACATCCTCACAATCTGGTAACACTCACCTGGGATGCTACTATTTTCGCCGCATCAGGATTCTTGGGAGGCTACCTGGGTTCCCTTGCCTTTCCTGGGGCTATTGCGAGCCAGTACGGTACGTACGGTGCAGCTGCAGGCGGTGCATTCGGAATCCCGTATGGAGCCATAACTCTCTCTGGAAAGGATTATACCTTCCAGAATTGTGGCAGAGAAATGCTACACCGATTCCCGGCATATAAAGTGCAACCGATTATTGAGAGTGTGTATCCATAACACAACATGGGCGGGAGTCTCGAAAGACTCCCGCCCATTTTCTTTTGTCTATTTGTCTTAGCGAGCTCTCTTCTGTACCTTTAGCAGCTCCACTACAAAGACAAGCGTCGCACCTGGCGGAATAATGTTTCCAGCTCCTCGATCGCCGTATGCAAGCGATGCAGGAATAACGAGTTTGCGCTTCCCTCCTTCTTTCATACCGACTATACCCTGATCCCAACCCTGGATTACCTGCCCCACTCCGAGAGTAAAGGTGAAGCCAGTGGTTCCGTGATTGGCAGAGGCATCAAAGACAGCACCGTTTGTGAGTGATCCGACATACTGCACCGTCACACTGTCACCTGCTGCCGCAGCAGCACCAGTGCCCACGATTTCATCAGTTATTTTAAGTTCAGTTTCGGTAGGCATAGTAGTAGGTACTGTTTGAGTATTGGTAATTTCAGGGTTCATCTCATTTGCAGGGGCTGCTGCCCTAAAAGGCAAGAGGCCCGGGAAAATGAAAAATGTAATAACGACGACGAGCGCAAGCGCAGTGGCGATACCGGTTTGAGTTGGTTGCATATCAATAAATAATAATTACAAGGCAAGTATACTACGGGGCTTGAAAAGCCTTAAACCGCTTTACCTCTTCGGCAACCGCGGCTTTTGCTATGTTTTCATGTCCGGGGACTTCGTGATCAAGGAATGTCTTGAGTGCAGTTGGATCTCCCGCCTGTGCAAGCTTCGCAAATTCATCTCGCTTATCATTGGTAAGTTTCCCTACGACCGCAAAGGTGGCGGCTTTGAGTGCTATCTCACCGAACTGCGCGATGAGAGAGTGCTGTTCTTCGAGAGGAAGATCTTTAATACCGAGATCTTTAGCAATAAGTGCGGTCATTTCATCTTGCATAGGTGGAATCATAGCATGAGTTATTTAATCTTTTTTACAAATTCTTCAGGCTTTGCCGCATCCATAAGCACCGACCCGAATCCGAAAAAGCCATTAGTGCGTACCGGCTCACTTGGGAGTGCTCGACCTTCATATAGATACCAAGGAATCCGGTATTGACCATTGTCATCTGTGCCATATACGATTTTATCTGGATTCTCAGTGAGAAATTTTTGGATTTCCTCTATTCTAGCCTCGATTGAGCCGCCATGGGCGAATAAGTGCCCGTCCGCATCAGCATATATGTGTGGTTCTGCCGCGGATACAGAATCGATGCTGAACTGACCAACTGTCTCTGTCGGATTTTCGTCAGACGAACCGAAGAGCTTTTCAAAAAATCCTTTTTCTTCCGTCTGACGAGGCGGCATTCCGCCCGCCTCTCTCGCGGTTTCCTCGTGCATGGCGTTCCTGAGATCAGCTAACTTCTGAGCTTCCAGTTCGGACATAGCATGCCCATCAATAGGGTCATACCCGAAGGGTGCATCTGTCGACTGTGCGCCGAGAGATTTTTCTGTAATCTCTGTATCAGGAACGATTGTAGCCGCTTCTGGGCTAGAAAGATCGGGAGGGGGTGTTTCTGAATTACCCGGCATATTGTTCAGAATTTGTTCCGGAACATCTTGTCCAGCGTTAATTTTGTTTGAATATTCGGTGGTGAACTGATCAAAAATAGACCGCTCTCGAGGCGTGAGGCTCGCTATATGATTATTGAGGACAGCCCACTCATTTGGCGTCAAGTGTTTCGCTAAAGAAGTCTCCGCAAGAATTCGCAATTGATCATTGCCTTTTTCTTCTGCAAAAAGTGTTGGATCTAACTCTTGTACGGATGTCGGGTCCGGCAAAACTTCGATTGAAGATTCAGACATTTCTAAACTATCTGAATGATGCCCGAGCATATTGGCGAGCCACTCGCTCTCTGCGGCCGCCTTTAACCCTTCGACGCCCAAGTATACGGCTCCTGACGTGGCCAACATATATCCTGTGGCGTACAAAGCTGCATGCTTATTTTTTTCCCACTCAGACTTCCCCGCAAGTTTGTGCTCCGGATTTGCGGCTATTTCGGCATCAAGTTTTTTACGCTTGTTTATACCCATGCCAATAGCTCCAATGGCACGCTGGCTCCATAAGGCGGCAGTAAAACCTCCCGAGATAATTCCCGGAACTCCTGCAGAAAGCGCGGTTCCAGCCACAAGAGCCCCGGTGATAGCAAGCTTCGTCTTCCAACCCAACTTATTGTATCGCTCGATTTTATTACCAATATATCCCGCGACTATAGGACCATATTCTTTCGCCTTTTCTCCCAATTCTTCCGAACGTTTTGTAATATATGTCTTTAGTCCTTCGTTCTGCTCATTACTTCCTCTGCTCTTCCTTTCTCCGAAAATGAGATTACGTAATTCCGCTATAAACTCCGCGCGTGTCGTAGGCTCCCATGCTTCATGTCTCTCCCCTGATAGATGCTCTTCCTGCTCCGGAGTAAAAAAAGTACCTTTGGGAACTTCTGTATGTGACACGATGGGCTCATCCTGTGGCGGAGACGATACAGTCTCCCGAGCATCCTCTACCATTCTCCGTGTCGATACAGATCTCCATTCAGCATCAACAATAGAAGGATCATCAGCAACTATTGGCATATTCGCCTGGAGAGATTCTTTTGAACCAATTTTATTTCTTTTTTTCTTCCATTTTCCCACGCTTTCAATGAGGCCTTTTTCAAATTTTTCTAACTCATCCGGTGAACCATGGGGAAGGTTCTCTGGAACAATGCCTCCTGACTCTGGACTGACAGCGACAACACCCCCCTTTGAGAGTCCTACTTCGTTTTTTTCGACTGCTTCTTTACCTTTTTCTTTATCTTCGTAATGCACCTGTTCATTGTAAACAAAGCCTTGCAGTTTTTTAAACATGTCTGTATCAAGCCTTTTTTCAGCTACATCCATCATTGTTTGAATTGCTTCAGGCGATGCGCCAGCCTCTCTCAGTTCATTGATATATTTTAAAAACGTTACTCCAAGAGGCTTTCTTTCCTCATTTATTTTTTTAAGAAAAATTTGAAGTTGAGCATCATTTGTCTCTTTAGCTAGTTCTTCAGGTAAAAATCCTGGTTTGAAATTGAGAGTATCAAATCTTCCAAGATACTCCTGCAAAAACGCATCGTTTTCTCTACTTATTATGTGATTTCCCAATTGCTCCTTGGATAGAGATTCAACTGGAGTTTTGGACTGCTCCTTTGATACGGGATCCTTCGATCTATATCCCTCCTCATTGATATATTTTTCAACTTCATCATAATTACCAGGTCCGACAAGATGCTGTTTTGCGGAGGCTCTTATTCTTTCGAGATTAACAGGAGAAATTCCACCCGTGCGCTCAAATACCGTCCTAAGTACTTCCTTAAAACTATCTGGACTCTCAATGTTTCGAATAGCCGCGTCCAGAAGGAGTTTTTCAAGTTCTTTCTCAGACAGAGATTCAGTTGGAGCTTCTGGTTGTTTTTCTTGATGTGCTTCCCTACTCGATTCTACCGCTGTCTTTCCGGAGGGTTTTGATGCTTTATTAATGAGCTTTTCCAAAGCTGGCTTAGGATCGAATTCCGGATATTCTGCTTTCTTCCCGCGTGGCCGCTTTTCGGACATGGATTATTTCGAAAGATAGCGCTCGCGAATCATATTTTCGACTGTAGCACGGTCGCGACCATACGTGAGCGATGAGAGGTGAATAAGATCATCTATCTGAGCCAGATTTGTTTGAGGCAAGGGCGGCGTTTTCATGTCAAAAGGTTTTTGAGGAATGCCTTTCGCGAGAATTTTCACATACGCATTGTAGTTTTCTATATTGACGAAATCAAGCGCTTCGAAAACAGGGGCGAATTGCTTAGCGAAGAACTCCGCATCCTCTTCGCCAGTACGGAAGACCGCCATATTCCCGACGTTGCCAAACACCGCATTGCGCGTCTTCTCCTCTATCTGGGTGAGGAACTGATGCGCTACCGTAAGCGCGAGCTTGTATTTGCGTGCCTCGGAGAGAATCCCGGGGATAGAATCGGTCGTAACGTTTTGGAACTCGTCGATATAGAGATAAAACGGTGGATACGGCGCTCGCGGATTATCTGCACGAGAGAGTGCTGCCATGAAGAGCTTCCCGACAATGATAAGACCAAGAAGATTCGCATTTTTCTCACCAAGACGGCCTTTAGAAAGATTGATAAGGAGAATTTTCTTTGTGTCCATGACCTCGCGAAATTTAAAGGAAGACTCTTGCTGCCCCACAATCGGGCGGATAAAGTCGTTGGCAGTGAAATCGTCAAATTTATTCGTAATGTACGGGACGATATTTTCAAGAGCGGCATCGCCGCCAGCTTTTGTCGCAATTTCGCTCCAAAATTGGTTCACAACAGGATTCATGCTCTTCGCAAGTTTCTGTTCTCGAAACTCTTTATTAGAAAGAACCCGAGCGATATCGAGTATCGTTGAACCACTCGTCGGATCCTCCATCACGAGCAGAGTTGCATTGCGAAAATATTGTTCAAAAGCCGGTCCCATAGACTCCGGTACATCGCCGTAGAGTCTGCGGAAGATCATCAATAACTCATTCACAATGAACGTTTTCTGTTCGGGACGCGAAAGATCATACTCGAGAAAATTAAGACCAAATGGACGAGAAATATCTGCAGGATCAAAATAAATTATATCTTTGTAGCGCTCAGGAGGTATCGCAGCAAGAATGTCTAAGATATCGGAGCCGTGTGGATCAATAAAGCAGCAACCTTCGCCATTTTTAATATCTTGCACGATCATCGACTTCATAAGCCCGGTTTTACCGGTACCTGTTTGACCAATGATGTAAAGATGCCGCAAACGATCCTCTGGAGCGAGATGAAGATGTGTTTCTTGTCCGCGGTAGTTATTGATACCAAGAAGCACCCCTGACTGCGGTAACGAAAGAGGTGCAGGAGCATGTGTGAAGCGTGCCTGCTTCAAGTGCGGAGAGCTCTCGATGCCGGATGGTGGAAAGTGATATATAGTCGTGAGTTCGCGAAGCGACAACGGGAGGGTACGCGCCGCGTCCGGCAAACGGAAGGAAAAATCATTGAGAATTTCTTGCGCGCGCCGCGGAGCGGCGCGCGCAAATGTGAATCGATTCCCTTGCGTATTCGCGAACTGGTTAAACGCCGCCTCAAGCTCGCCGAGCACTTGTTCGGCAGTGTGTTCATCCTTGGAGGAAGTTACTAGCCGCAACGTCACGCCAACAATAGGGGCCGCAATCTTCTTTTCTACCTGTTCAATGTACGCTTTGTTTGCCTCGATCTGGCGCGTCTCGGCCTCTTTTGCTTTCACCACATCTTTCGGCTTGTTTGAAAAAAGAGTTCGCCCGATATCGCGCGCAAAGGCGCCTAAAGCCGTGTCTGGAATGCTAAATGCCGAAGAATGCTTTTCTCCCTTGCGTAAAGCTTGAAGAATTTTTCGATAATGCTTCACATGCCGCTCTCCCTTTGGAGCGATGATGATTTGGAGTGCAGCGCCTTCACCCGTGTGTTCTATCTTGGCAAACGCATTTGTAATCGCATTGATAGGGTCATAATCGAAGTCGGTGTAATCTTTAAGCGGCAAGGCTGGATTCTCTGTAAAAGTTGCAGTCGAGGCGAGCGAAACGCCGCCTGAAGCGAAAATATTGTAGTCAGATGGTTGTGGCACGAGGTGTGCGTCGGGGAATATGGCGAGGAGCTGTTTTTCAAAAAGGTTTCGCTTCCCATTTGGCACCGCAGCATAAAATTGGAGCTCGGGACTATCAGCGGGCACTGCGAGTTCGAGTGCATAGTAGTGAGGCTCGCCCAAGTTTGCATCTTCAACCGAAAGAAGGCCGGCATAGAATTGTTCCATTCCGGAAATAAGTTCTTTGAGCGTTTTGGTGCGGTCATGTGTCTCCGCATTTTTCGGCCCCGGAAGCGCAATTTCATACAAGGTCATTTTAAGTGCCTGGAAACGAGGCGCCTTCTCATCGTATCCGGGAGCAAGCAGGCCGGCAGCTACGTAACGTACAAGATACCGATGGAAGTCGTCTGCGACATGCGGATCGTGCAGTTTTTCAAGTACGGAAAGCGCATTCTTGATTCCCTTTTTTTCTATAGTTTGCTGCAAGCTCTTGATAGCCTGTTCACTACCGCCAAGATTGAGTTCGGCAAGTATTTGGTCTGCAGCGCCGCTTACAGAAGCTTCGTTCATGCGATATCCGTTTGTAAGCATTTCGGAAGGAGCCGCAGCATGTTCGTGTATCTGTTCAGAAATAATCTTGACTCGCTCGCGAGTCCCGCCTTTCGCGAGCTCTGCCTCTTTGCGCATCACCTGCTCGCGGAGATACGCAAGCTCATCTTCTGGCGTAGATAATTTTGGTGCTGATTCCATTTGTTCTAGTATACTGTACCCGAATGATCAATTTCTTTTTGGCATGTATACAGCTCGACCCGATTGCTATTCTGCAGACAGGGGGTTATATCGGTATCGCCCTCCTCGTTTTTGCTGAGAGCGGGCTTCTTGTCGGCATGTTCCTTCCCGGCGACTCGTTGCTTTTCGTCGCAGGGCTTCTCGCGACAAATAATTTTTTCTCTATAGGACCTCTTATAACGATCATTGTGATCGCTGCGATACTTGGCGACTCGGTTGGATACTGGTTTGGAGCAAAGGTAGGAGACCATCTCCAGGACCGTAAGGATTCATGGTATTTCAAACAAGAATATCTCAGACGCACTGAGCGTTTTTACCAGAAATATGGCGGTCGGGCGATTATTCTTGCGCGATTTGTACCCGTCGTACGTACTATCGCGCCTATCCTTGCTGGCGCTGGTTCTATGACCTATAGGAAATTTCTTGCATACAACGTTATCGGTGCGATCTTATGGGGTACAGGAATGACGCTTTTTGGTTTCCTTCTCGGCTCGGTGATTCCAAATAGCTGGAAATACGTGGCCCCTATCGCGCTCGTAATCATCGCCATCTCCTTTCTTCCTATTATTACCAATCTCGCTCGTGGCAAACGAGGGGTTTAGCATCCCCTTGGCGGCTTCATCGTCAAGTAAATGCTAGAGACCGAGTCCGTTTAGAGTTGCGACATAGGAGCTAACAAATTGAGGAAGTGCGAATGCGAGACCGATGAGTGGTAATACAAAAAGGGCGAGGGTAATAACGCCCGTCCAAAAGAGATATCTGCGGACACTTTCTGAAGCACGATATGCACGGTCTGCTTTTGCAGAAATTTCTTCGAGCTTGGCGGAGAGTTCAGGATCAATCATAGTACGGACGGTTCCAGATATTGAAAACCCAATTTACGACAGAGAGTACGAGTGCGAAGAAAAATGCCGGCCAAAAACCAATAATTATCAACCCGGGCACGAGATACGATGTCAGCATGACCATAAACGCGTTTATGACGATCGAGAAGAGACCAAGCGTAAGGATGGTTATCGGGAGCGTCAGAATGAGAAGAATTGGACGAATGAAAAGATTGATCGCGCCAAGAATCACAGCAGCAACGAGTGCACCGACAGGGGTTACCATGACGCCTGGGACAATGTATGCCGCTATTAAGATCGCGATAGTCGAAGTAACCCAGTGGAAAAATATTTTCATACTGAAAGTATATGCCGCCGATTTTATTCAAGCAAAAGTAGGGCTGCCATAATTCCAATACCAGCCGTCATCCACACCAACTGGAGGGCGAATCGACCTATATGGGGTTCTTTTTGCAATTCAGGAATCAAATCTGACATTGCGATATAGACGAAACTTGCAGCACTCAGTCCTAACAATACCGCAGGAGCTTCTTCAAAACTCTTGGCAAAAAACAACACCAGCAATGCTCCAAGAATCGCGGTGAGCGCTGAAAAAAAGTTATACAGCAGCGCTTTTGTTCTACTCCACCCCCCATGTACTAATACGGCAAATTGCCCTATTTCTTGAGGAATTTCATGAAAGATGACTGCGGTGGCTGTAGCTATACCAACGGGAATACTTATTAAGAAAGCTGCTGCAATAGCAATACCATCGAGAAAGTTATGAAGCGCATCCCCAATGATGGTGAGGTACGCGACTGAATGTATTTTTTCGTCATGGGAGCTATGCGAATGGTGCCACATAAGAACGCGCTCCAATACGAAGAAAAGCATGATTCCAACGAGCACGTATATGCCGTTTCGCAAAGCTGATTCTCCCCCCATGATTTCCGGAAGGATGTGAATAAATACATCCCCGAGTAATGCGCCGGCAGAAAAACTCACGAGGTACAGAAGAATACTCTGAAGACGTTCTTGTTTAATTGCTAAAGCAAAAATACTTATGAGCGAAATAAGGCTAACTACGCCGACGCTGCTAAGCGTATAAATCCAAGTTAGAGTCATGCCCCCATCATACTACAGTGTTTAAAACCTCAGAGGCTTCGGCGGCGCAAGAACTACCTTTGGATTTTTCCTCCAATCGTTGCTCACGTCGGCATAAAGCTCGAGCTCATTACCATCAGGATCTAGAATATAAATGCTATGAGTCACAGCGTGGTCAGTCATGCCAATTATGTGTACACCTTTTTCTTTGAGTTCGAGATATGCCTTCTTTGCAGCGTCAGGACCGTCACCAATCTTGAAGCCAATATGGTAGAGGCCGGGCCGTAATTCATGAACGCGTTCTGCTCCGTGGGGATTGCCGCCAACCTCAATAAGCAAGAGCTCATGGTGCGTTCGGCCGCCCGAGAAAAGTGCCATGGGCCATTCATGAGAAATCTGGTTGAAACCGAGTACTTTTTCATAGAAATTTGCCATCCGTGTGAGCTCGGTAACATACAGCACGACATGGCCTAATTCATGAATTCGCATACGAATAATTATAACAATCGCAACACTCCACAGAGTGTGGAGTGTTGCGATTGCATTACTGATTACTTCAGAGCTTCGTCTATCACTGCTTTGAAATTCGCGTATGGATACGCTCCCTGAATCATCTGCTTGTCAATGACAAAGGAAGGTGTTGCGTTGATGCCGACTTTCTGAGCTTCGGTCTTATTGGCGTCTATTATTTCTTGATAGACGGCCGCATTTGCCTTCACATCGGCGGCAACCTTCACAGCATCGATACCTGGAATAGTTGCGTTGAGCTTATCAATCGATGCCGCATCACCAAAGCCCTGATTCCCTCCTTCATCTTGAGCCGTGAACATCGCAGTGTTCCACAAGTGATACTGCTCCGGATAGAGCTTCCAGACTGCATGACTATATAGAGCTCCAGTGATTGAATCTTCACCTTGGAATGGAAAGTCCATGAATACAATTTTGAGTTTCCCCGTATCCACATAATTCTTGACGATTTCCGGCAGCGTCTCGAGTTTAAACTTTTTGCAATACGGGCACTGGAAGTCGTCCCAGACAGCCATGGTAACTGGCGCATTCGTTTGCCCAATAAAAGGATTTCCAGCGATCTTCACATCTTTGATGTTCACCTTCGGTGCTGCCACTCCGTCCGGCCCCACCACGGGGCGCGAACCGTTCCACATAACGGCACCAGCGACAAGAAGCCCGGCAACCAAGACTGCTGCTGGTAAAAATTTATCGTTTGATTGATTAGTTTCCATATGTGGGGAATGATACCATATGATTGAAACTGTCTAATATTCGCCCCATGAAAGGCTACAACAAGCTGGTCAGAGATAAAATTCCTGAAATACTCGAAAGGAAGGGTGTTTCGTATGAAAAAAGAATTGCGTCACCCAAGGAATACAAAGAGGAGTTGGTGAAAAAATTAGTAGAAGAAGTTAGTGAATTTGTTGAAGCGAATGACCCCGAAGAATTGGCTGACGTGCTCGAAGTCATCGAAGCACTTCGGAAACTCCCCGAGTATAGCAATATCGAAGATTTGCGGTTACAGAAGCGGAAGGAGCGCGGCGGTTTCGATGACAAGATAATTCTGAAAGGAGAAAAATGAACAATGACTCACCATCCCGTCCTAACTCAGGGAAATCTATGACCTTGTTTGGCATAAAGGTCTATAGGGTAGCTGCAAAAATTCCGAAAGGAAAGGTCGCTACATATGGCCAGCTGGCGCGGCTCGCAGGATCGGCGCGAGCTGCTCGCGCCGTTGGACAACTTATGTCTCGTAATAAGGACACCGACAAAATCCCTTGTCACCGTGTCGTGAGCTCCACTGGAGCTCTGACCGGCTATGCTTTCGGCGGCATTTCTACCAAGCGAGAGAAACTCATCAGTGAAGGAGTCTCCTTCAAAGGTTCCCGAATAAATCTCGCGGCCTCACTCTGGAATCACTGATACTGAATATAAATCGGCGAAGGAGTAAGGTCGAGAATTTCGCCGGTTGTGAAGAGACCAGT
This sequence comes from Minisyncoccota bacterium, assembly GCA_022841985.1. Taxonomy (GTDB): domain Bacteria; phylum Patescibacteriota; class Minisyncoccia; order Phycocordibacterales; family Phycocordibacteraceae; genus C7867-001. The sequence goes on along the minus strand of JALHQL010000003.1, from coordinate 5,611 downwards.
CGAAGGGGGTCTGCTGTCGTTTTTATAAAACAGCTTGATGCCCGCGAATTGCACCGGCTCTTCATATATTACTTTCGTATACGTTTCTCTCTTCATGTCTTTTGGCCCGAAACCGTCCATATCCATTACGATCTGCACCTCCGGTAATGGCTGTATTTGCTTATAATTCGTCACCATATTCCTCGTGAAGCGATGCACGACAAGAATTTTTGGCGGCAAATAGTTATTGCGAACAAGTGTTGCAAGATATTCCGCGGCATAATTTATATCAGCGGCGTCGAAAGTGCCGATGACTGTACCGGGGCGGTGACCGTATTTCATCGAGAATTCTGGATCGATAGCAAGATGGACCTGAGGCATCTTTAGATACTTCTCAAGCAGCGGAAGTTCATACTGCAAAGTACTTTTCCCCACTTGTATATCGAGAAATACAAGCCCTTGTACCCGATTCGCAAGATCGAGCGCATGATCGATCTGATCATCCGGCATTCGGAGAATATATTTCCCATCCTTTCCTGCACTATTTTGTGCAACAACCGCAATATAGTGAATGGCTGGTACTGCGGGCGTTGTCGGATCCGCGGCAGTCCACTCCGCCGTAGTGCTTGCGAGCATCATGAGCATCTCATCGGTCGGATATTCACCGAGCACGCCCATCCCTTTTGAATAAAAATTTCCGTAGTAGGCAACGACGCGTTTGAACGGCAAAATGGCGCCCACATTCGGATACGCCGTCTTGGCTGGCCAGAGTTGTAGTGAAGTAGTAGCGGTAGAGGTCGCAAGGGTAAAAGGAATCACGTGCGCAAGAGCGGAGAGCCGAGCATCGTAATCGACCTTATCTAGCTCCGGCAACGGAATAAAGCGCTCTTTCAAATCGGCAGCGGCAGAACGATATTCTGTGATAAAAAAATTTGAGTATTCAAGAGCATAGACGAGCGCAACAATGGCAATACTAACGATACTTATGCTTATACCTTGCATCAAAGACATGATACGAGCATTGTAGTCGACACCTCATCGTGCTGTCGAGTGCGAAAAGCCTAAGAAATAAGAGCGAGTTTCTTTTCGCGGGGCAATCTTTTGATTTCGGCTTCGCGCTTTAGCGCTGAGCTTCTATCGGGGTGTTGTTCGGTATAGATAATGCGTTTCGCCTTTCTTGCTCTCGTGAAATGGCCTCCGATGCCGTTTATATGTTCAAGAAATCTCCGTTGAACATCAGTCGTTATTCCTGTGTAAATAGAGTTGTCCTCACACTCTAAAAGATACACAAAGTAGGACACAGACTTACCCTTTCTTTTAAGGAGTTTCAGAGAATGTGATTGAGGATGGCGGCACAAAGAGACTCGCATCCGTCTTCCAAGGATTGCATGCGAAAGAGAGGTCGTTTGCCAAATCGAAACCACCTTTAGTTGCGATTAAACTGCCACTTACGCTTGAAGCCGCAGGGAGCTTCAAACCTTTTGACGCACCATTTGTCCACACATAGAGGTACATGCCGTCATGTAGCATTGAGGTGCTTACAAAATTGGCGCGCATTTTGCCTTCGGCAAGGTACATTGTTCCTGAGCGATTTACAGAGACACTCGGCTTGATGGCGCAAATCAAAGGTTCTCTGAAACTAAATAAGTACGAAAGAGTACCGACGCCCACTATTTTTGCAGACGTAGGCGTCGGCTTTGGAGTCGTGCCTGTCTTTACCGTACCCGAAGTGGTGGGCGACTTGGTTGTTGTCCCTTTCGGCAACGTTGGCGTTGTAGTTGCATATGGCGCGCCCTGATCACTCTCTCCCGAATAATTTGCAAAGAGACACCACACACTACCGAGAACAACTGCCGCTCCCACTACCCACACAATCGTTTTATTGTCCGCGTAAAATTTCTGTATATCCATATAGTGTGAAGTGTAACACTCCAGTTAAGCACTGTGTGCACTTACTACTACTAAAGTGGACAACCCTATTTGCCTCCTTCGGAGTCCGAGCCTGTCTCAAACTTGCCGGACTTTCCGGTTTCGTAAATTTACCCATCAAGCCCTCAACGAATAACTCAACTTGTGTATTTACCTATTTACGTCATACTTATCTCATTACATATGAAAAAGTTATCTGTTAAGCAAGTATTTTTCGGATTTCTTTATGGACATTTTACATCGACTCTAGCGACCAGCGGAACAGCTAGCACGGGCGGTGGGGGTGGTGGGGGTGGAGAAGGAACTTCAGGGGCAATGGGTGGTTCAGGAGTAGTTATTATTAGCTATCCAACTCCGTAAATCTGTAAGTACCACATGATAAAAACTTTCTTGAAATTACTTTTAGGGCGTGGATCTTTTAGGTCGTACAGTCAATCGGGAGAGGACGGTATACTACGCTCGTTATTTAGGAACAGAGTAGGGTTTTATGTGGATGTAGGAGCATACCACCCCCACCTCTACTCCAATACCTATGCTCTCTATCGTGCAGGATGGCACGGGCTTGCGATAGACCCTAATCCGGAGATGACTACCCTCTTCAAAATATTTCGTCCGCGTGACAAATTCGTTTGTGCTGGTATTGGCGAAGGAACTTTGACGTATCATGTGCACCGAGATGGTGCATACAATGGCTTTACCGAAACCAATCGCTCAACTCTCGTGCGAAAATATCCGATCAAACTGCAAAGTCTCTCACAAATTATCAAAAGTAAAAATATTACAAAGATTGACTTCTTAAACGTGGATGTAGAAGGATTAGATTTGGAAGTATTGCGTTCACACGACTGGTCAATAAAACCAACCGTAATAGCAATCGAATCTCAGGTAGGGAGCCCTGTTCAGAGCTTTCTCGAAACAAAAGGATACAAATTAATAGCAATGACGGAACTCAACCTGATTTTTAAGTTGGTGTAGTAAAACACCGGCTCGTCCTATCCACGCCCCCAAGGGGCGTGGCATTACGGCGAGCCGAACCTGGGTATTTTGCTAGACAAGGTGCGCCCCACCGGCGCACAACCGCAATCCGCTCTGCCCCGCAAAGCCGCGACGCGGAATTGCGAGGCGGCGATTCTATTTCTTGGCTGCGTCTCCTGAACAAAATCCGAACTTTTTTCCAAAACAATCCTGATTCAGAATTCTAAAAAAGGACTCGGCAGGGTGAAAATGCGAATTTTGAATTTGGGCTGGCCTCATCGGATTCGGATAATTCTCCATCAAGCCCCGCAAAGCTTTCGTGAACCTTTTTAAGCTACCATTTTGACGCTCCTCGGAATGCGCCCAAAAGCGACAAATGCGACACTACCTGAGATTCACCCAAGTGAGGCCAATTTACACTTTTGACAATATCTCTTCAGCTCGTTGTATACCTGTTCCTCTTAGCTTTAAACTTCCATTTTGGTCATCCACAAGATTCATCACTCTATGTACAGAAGTCCTAGCAGTGTTTTTTTTAAAACCATGTCTTTCAACGAACTCGACAAGATCCCTACGAAGAATTCTTGATGGGTACTTATAATAGAGAATAAGTAAAGCGGTACTCAAACCATCGAGATTTTTTATATTGATATAAGGTCTGCCATCTATTTCTTCGAAGTGAGGATATATTCTTTTTGTGACAGACTGGATGACTGTCTTAGCACTCTCTGGGTCTATACCCTTACTAGAGAAACGAAATAGTTCGGCGAGTATCCAAGACATCGTAGGCATTATCACTTCTGTGTCCATACTATTCGGATCGATATCGTCTGCCGCATGACGACCTCCTCGATTATTTACAATTTCATATATAAGCAGGCAAGCTTTCGGTATAACTATTCTTACAGTATCGCTGAATAATGACGAGTTAAGTTGCTCAAGGTTTTTCAGTATGTTTCCGGCCTTGAAAGATCTTTGCGCAGGCAATGTTACCCCACAATATACAGCGAGCATTTTTGTTATAGATTCGACAAACTTTCCACCTTTCAAAGAAACGCCTTCCCAATCTCCACCTTGGTGTTTTTCAACCGCTTCGGAATAGTATTTAATCGCAGATGTAATATGCTTCGCTTCAAATATACTCTCAAGTTGACTTTTAATTTGATCTAACGGATTCATGCTATTTTCTTTTTACATAAATCTTCTTTTCCTTATCGCTCATCGCGATTAAAGGGCCGGTCTTGCTAGAAAGTCGATTCAAAGTAGTTTGAACAACTTGAATATTGTAAAAGTATTCAAGTTTATCAAGCTCCGCTTTTGTTTCAGGAGCATTTCTTTTTTTAGAAAAGAATCCCTTTGTAATTAAGAGGCGAATCCCACCTTTGGCTCCGGAGAAATTCTCACTTTTGTTCTCTTTAGTTTTGGCATGTTTCTTTTCGACGAGTAGAGATTCAATTTTCTCGAGCCGAGCATATATATCTGTGTTAATTTGGTCTTGCGTAAGAATTATTTTAGTCATACAGCTATGGTCTATTTCCTGATAACATACTTCCAGATTTTTTTATTCTTATCTCGGAAGCGGGTCAGAACTCTTTCCCTCACAAGGTTTAGAAGCCCCATTGATACTGCCGCATTAGAATAATGACGTCCTTCTTGTTTAAGCCGTTCGATTATTTCTGGAAGAAGTTTTGGGTCATCAAGATAACCTTCATCAACTAATCCTCTAATACCGCCTGTTGTGCCACTCATTTTTTCCTTCGGTAAGGGCTTGTTACTACTTTTGGGCAAAGTAATCTTGTTACCCGTCATCTCTGCCAACTCAGTAACTAGGGAAAAAATCTGTTCAACAATTTTTTGGGGATCTTTATTCATATAGTAGTTCGATTATTTTGAACGCTTGTAATATTGATACTGCCCCTTCTCAGGCTTATTTCTTCCCAAAACTTTTTTACGGATAAGCATCAGTACTGGCTTCATAAGAGCGGTAGTCGGTTTGTTTATTCCTTCCTCTTTCAACTTCTTTTGTATATCCGAAAGACTTTTTGAATTATCAAAAAAACCTTCCATTACTAGATTAAAGACTTCGCCAGTTAGGCCAGAAAAACTTTCCTCTGAAGCAACCTTTTTACTTTCCTTCACCACACCAACTGGCATCCCAATCTCTTTTTTCAAATCCTCAAGTAGGATTTCGATCTGCTCAATTATTTTTTTGCTCTTGTTCATTTTAATCTTAATTTTATTCTAAATATATAATTTGCACTGGGAAATTAGTCTGTAATAGGCTTATTCTCAACAGTAAAAGCATACGCCTGACATAAAATGATGTCAAGCGTATTTTAGCATATCCTATAGATTAAATACCTGAAGTAACTAAATTCCTTATTTTAAGCCATTTTTATACACTTATGTTCTATATTTTAATGATTCTCTGTATGAGTAGACCATTCAATCAGCATAAAATTTCCATTCTTTAGAGACAGCCCAAATGACTTTTCTAACCAATTTATCTGAGACATTCTAATTTTGTCTTTCTTGGACCTTTTGAGCTCTATGAACAACATCTCATCCCCCCCCCCTAAAAGTATAGAAATCTGGATAAACAAAAACACCCCCGAGAAGGTGGTGTTTTTGTTATGAATACTGCTCTCAGCAGGTATGCAATGACAGAATAGATGCCTGAGATGATTCTGACGCTCTTCGGAGTCCGAACCCATCTCAAGTTGGCTGG
>JALHQL010000002.1:69055-73230 GCA_022841985.1 Minisyncoccota bacterium | reverse complement strand
CCCCCAGCTCATTTTACTCCGAGAATAGATTATGTCGTCGCAGCAGTGATTGCAGTCGAGCGTACATTAGTATCATTCTTCACTACAGATAACCTCTCTGGAATTGATCACTACGAAGTTGGTATTATTGATAAATCGCAGCCAGCCACAGAATCACCTGTGTTCGCAGTAGCCGAGAGTCCATTTCAAATTCCGCTTACGGGAACAGACAAACTTCGGGTAATTGTCCGAGCAGTCGATAAAGCAGGGAACGTAAGAGATGTTTCTATTGATGTGCAAGCCCCATTTGTCATTAGTCAGTTCATTACCAATTACGCGACGTACATTCTTCTTGGTATCCTCATACTTGCGCTCATGATGCTTCTTATTCATTATCTTTTCGGACATAGAGTTCTTGCTCATATACGACGGGCATTCGCCATTGCGAAAGAGGAAGAGGCATCCGAACATAGTCGTGCTGTGTCGTCACAGCCCATTACGGAATCTTCTTCTAAATCCATTTCTACGCCCGAGTGAGTCTCTTAGAAAATAACTACTCAACAAGTTACGTAAAAATAAACCTGTCGGAGACAGGTTTATTCGCATATAAAAATACCCCGTGGTGTCAGCCCGAGGGAGGGAGTGATTTTTCCGTATTCTTTTCACCTTCGTTCATATACTCTGAACGGATGATAGCCCCACAGAAATGAAGAGGCGATCATTCCGTCTATCTCTGCGACTACCACAATGACCATGTCCATTTCCTCATTTCCATACCGCTCCAGATGACTACCGGCTCCGTAGTTCGCCTCGTCAAAACTAATACCGCCCGCCGCAAGATCAAAGGAAAGTTTTCCGTCCTCAAGAAGCATTTGGGGGTATCGGCAGTCTTTGGGTGGATACCCCGAACATGAGTTCGTTGGTTTTTCCTTGGAAGAAAAGTTCTGGTACCGCGTATGTGGGAGACAATGACGCGGATACTTTTTCTCAAAAGTCCCACATAATTTTATGCGCAGTAGCAAACATGCTAAATATAAGTGTGTTCCAAGACCTCTCTTTGTAAAAAAAAAAGGGGGGGGGGACATATATCTTATCGAGATCCAGCATACTCACTTGTCTTTAAAAGCAAAATATTTTTCTTCGTAAGTTTTTCAGCAGGTTAATTTTTACGGCAACTAGAACTATTTTCAAACTTTGATTTTCTCGATCAGTCGATTAAAAAATCGATACTAATAAAATAATGTATGCTCAGAAAAATTGTATCCACATTACTATAAAATTTTTAAAAAACAGAAATCCCACCACACATAATTTTTGCAGGGAAGTGTTATTTTCGAGAGTCTCAATGTTACTGTATGTTTCTGATCATCGGAATTACCCTGCATGGTCTGCGTGACTTCATTTGAATTAGAAATTATTTCTATAGGGTATTGTGTTGGAAGTTGGAACGGTATGTTGGGGTTTAAATACAAAAAAGGAGAAATTTTGAATAGAGCGCCTATGGGTTATAAGAAGAAATTTTGCATAAATTTTCTATATAAATATATTCTCGCATAGACGAGATATCCTTTATATAAAGGATATCTCGTCTTGATATATCAAGAAATAAGCACTATCGATAGGAAGAGTAAATAATAAGATGTTTCTAATAAATTGTTAGCTAATATATGTAATATGTAGTCGAAAAATCTTTAAAGTCTCGATACTTGATTCGACATGTTAAGCACGATTTTCAATTAGGCCATTCTTATTGAAACTCAGGTGAATTTTGGCGGTAGGTATTTCCATGTAGTTGTCCCCATATTTACGGTTTGTTAACGACAAGAATACGAGGTGAATACAGTATTATTGCTGATATACGGATGCTTTTGCATGGATGATTTTTTACTCATTAGAAATAAGTTTTCGTCTTTGACAAGTGACTATTTTTTTCATTTTGTCCGGTCATTTCTGTCTCTCCTTTTGGTACTGGTGCTTTCTTTGTCTGTCCCGATTGAGGCGGTTCACGCGGCTCAAGTTCCACCACAAATTTTCACTTATCAAGGTCGGTTGACCGATAGTGGCGGGAATTTATTGGGTGGCAGCGGCACTACCTACTATTTCAAGTTTTCTATTTGGAATAATCCAACCGTCGGTTCAGGAACTCGTTTGTGGCCAAGCACAGTTCCCGCCACGACTACCGCAACGGTTCGACAAGGAGTTTTTACAGTAAACATCGGAGATACGGCAAATGGATATCCGACCGCTCTCAATATTGATTTTTCAAATAATGCTTCCGTGTATCTGCAAGTCGAAGTTTCTTCTGACAACAATAGTTCAGAAACATTATCGCCGCGACAACAGATTACGTCCGCGGCATTTGCGCAGATAGCAGGAGCGGTCGTTGGTACGACGACGCCATCTGTCTTCGGAACAACGACGCCCGTGACAAATTCTTTTGTCACTATCGGAGCAACCAGTAGTGATTCAATCCCTTTGAGTCTTGTCGGCGCATTCAATCAGGTCGCCAATCTTTTCCAAATTCAAAATAGTGCCGGCACAAATTTGTTTTCTGTGAATGCGACGGGGGGTATTACTGCAGCTGCAGCTACCACGACCTCCTTTTTTTCTACGACGGCAAGTTCAACAAATCTCTTCACCTCAAATCTTTCGATAGGTTCGTTTTCTGGTTTTCTGAAAGCGACTGCGGGGGCGGTTGCAACGGCTCTCGTGGATCTCGCATCTGATGTCACTGGCATTCTTCCTGTCGCAAACGGCGGTACCGGATGGGCAAATATTTTTGCTGGCGCCATTCCATACGGCAACGGTTCCGGAGCTCTTGCCACTACCACCGCAGGAACTGCTGGAAATGTCTTGGCTCTTCTAAATGGCGTACCGACATGGACGGCAAGTTCAACACTATCGACCATTTCTGGAACCTTAGCGGAAACGAAAGGCGGAACAAATCAAACGAGTTATACGACAGGTGATATTCTCTACTCAATTTCGGCCAACACTCTCGCAAGACTCGGTATCGGCGGTACCGGACAAGTCTTGAAAGTCTCTGGCGGTGTGCCTGTTTGGGGCGCTGATCTTACAGGAAGCGGTGGCAGTGGAGCTTTTGCAACCACAAGCGATGATTTAGCTATTTACCCAAGTACTCCTAGCTATGTCGTTATTCTTGGAGGCTCTGCTACAACCACTACCGGTAATATTCTTGAAGTCACAGGTAATGCGCTATTTCGAAACGGTGTTACCGCCTATGGGACAACGATTGCGCCAGTATTTAATGCAACTTCAACGACAGCAACCTCAACTTTTAGCGGTGCTCTTGCAGTTACTGGTACAGCATCCACTTCGAATCTCGTAGTTTCAAATTCTTTCACATTCTCAAATGTCTCCGGTTTTCTGAAAGCGACTGCGGGGGCGGTTGCAACGGCTCTCGTGGATCTCGCATCTGATGTCACTGGCATTCTTCCTGTCGCAAACGGCGGTACCGGATGGGCAAATATTTTTGCTGGCGCCATTCCATACGGCAACGGTTCCGGAGCTCTTGCCACTACCACCGCAGGAACTGCTGGAAATGTCTTGGCTCTTCTAAATGGCGTACCGACATGGACGGCGACTACTACCTACTCAAATGGGCTTACGTACGTAAATGGAAATGTCACTAACACTGGCGTCACTTCGCTCGCCGCCACGTATCCTTTCCAAACCACAGGCAGTACCGGCACGATCACCATTTCCTCTGCCTTTGGTACCACCACTTCAAACACTTGGGGCGGCACCCAAATTTTCACCAACGCTCCAACCATCGCTACCTTCACAGGTCTCGTCGGTGCAAACAACGGTGTCTCATACGCTATCAGCACCAGCTCACTCGCAGCCAATATTACCGGCAACGCTGCCACCGTCACGACGAATGCAAACCTCAGTGGCGCAGTGACGAGTTCCGGTTCTAACGTGACGACCTTTGGCACAGCAGTCAACGGTGTGCTTGCGAATCCGGCACCAGGTTCTGCCGTTCCGACTTTCGTCGCTACTTCAACCCTCGGTATCAATTTTGCGAACCTTGTTGGCACAGCCACAGTTGCGCAAGGCGGCACCGGCCTCTCATCCATCACCGGCAATCGACTCCTCTATACCAACAGTGCCGGCAGTGCACTTGTTGAAGTCGCTACCTCCTCTCTTTCCATCGGTGGCAATGCAGGCACCGC
>JALHQL010000002.1:0-69045 GCA_022841985.1 Minisyncoccota bacterium | reverse complement strand
GGCGGCACCGGCCTCTCATCCATCACCGGCAATCGACTCCTCTATACCAACAGTGCCGGCAGTGCACTTGTTGAAGTCGCTACCTCCTCTCTTTCCATCGGTGGCAATGCAGGCACCGCCACCACACTCCAAACCGCTCGCACTATCAACGGTGTCTCCTTCAACGGTTCGGCAAATATCGTGGTTGCTTCCACCACACTTCTTGCTGACACCAATACGTGGACAAACACCCAGAACATGAGCATCTCTGGCAATGCCGGCACCGTCACGACGAATGCAAACCTCAGTGGTGTCATCACCTCCTCTGGCAATACCACGTCGTATGGGTCACAAGCTGCAGGTGTTCTTGGCAATGCTGCAACAGGAAATACTGCACCTATGGCGACTTCAAGTCTCTATGGTGTCGCCCCTGCCGGCGGCTACGTCCTCGGGTGGGACAATACGACGAGCGGCATCAGATGGATCGCCACCTCTACCGGCGGCGGGGGAAGCGTCACTGCAGTGACTGGCACCTGGCCGATTATTTCTTCTGGCGGCACAGCACCAGACATCTCTTTCGGCGGCCTCTCCACCTCCACCGCCGCAGTCATCGGCAACATTCCATACTTCAGCGGTGCAAACACCTTTGCAAACGTCGCCACCACCACCTTCACGCCAAGTGCTGAGTTCACCGTCGGTGGCACCATCGGTGCTTTTGTCGGTGGAGCAAACTCAACGCTTACTCTTGCCAATGCCGGCATTGCTCTCACCAAACTCGCCACACAAGCCGCTAACACCATTCTTGGAAATGCCACTGGTGGTGCCGCTTCTCCAACAGCGCTCTCCACTTCCACGCTCAACATCGGCGGTACCGCAGGAAATGTCACGGGTATTGTCGCTATTGCAAACGGCGGCACCGGCCTCTCATCCATCACCGGCAATCGACTCCTCTATACCAACAGTGCCGGCAGTGCACTTGTTGAAGTCGCTACCTCCTCTCTTTCCATCGGTGGCAATGCAGGCACCGCCACCACACTCCAAACCGCTCGCACTATCAACGGTGTCTCCTTCAACGGTTCGGCAAATATCGTGGTTGCTTCCACCACACTTCTTGCTGACACCAATACGTGGACAAACACCCAGAACATGAGCATCTCTGGCAATGCCGGCACCGTCACGACGAATGCAAACCTCAGTGGTGTCATCACCTCCTCTGGCAATACCACGTCGTATGGGTCACAAGCTGCAGGTGTTCTTGGCAATGCTGCAACAGGAAATACTGCACCTATGGCGACTTCAAGTCTCTATGGTGTCGGTACAGGTGGACAAGTACTCGGGTGGTCAAATGTGACAGGGGGTCTCGCGTTTGTAGCTACCTCGTCTGCAGGCGGCGGTGGGTACTCGACAATAACCGACGATACGCAAGGAACGCTCACGCAAGTTTCAACTCTCGCTTTCCTCGGCACCGGAATAAACTGTATAAACGGTACCGGACAAACAGAATGCACCGTCAATGCTGGAGCCGCAACCGCGGCAGGAAGTACGGGGAATATACAGTTCAATACGGGCAATGCGCTTGATGCCGTTACCAACTTTACGTGGGACAAGACAAATAGTCGTCTCGGTGTCGGCAGTTCTTCTCCGATGGCGACGCTGACTGCCTCAAGTACTTCGGCGGTCATCGCAGCTGCAATTATCGACCAGCGTGGCGCCGGAGGACTTCTTACTCTTCAGCAGGGCGGGGTAGATAAATTTAGTGTTGCAAATAATGGTGCGCTCACAATCAATGGCGCAGATAGCAATATCGTCAGAAACACGACTGCCGAATTCGCGCTCGGTACGGTGGGGGACAAGCTCACAAATGCGAATGGCCAATTGAGACAATCGGAGGGTACTGTGCCAAATAACGGCTCCGGCACTGTCACCACCGGCGGTCAGACGGCAGCCGGGTCGGCTATCAGTACCGGAGCAATCGCTCTTGCAGCAGCGAACGGGAGGTACATGATTATTAACGGTGGCGGTACAAACGTCATTCAATTCTATGACTCAAACACGGCAAGTAGCACGGGAGGTACCTTCACTGCGACCACTTCAACGATGATTGGTGTCGTGGCCGGAGGCTCACTAGCGTTCCCTCGCCCTGGCGGACAGTATCGCGTCGTTCACGGTGGCGGTCTCACCACCACTTCTCTGGTCGATCCGTCGGGTTATTTCGCCGTCGGTGCAAGCGTCGCGGTGACGGCAGTCGCCACCGGCACTGTCTCTTTCTTGCGGCCAGACGGCACCTATATATTCACAAACGGTAACGGCACGAATGCCACCCAGCTCTATAACCCAATAACAGATACTTTCCAACTAGGGCCGGTCGCCACCACGTCGGGGCAAGGAGCACTCGTCATTCCTGTAGCATCGAGCACCACTGGCTTTGCAGCACTTTTTGTCGCGGGCGGAGTGAACGTAGCCACCACCTCACTTTATATGGCGACTTCCACCGGTTCATTTATCAACGGCCCAGATCTTGGTACAGGTTGTGAAATAAACGGTCTTGGTTCGGTCGCGCTCAAACGTCCAGACGGGAAGTACGTGGTGCTCTCAAAGGCGAATGCCTCATCGCTGTATGATCCCATCGCGAATATCTTCACCTGTCGAACCAGCAATGGTCCTGCGACGGCACTTGGTGTCGGAGCGCATGCCATTCCGATGCAAAATGGGACGTACCTTATTCTTGTCGGCGGCGGTAATCCCAATACATATATCTATAATCCAAACAGCGACCTCTTCTTTGCCGGCACGAACACTAACAATATAGGCACAGGCGCACTTTCTATCCTGCGCACCGATGGCTCATGGCAGATACTCACTGGCGGTGGTGGTACTACCGCAAACAATTTCAGCACCGGTCTTGTGATGAACGGCACAGGGTCACAATATAAAACAGAAGCCATATACTCGACCGCACTTAATGCCTCATCGGTACTCCGGTGGGGCGCTGATATCCAAAAAGACATGGCAGGCAGTCAGAACGCCACGTCAAGTTTGCAGTTCCTTGTCCGCTCGGTGAACGCTGCGGATGCCGGATCATGTACGATAGCCGCGCTCTCCGGAGCAACTGATCGAGAAATTCTTAACTCAGGCGACGTTATTCGTCCCGCAGGTACGACTGACAATTGTCTGCAGATTACGGTGAACTTCACGCGTCCGGTGCCGAAAAAATCTATCTATGACCGCGGAGTTTTCTCTGAAAAGGACTCGTCGACGATGGTTCCGCTCGAATATTTCTCACCGAGCTTGTTTGAACTGGTTGTAGATAATTCAGCCTTTCTTCGACGCGACAACTTCGCTTTCAATTTGCCGAGTGCAAATTCCGCTGCCCCGCAGACCGATAGCTCCGGTCCGGTTCTGAACAAAGCTGAAACACTCTCCGATCGTGTCTACCTCCCGCTCGGACGTCTCACAGGTACCACGACTCCGCTCACTACCGCCGCATTAACCCTTCCTTATTACCTCGGGAACTTCTCAACAGCGCACGCTAATCTTCCAGTGGTGCATGCGACCTCAAGTACGATAGTCATTGCACGCCCGAACAAGACCTTCGTGATTCTCGTATCGAGTTCCACACCTTCGGTGAATGCCACTCTCTATGACCCAAATACGCAGACGTTTTCGAAGCAGTCGGGAAGTAATGCTCCGACTGTTGCAAATGGTCTCGGCGGCTTTGCACTCAAACTTCCCGACGGTAAATTCCTCATCGTCATGGGTAGTACCACTGCCGCTGTATCCAATAAAACCAATATTTATGACCCTGTCTCAAACATCTTCACGAACGGACCAAACCTCTCTGGAAATGCCGGAGCCGGAGCCTTGTCGATCCCAAACACCGATGGCACGTATACCATCGTGCATGGCACAGCGTCATCGACTGTCTTATCGATTTCAGGAATAAAGACTTCTATCTATGATCCAGTGCGCGATGTGGCAGGTATGACCATGCTTTCTGGTCCGGACATCCCATTTAACCTGCCAGGTCCAGGTAACCAACCAGCACGTGTCAACTGCGGCTCTCTAGCAATCCCACTTAGAAACGGCATATACAAGTTTCTTCCTGGCGCTCAAGATGGCGGTGTCGGTACGACAACCACATTCAATTATAATCCGAGGTCTAAGATGTTCTCGCAGGGTGCTCCACTCACAACTACCCTCCCGGGATGCGGCGCGTATTCGTTCCAGAGAGCGGATGGGTTCTGGGAAATTATTGCCGGAGCAAATCAACTTACCACCAACATCATCAATCCCGATAGCGGAGCAAGCTCAATTGGCGCACCAGGACTAACAAACAATGCCGGTAGAGGAGGACTCATCATCCCAAGACCAGACGGCACGTTCTTACAATTGAACGGAAATAATGGAACTAATGCTGTAACGACGAACATTATTATTCCTGCGGGCACAGGACCAGCGGCGTCCGCAGCTTCCGGTGTAAGTCAACTCGGAATCACTGTAGTTGGCCCAGTTTTGCCAACCGGTATAGGTCCAGGAGCGGTTGCCTTCCAGCGCCCTGACGGCAAGTTCGTCATCATCGCGGGTAACGGTACCAACAGCGTTATGATTTATGACGCCGGCTGGTATCCGGATGGCCAGTACACCTCTGAACAAATTGCCGTGCCGGCGCTTGCGGCAAATGCGATGCTTAGTTGGAAACAATCGGCTGATAATTATGTCTCGATGGCAGCACGCGTCGGCACCTCCCAGGCGAACTTGGCAACCACCAGCTGGTCCACTATCGGCAAACCTTCAAGCAGTATTTTCAACACAGGCGGTGAGACATGGGCACAGGTGAAAATCAACTTCCGCCGTGACTTCCCGTCATCGTGGCAAGTGAACGACGGCGTGGTAAACAGCGGCGCCGGCATGGTCTATCCGTATAAGACAGTCAGCACGCCGACGGTCTTCCAGTTCGCATTGAATAATGGCCAAGACCTCCTCAATCTTCAGAGCAATGGTCGTAACATGATGCGTGTGAGCTCAGACGGGAACATCTATGCTGCGGCGAACGGTGGTTTCTACAGCGGCGGCGCCGACTTGGCAGAAAATTACACATCCACTCAAGTCCTCATGCCTGGCGAGGTGGTGATGATTGATCCAAATACGCCACAAGGAGTCATAAAAGCGACCGGTCAGTATCAGCGCAATGTTCTCGGCGTGGTATCGACCGAGCCGGGCTTTATCGCGGGTGCGTATACGGAAAATTCCTACCCAATCGGTCTTATCGGGCGTGTGCCGGTGAAGGTAAGTAACGAGAACGGCTCTATAAGAGCGGGCGATGTTCTCACCTCCGCTTCTATTTCCGGATATGCCATGCGTGCGACCCAGGCTGGTCGTGTGCTGGGTAAAGCGCTTGAAGACTTCAATGAGAGCGCTGCGACGGCTTGTCCTGTAGAGGGTATGGGAAGTCTCCCAACGACAAAGTGCGGAACGGTGATGGTGTTTGTAAATCTCGTTGACTACAGTGGGGAATCTATCAGTGTTGTGATGCAAGAAGCAGGGTTCTCAATTGACGCACTTCCTTCTACTTTGGCAGCATCGACGACGGACCTTTCTGCCGAAGGACTTGCGATAGCGAATATACCGCTCACGCAAGATAACCAGGCCGCCATGCGCAGGTCCAATATCCTCGCGTTTTTGAAGAACCTCAAAGAGACACGAGCAAATCGTGAGGTGAGCTCGGAAATCTTCACTGACCGTATAAGTTCAGCGTTTGAAATAATTACACCGCAGTTGACCAGTGACACACTAACCGTGAGTAATATTGCGGCGGTCTCTGCCGCTGGTATCTCACTCAATCTTGCGACTGGGACGCAATTTGCACTATTCAATACCAGTACGGATGCGTCGTCCACGCCAGTCGCGTCGTTTGATTCCTCTGGGAATCTCTTCGTCGGCGGGGATGCAGTGTTCATCGGTCGGCCATACTTCACTACCGATACTGCCGGATTTGCGGTGGTGAAGAAGGGAAGTAGGAAAGTAAGCGTCACCTTCGATCGAGAATATCTTGAGCAGCCGATCGTACATACCTCTATTTCTCTTGATACAGCTACCAATACTGCACTGACCTCTGCTGCCGCTGAAGCCATATTTGCTGATGATGTTCGCTATCTTATTACTGACAAGAGCACGAAGGGCTTCACCGTGCTTATCAATAAACCCGCGACTGCCGATATTCAATTCAGCTGGATGGCGCTCGCAGTGAAAGGAGCAAAGACATTTAATTCTGAAGAGGTACCTCTCTCACTCGATCAAGTCGTCGCACCAGTCGCAACAGATATTCCGCCACCGCCAGTCGCGACAAGCATGTCACCGGAACCAACTCTTTCTCCGACCGCTACAACAACATCGTCCGTAGTAACGCCTACACCAGAACCGACACCACCAGAACTGACACCGACACCTGAGCCTACGCCCGAACCAACTCCAGTCAATATTTCCACAACGACATCGTCCGTAGTAACGCCTACACCAGAACCGACACCAACTCCAGAACCTACGGTGACTCCTATCCCCACCTTAGAATCTTCAGTGACCCCGACTACACTCGAACCGACGCCCGAACCAACTTCTCCTCCGACAAGCCCAGAGCCGACTGTAGTCCCGACACCAGAAATAACTCCAGAACCGATTCCTCCTCCGACAGAAGCGTCCCCGGCCAATCCATAGTTATACAGGCGTGGTATATTTGTGAATAAGATTATTCGGTAACTAAACACAGTATGTTCAAAAATATTTCTATCAATCAGACACAAGTTATAGTGCTGGCGATAGTCACAGCAGTACTGAGCTTGAGTGCCTGGTCATTTTCGCACGCAGCCGGTACAGAAATTAGCATGTGCGTAAAGCAATCCGGGGTCTCGTATATCATTGGTACTGGTTTCGCCAAACAGGCGTGCAGTTCAAATGAGCAACTTGTCACGTTTAATATTGAAGGTCCTCAAGGCCCACAGGGAATTCAAGGGCCTATCGGCCCTCAGGGTCCTGAGGGTAGTGGTGCCAAACTGTACGATGCAAATGATCAAGTGATTGGATACATAACTAGTACTGCGCCCTTTCCAGATAGTTTTGAAATTCTTGAAAAGAATCTAGGGGTTATTGTAGCTGTAAGTGTTAACGGGAGCTTTGGACCCCACCTTGGCGTATCTACTCAAAGTCCAATATATTTTGAAAGCTCTGATTGCAGCGGTCAAGCCTATCACGGCCAAGGACTATCAGAGGCTACCGCATTCTATGCTTCTACCAACGTTTATCAATCCGCAGAATCTCTCTATACTCTAGATAAAACCATTCCTAAAGATCCTACTGACGTAGCGTTTTACAGTCATGCTTCACCGGGCGGCTGTACGAGCTCTCCAGTTTCCCCAATCGCTTTTGGAAACAGAAATTTTCCAATGAAAGATGTGCGCCCTATATTAGACTTACATGTTCGTCCATTCCATATTGGTTCATAAAATCGTGTTCGCATATCCGTAGTTATAATGAGAACCATGCTCCAAAAGCGTTTTTCATGGGAATTATTCGTATGGAGCGCATGCATGCTCATGCTTGGCGGAGGAATTGTCTTTAGTATGTCGAATGACTGTGGGAGTCGCCAGCATGGTGACAGAGGTCAAGTGCGCTCGGGTCTAAAAGAATTCACCAATCCGTTACTTGAATGTGAAGTTTCAGCCGATACCATCGCTTCTTCGAAGGAAGATTTCTCGTTAGATTTGACCGCATTTGTAACGGGTCTAAAAAAGAAATTAGAGGTGTCTGAAATTGCTGTATATTTCCGCGATCTTAATAACGGGCCGATTATAGGTATTAATCAGAATATTCCATTTGCTCCAGCGAGCCTCTTGAAGGTCCCTATTATGATGACCTACTTGGGTCATGCGGAAGAGAATCTCAATTTCCTCAATCAAAAAATCGTATTCAAGACCAGTTCGTCATTGTTGCCGGATGAACAAAATATATTGCCCGATCAACATATAGAATTAGGGCATACATACACTGTCGATGAACTGGTGGTGCGTATGATTAAATATTCTGACAATCAGGCAATGGCGCTCCTCTACGAGGGGTTGCCTATCGCTGAGCAGGTCGAATTGTATAGACGAGTTGGTATAGATTCCGAAATTCTGACAGACCCCTCAAGCAAGATCTCGGTGAAACAGTACAGTATTTTCTTCAGAGTTCTTTTTAATGCATCCTATCTCTCACGCACAAATTCAGAGCGTGCGCTCAGACTTCTTTCGGAGACCTATTTCAATTATGGTCTACGGGCGGGTGTACCGAGTGCTATCCCGATCGCACATAAATTTGGAGAACGAAAATTTGGGGATGAGTTACAACAATTGCATGACTGTGGAATTATATATTATCCAAATCATCCATATCTGCTCTGCGTCATGACGCGCGGAAGTGAAACCGCCTTACTTCAAAAGACAATTGCCGAAATTTCAAAGTTTGTCTACGAGAAAATTAATAATCAGTACGGGATATAGCGTGGTATGATATGTGGCATTACACTGGCATGATAGATTTTAAAAAATATCTACCGATAATTTTATTCGGGCTTCTCATTGGTATGGGCGCTACTGCATATTATTTTTATCATCAGGCGGCAGTGCTCGCACCGAATCGTCCACCTATCGGACAGGAAGAAGTAGTATCGCTTATGGCGTCTGTGGGGAAGCTCATTCTGCTCCCTGAAGGCGAGACGCCAACGGTCGCAACTGTCTCCAATCCGGAGAAATTAAAAGATCAGGAATTCTTCGTCAACGCGAAGGCTGGCGATAAAGTACTTATCTTCACAAATGCGCAAAAAGCATTTCTCTATAGTCCAACTTCGAACAGGGTCATTAACGTCGCTCCACTCTCGGTAGGTTCTTCAAATGTTGCTACCACGACCAATGCCTATCGTTAATAATAAAGGCTATATCAGGTTTCTTTACGGTTGGTGAGAGCGGCGCGGAGAGTCTCGGCGTCGGAGTATTCAAGCTCACTGCCGGTGGCGAGACCACGACCAAGGACCGTAGTTTTTACCATATCGCGATAGGGAGCAAGTAGTTCGCGCACACGGTCGGCGGTATGTTCGCCCTCGCTTGTTGCCGAGAGTGCGAGCACTATTTCCTTCAAGTTATTCTTTAATCGTTTTTCAACTATTCGTACCAACTCTTTTTCACGAATGGCTCCTTTGCCAGTGAGGGTCAGCACACCGCCGAGAACGAAGTATCGCCCGCGATAGGTGCCGGCACGCTCAATCGCGGCGAGGTCCTGATCCTTCTCGACAAGCATTAAAAGAGCATCATCACGTTTATTATCAGAACAATAATTACAGACGGACGCTGTAGTGCTGTTATAGAAACGTAAACATTCGGGGCATTGACGAACCTCTTTTCCCAGAGACACGATAAGCTCGGCAAGTTTCGTGCGCTCGTGGACGGGAGTGGCGAGAAGATAGAATACAAAACGTTTTCCCTGCCTCGGACCAATGCCAGGGAATCGAGCGAGCGCCTGCGCGAGTTCGTCGATATGGTCCATTTAAAATTCTGCAGCAAGACCGCCGTAACCTGAGGTGTCGACGGGCTGAAAGGTCGCACGCTTCTCATCGAAATAGAGCTCGGTCGATCCCGTTGGACCATTGCGGTGCTTTTCGATGAGAATTTCGGCGATGCCGGGCCGATCGCTCTCTTTATTCATCTTATCTTCGCGATGGATGAACATCACGACGTCAGCATCTTGCTCGATACTTCCGGAATCGCGCAGGTCGCTCAATCGTGGCTTACCACCGCGTTGCTCGACTGCACGTGAGAGTTGCGAGAGGGCGATAACTGGCACCTCAAGCTCGCGGGCAAGCGACTTTAAGGAGCGCGAAATCTCAGTGACTTGCTGCACCATAGAATCGGAGGCTTTTGTCGACGTCGGTGCCATAAGTTGGAGATAGTCGACGACAATGAGCCCAATGCCGCGTTCGCGTTTTAATCTGCGCGCAACCGCGCGCATCGCGAGAATATTATTGCCTGGCTTGTCGTCGATGAAGATAGGAGCCTTTGAAAGCGTCTCAAGCGCGTCTCGGATGCGGTTGAAATCCTCTTCTTCTCGAACTTGTCCGGTGCGCAGTTTCCAGGAGTTGACGAACGACTCCGCCGCAAGCATACGGTCGATGAGTTGCTCGGAGCTCATTTCGAGCGAGAAGATGCCAACGGGGACATTGTGACGCACTGCGGCATTGCGCGCGATATCAAGCGCTAATGAGGTCTTACCCATTGAAGGGCGGGCTGCAAGAATAATGAGATCAGAAGGATGAAAGCCCGAGAGCAGGTTATCGAGAGTAGGGAAGCCGGAAGGCACGCCGCGAATACCATCTTCCTTTTTGGAGAGTGCCTCGATGCGATCCCAAGCCTCGTGCACCTTATCGCCGATTGCGGTGAACTTGTGCGCAGCTGAAGCGTTGCCGATGGCATAGATACTCTTCTCAGCTTCATCGAGCACTTCCATAGTTTCGCGAGCATCGTCATAGGCAGCTTCGCTGATACCGTATGCAGCATCGATAAGAGAACGCATCAGATATTTACGAGAGACAAGTTCAGCATAGTGAGAAAAGTTCCCAGGGGCGGGTGCTGAGCCAGCAAGTTCGGCCAAGTAGCTTCTTCCTCCACTGCGTTCAAGCAGTCCTTGATTTTGCAGACGTTCGGAGAGAGAAAGTTGATCGATAGGTTCACCACGTTCAGAGAGCTCACGCATTGCACCGAATATGAGGCGGTGCTTTTCCGCATAGAAAGAATCGGGGCGAATAAGATCTGAAACGTCATGAATGGCATCGGGCTTCAGAAGCAGAGCGCCTAAAAGCGCACGCTCAGACTCCAGAGATTGAGGAGGGACCCGGTCGGTAGTAGCCATTGCCGCTGATTGTATCAAAGAGTAGTCCGGGTCAACATAGGGCCATCTGGTCCGTCGTCCACATGATATCCCCTACGCTCGATTTCGCCTCGGATACGGTCGGCTTCTTTAAAGTCTTGAGAAGCGCGTGCTGCAGTACGTTCTTTCAGCAGGTCCCTTATTTCTTCAGGAGCGTCCTTCTCTAAAAGAGTATCTTGCGCGGGCGGATTGAGGAGTAAAAGACCGAGATGCGCCTCAGCATCTTCTAGGAGACCCCATTTCTCTTCGGGTGTGTAGTCTTCGCTTTTCAAAGTATCCCAAAGGATGCCAAGTGCTTGCGGGGTTCCGAGATCATCACGCATCATCGCGAGGAAGCGTTCCCGTGCCTCGGAGGACGCGCTCTTTCGTCTGGATGCTTCTGCAATTTCGTGCGAAAGTTTCCAGAGTCGATGAAGCGCGCTTGCGGAACCTGTAAGCGCGTCCCACGAGAAGGAGAGGGGAGTACGGTAGTGCGCTTGGAGAAAGAAGTAGCGTAACGAGAGTGGATGTAGCCCTTTCTTCGCAACGTCTGAGAGATAGATGATGTTTCCGAGTGATTTTGACGCTTTTTCTCCCTGCATGGTGAGAAAAGCATTATGCATCCAATAATGGACAAAAGTACGGCCGCTTGCCGCCTCTGACTGTGCGATTTCATTGTTGTGATGGATATTGATGTGGTCTTCGCCACCGGTATGGATATCAATTTCTTGTCCCAGGAGCGCACGGATCATAGCTGAGCATTCGATGTGCCAGCCAGGATTGCCGCGACCCCACGGACTGTCCCATTGCTGGAGATCATTCGGCTTTGCGATTCGCCAGAGAACGAAGTCGGTAGGATGGCGTTTCCCTTTGACGACTTCGACGCGCGCTCCCGCTTCAAGGTGTACTTTCTGGAGTCCTCCAAGTTTTCCATAATTTGGAAATTTTTGCGTGTCAAAATAGAGACCATCTGGAAGGCGGTAGGCGAAGCCTTTTTCTTCAAGCGTCTTTGCGAGAACTATCTGTTCTTTGAGATATTCGGTTGCGCGGGGAAAAGCAATATTGTCAGTATCGATATTGAGGTTCTTGATATCTTCTATAAAAACTTTTGTATATCGCATCGCAATCGCTTCAGGTGTTGCATGTTCGCGAGCAGCTCCGATCGCCATCTTGTCTTCGCCCATGTCCTCGTCACCAACCATGTGGCCGACATCGGTGATGTTGATAACGCGACGTACGCGATATCTGGCAGCAGTAAGTACGCGCGCGATTGTATCTGAGAATACATAGGCGCGGAGATTGCCAATATGCGCTGGGCCATATACGGTCGGTCCGCACGTGTACAGCAAGGCTATTCCCGGCTTCTGTGCCACAAAAATCTCCTTATGCCCTGAAAGAGTATTGGTAAAAAAAACTTGAGGCGGTCGCTCTCGCGATTCATTCGTACGTTTTCCAAATAAGCGTGCGAGAAAGCTCATACGTCAAATCCACCGTTTTCTCGCAACAAAAAATATCAAGAGCAAAGCAATCAAAGACATGAAGCCGAGGATTATCCAGAACCCGTTCGGGTCATCGACGAACGGCATGTATTCGACCTTCATCGCAAAAATCTTAGCAATAAGGGCGAGCGGTAGAAAGATGAAGCTAACCACGGTAAGTATCTTAATAATCTCATTTTGTTTTGCGGACAATAATGCATTGTTAGTTTCGCGCAGCTCGCCTGCAACGGCTCGGTAAGTCGTGACAAGTCGCGCGATCTGAGCGCGCTCTGCACTGATGTGTTCAGTACGTTCGGTAAAAGAGGTGTGAAAAAATTTGCGCGGCTTAAGCATGAGCAAAAAGCGTTCTAAAGGTTCTTCCTGATCTGCGAGTGCAGCTTCCATATGTAGGAATTGACGGCTGATGCTTGAGATCAACCGCACGGTCGTACGCTCAGAGCCGTTAAACATATCCCGCTCAACGCGTGCAAGTTGGTCAACAACATGATTGATATGATCGCGCACTGAAGTGTAGAGATGCACAAAAAGAATCTCGAACAAAACATCAGCCGTAATGAGTGCGTGTGGCGCCATAATCTGCCGTGTCTCAAGCTGTTTCTTCAAGTGATGGAGTGGCGCGATAACTTCGTAGCGCACCGTCAAGATAAAGTGGGTACCGACGACAAAATCAATCTCCTGGCTCTTGGTCTCATCGTTTTCCGTCCCGTGCACTGGGAAATGAAGCACTAGAAGCGCCGTATTTTCTTCGCTCGCTACAAGCGGGATAGGGGTAGGGGAGACTAGTTCCTTCTCGATGCGCTCGCTAATCGAGAATTCCTGCGCAATTTGGTGGATCTCATCTTCACTCGGTTGTTCAAGATCAACCCATACGCCGCCTTGATATGGATATCGAAAAATCATATGTCCAGAATACCATATGCGTATACTCGTTATGCTACAATGTCAGAAATGGAATCTGGAGAAACTTCGTATCAAGGGCGTGGTGTCGCGGTGCGCGGCATTTCTTTTGCATTAGTCGCGGCACTTTCTTTTTTTATAGGGCTTTCTGTGGGAGCGAGCGGTTCTGCTACATCATTTACGGCGAATATTCCGTTTATTGGCGATGGCCTTGATGCGACACCGGACTCAAGCGCCGATCTGGCCGCTTTTTGGAAGGCGTGGAATGCCCTTTCTCAGAATTATGTCATCACTAATGCTTCCTCTACGTTGCCTTCAGTCAAAGAGCGTCTTCATGGAGCAATTAACGGGCTAGCCAGTTCCTATGGCGATCCTTACACTCTCTTTTTCCCGCCTGAAGAAGCAAAGGTCTTTGCTGAAAATATTTCGGGAAGTTTTGCAGGCGTTGGCATGGAGATTGATATTAAAAACAATGTATTAACCGTTGTCACTCCTCTGAAGGGCACTCCCGCTGAGGCATCCGGTATCAAATCGGGCGATCAGATTGCCGCCATCGACGGGCAATCGACGGACGGCCTTTCTATTGAAAAGGCCGTGCGCAAGATTCGCGGCCCGATCGGCACGACAGTACTTTTTACCATCATTCGTGGGGGAAAGGTGCTTGATATTAAAGTTGTTCGCGACACGATTCAAATACCTGAGACCAAGGACAGTCTTGATGAAAAGAGCGGTGTCTATACCATCGCTCTGTACGAATTTACTGCGAATTCAGCGAGCCTTTTTAGTCAGGCGTTTGAGCGATTTAAAGCTTCAGGTTCAAAAAAACTCATCGTCGACTTGCGGAGCAATCCGGGCGGGTATCTTGATGCGGCAGTCGATATTGCCAGCCACTTCCTTCCAAAAGGTACGATTGTCGTGACTGAAGACTTTGGAGATAAAGAGCCGAAACAATCGCATACAAGTCTTGGCTATAATGACGTTCCTGCAGGGACGAAAATCGTCGTGCTTATTGATGGCGGTTCAGCTTCCGCTTCTGAAATCTTTGCAGGAGCTCTGCAAGATGCTCGCAGAGCGACCATCATCGGTACAAAATCCTTTGGGAAAGGTTCGGTGCAAACACTGATAGATCTTGATGGAGGGTCGCTCAAAATCACTGTTGCACGATGGGTGACCCCAAGTGGCCGCTGGATCATGGACAATGGCATCGTGCCGGATGTCACGGTACCTTTTACTGCCGCTGACGCCTCCGCGGAACGCGATCCACAAATGCTGCGAGCAATCGATTTTTTGACTACTGGCAAATGATACGCTAGACTGGCGACAACATGAAAGTAATTATATTGAATGATGTAAAGGGAATTGGCCGAAAACACGAATTGGTCGACATATCTGATGGTCACGCCCTCAACTATCTCATTCCAAAGAATCTTGCCATCCCTGCGACTCCATCAGCTATGAAAGAGGCGGAGCTGCGTCGTAAGAAGGAGACTGATCGAATGGCACTTGATACGGCGCTGCTTGCTCAAAACATAGCAGCCCTCGCGGAGGCAAGAATTGTGATCAGGACAAAAGCAAATGAAAAGGGTCATTTATACGATGCCGTAGGGAAGTCCGAGATACGCGAAGCGGTACAAAAGCAGGCGCGCATTGATCTTTCCGATGATGCTATCAAGCTTCCAAAACCAATTAAAGAGGTTGGTATATTTGATATTCCGGTCGCTGCCGAGGGCGCGTTTGGGAAATTCTCTATTACTATTGAGGCGGAATAACGCAGAAAAAAGAAAAAACCGTGGCGTTTTGAAACGCCACGGTTTTTTCTTATCTTTAAATAACGTCAGCAACTTTCTTCATAAAATTACGTCCAGTAAAGCTTGTTTTGCGGCGGGTGCGGAAGGCGACAGTACCAGCGGCAAGAGCAAAGAGTGTATGATCGCGGCCCACGGCGACATTCTTTCCGGCCTCGATCTTTGTGCCGCGCTGACGAACGATTACCATGCCAGGACGAGCAGCTGCGCCGTCGGCGAGCTTCACTCCAAGGTATTTTGGATTTGAAGTATTAAGGTTTTTTGCTGAACCTCCAGCTTTTGTTGATGCCATGGTGGTATAGTTTTTACTGTATGACTATAGCAGAAACGCGTGAAAAATGCAAAAGCCTCATTGCTCGGGTCCCGCGCGATGTGCTTAGTATAGCGATGCTTGTGCTCGTATCCTCCCTCAGTTTCGGATTGGGCTATCTTGCGGGTGAAGATGCGGCACAGGTTAGTCGTATTTCGCTTGAGGAAGCTCCTTTGTTGTCTCCGCCCGTCACGACAACGACAGCAGGGGAGGTAGTCGCTTCAAAAAACGGCACGAAGTATTATCTGCCGACCTGTGCAGGAGCTGACCGCATTTCCGAGGCCAACAAAGTATGGTTTGCTTCTATTTCTGCCGCTCAAAAGGCAGGTTATTCTCCCGCTGCAAATTGCACAGGTATCTAATCTGTTACTATTGAACGTACTACGTATGAGTACGACTGATGACGTTGCACATCACAATCACGCGGCCGAACGACTCGCCAAAGCGGTCCACGAGGGCCATCGCACGATTCCTGCTGAACGTCCGCCCCTGGTCTGTAAGCCGCAAAAAGTAGAGTCGTGGCGAATCTTCAAGATAATGTCAGAGTTCATCGAAGGGTTCGACATTATTCGGCGCTACGGCCTTGGAGTTTCGTTCTTCGGAAGTGCACGAGCTTCGCTTGATGACGATGTCTATAAACATGCCGAGGAATTAGCCAGTCGGTTGGCGAAAAGAGGTTTTGCAGTGGTCACAGGTGGCAGCTCCGGTATCATGCAGGCCGCAAATAAAGGCGCATTTGAAGTCGGTGGAGATTCAGTTGGTCTCAACATCAATTTGCCGCAAGTGCAGCACTATAATCCGTATCTCACTGAAAAATTCGGCTTTGATCATTTCTTTGTACGGAAAGTGATGCTGACGTTTGCCTCTGAAGTCTACGTCTATTTCCCCGGCGGTTTCGGTACTCTCGATGAATTTTTCGAAATTGTTACACTCGTTCAGACTAAAAAAATCCGCAAGGTCCCTATAGTTCTCTTCGGGAAGAGTTATTGGGAACCATTGCTCGCTTTTATTGAAAAAACGCTTTACCAGGAACGTGCAACAATCGATAAGAACGACATGGATCTTTACGTACTCGTCGATTCAGTCGATGAAGCGTACGAGTATATCATCGCAAACGTCTCTTGTTAAAACTTTTATGGGAATGGACTATAGCCAAAAACGCCTTTTTAGTAACCTTTTCCGCAAAAAGGGGAGTGGGCATGATACCCTTTCTCATATGAAGCGTAAAAAGAATTGGAAAGAAAATCTTGAGATATATGCATTTGCAACAGGATTAATGAGTACACTCATAAGTTTGGCACAGGTCGTTATTATGGCTTCTAAGTAAAAGTCATAGACAACTTAGGAGGTAAAAGTAGAGAGGGAACAAGGCTCAAGGCTCTAGTGTCCACTTGGAGTTTTAATAATAGTTCGCACAATATATCTTTTGCGCACTTCTATACCTAAAGCCCTCTTAGCATCTCTACAGGTAGAGCTTCTTATGGACGAATCCATTCTGTAGCCCACTGCCAGGCTTGAATGAGAAGATCGATGAGGTAACCGAAATTTTCTTGACCGGCTGGGGAGTTAATAATGGCTTGAATAGAGATGCCGAAAAACGATAATGCAAGGAAAAGGACGAATATCCAGAACATGGTTTTAAATATGGAATACATGGGATACAGACAGTATACAGCACAAAAGCAGGCCGATGGTACTATCTTGGCATGACGAGAAAGAAGACAGAAGCTTTACGGCACTTTAAGCGCGTTGACCCGCATTTTTATAAAGCGACGAAAGCTCAGCATGCCTCCCTCCCTGAACATCTTTCTGCAAAGCGCACGCGGCAGGAATTATTTGCGTCATTGGTATCAATCGTCATTTCGCAACAACTCGGTACCTCTGCAGCGGATACTATCTTCGCACGGGTTAAGAGAGTGTGCGGAGGTCGATTGTCTCCGAAATCAATTTTCGAAACTCGGCTTACCGAGTTTCGAAAAGCGGGACTTTCGGGTGCAAAGACAAAGACATTGAAAGCAATTGCCACAGCGGTTACAGACAATTCGCTTGACCTACTTGCATTAAAAAAAGTTCCAGAAGCAACAGCCGTTAAAAAACTTATACGGATATGGGGACTCGGGCCATGGTCGGTAGAAATGTTCATGATGCATTCGCTCGGTCGTGACGACATTTTCTCGCCGGGTGATCTCGGCCTTATTCGTGCGATGGAGACAATCTATGGCCTGCCTAAAAATGTGTCGCGGACTTCCCTGCTTGTCATTGCAGAAAAATGGTCACCATATCGCACCTACGCGGCGCTACTTCTGTGGCGTTTTAGAGATACGAAAGCGGATTGAGATAGGCGGTAAGAGTTGCAACTGGCATCATCGCATCGGCACAGCCTTTTTTCGAGCCGCGGTCCTGGCGCAGAGTCATGATTTTAGTTCCTTCAGTCGCATAGACGCCAAAGTGAAGATGTGGACCGGTAGCGTAGCCTGTCATGCCCGACAAGCCAATTGTTTGTCCAGTTCCAACCGTCTGTCCTTTTGATACGTCGATGGTTGAGAGATGCGCATACATGGTATTGAGCCCATTGTAATGCTGGATCATGACCCATTTCCCAAAAGAACCGTTCATACAGCCAGCAGTACTGTCGGTGTCGCCGGTGGCGAGGATGACACCGGAAAGCGATGCCTGAATCGGCGTACCAATTGGCGTACCAAAATCAATTGCATTATGCCCACGATTATTATAGATCTGCGGGTTTGCCGTTGAGAACGGTGTATTGCCGAAATACTGCGTAATACAGAAAAGATTTCCAAATACATTTTTCCGCTGCATACAGTTGTTCATAAAGGCAGTACTCATCGGCCAGGACAGAACGCCCGAACCGACTTTCGGCAAAAGATTAGGGTTCACGATAATGTCCAATCTGCTCTGCAAGTCTCTGAGCTCTTGTTCAAAAGCTTTTTCGGCTGCCTGCTTTTGTGCGATAAGCTTCTGATAGTTTGACTCTTGATTTTTGGTTTGCGAGAGTAATTGTTGTTGCGTTGCTTTGCTGGCATCGACGGATCTTTTCTGAAGGGTAAGGTCGTTTTGGAGAGCGACCAGTGTTGCTTTTGTCGCAGTGACCTGATCGCGATTCGTAGCGAGCTCCGTGCGTATGGTTCGCAAACGGTCGATGTTATTGGCGAGTGCTCGATTAAATAGTATCGTCTGATCAACTGCTTCCCATGCCTCACCTAAGGAAGATGAAGAAATCAGTTTGGTGATAAGCGACTCTCTTTCGTCTGCGGCGACCGTGCGGAGCATTTTGGTGATTGCTTCTTGGCCAACAGTGATAGAGGATTCTTTGTCGCTGATGGAAAGCGAGAGTTCTTTGATTTTCAGATTCGCCGAGACAATTTTGTTTTGAGTTATTTTTATCTGAGTGGCAAGCTGTTGTTGGGAAAGGGTTAGGGAGCTGATAGTCGACTGAAGCGTATTCTTTTTCTTACTCAGTTCATTAAGTTGTTGTTGGAATATCGCAATTTCTGCTTCAAGAGCACTGAGCTGTTGTTTGTTAACGTTAATTTGTGCCTGAATATCTGATGCAGCATCGGCAAGCGCATATCTCGGAGTTCCGAGAAGGAGTCCGAAAGCAAGTATGAAGAGAAAGAGCAAAAACTCGGTGCGCATCATCCTTCGAGTATACCAATAGCTTTTCGTATGCGCGAAAGCGCTTCATCCGAACCAAGAATTGAGATAAGGGTAAAAGGATCAGGGGACCGTTCTTGTCCAGAAAGGGTGTATCGTAAAGGCCAGAGCATCGCGCCCCGACCTCCCTTCCCTTTTGCCTCCTCAGCGTTAGCGAGCGGCATGAGAACATCTTTTACAGCTTCTGCAGATACCCCATCAGGAATGGTTTTTATAGCCTCATAAAGGCTTTTTAGGGCAGACAAGGTCATTCCAGAACGTTCTATCGGCTCTTTTGCCACAAGACGATCTCGTTCGAGTGTCGGCTCGCTAAAGAGGCAGGAGAGTTCGCCGGAAAGCATCTCACGCGCTTCAGCAAATGTATGTGCACGCTCCTTAAGAAGCGGAACGGTTTTTTTGAGCTTTGAAATGTCGAATGTCGAAAAACCTCCTTGGGCAATGAAGTTCTCGAGTGAAAGTTGGCGCATCCAATGCTGATTTACGGAAAGCAGTTTTATCTCATCGAAACCGGCTCCCGATATTTGTATGCGGCTCAAATCGAAAGTTCGTATGAGTTCGTCCTTTGAAAAAAATTCCTGCTCAGTGCCTGGATTCCATCCGAGCAGTGCGAGGAAGTTCATCAGTGCTTCAGGAAGGTACCCTTCGTTACGATACTCAAGGATATCTTTCGCGCCGTCACGCTTACTCAACTTCTTTTTGCCATCAGGACTCAAGATGACTGGCATGGTCACGAATGCGGGCGGAGTCACTCCGAGAGCTTCATAGAGAGAAAGGTATTTAGGAGTTGAGGAAATAAACTCCTCTCCACGCATGACGTGCGTTACCCCCATTTCAATATCGTCGACAATATGAGCAAAGTTATAGGTCGGATAACCGTCGCCTTTTATGAGAATAAAGTCGTCCACCGCTTCCTCTCCTGCTCCAAGTCGGCCACGAGCAAGATCGTTCCATTCATAGCGTATGATTCTCGGCGCGCGGAAACGCAAAGGTTTTGTTCCATCCCAAGTATCAGATGTTTCTGGTCGGTGGTCACGAAAAAGAAATGGTCGTTTTTCTTCCTCGGCTTTTTTTCGGAATGCCTCTACCTCGGTCTCCGTATAGGGGTCGGGGTAGGCATGTCCGGCGGCGATAAGTGTATGTGCATAGGAACGGTAGAGATCAAGTCTTTCGGATTGAAGGTAAGGTGCGTGTGGGCCACCACGATCGATACCCTCGTCCCACTCGATACCGAGCCATGCCAGAGATTCTATGATGTGCGGAATAGCCCCGGCGACTTCCCGTTCTTTATCAGTGTCCTCAATCCTGAGGATGAATCGCCCGCCATGCTTTCGAGCATAGAGCCATGAATAGAGGGCGGTACGTACGCCGCCAACGTGCATAAAGCCGGTCGGCGAAGGGGCAAATCGAGTAACAACAGCGGTCATGATTCGTGCGGGAGTGCGATTGCAAGAACTTCAGTCGCGAGGATGCGTGCGGCATCCGGGTCGGTAAAGCCTTCTGCCGAATCCCCCATTTTCTTGGCGAGTTCCGGATCATTGGTGATGCGCTCTATTTCTGACGTTAAAATATGCGGCGTAAGATTCTCCTCATCGAGCACGACTGCAGCTCCTGTTTTTGCATAGGCGTACGCATTAGTGCGCTGGTCATGACTCACCGACTCGGGAATAGGAATAAGGATAGCCGGTTTTTTCCAAAGGCCGATTTCAGCGATAGAATTAGCTCCCGCGCGCGCGACGATGATAGAGGCAACGCCAGCAGCTCTTTGCAGCGACACTTCGGAGAGATAGTCGACTGGATGATATCGTTCCGCATGGGGTTCCTTCCCTAGTACGACAGAAGCGACTGCCTGCACATTTGTAAAATGCGCTTGCCCTGTTTGATGGATAATATTTGCAAATGAAATAAGGCGCGAGAGAGACGAGAGCAGCATCTCATTTATCTTCATCGCACCTTGGGAGCCGCCAAGGACGAGAATTGTGGGGATACCTGTTTCAAGTTTTAGATACTGTTGCGCGCCCTCTACCTCTACTCGCATGAGTGCCTTACGGATTGGAATACCGGTACGAGCAATCTTGTTCTGTACGCGTTTGGGAAAATATGACGCCGCGCTTTCAAAGGAGATGGCTATTTTCGTTGCAAATTTTGCAGCGAATAGATTTGCGCGGCCGGGCTTTGCGTCTGATTCGTGGATGATGACTGGAATGCGAAGTAGTCGTGCGGCAATCACTGTTGGCATGCTGCCGTAGCCTCCTTTGCTCACCACTACGTCTGGATATAAGCGAAACAGTGTTATCGTCGCGGAAAAAATTCCTAATGCTGTGATAAAAAGGTCCGTTACATTCCTGAATGAGGCATAGCGGCGCATTTTCCCTGCCGGTATGTGGACATAGGTGATGCCGTTTTCAAAAAGCGCTTTTTCGTCAAATGAGTTTGGCGCGAGATAATAGAGCATGGGAGCGATGAGGCGTTTCTCTCGGACGATATCCTCAAGTGCTTCGGCGATGGCAATAATTGGATAAAAATGTCCACCCGTTCCCCCGCCGGTAAACACAATAGTCATGCGTGAATTATAACACGATTTATACTTTACGATGAGCGGCGACGTTCAAGATAAAGCCGCACATGATTAACACAACGACAAGCGCCGTCCCTCCGTTGGAAATAAAAGGCAGAGGTAAGCCAGTAAGCGGAATAAGGCCAAGCATCGCTGAGATATTGATAAAAGCCTGCAGGATGATGAGAGAAGAGAAACCGAGCGCAATACATCCGCCGAAGAGGTCGTGCGACTTTCCGGCTATCACGATGCCGCGCGCAGCGAGTGCCATGAAGAGTATGAGTAAGAGCATTGCACCGATAAATCCAGTCTCCTCTGCAAACACCGCAAAAATGGAGTCGCCAGTAGGTTCTGGCAGATAATTGAATTTCCCTACACTTTGACCGAATCCTCTGCCAGATACGCCGCCGGAGCCGATGGCTATCAAAGATTGCTGTATTTGATAGCCGCTACCAAGGGAGTTTGCCGAAGGATTGATAAATGTTTTAACGCGCTCAAGCACATAAGGTCTCGCGAGGACAACCAAAGTGAGAGCTAAGATAGCGCCGATGGCAAGAATACCGAAATCGCGCCACGGTGCTCCTGCGGCAAAATACATCACCGTGCCCGTACCAAGAATGAGAAGTACCATCGATGTATTCGGTTGCGCAAGCAGGAGGATAATCGGCACAGCAAGCAGAGCGATAAACGGAAACAATCCTTTTTTTGGGTTTGAGAGTTGTCCCACGTGGGATGCAAGCCACCACGCAAGCACGATGACGAAACCTATCTTCAAAAATTCCGCAGGCTGTACGGTCGTAAAACCGAGATCAATCCAACGTGTTGCACCATTGGCGCGGAGTCCGATATCGGGTAGAAAGACCATCGCGGTAAAAAGAATAGTTGCTGCATATATATGAGGTGCAAAGTGTTTTATGCGCGCAAGCGAAACTGTGCGCGCGAGAAAGAGCGCAAAAAAACCGAGCCCCAGACCGAGCCCTCCTTGTATCATGATGTCTCGAGAAATCGAGCTATTTTCACGAGCGAGCAGTCCGAGTTCTGCTGAAGCAAAAATAGCAAAGCCAGCAAGCGAAATTCCGCACACAAGCATAAGAAAAATGCGATCGCCAGAAATGAATTTCATATTACTTAAGAAGCGCGATAGTCATCCCAATGACGGCACAAATAATCGAAAGAATCCAATAGCGCATCGTGACTTTATATGCCGGCCAACCGATAGCTTCAAAATGGTGGTGAAGTGGAGCAATGAGGAACACTTTCTTCCCTCTCAGTTTTTTTGAAGCAATTTGTATGATATTTGAGACGACAGTTATGACGAGCGGGAATGCGATGATAGGAAGTGCGGCGATACCATACCCATTTCCAAGCGTATCCGTCATGAAAGCGATTACCGCGAGCGTCATGGTAAGGCCCATAGTGCCGGTTTCTGTCATCCAAAAACGCGCCGGAGGGATGTTGAACCATAAAAATGCAAGAATTGCCCCGGTCACAGTCGCTGAAAAAGCTGCGATGTCATATTGTCCTTGAAAGTAAGCGATACCAGCATATGCCATGAAAGCCGAACTGAACACTCCGCCTGCGAGCCCGTCAATGCCGTCAATAACGCCTCCCGCATACAGTCCGAGTGTAATCAATATGAAGAGTAGGATAATAAACACCCCCAGCTCAAGAGTACCGTCGGCGGGAATGCCGATAGCCGTCACGCCGAGCTTTGCGTAAAACCACCACCCAATAAAAAGAGACACGAGAGTCACGAAGAGAAGTCGCGTGCGCAAACGCACTCCTCGCTCGCCTGACGGCTGAATATCAAGTAAGTCATTTACGAAACCCATAGAGGCCCCGGCAATGAGAGTAAAAAGTGGTATCCACGTCTGACTGCGGCTTAAGAAATCAAGCTTTTCAGTCAAAGGCGATGGTATAAATTGGGCGAGTGCCCATGTCCCCACCGTCACGAATATGACGCTCATCCAGATGAGGATGCCGCCCATGCGCGGCGTCGATGTCTCAGTGTCTGTTCTGAGTTTTTCAAATTCGACGGCGTGTGAACCGTCAAGAGCTGTCTTCCCTCTCACCTTTTTCCATACACGAAACTTATACAGATAGTGAGTGAGCAGTGGAGCCAAAAGAATTCCTATTATAAATGCGGCGGTAGCCGGAATAAATATTTTGATGAGACTTGAAGTAATCATAAAGATTGGACTCCTGCTAAGTGCGCAAAGGTGGCCGCGACAAGCATAGTGCCATCAGTAA
This sequence comes from Minisyncoccota bacterium, assembly GCA_022841985.1. Taxonomy (GTDB): domain Bacteria; phylum Patescibacteriota; class Minisyncoccia; order Phycocordibacterales; family Phycocordibacteraceae; genus C7867-001. Next base: position 45,150 of record JALHQL010000002.1, on the reverse strand, counting down.
AACGGGCTTTCATTGAGGATCCGAGGACGACTACTGCGATCGGATGGTTAATCCCGACATCAAAGACGAGTACGAGATTGCCATCTGCGAGATCAGTATAGCCGGTTTTTGAAAGTATAAGGCCCGGAATAGTGGCTACTATCGGACTAGTGTTCCTCACTTTGAAGGCAGTGCCGCCTTCTGAGATAGCTTCTGCATATTCCTGAGTTGTCGCATCCGCGATATGTGGAGATCTTTGTACGAGAGCACCCGCAAGATGCGCAAGGTCGCGCGCGGAGCCGTAGCCGCCTGATACCATGGTGCTCATATCGAGTCCATGACCGTTGACGGCATACGTCTGTGACAAATTAAGCGCCGCTGCCGCGCTTGCAAGTGCCTCATACTGCGAGCGATTTGTACGAAGAGCGGTTGCGTGTGCGATGGCGGCGGCTCCATCATTAAGGGAGGCCACGAGCGTAAGACGTGCAAGATCATCAAGTGCAAATATCTGCCCCTCCCTAAAGGCGTGCGGTCCTTCGAGATTTGTTGCTTCGGCAGGGATAGTAATGGGCGTATGTGGCGCAAGTTCAGTGAGTGCCGCATAGACAGTGAGAAGTTTGGTGAGCGAAGCGAGCGGGAGTTGTACATCGGCGTTTTTTGCATACAGGGTTTCCCCGAGAGCGAGATCGTAGACGATCGCCGCACTTGCTTCGAGAGGGATCTCTGCAAATGCGTTAGGCGCGGTTGAGGTTGCTACGGTTATTGACGCAGGAATGGCCTCCCCGGGCTCAATTGTTATGAAAAGGGAAAGCGCCAAGATGCTCGAGGCGAGCAAGAGCGCGATACCAGTCTCGCGCATAAAGCGAGTGCGAAGAGCGGATTTTTGAAGTTCGTCGGTGTCCATGATAGGAGTTTATGTGGGAAGATCTTCGGCAGCAGCATGCGCAGCTTCTTCCTCAATGATTGCAGCCGTAGTTTCTTTAAGCTCTGTGGCGCGAGGAAGTTCGCTTGCGCGCGCGACACCTAAATGCGCAAGCGCTTCTGTCGTCAGATTGTACCGAATACGTCGTTTGTCGAGCGGGTCGGCTACTCCTTCAATGAGACCGCGCAAGAGAAGTGTTCGGAGCGACGTTGAGGAATTAACACCGCGTACCCAGTCAATGTCACTCCTCGTCGCTCCTTCTTGATATGCAATGACTGCAAACGTCTCAAGACCAGCCGAACCAAGATCGCGTGTGAATTCGTTTTCACGAAGCTTCTTTATGATATCGAATGCTTCAGGAGAGGTGCGTAATTCTACTGCCGTTTCGGTTTCAAGAAGTGCGATACCGCGTCCTTTTAGCGAATCGGAAAGCGCTCTGAGCACTGCTTCAAGCTCAGTCTCGGTGATACTGAGAAGCGTGGCGAGATGTTCTTTTCGAATGGACTCACCAGAAGCAAAGAGTATGGCTTCTACAGTGGCAGGAGGGGTAAGCATCTTTCAGAGTATAACCCACGCTTCCCTGCCTCGGCAACGTTCTTATTTGACGGTTTTCAGAATTGATCACCGTTACTCCATAATGAAAACTGCAGAGGCAATGACCGTAGTCCAAAGCCCGTCCTTATTGCCGACAGCTGACTGGGTCGAATTGAATGTCTTGACGATTTTCCCAGACATTTTGAATTGCTGTTCACGCTCGTCCCATGCAGTATTAGGATCAAAATCAATACCAAGAGTTGTAGCAAGCATGCTTGCGGCCAAATCCTCCGCATATTCGCCAGCTTTATTTTCAGTTTCTCCATACGGGTGATGCTCTGAAAGATAGCCATACTGGTTGGCGTCTTGAGGGAGAGCGCAGCCGATAGAAGCGGCGATGAGCCGATTAGGCTCGTTCGTTGCCAATCTCGCCATTACGCAGAAAACCACCGATCCTGGATGAAGAAGTTTGACGCCTTCTTCGCGGCTTATTCGTTTGCAGTTTGGTGGGAAAATACTGGAAACCGTTACGAGATTGTATGCCGCAATGTCGGCATCTCGAAGAGCTAGTTCAAATGAGGTGAGATAATCTTTGTGCACTCCGACTCCTTTTGTAAAAAAAATTTTCTTCGCAATGAGGTTAGTCATGCAATGCATACTATATCCTCACAACACTTTGTCAAAGACGGCTGTGTTTATTCGTAGTGTGGGATGGAGGTGGGAGCGGTGTGGCTTATGCGTATATCGCCATGGACGTCATATTGCTCAGCGGCAACCGCACCCTGCTTTACGAGCTCAAGGAGTGCGAGAAAAGAAATAATAATTTCTACTTTTTCTTTTGCGTTCCCTGCGAATTCCTTGAAAGAAAGAGTGAGCGCTCTCTCAACACGCTTCGCGAGTCTATCCATCATCTCTTCGATAGTCACCAAGGGCTTCACGCGTACCTCAGGTAGTTCGGTTACTTTTTCACGAGCAGCAATCATACGCGCGAGCGCTTCGGCAAGTGCAGATGCGGAAAGGTCTCGAGAGGGTGCAAAAGTTATTTCTGGAAGGCGCTCCCCTGCTTTCAGCATGACTCTTTTCCCAAAAAGGCGTGAGAGCTCACGGGCTGCCATACGAACTTTTTCATAGGCTGCCAGTCGCCGTTTCAAGTCCTCAACGTCCGCGTTTTCTTCCTCGGTCAATTCAAGATCAGGAACAAGAGATTTTGATTTTATAAGAAGAAGCGTTGCTGCTATTTGTATGAAGTTTGCCGTCTCTTCGACTGGAAATGTCGCCTGTCCTCGGACATGCGCGATAAAATCCTCAGTGATGTTTGCAAGTGCGAGTTCATTGACCAAGAGTTTGCGCGCCTCAATGAGATCGAGCAGCACTTCAAATGGACCCTCATACGAGTCGGTTTTTATCGAGAATCTGGTTTTTTGGGTTACAGAGTCCATTGTTTTATGAAGCACAAAGTCTCTCTGCTACTCCTCTGCTATGTCAGCGGCTTTGCCGGAGAGAAGTTGATCAATACGATTGATGTCGCGAGGGAAGAGCGTCGCTTCTTTTACGTTCGCGAGACCAAGCATCTTCTGGGTGAGCCGTTCGAGACCCATACCCCATCCGCCGTGCGGCGGCATGCCAAATTTGAATGCCTGCAGATAGTATGAGAATTTTTCCGGGTCAAGACCCTTCATTTTTATACCGTCTACGAGGTTCTGGTAGTCGTGTCTGCGCTGGCCGCCGGTTGTGATTTCTACTCCGCGGAAGAGGAGATCAAAACTGTTTGTATAGCCAGGATCGTTCGGGTCTTCGTAGGTGTACATTGGGCGTTTGTCGACTGGGTAGTGCGTGATAAATATAAAATCGCTTCCCTTCTCCTTCTTCGCCCACTCACACAGCCAACGCTCGTCTTCTGGTCCAAGATCAGGCTCAGTGCGCTTATCAGCGCCAGTCTCTTTGAAGAGGAGTTCCTGGGCTTCGCGTAGCTTCATAGTCGGTACGACCTCAGGGATTGCTGGAAGTTCCGCTCCGACAAGGGCGAATTCTTCGGAGCAAGTGCTGCGTAAGTGCTCGGTGATGTGGCGCATGAGGCGAGTTTCGAGAACCATGATGTCATGGTGGTCCTTGATAAATCCCATCTCGGCGTCCATCGACGTGTATTCGTTTAGATGGCGCGTGGTCGCGTGTTTCTCTGCCCGGAAGACGTTGCCAATGGTGTATACGCGCTCAAAGACGCCGACCATGATCTGTTTGTAGAACTGAGGTGAGGTGCCAAGGTGTGCCGTTTTGCCGTAGAAATAAGGAACTGAAAATACATTTGCCCCACCCTCAGCATCATCCCCGATGAGTTTTGGCGATTGGAATTCAGTAAATTTTTCGCTATCCAGGAAGGTGCGATATGCCTTCACGATTTCAGTCTGAACTTTGAATGTTGCGCGAGCATGTGGTCGACGGAGCGTGAGCGGCAGGTTGTCGAGGTAGGTATCGAGATTGAGCTCAGCCTCTTTTTCAAACGGCAGCACTTCTGAATGAGACAAGACCTCGATAGTTTTTACTTCGAGTTCGATATCACCATTCTGCTTCCCTGCTTGCACGTTCTTTTCGGGACGCTTGTTCACAATGCCTTCTACGCGGACGACATATTCAACCCTCATTTCTTTTGCCGTATCGATAGCAGGACTTCCTGGGAGGACAACGCCCTGCACCTTTCCACTGCGGTCGCGAAAATCAAAAAAGACCATTTTGCCCTGGTCACGCCGCACATCTATCCAGCCTGACAAGGAGACGGTCTCGCCGACGTGCTTGCCGAGGTCGCTAATAAAGGTTCGTTCTTGCATATAACGTATAAAATAGCACACCCCGCGATAAAATCGCGGGGTGTTTCTTTCTTTTTACTGTGCTTCAGGTAATGCGCGTAATAAGAAATTTCTGAAATTCTTTCCAAAAAACTCGTCATTGCGCCCAAGTTTTTCTTCCAGAACATCGAACAGAACGCTTCCTCTCTCGATAATTCCTTCCGGGCGATCTGGGAATCGCATACGGAGTTTCGGATCAAAAGGAAACATGCGGAGCATTTTTTTATAATGCTCCTCTGCCTCGAGCATGGTCCTGTCTTGGTGCATGCAGTCCGAACCGATTCCGACATTACCCACTCCAATCATCAATCGGGCGTGTCGGGCATGGCTCACTAGCTGCCTGTACGGATCCGAACCCTCTTCTCCGAGAAGGAATGTGATGAGAGGTATGCCGACATACCCACTCATATCAGCGATTCCTTTCAAGACATAGTCAGAAAGGTTGCGACGGTGTCTGTACACCGAGTTGCATCCAGAATGACTCGCCATGACCTGTGTGCAAAGCTCCTCGTTTTTTATAAAGTTGAGAGCCTCGGAAGCGGTCTGATTGTTCGCATGAGACAAGTCAAGAATCATCCCGCATTGGGTTATGTCGATAAGTAGATCCTCTCCTCTTCGGGTCAATCCGCCGTCTTCTGCGTACCCGTGTCCGTACTCGTTTGAGCCGGAATATGCGATAGACACTACCCGAAGTCCTAGGTCCTTCAGCCTGAGCATACGCTCAAGGTTCATGTTTGCGGGCGCATGCTGTATTCCAAGCAGTAGACCGATAGCGTCAGCAGGCAGTGTCGCAAGATCTTCTCTTGTAAGTACGATACGCAGATTCGGATTGAGTTTCGCAGTCGATAGAAACTTTTTGTGCTCGTCTAGTGTCTGATCAAAGTCAGATACAAACGGCCTTGCGGTGGTAAGGTGGATAAGCGATACTCCTGGGCGCCTGGTGAATACGGGGTGCTGGCCCTGTTCTTGAGCAAAGCCTAACGAATCTGCTCGAAACCGTTCATTTCCCATCGAGACCTCCTGGGTTTTGAGTTAAGAATTTCAGATGTAAACAACAATTCCAGATAGCTGAATCTTCAGAAATGATATCATTTACTTAGAGAAAGTCAATATACATCAATAAACGGCCGGAATCTCGAATCAAGATTCCGGCCGTAACTAAAAGTTATATAGGGGAATGGACCCAAACATAGGTATCGTCAATTCCTATTACCGTGTTAGGTGTTGCTATATACACATCTAGAAAGGAGGTTCCCTCGTGCTGCGATAAGGTAAAGATAGAGGCCCTTCCGTAAGGGTCAAGCAATCTACTACACGATATAACACGGAGTAATTCGCCTTCCGGCTGGTTCTTGTATTGATGACGAATTTGTGCTGCAAGTTCAGTTGGGCAAGGCCGTAGTCCTCGTATGACACCTTCCACAAAAATTTCTCCGTAGCACACTCGTCCTTCAAGACCAAGTTGTCGTGCCGATGTTATGACGAGCTTGGCTACTGATTTATAGCGGGTAAACGTGAAGTCTTGCCCCTTCATGATTTGCATTGCTTCGGCACTTATAGCGCACCGTTCAGATTTCAGTGCTGCTAGCAATTCGTCCGCATCGCTGTACATGCCCAATAGCACAGACCTCCAGATTTCGAATTCCTGATGACCTAAGTAGTGCTTAGTGACACTCTTCACAGGGCGCCTCCTTCTTATAGGTATGAACAATATCCGGTAGCAATACTCTCAGTTTCTCAAGAATAATCAATGGATTATGCGACGCCGATCGTTGTGCGCACCTGCTCCATTTTTATTTCGCTTATTGCACGTGCGGTATTCTTCCCTTTTGCAAGAATGTCGTCCACGATACCCGGGTCTTTCTGCAGTTCTTCATACTGTGCGCGCATCGGGGCAAGATATCGGTCGAGGTCCTCAATAAGGAGCTCTTTGAGTATTTTATATTTGCCGCGATGTTCTTCGTAGAGTGGCGCAAGCTCTGCTTCGCTTCGAACGAGCCGATGTATCTGGTATACATTTTCCGGGCGGTCACCAGAAGAGTCGGTAACAATGTTCATGACACATTTTGCGAGCTCATCGTGTGAAGCAAAAAGCGGAATGACGTTTCCGTAGCTTTTGCTCATCTTTTGTCCGTCAATACCAGGGACGACCGCAACTCCCGGCATGATGTATGGCTCGGGGAGTTTCAAAATGTCTGTTTTATATATGCGGTTGAATTTCTCGGCAGTATCGCGTGCATACTCGATATGCTGTTTCTGGTCTTGTCCTACCGGCACAATTGCTGCATCGTAGAGCAGGATGTCAGCTGCCATTAGCATCGGGTAATTGAACGTCCCGATAGTTATTTCTTTATTTTTCACTTCGGCGTCTTTGTAGGCATGTGCGCGCATGAGGTATGGCATCGTCGTGATGGTGTCGAAGATCCAGCAGAGCTCGGTGTGCGCTGGCACGTCTGATTGTTTGAAAAAAACAACTTCTTTCGGATCAAGGCCGATTGCAAGATATGCCATTACGAGCTCGCGGGTCCGTCGGCGCATTTCCTCTGCGTCTTGCATTGTGTTCAGCGCATGGTAATCAGCAATAAAAATAAATGGTTGATATTTCCCTGTCCTCGTGAGTTCCACGAATTGACGCATCGCGCCAAAATAATTACCGATATGAAGATCTCCAGTTGGCTTTATACCGGAGACAAGAACTGGTTTTGAGTTGAACATGTGACTACGATACCACAGAAATTTTAAGTGCGTCGGGGAGGATTCGAACCTCCGTAGGACTATGTCCGACAGGTTTACAGCCTGTTGCGATTGACCACTCCGCCACCGACGCAATAGAGTCACTATAGCGGATTTGGGCTTTATTTCAAAACTTTTTCCCAGTGGGGATTATTGACGTGTATGATATTTTACTGTAAAGTGCCTCCTTAGGAATCGATGCCGTTCTTTATTATTTATGGGAAAGGAGGTCCAGATGCTCGAAACGTGTGGTGGTCATCAATATCGCAGGGTTCCTGGCGTCAGGATGAAGGAGGGCGCTACTATCTTCTGCATCTACAGATGCGGATGTTGGAAAGATTCACGGGGTTTCGGGGGGCCGACTGGTGTAGACCCACAAGGAAAGTGTCCGAATGCTCCAAAAGGAAACAAGCTTCAACAGCTTTTGGCGCAGCCGCAGGTTCACCTATGAGTACGTTCGATGGCCAGTTTTGCGATAATCGCAAGCTGGCCTTTCCTTTTTATTTCAGAACCAAAATGAGCACTCCTCTCTTTCCTTTTCGTATAAGCGCAAAGCCGTGTGATAGGTCACCCGGGAAAATTTTCTGATCGGGGTTTTCGATAGTTTGTCCTGAGAGTGTGATACCCTTCCCTTCTATAAGACGGCGAGCTTCTGATTTTGAAGTCGCAAGGCCTCCTGCGACAAGTGCTTCGGCAAGAGAATATCCGCCATCAAGGTCGTTTGCTCCAAGAGTGACTGAGGGCGCTTCTGCTAGCGCCACCGCGAGTGCGTCGCGCGAGAGCTCGGTAAATGGGGTATCACCGAAGAGTGCGTCAGTTGTGGCAGCAGCCTGTGCTGTGGCGGCTGGTCCATGCACTATCTCGGTCACAAGTCGGGCGAGTGTTTCCTGCGCCTCTCGATCTCCAGGATTCTGACGATGTTTTTCCATGAGCGAGTCGATTTCGTTAAGCGGGAGAAATGTATAGGCTTTAAGATAGGTCTCAAGTCCTTCATCCGGGAGATGTATCCAGAACTGATAGAACTGAAATGGCGAAGTCTTTTCTGGATCAAGCCATACGGCATTGCCCTCGCTCTTGCCGAATTTCTTTCCCGAAGCATCGGTTACAAGCGGCATGCCGATAGCAAATACTTGTTTACCCTCTTTCTTTCGAATAAGGTCGACGCCTGAAAGGATGTTGGTCCACTGGTCCGACCCGCCGATCTGAAGATCAGCTCCATGCTTCTGATGCAAGGTTAAATAATCAAAGCCTTGCAGCAGAGAGTACGAAAATTCTGTATACGAGATACTCTCGTCTGGCGTGTCGAGACGCTTTTTTATGATGTCACGCTTGGTCAGGTCATTTACGGTGAAGTGCTTTCCTATGTCGCGAAGGAATGGGACAAGTTTTACTTGCATAAGCCAATCAGCATTGTCGACCATGGTAAAAGAAGTTTCGCCGAGCAGTTTTTTTAACTGGGATTTAAGTGCTCGGGTATTAGTATCTACAGTTTCCTCTGTAAGCATGGGTCGCTCCCCCTTTTCTTTCGGGTCACCGATCTGGCCGGTGCCACCGCCAACAAGAAAGATGAGTTTGTTTCCTGCATCACCAAGACGCTTCATGAAAAGTACTAATGCGAGGTGGCCGACGTGGAGAGAGTCTGCGGTAGGATCAGCGCCTACATATACTGTGCGTGGTGAAGAAAATATTTCTTCAGGAGTAGCGGAAGAGTGCTCAATAAGTCCACGCGCTTTCAATTCGTCAGCAAGAGTCATGGAGAGACTATACCACTATCGGGCGAGGAAAAAGAGCCCAATGGCAGGGGCGGTGAACCACCAGAAGAAATAGGTTTTTGCAGCAAAAAGAATATCCATTGCCGGGGTGAAAGTGTAGATCGAAGAGATTGGGAACATGTGGTACGCGAGAGCTATAAGGAAGGTGGCGCCGAGGAAAGAGAGAATCAAAAGTCCGAACAGGCCCACATAGAGAAAATCAGACACCACTACGCGCCGGAGAATGATATAGAACACAATACAGAATGCAGTATAGAGGCCGATATGTGCGAAAAGTGCGGTTGTCGCTGGCGCGGTTGGCAGAAGCGATGTGTAGGGGAACATGGCGTAGAGCGCGTATGCGCAATAGAATGAAAGCAGGAGTGCAACAAACGGGCCGCGACCAGAGTAATAAGCGAAGACAAAGAAAAGTGAGAGAAGAACTAGGACAATCAAAAAATCACCTAGACCGCCCCATACAGTCATTGCAGTGTTGGTTGCAAGCGTGCTTACTTGGGTGACGCCTTCAGTAACGACATTCATTATGGATAGTATACAGTACGGCAGAAATGAAAAAGAAGGAGCTCCGACTGCAGAAGCAGTCGGAGCTGTATAGGTGACTCCCTACCATGCGTGCGTCATGTCGAAGGAGGCGTTGAGCTCGCAGAGTCTTGTCATGAACTCTTTGAGCCTGGTTGCATTTTCTCTACCATCCAGAACGGTTAAAAGATCTTCCGCAGTTTGCTTGGGTATCGTAATGTCTGTGGGCCATGCATACGGCCTGAGGGTCTCGCTCGGTGCAAGCAGGATTGAAATCCATCGTGCGAGATAGCCATCGCGCACCCCGGTCTCAAGGAATTTTTGCCAGTACGGCTGGTCGGTGTTGTTTGTCGTCACTAATTGGGACCATATCTTTTCTTGAACAGCAAATTCTTTTTCGTCGAGAGCCAGGGTTTCAGCTAGGAGATTTTCTACGGCTTTGATGTATCGGACTCGGATCGTTTGGTCGAGTTGCATAACATGCTCCTTTGAGTGAGATGTATAGTATATATAGATGCGGCTTATTTCAGCGGCATCCCATGAAAGAAGAGCCTCTAGGCAGATCAAACCATATGTTTGACGAATTTACTAATGCTACTCAAGGATGAGCTCTAGAGCCCTTCAGACTGCAGTTCTTCTATAGCTTTTTTGGCTTTCCCGGAGAGTTTGTGAGGGAATGCAACTTCAAGACGAATGATTAGGTCGCCGCGGCCGCCCTCGACGGGAATACCCTTGCCTGCGACGCGCAAATGTTCCTCTGCGCGTTTCATAGGCGGAACCTTTACCTCAAGAATCTTCCCTTCTAGGGTCTCGACAGGAACAACAGTGCCGAGAATAGAGTCGGTAAGCTTTACTGACAAATTCATAATGAGATTTGATCCATCACGGCGAAAGATTGTGTGTGGCTTCACATGCATCTTTACGTAGAGATCGCCTGCAATGCCCGTTTTGATTGCTTCGCCTTGCTGCGGCATGCGTATCATTTCGCCATTATCGATACCGGCAGGAATGTTGATCTTAATCTCCTCTTCTTTTCGATGGACGCCATGTCCTTTGCACTCCGAACACTTCTCCTTCGGAATTTTCCCGCTGCCGTCGCAGGCGGTACAGGTGCGCACAGAAGTGAATTGCCCGAGAATGGAATTGCGCGCCTCATGGACGCGGCCGCTGCCGTTACAAGTCTTACACGTATTAAGCTCAGTGCCCAGTTTTGCACCGGTGCCGCGACACAGATTGCATGTTGAAACTTTCGCCAAGAGTATTGTGCGAGTTGTACCGAACACTGCATCTTTGAATGGTATTTCGATGTCGATGGAGATGTCGCGGCCGCGCGGTGTGCGATTCTGGGCTCCGCGCCCGCTACTGAACATCTCTCCAAAGATGTCGCCGAAATCAAATTCTGCGCCTCCTTGCCCAAAGCCCTGTTGAAATCCGTTGAAGTCAAACCCGCCAAACCCTTGGGCGCCTCCTTGCCCACCGCTCGAGGAAGTCTGTCCGTAGGTGTCGTATTCGCGACGTTTTTTATCGTCACTCAGGATCGAGTATGCCTCAGTGATTTCTTTAAATTTCGACTCGTCCGTACCACCCTTGTCGGGATGGTATTTGTGTGCGAGTTTACGGAACGCCTTCTTGATTTCGTCCTGGCTCGCCTTCTTGTCGACACCGAGCACATTGTAGTAATCCTTTGCCATACCCCGCTATTATACGCCTCTTATGTTAGTATGCAAAAAATGACATCTCTTGCACAGATGTACACCGCATCACCCCTTATTTCCCTTTGATCGAATGAGACGGCTGTGCATAAACGGAGAACTCACATAAGCACATAGAACATCGAAATTCATAGACCAGCGCAAGATTGTACCGCGTACTACGCCGTATTTCGATTCCTTAATCGGCTGAGTATAGTCGAACATTCTCCAGTTGAAGCCATTGTGCGTGTAATTCTTGACATAATAGTTAAGCCCCACTTCAATGCGATAGCGGTGCTTGTAGTATTCCGGAAGACAGTACCAGACCGTCTTTCTCAATGCTCGTTCGCCGGAATTGAGTCCCCAGGATCGTACTGCTCGCTGCATGAAGTTCCCTCGCATCCCGATGAACATGTCGTATGACCCGTCGATGACCGGACGCACGATAGCTTCAGCATGTTCCGACGTGAAGCCGATAAGATCGGCATCACAGAAAAAAATCACATCATGCTTGGCCTCTTTTACACCGCGTTCCATACTAGCCGCTTTGCCGAGGTTGTGCTCGTTTATAAGAACGGTGACACCTCCTTCTTTCTTCGCAGTAATGGCAGTACCATCGCTCGAACCATCATCAACGACGATGATCTCTCCCACTGAAGGTGTGCGTTTAAGTGCTCGAATAACTGCACCAATACGCTCGGCTTCGTTAAAGGCCGGAATGATCGCACTCGCTTTCTCCGCTTCTCTTTGCTCTCGTTTTTCCGAAGTAAAAAAATGTTCTTTGCGAACAAATGAAACAACGCTACGTACAACGTCATTCTTCATCTCAGAGAAGAAAATGCTGTGATCCCCATTCTGGAAAAACTGTATATCGACCCGCGCAGGGATGATGCGACGCAAATAAGAAAGTGCGCGCAAATCGCCGATACGTTCGTACATGGAATGAATAAACAGCACTGGTGATTGTATGTGTTGTACACCCTTTTCCACGAGTGCTCGTAATTCTTTAGAAATATGGAGACCTCTTGACGGCATTCTTTCGTAAAAAATCGCTTTCCCCCGATAGAGTAATTCTTCAGAGGTGAGAAGTTTTTTCCATGAAGGTCTAGTTCGAGCGATGAGAGAAAGCCCCGGCAGATTGAATGGGAACTTGAGCCAATGCGTTGTTCCTATGGCAATAACACCCGCGATGGGATAACGCGAGGCAAAATAGAGTGCCACTTGCGCGCCCACGGAGAGTCCGACCAGTACAACTTCCGTTCCTTCCTCTAGTGACTTCTTAATGTGCTGGTCTATGTCTCCAATAAGCTCGCTAAGCGAACGCCCAATCAGATTCTCAACGGAGGTACCATGACCGGGAAGAAGCGGTAGGTATATGTGCGCAGAAAATTCCCGCTCGAGAACTTGTGGCAAATCGGCAAAATCAGTCGGACCCCCCGTGTAGCCGTGAATAAAAACAAATTCCCGTTTTATGCGCGGTTGTTTATCCATCGTCGTATTATCCATAAAATACCGTAAAAAGCGATTGCGACACTGACTATGAAGAGAGTCCCGGCAAACAATTGGTTTTGTGCGTGGACTAATGAATAGTACCCAAGCCCGGCAAACCACCCGATGTAGCCGAGCAACATAGCCCAAACAAAAGTGGCGACGCTATTGTAGGCGAGGAATCTCGCAAAAGATATCTTGCGAATGCCTAGATACGTGAGAATAAGAATCCGCGTACCAATGAGCACCTTTGAAATCAGCAGGATGAGAATATCGCTTCCGTGAGATAAAGATTCCACGCGCCCTTCAAGTGCTCGATACTTGTCCGATATACGAGCTTTTTCCTTAAGATATTTACCCCACCGCGAACGAGGAACCATAAACCAAAAAGAATCCAAAAGCATCATTCCAAAAAAACTTCCTGCAATTATATTCCATAATGGGAATATGCCTTGTCCGGCGAGAAATGCCAGTATGGAAACGGCGACTTCGCCGCCAACAAAAGGCGCAATGAAAGCGATAAGAAATGAAAATTTCGGCACAAGAATCGCAAATGCCGTAAATTGTTCTTCAGAAAACATTAGTTTTCATCATATCAGGAACTGTCGAGCCGGTGTTAAAGTACGCAGCCCGTGGCGCTTTGCGCTGTGGACTTTGAATTTCATCTAAAAACTACGGCTTCTCTTTAAACTCTGCGTCGGTTGCGCCAGCGGCGGCATCTGGCGGCGTCTGGCCGTCTGCACCAGGTGCTGGTGGTGGTGTCTGATTTTTCATCATTGCCTCACCAATCTTGGAAAGTGTCGCCGAGAGGGTCTCGGTTGTGGTTTTAATGAGGGCGGCATCTTCGCTGTTGCGCGCTGTTTTAAGGGCATCAATTTTGTCCTGTACTTCCTTTACCACTTCAGCGCCCGCCTTTTCCCCGTTCTCTTTTATCGCCTTCTCAGCGGCGTACACAGCTTGATCGGCAATGTTACGTGCTTCCACGAGTACTTTGCGCTTCTCGTCGTCTGCCGCATGAGCCTCGGCATCTGTCTTCATCTTCTCAATGTCTTCTTTGGAAAGACCTGTTGAGCCTTCGATACGGATTGACTGTACTTTGCCAGTCGTTTTTTCCATCGCCTTTACGGTGAGAATGCCGGATGCGTCCACGTCAAAAGTCACTTCCACTTGTGGCATGCCTCTTGGAGCTGGCGGAATGCCATCGAGCATAAATTTGCCGAGAGACTTATTGTCGGCGCTCATTGCGCGCTCACCTTGGGTGATATGGATTTCAACTGACGCCTGATTGTCGGCTGCAGTAGAGAAAGTCTGTGAACGGCTCGTCGGAATCGCCGTATTACGTTCAACAAGTTTAGTTGCAACACCACCCATCGTCTCGATAGCGAGCGAGAGCGGGATAACATCTACAAGCAAAATATCTTTCACGTCGCCTTGAAGAATGCCTGCCTGAATGGCTGCGCCGATGGCGACCACTTCATCTGGGTTCACGCTCATATTCGGTTTCTTGGCGAAGAATTTTTCGACAGCTGCTTGAATAGCGGGCATGCGAGTCTGACCGCCCACGAGGATAACTTCGTTGATGTCGCCTATCTTAAACGGGGATGCTTCCATCGCACGCTTGGTAATAGCCATTGCGCGTTCGATGAATTCTCCTGAAATATCTTCGAGTTTTGCACGCGTCATCTTGATGAGTAGGTGTCGCGGACCAGAAGCATCGGATGTGAGGAATGGAATATTGATTTCCGTTTCCATGGCACTTGAGAGCTCGATCTTAGCTTTCTCAGCGGCTTCATCGAGTCGCTGTCGAGCAAGAGCATCGTTTCGTACATCAATACCGCTTTCTTTTTTAAATTCATCTGCAAGCCAGTTGATAATTTTCTGGTCGATATCTTTTCCACCCAAGTGTGCGTCGCCGTCGGTGCTTTTTACTTCAATAACGTCGCCACCCACCTCAAGCACTGAAATATCGAAGGTACCTCCACCGAAGTCAAAGACTGCGATTTTCTCATCTTTTTTCTTGTTGAAACCGTATGCGAGCGCAGCGGCCGTAGGTTCGTTGATGATGCGTAACACTTCAAGACCGGCAATCTGCCCCGCGGCCTTCGTCGCACTCCGTTGGTCGTCGTTGAAATATGCTGGGACCGTGATGACTGCCTGAGTAATCTTCTCGCCGAGTTTTGCTTCTGCATCAGCCTTCAGCTTGCCAAGGATCATCGCTGAGACTTCTTCAGGGCGATACCACTTATCGGTCATTTTCACTTCGATACCTCCATTACCAGCTTTGCGCATTTCAAATGGAACGACTGCTTTGTCCTTCTGTACTGCCGATTCATCAAACGTGTGGCCGATAAATCGTTTGATCTGAAAAATTGTATTGAGTGGATTCGTGACCGACTGGCGCTTGGCAAGGGTACCGACGACGCGTTCGCCAGTCTTCCCTATCGCGACGATAGACGGAGTCGTGCGCGCACCCTCGGCGTTCTCAAGAACGCGGGGCTCGCCACCCTCGACGATAGCCATCGCGGAGTTTGTAGTGCCCAAATCAATACCAAGGATTTTTGCCATATATTTTTAAAGTTAGGGATTTATTTTACGCTTTTTTTACTTGCTTGCAAAGTATGCAACGCGAACTTTCGCCGGACGGATGATCGAATCTCCAATTTTCCATCCTTTTTCGAGAACTGCCGTAATGCTGTCGTCGGTTTCAATGGAGTCGGTGGAATCTTGTCCGAGTGCTTCATGGAACGCCGGATTAAATGGTTCGCCTATTTTCCCGAGCTCCTCAAGTCCGAGTGATGTGAAAGCGCCCTCGAGTTGTTTAGCGATAGCAACAAATCCGCTCGGTATCTCGCCATGTTCCTTTGCGCGCTCTAGAGCATCGAATGCGGGGAGAAGCGTCTCAATGGCTTTCACGACCCCTCCCTGCTTTGCAGACTTGCTTTCAGTTTCAAATCGCTTGAGCAAATTTACATAATCCGCCTTGGATCGCTGCCAACCGTCCATATATTCCTGCTTCTCCTTGCGACATGCGCTTAATTCCTCACGCATTTTCGCGATTTTTTCTTCAGGCGTTCCCTTACGCACCTCTTCGCCCTGTTCCGGCTCTATAACAATATCTTCTTGTTCATCCATACTTCTATTATGTATGAAATCCTAAATCGAGTCAAAAAGTTACAGGAAAAATGAAACCCCCGAACAGCATATGCTGTTCGGGGGTGGGTTAAGGAAGCGAGTGATCGCTGCTACTTTTTTTCAGTGTAGAACCGCGTCAAGGCGGTGTGATAGCCTGACTTGAGTGCCGCAGTACCTGTATTGAGAGGGTCATCTTTCCTTGTGGGATCAGTGGTGATTTCAAACGCCACCACTTTATCGGTATACGATGGAGGGATTTGGGCGAGTACTTCGGCTAGCGTTGGAGTGAAATAATCTCGATCACTGAACGTGTGAAAGGTGCCAATTGTGCAGTACGGTTTGAGATTGCCCTCGACTTTTTCAGCAGGCGTAGGGTTCCGTAAGGAAAAGTGAGGATCTACTGGTTTGACGGCGTAATAGAGTCCAAATCCTTCGATAGAAACCACTTGTCTCACTTGTTTTGAGAGCTTTAAAAGTGTCTCTCTTGAGATCTTTGGAATCCAAACGTGTCCTGATTCTTTCTCCGTGGCAGTACCAACCATAAATCACCTCTTTTTGTGCAACTGGGCGCATGATTGCGCCGTCTGTTGTCTATAATAGAACTATATACTGTTTTGTCAATAGTCATCAAAAACCGCCTTGCGGCGGTTTTTGATGGAAAGATTAACGTTTGCTCCACTGCTTGGCCTTACGCGCTTTTACAAGTCCTGGCTTCTTGCGTTCCTTAGCACGAGGGTCACGCTTGAGGAAGGTTGCGGCTTTGAGGACGGCACGAGTGCTTGGTTCCGCCTTGATGACAGCACGACTTATAGCGTGGCGGATTGCGTCTGCCTGCGCGGCAATACCACCGCCTGAGACATGTGCGGTAACCGCATAATTCTCGACGCTCTTTGCGGTTTCAAGAGCCTCTCCAGCAATGAGAGCACGGAGATCAGTCTTGAAATACTCTTTTGGAGTTTTCCCGTTAACGGTAAGGCTCGATTTTGGAGCAGCAATCATGCGCACACTCGCGATAGCGGTCTTACGGCGTCCGACAGTGTGAATGTATCCTGTTGCCATATAGTTATGCATTGACGATGAGATTTTTCATGCGCGGCTTACGGAGCTTATTGCGAGGGATCATGCCATCTACCGTCTTCTTTACAACTTCCGCGATGCCACTTTTTGTGATCATTTCGTCCATGCGCGTTTCGAAGAAGCCTCCTGGGTATCCAGTGTAATGGGTATAGACCTTCCCTTTCGTACGACGTGCAGGCAAATGCAGTTTAGATGCATTATTAATGGTAACCGTCACATCGAGGGCCTGATTCTGAGCATAATGCACACTTCGCTTCCCAAGGAGCGCATGCGCGGCCTCGCTCGCCACGCGGCCAAGTGTACGGTCCGTTGCGTCAATCGTATGAGTTGTCGACTTTGGCTTCGTGTTAAGAGTCATAGATACGTTATAAATACTAGACAAAAGCAATATAAGCAAGTTTTCGAGCGTCGTTTAACCCACGCTTCGTGCGCTTTATCACCCGAGTATAGCCTCCGACACGGGTCGTATAACGCGGGCCAATCGTGTCAAAAAGCTTTTTGACAGCCTCTTTGTCACCGAGACGCGTCTGGGTGAGTCGACGACTGGCGAGTGTATTTGTCTTTGCATACGTTACGAGACGTTCGATGAATGGGCGCAGTGCCTTCGCCTTTGCTTCGGTTGTTGAAATGCGTTCTTCCAGAACGAGAGAGCGCGCAAGCGAGCGGATGAGTGCTCGACGTTGATTAGTCTCGCGATGGAACGTCTGTCCTTTTTTAGTAAATGCCATAGGAATTATTCGCCTTTGAGCGTGAGCCCGCAACCTGCGAGCGCTTTAGAGATCTCCTCAATAGCTTTCTCGCCGATGCCGTCGAGTTCTTTTAGTGCAGTTGCTGTCTTTCTTGCAAGGCCTGCAGCGCTCTTGATGCCAGCTTCTTCAAGAGAGGATGCAACGCGGGCAGAGAGTTCTAGATCGGAGACTTTTATTTTTGATGCATCGGTGCCCTCTTCCTTACTCTTTTTCCCTTCTGAAGCAAGGGCGGAAAGAGACGCGACGGCCGGTGCACCCTCTTGGAAGCCGATGACGGCACGCAATTGGTGAATCATCGTCTCGATTGATTGCTCCAACGCCTGGCGCGGTGCAATGGTGCCATTAGTTTCAATAAGGATGCGCAAACGATTGAAATCGGTTCGATCGCCGACGCGCATATTTTCTACTTCGTAGTTGACGCGGCGGATAGGCGTAAAGGTTGCATCGAGCGCGATGGTGCCAATGTCAACCTTGTCCTTTGTGAGCACTTCGCGCGAGACATAGCCGAGACCTCGTTCGATAGTCGCTTCGAGTTCAAGTACTGCCTTTCCCGAGAGGTCACAGATATGTTGTTCCGGATTTTTTATTTCAACCTGACTTGGGAGATTAAAATTCTTTGCTGTTACCTCGCCTGTGCCTTTGGCCATGAGAGAAATGGTCTGCGGTTCGTCGCCATGCAAGACGAAATGTATACGCTTGAGGTTTAAAAGAATCTCCATGACAGTCTCGCGGACACCCTCGATAGTGGCGAATTCGTGCGGAACACCCTCAATTTTTACCTGTGTGACTGTCGCGCCGGGGAGCGAGGAGAGAATGATACGGCGGAGCGAATTGCCGAGCGTGTGACCGTAGCCCGGATAAAGTGAATCAATCTCATAGACGCCCTGAACATTTTCTTCAGAAACGATACGAGGCTTACTCGGAAGTGTGATGTGGTATTCCATAACGCAATCGTAATTACCAATTAAATAATATTCTAAATAATACAACCGATTATCTCGTGTAGAACGAGAGCACGGCGACCAGATCGCCCGCCGGATCCGCCGACGCCATCGTCGGATGCTCGACGACCGAGCCTTCCATTTTCTTCGGATCCCACTTTAACCACGACGGGAGCGGGCGTTCTGCAAAGCGGTCGGCGAAACCGGTCAGGACGCCGTGTTCTTTCGAACCTTCACGTATCGCAATGACATCGCCGACGGTAATTGCCTGCGAAGGGACGCGACTCTTTTTCCCATCGACCGTCACGTGGCCGTGCGCCACCATCTGGCGCGCGCCGCGCCGGGTACTCGCCAGACCGAGACGCCACACGACATTGTCGAGGCGAAGTTCAAGGAGTTCGTGAAGGCGATCTGATGGCTTCATGCTGTGCACCGTAGCTAGGGCTTTGTGCACGTAAT
The DNA here is from genome assembly GCA_022841985.1 of Minisyncoccota bacterium. Taxonomy (GTDB): domain Bacteria; phylum Patescibacteriota; class Minisyncoccia; order Phycocordibacterales; family Phycocordibacteraceae; genus C7867-001. Next base: position 26,314 of record JALHQL010000002.1, on the reverse strand, counting down.
TATGGAATTGCTTTTCTGGCATGCCATAGGTAGTGCGCACCTTCTGCTTCTCGAGCATCTGTTTGCCATATTCGCTCTGTCGTCCACGACCTTTCTTCTTGTTCTTCGCCGTACGTTCGGCTGAAATTGCAAACTTTTGTGTCTGCGCTTTTTCAAAGACGGTAACGCCGAGACGCTTTGCTATTTTGTATCGTGGTCCAGTTTTCATAGTATGAAAGAATTATACGCGACGAGCTTTCTTGGGGCGCGGGCCGTTATGCGGCACTGGCGTTGCATCCTTGATGGAGCGAATTTGAATGCCCTTACTTGAGAAAGCGCGCAATACTGATTCGCGGCCAGCACCGACACCACGAATAATAACCGTTGCTTCTTTAAGACCGATCATTGCGCCCTTCTCACCAAGAAATTCGCCGACCTTTGCTGCTGCATAGGGTGTAGATTTTCTCGCGCCAGCAAAGCCAAGCGTACCCGCGCTCGACGAGATAATGGCATTCCCTTTTTCATCGGCGAGGGTCGCTTTTGTATTATTAAAAGTCGCCTCCACGTGGAGAATACCCTTCTCAAGATGACGCTTCGTGGTTTTTGACATGGCACGCTCCTTGCGTCCCTGATCAAGGCCCTTGCCGCTCTTCTTAATGATGCGTTTCTTTCCCATATTAGGTCTTTTCGAGCGTACGACGGCCGGAGGTCATCGTTTTGCGAACGTTGCCGCGACGCGTACGCGAATTAGTCTTCGTGCGCTGACCGCGTACGGGCAGTCCGCGCACATGACGCTCGCCGCGAGCCGACTTGATATCTTTGAGTCTCTTGATATTCTGTCCGATTTCGCGGCGCAGCTCGCCTTCAATAAGGAAAGACTCTGCGTGCGAACGAATTTTTTGTTCTGCGTCGCCCGTGAGTTCGCTACCCTTTTTGTTTGGAGCGATACCGGCCGCTGCCAAAATTTCAAGCGCACGGGCAGGTCCGATGCCAAAAATAAGCGGCAGCGAATAAGCAAGCTGCTTGTTATCTGGGATGGTGACACCGGCGATGCGCATAAATATGATTTTAAAAGTGTAAGTAGTAGGTAAATGTGTTCTAGCCCTGGCGCGCCTTGCGACGTGGATTCTTCTTATTGATACGATACAAGCGCCCGCCGCGACGGACGAGCTGATCACCTGGCTGCTGTTTTTTTATTGATGCACGGACCTTCATCGTAAATATCTAAATTTATACTAAGTTAATCGACGCACTATTCTCGCTCGACCTCCGTAAGGATCAAGAACCATATCCACCTGATCGCCGACCAGAACGCGAATACGATGCAAACGCATTTTGCCGGCGAGGTAGGCTAGAATGAGTTCTTCCTCTCCTTTTTTTTCAGCCACCTCCTCCATCGATGTTTCGGAAGGTGGAATTTCCGGTGCAGACAAACGAACTCGAAAAAGCGAATTTGGCAACACCTCCTCAACAGTCCCTGTTGCTGTTTTAGTCTCCTCGCCGTCTTTCATTCAGGATTCATTATCTGTACCAGATGCCTCATTAATGTAGCAGGTGGTTAAAAAAGCGTCAATATGCGGCGGTAGATGTCACGATTGAAATGGAAGCGGGGTCCTGAGGGAACGTTTGTCTCCAGAACGGCCGAAGAATGAGTACTGCTTGTTTGACCTCCGGATAGTTTGTGAGCGCAACCTGGGCGGCTGGGCGAGTCTTCCCTGCAACCGTCGCAGCGATACGTGTTGGGTCGACACTGTAGACGAGCGAGGCAGTACCCGTGAGAGCAAACGAAAACGATGATTCTTGTGGCTGCGGCAGACCGTTTCTTGCCGTAAGAAGGAGTGTATCAGCTGACGTAATCGTAATCGGTTCCCCTCGGTATCCAATACCAACTACTGAAGAAGCAATTGTTTTTGCAAGTTCAGCATTCGGGAAGATAACGGCCGTGATAGTGCCCTGCTCTTTTGCGTCAGCCTGCCCCGTGGTCGAAGAGGGTGTGGGAGTAAGTGTTTGATAGGTCGTAGTCGCTGTGCCGGGGATAAGTATGTAACCTTCTGGAATTTGTTTTTTGAGACTTGCAAGAAGATCGGGAGCGAGTGCTGCGATAAGCGCGTTTCGAGTTTGTGCCTCAATCGTCGCATCTATGACCGGCACATTTCCTGATGCTCCACCTGTCATCGCAGAGGATGAACGAGCGTAGACCTGGCTTGCCTGCGGCGTCCCTGCAAAACCTGGGATAGTGAACGAGGTTGGATCAATATTATAGGTGCTTCCCGCTTGATCAGCATAGACTTTAGCAACAATACTGCCGGGTTTTGTGGGAGTGCCCGCGGGAATCGTTACTGCCGAATGGATACGGAAGATAAGTCCAGCAGCAGTTGCGAAACGAGTATTTGCAATGAGTTTCTGCTCTTTCGTTTGTGTATTGTAGATAGTGATCGTACCGGAAGCAGCAGAGCTTACCATTTTGGTGCCGGTGCTTTTAACGCTTTGCGAGGCTATTTTCTGTGCGGTGATAATTTCAAAAGATAAACTGCCGCCGCTCTGGGTAGCCGTGAAAGAATCTTGAACCGCTGCCGAAATAGTGTTCGGTGTTACTTCGACTTTTGAAATGGAAAAATAGAAAAGCGTCCCTATAGAGAAGACAATAATCAGTACGGTGACGATACTCATTACAAAAGGAAATTTTGGCGATTGTTTTGAAAGTTTTGATGGCCCTCGATTACTAGAAGCAGGCTGACTCATAGGCTCCATCTCCTTACGGCGGGAAGGCGGGACAATGTCTTCAAGTGTGCGCATAGGGAAAAGTATATCAGTTTATTTATGAAGCAAGTAGCGATGCCCTGTGTGTAGTAAGCTGCTCCTCGAAGGATCGACCCTTTCCAAAAATGGCCATGAGAAGAAGCTGCAGATCTGGAGGAGTGGTTGTTGCTTGCCGTACTGATCCCGAGAGGTGGCTCGAGAGGACTGGAACTATTTTTGGGGGATTGTCTGAAAGCCAAAATTTGCTCAGATTCGCAGCTTCAAGTTTTTCTTCTAGAGAAGCTATCTCGGGTTCGCGCGCGAGCAAGAATATCGTTCGTGGTAGGGGGTACTTCTGCGCGAGTATGGCGAGTTCATTTCCGATATGATCCGCCCACGAAGCGGTGCTGTACTTGCTTGGCACTTCAACTACCGCAACTAAAAAACCCTTACGCACAAGCGCAATAGAGGTCATTGAACCTGCAGCATCGAGCATAAGCGCATCGCGCTCATGAGGAAATACTTTCATCATTGCTTGATAGCGCAGCGAGCTGCCCGCGATGATCAGGATATGTTCAGTGTGGTAAAGATTTTTAATTAGAGTTGCTATGCCGCCGACCACGCGCGTATCGATGAATGACGTAAGGATGATAATTTCGGCACGGTGTACCTTTTTCCCGTAGGGATCTCTCATCTCATATCCGTTCAAGATCGTGCCAATGATACTTTCATCCGCAAGAAATTTTCCTGGCGGGACGATGCTGGTTTTTTCTATCGCTGCGATAACCATACTTTTGGTAAGAACAAAAGAGGTTTGTCGATCAAAACGCTCGGTACGCACCGAGGTCTCCTGCCAAGGAGCATCAATTGAAACGAGGATGGTATCAGCACGTCCTCGTCCCGTGGTACGCATAAGAATTGGTGCACCCTCGCGTATAAGCGTGGAGCCGAGTATTGTAAGAGCACGCAGCATAGCGCGTTCATGCGGCTCGTCTTTGCGGATCTCAATCGGGTAACGTCGCGTGTAGAGCAGAACAGGCAGCTCACCTTCTTTGTAGTAGGCATAGGCTCCTGCGACTGAGTCTGCGCTGATGTCGATGTACACCGATGATTTCGCACTCGTACCGCGAAAAAAATTGGTGAAGAAATTCATTGTTTCATTCTAGCACTGCTTTGATACGACGAATGCCAGCAGCAGTGGCTTCTTCTTTCAAAATCTTAAAGTGTTTTCCTCCTTCGCCAAGCTCTCGCGTATTACTTACGTGCGGGCCACCGCAGAATTCTATAGAGAACGCTTCGGAAAATTTCGGATTAGTTTCAGTCGAATCTTTTGGTCCAACGGCATATACGCTCACTTGGTCGGGATAATTCGCGCCGAATTCGTGTTCGGCGCCGAGTTTCTCCGCCTCTTCTTTGCTCATGATTGTGCGGGTAACCGGAAATTCCTGAGCAATCTTTTCATTTACAATCTTTTCTACGTCCGCTTTCTGTTCCGGAGTCATTTTCTGTCCATACGAAAAATCGATACGCAGGCGTTCACTCGTGATATTGCTGCCGCGCTGATGTACTTCGGGTCCGAGCACCATCTGGAGCGCTTTCAACAGAATATGATGCGTGGTGTGATAGCGCACAGTCTGCTCCGAATGATCGGCAAGTCCACCCGCAAATTTCTGCACTGCGCCCGCTCGCGAAAGCGCCTGATGTTCCTCCATCTTCGTCGTCAGCGCAGTTATATCAAGCGTGATGCCCCGCTCCATCGCAATTTCTTTGGTAAGCTCGACCGGAAACCCGTAGGTGGTAAAGAGAGTGAAGACGTCAATATTGTTCCCCATCTTTTCAAGTTCGCGTAAGCCGTGTGCAAGAGTCTTCCTGAATTGCATTTCCTCTTTTTCTAACTCAAGACGAATAACGTCGCTTGTTTTAAGTATAAAAGGGTATTGATTACTGTATACCTCGGTATAATTTTTTGCGACTTCGGCAAGAATGGCGCTTTTTATTCCCAATCTATCAACCTCTAGGATTGAGCGACGAATGAGACGACGGAGCACATAGCCTTGTTCCGTGTTTGATGGACGAATCCCTGAGGCGAGCATGAATGTTGCTGCACGACTATGATCAAGAATAATACGGAATGAGCGTGTGGCTTTTTCTTCGTTGTATAATTTTCCTGAGCGCTGCTCTATAGCTTTTCGAGCAGAATCAAATGCATCAATAAGAAACACATCTGGATTGTCACGCGTGGCGGCAGTAAGTCGCTCAAGGCCACCACCAAAGTCCACATTCCGTTTTGGGAGTTTGCTGAAAGAACCATCAGATTTTTTGAGATATTCCATAAAGACTGAGTTACCGATCTCCAGGAAGCGGCCACAATCACAATTCGGATGGCACGTTTCGCCAAAAGTCGTGTCATGCTGAGTTTGGAAATCAAAAAATACTTCGGAGTCAGGACCTCCCGGCTCCCCTGTCGGCATTTTGTCAGGCGTGCCGGAACGACTCCACCAATTTTTCTTTGCATCATAAAAAAGAATCCGATCCTCCGGCACGCCTATTTTTTTCCAAATCTCTGCCGAGTCCGTATCCTTTGGAAGTCCCAATGAATCATCCCCTGCAAAACAAGTGACCCAGATACGATTTTTCGGAAGTTTCAGTTCTTGAGTCAAAAACTCATATATCCATGGAAGCTGTTCTTGTTTGAAATAATCTCCCAAAGACCAATTACCAAGCATTTCGAAGAAGGTGGTATGACGATTGTCTCCTACTTCTTCAATGTCTCCCGCACGGAATGACATTTGTGAATTGGCGAGACGCGAACCTTCCGGATGCGGTTGGCCGAGAAGATACGGCACGAGAGGCTGCATGCCACTACTGGTGAAGAGTGTTGTCGGGTCGTTTTCGGGCAGGATGGGTGCTGAAGGGATAATTACATGTCCCCGTTTGGCGAAGAAATCCAGATACCGTTTCCGTACATCAGTGATTGTCATATTTTCTTAAAAGTTCCGGCCGCTGCGAGCGAGAATGCATTCAAAGGGATCAGGTCAGCGGCAGCATTAATATCAGCGAGTGACACAGCTCGAATAATGTTTGGATACTCGGTGAGATAGGAGAGCTCGAAGCCATTTGCGCCGATTGCATGCAAAGAGTGTGCCAGGTTCTGTGTCGTGGAGAGTGCGACCAGGTATGATCCGGTCATTTCTTCTTTTCTCTTCATGAGCGCTTCTTCCGTCAGGCCCTTCGAGAAGAAGATAGTAATCTCGTCCCTGAGTTTTTCTACCGATTTTTTGTATGCATCAGGAGAAAAGGTGGCCCAGATTTTCAAATGACCATCTGCTCCCGCATCGAGTCCTCCCAAGGAGGAATACACGCCATAAGTGAGACCATCTCGCTCTCGAATAGTCTGCATAAGATGAGACGTGACGCCTCCTCCGAGCATGTCGACGAGAACTAGCATCGGGTGGTAGAGCTGATGTTTCATCGTGAGCGGAAGGCCGACTCCGAGAAGTACGTCGATGTTTGCTTTGTCAGCGATCGGAATCAGTCTCTCATTTTCCTTCTGTATTTTCTTATTGGACTGCTTTACCGGTACTGTCGTAGTGCCGACAGAAAGTTTACCGAACGCTTTTTCAGTCGCGCTTCTAGCAACGGCAACGGTAGTATCGCCAACTATCGCGAGCACAAGACCTCCCTTGCCGAGCTTTTTCCTGAAATCCTGAAGATGGGCACGACGGACAGTCGCTGTACTTTTCTCCTGGGCTTCAATGGGGCGGGCATAATTTACGTGGTCAGTATCATACAGGAGTGCAGAAAGAGCATATCCGGCTAACGTGCGTGTGTTTGATTTTGCTTCAGCGAGATTACCGAGGGCAAGCGCTTTTGCATTTTTCACTTCGGCTTCTGGGAAAATCGCTCCTCCGAGACACTCAGTAATAGTTGAAAGCAATAGCGGGAGGTCTTCAGGGAAACATTGCCCAGAGAACTCTGTGCGATCGCCTGAGGAGGAAAATGAGAGGGATATGCCCTTTCCTGCGAGTGCATCGCGAAGGGCATTCTTTTTTTTCTTTGCAGTTCCTGCATCAAGCAGAACAGCCGTCAATGCAGGGATAATATCAAGAGTTTTAGGTAGCATGTTGCGACCACCAAGTACACTGCCTTTCACGACTACAATGTCGTGGATGCGAGTCGGAGCAACAAAAAGCCTTCCGCCTTCCGACATCGAAAATTCTTGCGCTGGATGAAATTCATTTTTCATGCGTTTGATCCTATGAAATAACCGACCGTGCTCTGATCATCGACCAGATATTTTTTAGCGGCTTTCTGAACTTCCTTCGCTGTCACGCGCATAAGTGCTTGCGGGAGAGTGACAAAGCGCATCCAGTCCCCTGTCGCAATTTCTTCATTGAGCGTCTCAAGGAGCGCGTAAGGTCCGTCGCGGCGTGAAGCGACATGGGCACGCAAGAAGCGTTTCGCCTGTGTAAGTTCCTGGGCGGTGACGCTTTTTAAGATTATTTTCTGGAATTCCTGCTTCAACCGCTTCTCCATTGCTTCATGTCGGATTCGCGGTGCAAGGGTGATATACGAGATCAGGAGCGATGGGTCGCGGAATTGGTAGCATGTAGTAGAGACGTCGGTTGCAAGAGCGGTATCGATGAGTGCTCGGTACAGTCGGCTTGTCTTACTTCCCCCAAGGATGAATGCGAGCATGAGAAGTGCCGGCATATCTGGATCTGTTGCTGCAGGAATTTTGTGCGCAATAGCAACCATATTCGAGTGTCCTGCACGCTTTATGGTTGCGCGGCGTTCCCCCTCCTGTTCGGGTTCTTTTGTGTATATGCCTGCAGAAGCTGTGGGCGCTTTATCGTGCGCACCGAATTCCTTGATAATCCCCGCAAGAGTCGTTTCGGTGTCAAAGCTTCCTACTACCGATACGGTTGCGTTGTCGGGATGATAAAAATCATCATAGAATTTTTTGAGTCGTTCGATCGAGACGTTTTCAATATCACTTCTCCAGCCTATGGTCGGGTGATGGTACGGATGTGCGGTGTATGCGAGCGCCCAAAGCTGTTTGTCCAGTGCCTGGGTCATGTCATTTTCGCCGCGCTCAAATTCATTACGAACAATCGGCATTTCAGACTGGCGGTCTTCTTCGACGATATGTGCGCGACGCATACGGTCGGCTTCGAGGGCTATGGCCGATCCTAAATGCTCTTGAGGTACGACGACATAGTAGTTTGTGCGGTCATTCCAGGTCGTGGCGTTTACGAGCGCACCTTTCGTTTCAAGGAGTTCCCAGATGGTATTTCTTTTTGCCTTATTGAAATTTTCAGAACCCTTGAACATGAGGTGTTCAAGCAGGTGCGTAGCACCTGTGTACCCGACAGCCTCATTTCGGGAGCCGACTCTGTAGGTGACCATGAGCCCTGCGACTGGTGTCGTTGTATCTGGGGCAAGGAGTATCTGAAGCCCATTAGCGTCTAAACGATACTCATGAATTCCTTCAAGAGAACGCACAAAAGTTGCGCCAGTAACAAATGGAACTGAGGGACCATTTGAGGGAGACATATGTCTCTACTGTACCAAATCGTCTTCTAATCTACAAAAAGTTTTTTGTTCTTTCTTATGTGCCTCAGCAAGGCGCATCGTGAGTCGATGTTTCGGTAATCGCTTCTGCGCGATGCGGAGCGCCTCTCCGTGGTACCAGAGATACGCTTCGGCTGGTTGCTTCCAGCGTTTCAAAAGTGTTTCGCCCTCTTTCTCAAACGCCTCAATTTTGCTCTCAATGTTATCTATTTTGTCGGCAATAGCGATAAGTACGGCGTCGTCTGGGGCAGTTTCGAGATTTGCAAGATATGCCACTTTCCGCTCTTTCCACTCAAGAGTGACATTGTCTTTTCCTTTTATTTCGCTTACTGCTTCGACGAGTTCTGCCACGCGCTCATTGAAAGTCTCGGAGATCTCTTCGCGAGTGGTATCCGTATCTTCAAGTGTGTCATGCAGGAGTGCTGCTGTTACCACATCATCGCCAGCTCCATCTTCGGCAACAAGGAGTGCGACCGAGAAGAGGTGTGTAATATACGGCAACGGCTTCGCCTCTTGGCGCATATGTCCGTGGTGTTTCCGTGCCGCGAATTGTATCGCGCTCTTTATCTGTGGCGTATGATTCATTAGAGCCAGTCTATCGGTTCTTCGCCCTGTTCCGCAAGGTACTCATTTGCCTTGCTGAAATGTTTACAGCCAAAAAAGCCCGACGCTGCAGAAAATGGTGAAGGATGTGGAGCTTCGAGTACCAGATGTTTTATGCGATCGATATGTGCGCCCTTTGCTTTCGCGTAATTGCCCCAGAGCATAAACACGAGATGCTCACGCTCATCAGACAATGCGCGAATTGCCGCATCGGTAAACAATTCCCATCCACGCTCTTGATGGGAGCCAGCGACATGCGCTCGAACAGTCAGCGTCGCATTCAGTAAAAGCACGCCTTGTTTTGCCCAACGTGAAAGGTCCCCATCCTCTTTTATGGAGACCTGACTTTCACGGGCAGCGACCGATCCGATGTCGTTCTCGATTTCTTTAAAAATGTTTTGTAGAGACGGGGGAAATTTCACGTTCTTGTCGACTGCAAAGGCGAGGCCGTTGGCCTGCCGCTCGCCATGGTACGGGTCTTGACCGAGGATAATGACTTTTACTTTTTCAAATGGGCACAGATCAAATGCGCGGAAAATATTTTTGGGCGCTGGGTATACCGCCCCATTCAGGTATTCTTTTTTTACAAAAGCTGCAAGCTCCGCAAAGTAGGGCTGCTCGAACTCTTTTGCAAGATGTTTCCGCCAGGAGGGATTAATTTTAACTTCCATTAAGATAAAGTATATAGAATAAAAATAAAAACTATCCGACAATTTTGAAAATATCGTGCGCTGAGACAACAACCATAAGGAGGATGAGGAAGGCAAAGCCGACCATATTGAGTGAATTCGCGATGTTTGCTTTGATTGGGTGGCGAATGACACTCTCGATAATCACGAAAAGGAGTCGGCCGCCATCAAGTGCAGGAATAGGAATAAGATTAATGAGCGCCAAATTTATGGAAATAATCGCCATGATAGAAAGAAGGTCGCTTACTCCTTGAGAAGAAGCTGAGCCAACCACCCCCGCGATACCGATAGGGCCCGCGACTTGTGAAAGATCAGCCGATAAAGTGAGGATACTGTAGAAAAAATTGCTGAGTCCAATCGCAGTTAGTTTAGTGGCATTCCAGGTGAGTTGCGCGCCTTCAATAATTGCATCGCCAATTGAGAGTGGTACGACGCCAACAGTTGCAACGCTGACTCCGAGCGCGAACCGCGAAGAGTCGTTTGACGCAATGCCGACTGCAGGTGTTGCGTCAATGATTTCTTCATTCCCGTTACGTTTTATATGAAGAGTTATCTTGCTGCCATTACTGGAAGCAATAAATTTCGAAAAACTTTCAGGATCAGCGGCTTGCCACTCTGTTCCAGAAACTTTCGCATGTGTAATCGAATCGCCAGGGAGTAGTCCTGCAAGAGATGCGGGCGTACCTGGGAGCACATTTGCCACCATAAGCTCCACATCCTTAGCATTAACTAGCTCACTCTCCGACAACGCACGCGGTGTCCCCATGATGAGTGTCCCGGTGATAAGTACGTAGGCAAGGAGAAGGTTCATCGTGATGCCTGCGATAAGTACGAGCGCCTGTAAAATACGCGGACGCTTACCGAATGCCCGCGGATCCGTACCCTCTCCATTTTCACCGTAAATTTTCACAAAACCGCCGAAAGGCAGCCAATTAAGTGTGTATGTCGTCTCACCGATGGTCGCGATAGTGAGTGCGCGCGGCGGATATCCGAGACCGAATTCATCCACACGCATGCCCGAGAGCTTTGCCACGACGAAATGTCCAAACTCATGCACTATGATGAGTGCAATAATGACAACTAGGAAGATTATAATACTCATTATTGTGTTATCTCCTTTTCTTTTTTGTCGAGAATCTTCGCAAGCGCATCGTTGCCGGCGTCAATAAGCTTCTGAGCCTCACCCTTAAGACGCATAATTTCATCCTTTCCCATACCGCCTTCTTTTGTTGCAGCATCAAGTGCATGGAGTGCGTCAGTGCGGTGTGAGCGGAGTGTTACTTTTGCCTGCTCGGTTTTGTCGCCCGCAATCTTCAGAAGTTGGGCACGCCGCTCGCTGGTGAGTTCAGGAAAGGAAACGCGTAATCCCTGATCATCGGTTGCGACCCCGATGCCGAGATTCGCCTCGACGATGCCCTTTTCAATAGTTTTCACAAGCGTCATGTCCCAAGGGACAATGCGTAGAGTGCGAGCATCTTCAACCGAAATGTTGGCGAGTTCACGGAGCGGTGTGCGTGTGCCGTAGGCCTCGGGTTTGACCGTATCGAGCAAGGTCGGCGTTGCTCGACCGGTACGAACTCCTGCGAGCTCACGCGAGAGCCATTCCTCGGTTTCTTTAATATGCGTTTTGAGTTTTGAAAAATCGTATGCCATGTGCACGATATTATATCAAACTTTTTGGAATGACGAGCGAGAGATGTTCAAGAATCATCCGTATCGGCGCACTACGATCATAGAGATGACTTCGTAATACTGCGATATCTGCAAGTAGTTCGATGATCGCCCTATCCTCTTTTCCTCGCGACATCTTATGTGCTATGGCTTCAATACCGTTTACGATACGAATTACTTCGTCTCGGTTTTCTCGTCGTCCCTCTTCATCTTTACCGCTGGTGAGCTTTTTAATTATCGCGCTGCGTTTTTCACGGCTCGCTTTGATAAATTGTGTTGCTTCCTCAGAAATGAGAGTTTTCGCAAATCCTTCATGGGAATTGAGTATGCCTACTCGCGAACGGAGTGTGGGAAGAAGCCCACCCAAGGTCGGCAATATGAGGAAAAGATACATTCCGAGAGGCGGTTCCTCAAAAATCTTTAAGAGCGCATTTTGTGCCTCATGGTATGCGCGGTTTGCGGCAATAATAAGCACTCGGTACTCCCCTGTAAGTGATACTCCTGCGGCAAGCTCGATTACTCGCCGCGCATCTTCAACTGAGAAGAGTCCGTAGCGTAATATAACAATATCAGGATTTCCTTTCGCGCTCATCTTGAGTTCTTGCCGCACCCACATTTCGGCCGTTTTGATTCCCTGTTCTTCTTCACCCTCAATGACGAATGCTTGGTGTTGCATAGATTAATTATAGCCTGTACGTACGTTTTTTGCGTGAAATTGACACGATATATATCATATGCTCTAATGGAAATAGAGAGATTCTCAGGGCATTGCTTACGATACGATATTCAGCGAGTTCTTTTATAGGAAGGAGTATCTGATGAAAAACTCAGGTAAGACAATCATACTGTTTTGTTTTCTGGGGTTGGTAGGTGCTTGCGGTTTTTCAAAAGAGGAAAAAGAAGTAGCTAAAATTCCGCCACTACCGTATCTGATTCCTTGGCTTGATGTAGAGACACTTATAACTATTCAACCGGTCGAGAAGGTCGAAGGCTCTATAAAAGGGCGCGTAATAGTCTGCAGATCGACAAGCAAAGATCTATGCTATTCCGTTGAGGTCGAAACATATAAAGAAATTTCGATCGGCTCTAAGGTCAAGATATCTAAAATGTATTGGCCGATAACTAGGGCGCAAAGAGCCGGCCCTGAGTCATGGCATCTCATCATCACAAGAGTGTTACCAAACGAGTAACGACTGTCGTAGCGGGCTCCTGACGGAAACGTCAGGAGCTTCTTATTTTTTGAGGAGTTTGCGATTCTATTGTTTTGCTAAAATGCTTTTCTGATACGTATCTAAATGCTTAAGCGCGATACCAGTGCCTCGCGCGACACAATAGTACGGATCTGTCGCAAGTTTTGCCATAACACCCGTGCGGCGATAGACGAGCTCCGGCATCTGGCGCAATTGTGAGGAACCGCCCGTCAGGATGATACCGTTATCGATAATGTCCGCTGCAAGTTCTGGGGGCGTTTCTTGAAGCACTTTGCGTATCGCTTGAGTCATCTCGCGCAGTTCCCGCGCCATCGCTTGTACGAGGTCATTGGTCGAGAGATTTATAGTGCGTGGCAAGCCGCTCATGAGGTCACGGCCCTTGACCTGCATAGTGAGTTCTTCGTTCATCGGTACTGCGGCACCAATTTTAATTTTCACCTCTTCAGCAGTTTTATCACCAAGAGCAAGATTATGCTGTTTCTTAATGTAATCGATGATTGCGCGGTCAAGTCGGTCGCCTGCGCACTTCACACTCGTCGAAGCAACGATACCCCCGAGTGAGATCACAGCGACATCAATCGTGCCGCCACCGATATCTATCACCATACGTCCCATCGGTTCATGAATAGGGATACCGGCACCGATAGCCGCAAGTATTGGCTCTTTCACTACGTAGGCGTTTTTTGCGCCGGCTTTTATCGCTGCTTCAATGACCGCTCGCTTCTCGGTCGAAGAGACCCCCGCAGGGACCGAGACAAGTACGGTTGGCTTAAAGGGGTTCCGGCCAAGTGCTTTTTTCATAAAATAACGAAGCATAGCCTCAGTTACGCGATAGTTCGCGATAACGCCGTCTTTCATCGGGCGGTACGCGATGATGTCGTCATGAGTGCGGCCGATCATTTTTTTTGCTTCGGCGCCGATGGCGAGAATGGTGTTGCCTCCTCGTTTATCAAGAGTCTTCCCTACGGCTACAACCGATGGCTCGTTGATAACAACGCCTTTGCCGGGAACGAAGACGAGTACGTTAGTGGTTCCGAGATCTATGCCGAGCTTTGGAGAGAAGAAAGACATTCCCAACATCATAACGCGTCCTCGTACACAGGGCAAAAGCTGGACTAAGTGGTAGGATACTTCGCATGCAAGGAGAAATGAATTTTGTTATCGAGGGCGGGAAAAAGCTTTCTGGTCGCGTCGAAACGAGTCGTTCAAAAAATGGTGCAGTTGCCCTCCTCGCAGCTTCGCTTCTGAATCGCGGAACGACGACGCTCGAGCACATGCCGAAAATAGAAGAGGTTAATCGCCTCATCGAAGTCTTGCGCTCACTCAAAGTCTCGGTTGAATGGAAAGGTACGAGCGTCATCATTACGCCGCCTAAAAAAATATCTCTCAAGACCATTGACCGCATTGCGGCAACGCGAACACGAAGTATTTTGATGTTCATCGGTCCTCTCATTCACTTGTTCAAGAATTTTGATTTGCCGCAGTCTGGCGGTTGCACGCTCGGACTCCGCTCCGCGCGACCGCATCTCATGGCGCTTGAGAAATTCGGCGTTGCTATAGAAGCGCATTCCGACAGTTATCATGTTACCCATGAAAAACTTATTCCTGCTGAAGTCGTTTTATATGAATCTAGCGACACAGCAACTATCAATGCTCTTTTCGCCGCCGCGCACATAGATGGCGTAAGTGTTATCAAATATGCCTCAGCTAATTATCAGGTGCAGGAGGTCTGCGGTTTCTTGCGTGCGCTCGGCGTTTTGATTGAGGGCATTGGTGGAACGACACTCACGGTGCACGGTATCGCCGACATTATAAAAGATGTTTCTTACAGCATTGCGGAAGATCCGACCGACGCGATGTTTTTTATTGCTGCTGCAGCAGTTACCAGCTCCTCTATCACCATTACCGCCGCACCAATTGAATTTCTTGAAGTGGAATTGCTGCTTCTTGAGAAAATGGGATTGAAATTTAAGATATCAAAACCGCGACTGTCGGAAAATGGCATTACGAAACTTGTCGACATTTCAATTAGACCTTCGACACTCGTCGCTTTCCCGGAAAAGATTCATGCGCGCCCGTATCCGGGACTCAATATCGATAATCTTCCCTTTTTCGCAGTCATCGCTACGCAAGCGAAAGGCATAACTCTTATCCATGACTGGGTCTACGAGAAGCGCGCGATTTATTATACTGATCTCGATCGGCTCGGCGCGCGCACCAACCTGCACGACCCTCATCGCATTTCTGTTGAAGGTCCGTCAAGACTCAAGGCCGCCGAGGTCATCTGTCCGCCAGCGCTCCGACCCGCGACCATCATTCTCGTCGCGATGCTTGGTGCGAAAGGTCGCTCACTACTCCGAAATGTCTACAGCATTAATCGCGGTTACGAAGATATCGTTGCCCGTTTGCAAAATCTCGGTGCCTCTATCGAAGCTCATTCAGGCTAATGCTATGAAATCAATCGGTGAAATGCTTCCCGAGTTCGAAAGAAAAGTGGCAGCAGCGCCTAAAGGAAGAAAACGTCAGACTGAGCGCGGCGAGCTGATGCGTTTTTTCCTGCGTCACTTAAATCATTCTCGTGTGAAAGATCGGCTCGCGCCCATGACGATGGCGCATCTCGGTACGGTTCTTGAGAAAATCCCCACCCAGGATCTCTATTATCTGAAAAGCGTTTGTAGTCAGGCAAAAAACTTTGGCAAGAAATTCTGGTGGGAGCTCGACCCGACGAAACACCCACCGCGCTGATTTTTTGGTATAGTTTGCCGCATGAAAGAGATTGTGCAAGATGGTACCCCAGTGCTTCGAGAGATCGCCCAACCCGTACCTGAAGGGCTTTTCGGTACGCCCGAACTCACGCGTCTTATCAAAGATATGGAAGAGGCTCTCGATAAAGAACCTGAGGGAGTGGCGCTCGCTGCGCCGCAAATAGGAGTTTCATATCGTCTCTTTATTGTGAGAAAAGACAGGACATCTCCTTTCCAGAAGAAAATTGCAAAGGGTGTACCCCCTCCTCCCCTAGCGCCTGAGATTGAGGTGTATATCAATCCAGAAATCGTAAAGACTTCTCGCAAACGCGCAAAGACCGATGAGGGATGTCTTTCAGTTCGCGGTATCTACGGCATTACTCACCGTCACGAACGCGCCACCATTAAAGCGCGCCGACCGAACGGTTCTCATGTGGAGCGCGGCGCCGGCGGTCTTATGGCGCAAATATTTGAACACGAAATAGACCACTTAAATGGAATCCTTTTCATCGATCATGCTAAGAATCTTGCTCGCATCCATCACGGGTCAGAACATAATTTCGTTTATTTCGGAACACCGAAAGTCTCAAGCGATACGCTCGCGATTCTTATCGAGCATGGCCTCGTGCCAGATCTCGTCGTGACCTCTCCAGATGCGCCGAGAGGTCGTGGTTTGACTCTCACGCCGTCCGAAACAAAAACATTTGCACTTGCGCATGATATTCCCGTCGTAACTCCGGAAAAGCTTGATGCCGAAACAATCGCCATGATTCAAAAATATAAATGCGATTACGCTCTCGTCGTCGCGTATGGCAAAATATTTCCCGAGACACTTATTAGCGTTTTTCCCAAAGGAGTCTTCAATGTCCACTACTCGCTTTTGCCGAAGCATCGCGGAGCAACACCTCTTGAAGCTGCATTGCTTGCTGGAGATGATAGAACTGGCGTAAGCATACAGAAGATGGTGAAAGAATTGGACGCAGGAGACATTATCGCTCAGGAATCGACAAAAATTGGACCCAGTGAGACCGCGCGCGAGCTGCGCCCGCGGCTTATCGGGATGGGCGCTTCTCTACTTGTTGATACGCTGTCTGCATATTTGCGCGGCGATGTCATACCGATTCCGCAAGATTCATCGCTTGCAACTCGGGCACGCAAACTAAAGAAAGAGGACGGCCTCCTCTCACTGGATGCTCCAGCGGAAGTGAATTGGAATAAATACCGTGCGTACGCCGATACTATTGGCACTTATTTTTTTGAAAACGGAAAGCGCATAAAGATAACTCAAGCCTCAATTAAAGACGGTCAATTCATCATCGAGCGTGTGATACCCGAAGGTAAGAAGGAGATGTCGTACGTGGAGTTTTCGAAATAATCGTGCCGAAATGAAAACCCGCCGCTTTGCGGTGGGTTTTCATTTCGCTTTCCGTATCAATTTCCGAAGCGTAACATTCGTTTGATCGCCGCCCCGCCCCGTTTTAAAAGTCTGCGTGCACGCCCACGCGATCGGCGTATCTCGGCCTCGAGCTCGTTGCGCACTCTATCAGCCGCGCTTGAAGGAGATGGTTTTACCGCTTCAGCGTGATATACCTGACCATCGACGATAAGTCGCGCTACGAGACGGCAGGGTTCTGAAGATCGTCCTTCTGGCGGTGCCTCTTCTATTTCTATCTCAAGCAAGGCTGTCTCACCTTTTTCACCAAGAAGGCGTAGCGGTGCGGAAAGTTTCTCTTCGAGGATGGCTTCTGTCTCGGGAGTAAGTTTATACTTCGTCGCTTTGATGGTGATATTCATCCAGTTAGAAATTAGTGTTAATAAAACTCCTGTACTCTCGTGCCCATTATACCAATTCGTAGCGTTTATTTCTAACGGGATTCATGATGAAATACATCAACTAGTAAGCAACGCTTTCTCTTTGCGCTCGCTCGGAAGAATAAGATAGGAATCTTATTCTTCACTCGCTCGCTTGAGCGTAACACTAAGCATTTTACCACGCGAACGATGTCCAGTAAGGATGCGCACCTTCCCTACCAATACTCCGAGACGTGCTGCCACAATCTCTTTCACACGATCATTTGCGCGATTTCCGAGAGCGGGTTCCTTGACCGAAATCATAAGCGTCTCGCCTTTTTCTTCGACCTTCTCGCGTTTGGCGTCCGGAGTGACGAATACTTTTATATACATGGACACGAAAAGTATACCTCGTACCTGTTACCTATAGGCTTTGCGATGAAGGGTGTTTAAGCTAGAATGCCCATAAGCTCTCCGCTTGGAGGGTGACAGTACATATTCCGGGATAGCTCAACGGTAGAGCAGCGCCCTGTTAAGGCGTTGGTTGCAAGTTCGAATCTTGCTCCCGGAGCCCAGTAGAACAGTCGGAGAATTCTAGGATGTGATTGAACGGAGAACGCAAGGAAAATATGAGTTTTTTGCCATCCACCCTAGGGTTCTGAAGTAAGTAGTTGAGAAAGGCGCGTTTTTCGTCAGGTTCAGAACTATCAAAAATATCCTTGGCTCTTTTGGCCAAGCTCAAAACCCTTCCAGCCGTCAGGTAGAAGGTCTCATCGGCTTTGGTATAGGCCTCCAGTTTGTAATTGATTTCTTGCTGCCTATCCTTTATGGCAACAACTTTTTTCTCGTAGTCCTGTTTGCTCAAGAGCCCATCAGCCACAAGATCTAAATACCGATCCAACTTCGCCTGGATCTGATCGTATTCTTCCCTCATGCCCGCGATAGCCTTTCTATGAAATTCAGCCTGATCACCTCCGGCCTTCTTCATCCCATTCACCACCTCGTCTATGACCTCTTGGGATAACCGCTGGAACCTCTCTAAGACCTCCTGGATTGGCTTCAGGAGCACCTTTTCAGGCACGTATACCCGTTTGCATATTCCCTTAGCATTGGTGCAGCTGTAGTAAATAAATTTACCCTTTGCCGTCTCAGGACTCATTAGGCAACCACAATTAGCACACGGCAATAGCCCTCTGAAAATGTACGGCTTGGCGGCATACTGGGTTCGTTTTGTATGCCATCCTTTCAAAACCATCTGGCACTGGTTGTACAAATGCTTTGAGATTAGCGGTTCATACTTGTGCGGATACAACACACCCTTGGATCTCATCTCTCCGTAGTAGAAAGGATTATTAAGTATGTGAGCAATCATGCTTACAGACAGTGGCTTTCCAACGGAACTAGTGAGGCCAAGTTCAGCAATTTCATTACGAATCATCTTTACGGAAGCATTGCCACTTGCATACATTTCAAAAATTTTCCGAACAAAGTGAGCTGTTTTCGGATCCGGGACCACGCTCTTTCTCTCATCCACTTTTTGGTTTAGATACCCGATAGGCGCTTTTCCGGTCCATTGACCGTTTGCGCGCATCTTCTCATACGCGCGTTTTACGTTGTCGCTGATGGCATCTGAGTAGGCTTTCGCCATCACGAGGTTTATACCGAAATGAGTCTTCTCTCCTGCCGAAAGATTGTCATTGATGACTTGGTTATCAGAGACAAAATGCAATTCAATCGTTCCTGATGTTGATTTTTCGTAAAGCCAAGCAATTCTCGGATCAAATATATTTCGTGAAAGACGATCTACTTTGTCAAAACAAACCGCAACCTTTTCCTTCATTTTGCCGATTAAATCAAGGAACTTATCAAACTCGTCGCGTTTTGTTTTATAGGCGGATTCGTCAAAACTATACGTCTCAACGACCTGAAAACCCTTCCTGTCGCAATACGATTGGAGCCGAGTTATTTGTGCTGGTATTGAATTGCCAGCCTCTCTTTGCTCCAGTGTGGAAACTCTTGCGAAGATAATGGCTTTCATAGCATGTCTTTTTCCTTTTCGCTGATTGAATACAGATAGAAAACCTTTTCATCAATACTTTCCTCTAAATCTCTTATCTCGGCGCGGACATCGCTCAATTTCGCTTTCTCACTGTTGAAAAAATCCATGAACTCTGCCTTGCGACTTATTGGTAGCTCAGTATCTAGCAAAGAGATGAAAGTGTCATATGTGAGTAAATCAAAATTACTTGCTTTGTTTGGAAGCTTTTCAATATTCAACTCGTGCCTGAATAGTTCCAAGCTTTTAGCAAGACCAGAGTTAAGACTTTTGTTAAGCTCAAGTAACTTTCTTGCCTTCTCTCCAAGAGCCTGAGTATCAGCTGCTGACAATTCCGGAATTGGCATAAGTCCAACTGTGCGCGCTTGAATTTCTGAGAACACTTTCTTTGTGGACTTATATTTATTTACGTAGTAGTAGTTGATAAGCTTTGAGTTCAGAATCGCAAGTAAAGCAAATAGATTCACTGTCTTACCTTCCTTGGGTGTAAGAACAACAAGAGTATTTAGGGCGAAAAAATCTTCGGAATCGTACGTGAATATTAGATCTGCAGACACTCTCCGGAAAAGTAATTTTGGTTGTAAGAATATATCTTTTGTTTTACATGAGTGGATACGATTCAGGTCGTATTCTAGATATTCTCCTGACCAGTTTAGTGAATAGCGATTTATATTCCTGCCATCAATCAATTTGAAATAACCATCCCTGTAATGATCTTTCACGCTCAAACTCTTATCCCCCTTTAGAGCGATTGCCTGATTTATATTCACTAGATCTTTCAGTGGAGTAAAGTTTAGGCTATCAATCCTTTGGCAAATTGGGTTATTACGTATATCTATAATGTATTTCTTATCTCTCCCGATAGAACTATTGCTGATCTGTGCAAGTTCAGAAAGATCATCAGGTAATTGTGAATAGATCGTAATATTTTCCGTTTTGCCTTTTACGGCAATAAAAGTAATGTTTTCAACAACAGCATCAGAAAATGGTAAGTAAGGGTAGGTGACTATTTGCGTAAGAGACAAATCACTTGAAAGCAGTTTTCGCGTCTCCCAATAATATTGTTGCGTCAGAAGGGTGTTAGGAACAATAAAGCCAACGTATCCACCCTGCCTTACTAATGCTGAGGCGAGGTGAATAAAGAAAATAAATGTATTCAGACGTCCCCCAGAAGTCCCGTATGTTCTGATCAGATATTCTTTCTGTTCTTTCGTGGTACCTACTACCTTGCTGAGTTGAACATATGGTGGATTTCCAACCACAACATCAAATCCACCTTTGGACATAATTTCCGAAAACTCCTTATTCCAATCAAAGGGTCTGGCGGTAATGCCTCCATCATCTATCAAGCTATTCCCACACTTGATGTTATTTTTCAGGGTGATTAACTTCTGTCCCTTCTTGGCTGACTTAAACCAAAGTGAGAGCTTGGTAATCTCCACGCTTTCTGGGTTGAGATCAACGCCGTATATATTATTTTGCAACAGGGATTTCACGTAATCGTCTGTGCTTAACAAGCTCTGTGCTCCTTGAATTTCGGCAAGAATATCCGCAACCCGCTTATTTTCAGCAAGAAGAAAGTCAAACACCTTCACCAGAAACGCCCCAGAACCACACGCTGGATCCAATACTTTTACGTCCTGCAAGATGATCTGATACTCCGTATATGCCTGCTCTAGGCGTTTATCGTGTGTGGCATCAGATTTAATTCGTCTGCTATCTACTTTATGTTTTTTAAAAACCTCTTGTTCCTTTTCCTGCAAATACTGTCCTAGTGAATTTCGGACTATGTGGTCAACGATGTATTCGGGCGTATAAAATATTCCATCTTTCTTCCGCTTCTCATCTTTCTTTGTTTCCGTCTCTACATTTTCCGAATAATCGCGAAGTTTCTCCAAGTCCGTAATGGATTGCTCAAAAATATGGCCGAGAATATTCACTGAAAGATCCTCCTCAAAATCAAACTTTGTTAGGTCAACAAAACTCTTACAAATCTCATCGCTGATTATGAGTTTATTCAGATCTTCATCTTGTTTAAAAAGTTCACCATTGTAACCATCGGGTACCCCAAGTTTCGCACTTCCTTCATCAACGGCTTTGAAAAACTTCTTAATGGTTTCCCAGATAGGCTCGTTGAGAGCGCCTTTTTGGGCATACTCAACAACTTCTGCTAATCTCCCCTCAGGTAAGAGTCCAGAGTCCTCAAAGAAACAAATAAAGACAGTCCGATCTACAAGCTTCTGCGCCTTTTCAACGATGTGTGTATAGAAATCAGGGCGTTTGATGTTCTTGTTGTTTGCAACAATGTCTTTGATCAAGTCCTCTCGTAGTTTCTTGTACTCTTTGTAGAATTTCGCAGTAATCTTTTCCTGTTCAACGCGAATTGCTGAAAGCAATTTCTCTGTTTCAGTCTGACCTTGCTCGTTTACAAAATTCTGTGCTGACAGTAGGAAGAGGAATTTCCTGAACTGGAAGTAATCATTCTTGGCGTCTACTAACTCATCAAGAGTAAATTTCTCGTAGTCCAACTGATTATCTCGGAACAGACGGATCTCAGTGAAATTCGTGGCAATGACAAAGCCACAATCTTTGTACTGCGGCTTATACTTAAACGCTTGCTGAATAGGGCTCAAGTTACCCTCGCGATGCTGCGATTTATCAAGCGATGTATTCGCATCCTTAATTTCCACGACTGCAACAACGCGCTTCTGCTTTCCCGTGAAGTAGCCAAGTGTTGCGTCGGGCATTTGACCACCACCTGTCTCAACGTTGTCCTTTGGCTGGATCGTATAGACCTCGTTTGGGAACGGTTCATAGCTAAGCACTTTTACGAAGAAATCTGAATTAAATGCTTGTTCACACTGAGTTTCAGTTTTCTCCTTCAATGACCCGTCTAGCGATGCTTTGTGCCAGGCACGCACAATATCCAGCTTTTGCTCAAGATCAGGAATCTCAAACTTCTCAAGTTTGTCCCTAATTATTCGGTTTTTGAAAAGGCCAGCCATGTTATTTTTTCTTTCCAGTCCTAGCCTTAGTCCTTGCCAATGCCTCTTTCATAAATCGCTCAAATTCCACGTCATCAATACGGTACTCTTTCCCAATTTTATATGCCTTCAATTTACTAGCTTCAATATAGCGGTAAATTGTCATCACATTTACCTTCAGATTTTCAGCTAGTTCTGTGGGCGTATAAAACATTGGCAATTTCATATTCCTTATCAGTGGGCTTATGTCCATACTTTACATTGATTTACATGATAATTCTATCCTTCTTTGTTGGTAACTTTTCAAACTCTTTTTTGGCATAAACATAATCAGGCGACCCTCTAAGTAACCTTTCCAGAGTTTTTGCCAAGGTCTCTTTCTTCTCCTCCCTCACACGGATGAACCGAAGGACATTCAAATACTTCTTACTTATCCTGACCAAAGCAGTATCTCGCCATTTTCTTCTGTGGATCTTCCTGACTGACTTTAGATCATTCTCAGCGTCAGATATTTGCTTTTTGAAGTTTCTATTAACCATATTTTGTTTACGATTTTTTCCTATCGTTTTTTCCCTCATCCTATGTATTTATTCTGTGTTGTTTGCTCTTCTTCAGTCAGTCAGGCTCCTCAGTTCCTGAATTCTTGTCTGACAAAAAGAGCAAAAAGTTTTTTCTTGATGAGCATGTGAGGTCCCCCGTTGAGCGACCTCAGAGCGGGGAATGACACCTGCCCACCAATGAAAAGATCCAGCCGGTCCTAATTACGGGGGGACTCGCTGACGCCCCCGAACACAGAAACTGAATCCGCAGTTTCAGTAGTTTGATAAAGATGCGGATTAATGCGGCGATCAACCTTTTGGAGCAAGAGGAAAAAACCGACTAGGTTTTGCTTACTTTCCCAGTCAAATGGAAGTTTCGTCGCCGAAACTTCAACCCTTTCCTCTGCAGAGGTATGCGCCTGCATAAGACGCACGGTATGAGAGTTGAGGAAATATGTATAAGAAAAAAGTGATTACACTTACTTTCTTCTCTTCTTCTCTAGTGACCGAATTTTACCTATATGTCCTGGATCCAAATGGATTTTCTGGGCAGATAATTTCTTCCGAATTTCCTCAATGGAGAGATCTCTGTGTGCATATATGAAATCAGCCACCTTTTGAGAACCGGCACTACGAGAGCGATGCTTGCCAATCTCTATCCCAGGATCTTTGTACGGCTTTTGAAATAACTTAATTATCTTGGAGTTTTTGTTTACAAAATTTACTATGTCTTGAATTGATGCGTTGGCACTAATACGGATGGCGATTGGGTACTCTTTATCAAGTGTTGTGTTAAACAATTTGTTATCAAAATATTCGTCATCAGTTGTCATCCTATCTTTTGTATCCTCCAAATAGGCTAGATCATACGAATAGGCGATCATGTTTTCATCTCTGTCATAATGGCCTGTATTCACGTACTCGGAGACAATTTCCTGAAGAGACGTATCGTGTAAACCCCAATCATTACAAAGTGCCTCCACTTCGCTTTGGCGTTCCGCAGAGCCTTCAGGAAGTGCTCTGATTCCCTCAATACGCTCTTGAACCTTGTCTTTCCGCAATACAGCTTCTAAGTAGCTGGTTAGCTTGATAAAGCCCTTTGTCCGGCGCCTTTTGAATGGCTGGATCTTCTCTGCTCGTTCGTGGGCATCATCTTCATCCATGTAAAGTATTGTAAAGAAAGAAAGGTATGTTGTCTGCACCCATCTCTTTTTTACTTTTCTTTACACACGAAAATGCTCCTTTTGTCCTTGTTTTGCAACATATTATGCTGATTTCCTTCACTACCTGACCCCCTCCTATTTCCGGTTTTAAGCCCTTTTCTGTTAGCAAAAGCACTTCAGAAATCCATGCTTTCTGCTATACTTTTCTTTACAACCGTCCGGGTTGGAATGACCTAAACCAAGAGCTCCGGCTACTGGCATGGTCGCAAATCGTAAGCCATAGAGAACCCGTCATTCAGGGCGTGGCTTACGTTGTAGGGGGAAACTCTTACAGGGCCGCAAGGCCTCCTGGTGGCGGGCTTTGTGTTTCTCTCCGCCATAGGCTTATCAGTAAGCATTACAAGTCTATGGATTCATCGTCTCCGACTCCGGCAACCGGCCAGGAAATGGGGTTTACTTGCACGAACTGCAAGACCTCGTTCGCAAAGCCGAAGACCGAAAAGAAAGGTAGCGGATTTTTAGAAGTGTTTTTGTGGATCATGTTTATCCCGTTGTTTTGCATACCGGGAATGATTTACAGCATTTGGCGACGTTCCAACCGCAAGAAACTCTGTCCGATTTGCGGATCTCCATACGTTATCCCTAAGCAAATCTGAACCATGCCTGTAATTTCAAAGAAAAACGCCTTGGAATTACAGCGAATCGTAAAAGAATCCACGGGCCGAGATATCTCCATTGGGGAAGCCTATGGCCTCTGGACACACGTCCTGAAACTCCTCAAGTTCTTATGGGCTGTAGATGACCGGATCACGAAACCTGCCGCCCAAAACCAAGCCAGTTTATTTAAGGAAAAGAGACGAATGAGATAGTTTACTTTCGTTTACAGGAGGCTTACTATGTTTATCAATGAATAGCAGTGAATTAGAGAGTAATCTAGATCGCATACATGAATGGGTAAAAGCTGCCGATCAAAAAGCCAGTATCTGGCTCGCTTTCCAAGGCGTTTGTTTAACCTTGATTGCGGCCGAGATCGGTAAGCTTCGTGGACTTCTTTCTAGTTCCCCGAATGACCTTTTGCTAATTCTGCTTATAGCGAGCTTCGTTGGAGTCTGTCTTGGTATTTATAAGAGCGTCACTGCGATTATCCCACGACTAAACTCAAAGAATAAGGAAAAATCGTTGCTCTTTTTTGGCGATATCGCAAGTTTAAGTCTTGAGAATTTTAGAGAACGCCTAAAAAATTATGGTGATGGTGACTTCAGAAATGATCTCATAAAACAAATTCATGTTTCCTCGCTGATTGCAACAAAAAAACATCGCTTGTTCAGAGAGTCCATCTTTTCATTTCTCTTAGGCATAGTGGGGTTGGGTGTAGTGACCGTGATTTGCTTACTTTCCAGCCACTATGTCACTTAAACAAGAATTGGACACCGCCGTTGATGATTTTTTCTCAGGAAACTATGAGATTACTGAAGGCACTGTCATACCGGACATTGCGGACATAGAATTTGGTAAAAAAGGTCGCGAGTTGGAACTAGCCATGATGTTTATTGACATACGAGAGTCAACAAAGATTGTGGGTGCGTTTCGCAGAACGACTGCCGCCAGAATGTATAAATCCTTTTTATGGGGAGTAGCAAAGATTGCCCGAGCCAATGAAGGTGAACTCCGTAGTTTCAATGGTGATGGCGTGTTGATGGCATTTATCGGCGAAACAAAGCGCACCAACGCCGTTAAAGCCGCACTGCAGATGTCGTGGTTTTGCCAAAATATACTTCAGCCGAAGCTTTCCAAATATTTTGAGAATAATAATGAATTAAAGGATCTGGAGTTTGACTTTGGCATTGGTATTGATGTCGGCAAGGTTTTGGTTGTTCGCGGAGGTATTAAGGGTGAGAATAACAACGATTTAGTGTGGGCAGGTAATGCTACGAATTACGCAGTTAAACTGTCCGGATTATCCAAAGAAGGAAGGCATATCTATATTTCAGAAGATGTGTATAAAAATATGGCAGAAAAAATTGGAAACACTCCTAAAAAGGATATGTGGGAGGAGAGGACTTGGAATGATATGGGCGGCATTACTATTTACAGAACAAACTATTGGTGGAAACTAGAGTAAGAGAGCGTCGGCATATATGCCAACCCCTGTTCAACGAGCCCCCACTCTACAGTTCTGAACGCATCCAACATCTGGAGCCGTTGTTAGTGAGTTTGCGATATACTACATCCAATGAAGCGCGTCTTTATCGTTCATGGTTGGGGTGGTTCGCCAAAAGAACCGATGCACAAATGGCTCGCGTCACAACTGCGACAAAAAGGATATGAAGTCATTGCTCCCATCATGCCGAGTCCAGGACACCCCGAGATTGAAAGTTGGGTCACCAAATTAAAGGAAACCGTGGGTAATCCCGACAAAGATACAATTTTAGTAGGTCATTCAATTGGATGTCAGACAATCCTTAGGTATTTAAAAACTTTAAGTACGTCCGAACAAGTAGGTGGGTTAGTCCTGATTGCACCTTGGTTAACTCTTCAAAATCTTGAGAGCGAGGAGGAATGGAATATTGC
>JALHQL010000001.1 GCA_022841985.1 Minisyncoccota bacterium | reverse complement strand
AACCAACCGTAATAGCAATCGAATCTCAGGTAGGGAGCCCTGTTCAGAGCTTTCTCGAAACAAAAGGATACAAATTAATAGCAATGACGGAACTCAACCTGATTTTTAAGTTGGTGTAGCAAAACACCGGCTCGTCCTATCCACGCCCCCAAGGGGCGTGGATAGGACGAGCCGAACCTTGGTATTTTGCTAGACAAGGTGCGCCCCACCGGCGCACAACCGCAATCCGCTCTGCCCCGCAAAGCCGCGACGCGGAATTGCGAGGCGACGATTCTACTTCTTGGCTGACTGACTCAGTCTGGAACCCCAAACGTTGAGATGTTGTAAGGGTTCTTTGAGCACTTTTAGTATAACAAAGTGGGGCATCTCAGTCGGGGCCTCTTGTTTTCAAAATGAGACAAATGAGACACAGATGCTCGAATAACTATTTCCTTAAAAAACAGTGGCCCGTTCTGCTCTTACATAAACTTACGCTGGCTAGACAAAACTAGACTCTAACTAGACAAAGCGCGGCTATACACAGCCACATATTGACCATTTTCTCTCAGAATGCTGATAATGAAGCATGGTCGATACCAGAGAGTTAGAAGTCTGTCGCGGATGTGGCACCCCGCTCTACACAAAGCGAGGCGGCATTATCCGTATAAGAAAGAATCAGGGTCGAAGTATGGTGGAGGTTCCTGTGGACATAAGCAACATGAGCGGTGCTATATCGTTCGGTTGCTCAAACTGCCCACACCTTACCCCTAACTACTTCATAACCCTTAAACCAACAGCCACATCCACCCTGGCACGGTAACTCACAACTAAATCGAGCTTCGTCTGGAACGCCCAGACATGGACTTGTACCAAGTACGAGCCTATGTCCGGGCGTTTTTTCTATTCACTAATCACAAACAACAATGAACAAAGACCTAACGATCGAATACATCTCGATCAACGAATTAAAAGAGTGCGAATATAACCCGCGAGTGTGGAGTGAGTCGGACAAGAGAGATCTCAAAACGAGCCTCTCGAAGTTTGGCGTCCTTGACCCACTCATCGTGAACTCAACCGAGGAGCGCATGAACATCGTAGTTGGCGGCAATTTCCGTCTCACCATGCTTAAGGAAATGGAGGTCGAACGGGTACCCATTGTTCGTGTCCATCTTCCACTTGAGAGAGAAAAGGAGCTAAACATCCGACTCAATAAAAACCAAGGTCAGTTTGACCTCGACCTCTTGGCACAGTTTGACGAATCCTTCCTCAAGGATATCGGCTTCGATTCGGAGGAACTCGACGACATTTTCGCGACAGAGAAAAGTGAAGAGCAATTCGATCTAGAAAAAGAGCTCGACAAACTTGATATCAAAGAGATCACCGCTCAAAAAGGCGACTTGTATGATCTCGACGGTTCCCGTCTCTACATTGGTGACTCAACGATTGAGGCAGATATGCTTGCCCTCGTTGGGGACCACAGAATCGATATGGTGATGACCGATCCACCGTATCGTCTCGACTATCTTAAGGGCAAGACACGTAACGGTGAGTCGACAACAGGATTTGGCTCCAAGAAGAATCGTCGTTATCTCGAAACCGAATCCCTCCCCGAGAATTTCACCGAACTCTGGATGGGCAACGTAGCAAAGGTTGCTGCAAAAGATTTTTCGATTATCTGCTACGAAAACTGGAAGAACATCCGTGAGATCTGGAGCGAGATGGAAAAACACTGGAAGGTGCGGAACATGATCGTGTGGCATCTTCCGAACCGGAACCAAGGATATGCCGGGAAGCACAAGTTCTTCTCGAAACACGATATCGCAATGGTCGGTACCAGTGCCGAGCATCCTGGACTCGATCTCTCTCCTGAGGACGAACTGCTGGAGAACGAATACCAGACTGCACTCTTCGCCATAGCTGGGAAGCCCCACTGGGAGTCCTATGGGAAGGATAAAGCGTACTGCCCGACTGACTTCATCGATCACAATGCAGCGGATGAGAAGTCGAGCGGCCAAGGTATTATCTTTGGCGTGAAGCCTCTCCCGATTCTCATTCCGTACATCAAAGTGCTCACGCGGAGGGGTCAGTTAGTACTTGAACCATTTGGTGGAAGCGGGTCGACGCTTATCGCTGCCAATGCACTGGGAAGGCGTTGCTTCCTTATGGAAAAGTCACCGATCTACGCTGAGGTGATTCTGAACCGCTGGGAGAAGTTCTCAGGAAAAAAGCGGGTAAAGATCCATGGCACGAACCAGTGATGAAAGGAATAAAATCATCCGGTTACTTGCAGACAATCCGAACATAGAACATGCCTGCAAAAGTGTAGGAATAGCTCGGGCAACGCACTACCGCTGGATGGAGAGTAACGTCGACTACCGACGGGGTGTTAATCGCGCACTCAAAGATGGTCGAGAGCGTTGGATCGAGGTTGCCGAGGCGGCACTTATGAAAGGTGTAAAGAATGAAAAGTTACGAGCAATCCAATTTTTCCTGACACACAACGATCCACGATATATGCCGAAGAGAAGTAGATTCGTCGAGCCACTAACGGAAATTGAACGTAGAGACTATGAGCGACTGAAGGCTCACGTTGATAGAAATAAATTACCACCACACATCGTGGAACCGATTATGAACGCACTCAAGAATTACGGCATTATTCGAAAAGAAACAAAGAAGTGACTATCTCACGATTAAGCAATCCTCGACAAGGATGTTGCCCATATTGGTGAGCACCTTTCCACGGAGTGTTATCTTCTGCCCCTTTGTCACGGTCGCTAACTCCGCCGCGCTCGACCTCGGGAACATGCACTGCACGTGATCGACGATGGCATACTCGTAACTCTCGAGTGCGATATATGGCGTATCGAGAATATCCTTGTCTATTGTCTTTACGGTACCTGTGACTTCAATAATTTTGCCTTTGTAGGTAGCATCTGCCGCGACACCGTTTTCCTTGTAGTCATTGACTATCTTAAGAGCGGTCACTTTGATCGCTTCTTGTGGTGGAGCTGACGCAGGAGCGGAGCTACTGCTCGACCCGCTAAAGTTGGCAATCACAATAGTGAATGCGATGGCATAAATGACCCACATCCACCAACGCTGATAAAGCTTTTTCTTCGACTTCTCTATTTGCTGTTCCATACTTGTTTAGGCTAGTTAATAAATTTGCCTAACAAGCGAGGAGTCCATATAACACTAAACCCCACGCTAGCTAGGCCTTGCGGCCACATACCAGTTTCCCGATATGACCCTTCGCAGAGTCGCTGAACGTGGGGTTCAGTGTCTGCGAAGGGCTTTCCCGACCATATCCTCACGCAAAACGTGAGGGGTTAGGTCGCTGGCCTTCCGGCCAGATATTCAGTTGTACATGAACATGATAGCAAAAAGCGCTATCGTTTGACACCTTAACTTAGCTTTGAAGGCTTGCGAAGCGGAGTTACCAACAGAGAATTAATGGCGATCAAAAAACATGCCCCCAACTAATATATGCCTCCTTGGAATAGTAAGAGAGGCTTCCCTTCGGAGGACTCTCAAAATCAAATTGAGAGATAGCATCTGCAATTGGTTCTTTCTTAAATGGAACATGGATAACTCGTGCGGTCTTGTTATTTATGCGATCCGCTAATGCTTTTGGCCATAAAGTAGATAAGGCACTTGGATCCATGATCCTGTCGTAATCAGGGTATGCAGCAATTATTGGAATATCACAGTTATCCACCGCGTGAATGATCTCAAATGGTATCCAGTCCGTATCGAAACGCGTAGTATCGCCGATAATTAATAAAAGATGTTTGGAATTATTCATCCTCTCCCTCAAGGCACGCCGAAGGGTTTCTTTTGTGCTTGAATCACGAACATCACGTTTTTCGTGACTGTTAATAAATTTAAAATCGCTTTCATCGCGCACCTTCCACATTCTGAGGGTGTTGTAATACTTCATGTCAGATTCTGAAGGATCAGAAGTATTGTTTGCATGGAATGCTACATATGTTCCGTTTCTGTAAGCCATAGTATTTTAGTCTTTAGATTTTCTGTGAAGTGTTGTTAAATAAAGAACGATCGATATTGCCAGGAGGATGAACGCCGTGCCGTCTAAAAGTAGACCAAAAGACCATCCGTTCACACACAAATACTTCAACTCGCTCACTATCTTTACTACACTAACAACAAGCAAAATGAGTGGAAATATAATCGTGTAAAGCATCCACATCCAGTCCGAGAACAAGGGATATTTATGTAAGTAAGACTTGCCTTCGCGCGTGATCAGTTCTTGCCCAAATTCCTTGTTAAGTTTTTCTTCGGTCGCGTGTAAGTACGAATACTGTCTCTCAACAAAGACTGCGACCTGAAAATACCGGAGCGTGAATATGAGTAATAAAAACCACACGACATTACCAATTATGGAAAGATCAAACTTGAGAGTTAGTCCAAATTTGAAACTAAGGAAATCATTGACTACCGTGTCCGAAGTGGTAGGAAAAATTGTCTGAAAAGCGAAAAAACTAAGGGCTATTATCACAAAAACCATCAAGCGATCGCGACGCTTTACTGCCTCGCTGATAATGGTGCAAGTCTCCTTGTAGTGATCGTAGATAATTGAAAGTGGTTTATCAGACATAGCGGCGTATGAGTCCTGGGTACGGTGCGTCTTCCAGTGCTTTTATTATATTCGCCTCAGTAAATGAATAGGCCCATGAAGCACTCGCGCCCGAAAGTTCATCTGGAGATGTATAGGAACGATCAAGCTTTACAGCGGCAATACGTTTTCCTAACTCAACACTCTTTGCCACCTCAAAATTTATCCAGTTACGATAGCCGATTAATGAACTCTTGCGATGCATATCATTGGCGTTCTTGCCGACAATAACCAATGTGTGTGTCGCATCTTTTATCTTTGACGTAAGTGCAGCTTTTATGCGACCGACATTGTTGCTATCTATCTCCTGTGGTGTTCCATCATCGAACACAAACTTAAATTTTGGATTATTGTTCCAAGCTTCAAGCAGATACTTATAGTGTTTATCGTTGTCGTAATCAAAACTCACAAAAACGGTTGGTTTCATAAAATTTATTGTTTAATTATTAATGCACCCGATCTTTGGGTGGGTTCGGATCGTGACCGAAACTATCCTTATCTTTGATTTCTCCCTTTTTGTTGTGGTACACAGCTTCAACTTCTGCCTTTTTCGCAAGTAGTCGTGTTTTTTCTTCTGCAGTTGCTTGGGTGCGATGCATAGAAAGAGGTTTTACTATTCCTTCTTTTTTGACCGCCCATCTATTATCCTTAGGAACACTGTGAAAATTTTTCTTTGTCATATATTTATTTCGGCACCGTCGCAACGACGACTCCTTGTATTTGAACGCTATCTAGTAATAAAGGTTTGTGCGCGGAATTGTCTGAACGCGGCATCAAAAGGATAGAATTACCTTGTCGGTGAAATTCCTTGATGGTGACACCATCGTCTGTACATGCAATAACTCTATCGCCTAGGTTGGCGTAATCCTGAACACGCACCAAAATGAGATCCCCACTATTTATTCCCGCTTGATTCATTGAGTCCCCGTCCGCACGAACAAGATAATACTGGTAGCCGGGTTTTGCAGACTCCGTACTTACTTCAACATAATCATCGACATATCCCTCACTAATATTCGGACCACCACATGATGCGAGATTCGCATAAAATGGTACCAGGATATTTTTTCTTTTAGCAATGCCAGAATCCGTAACTTCATGAGCGGTGTACGGTGCTGCAACTTGTGGGGAATCGAATTCCTTTAGTGCTTTCTCCACACCTGCAACATCAGGCATCGAATAATATGCGCGACGGCCACCGCGAGATGACTCACCGTCCTTCTGTAAAATTCCATAGGAAACAAGCTTACGAAAATTGGGAATCCACTGGACCCCATGCTTCTTCGCGCGCTCAAGAATCCACGCACCCGCAAAGCGGTTGCTCTTAATGGTCTGCGCTTCTTCTAGGGCAGCTGCCACCACAGGAAACCATTCGGGATGATCTCTTAGAAGTTGCACTACAGCTTCATACCCCTGATTGTTTTTTTGCATACCTATACATCATAGCGCATCTTATGACATCTTGCAAGAACTTGAGCATATGCGTGCTAAAAAGTTATCAACTTACCCATCCTAGACTCCTAGGAGCCATTGCGTCATTCCTTGTGGTGTATGAAAAAAACGCAACCACAAGGGGCCTTACGATACTGCCTCTACGCACGCAAAAGTACCGAAGCTGAGGACAAACAGGCTCTTTCAATAGAGTCACAGGTAAAGGAAATGCAGGTGCTGGCTGAACGTGAGCATCTGCACGTGGTCGAGATAAAACGTGAATCGCACTCTTCAAAGGAGGTTGGACAGAGACCTGTATACAACAAAATGCTCGAGGAACTACGCTCGCAGAAATTCAATGCGATTCTCACATGGGCGCCGGACAGACTAAGCAGAAATGCTGGAGACTTAGGATCGGTGGTAGACCTGATGGATCAGAAGCTTCTGCATGAGATACGAACGTATAGTCAAAAGTTCACCAACAATCCGAATGAGAAATTCCTTCTGATGATTCTTGGAAGTCAGGCAAAACTCGAGAACGATAACAAGGCAGTGAATGTGAAGCGAGGATTACGAACCCGATGTGAGATGGGATGGAGACCAGGAGTTGCACCGACGGGATACTTAAATGAGAAACATGTCGACAAGAAATGCCAGTGCAGAATAGATCTAAAGCGTGGACCAATTATCAAACAGATGTTTGAGAAGGTCGCGCATGAACAATGGAGTGGACGAAAAGTATACCGATGGCTGAGAGAAATAGACTTCAAAACACATCGAGGTAAGCCACTCGTGCTCGCAAACATCTACATAATCTTACGAAATCCGTTCTACTACGGAGACTTTGAATATCCAGTCGGAGGTGGTCAATGGTACACGGGAAAGCACACACCGATAATAGATAAGGAGCTATATACAAAAGTACAGCTAACTTTAAATGCAAATTACATACCAAAGACTGAGAGTAAGGAGTTCGCCTTCACAAAACTGATACGGTGCGGACACTGCGGATCAGGCATATCAGCAGACGAGAAATTCAAGAAACTAAAAGATGGTGGTGTAAACCGACATGTGTACTACTTCTGTACAAAGGCGCGAAACATAGACTGTAAGAACCCTGCGGTAAACGAACCGAGCTTGATCGAAGAACTGATAGGACTCATCGATACAGTGAACTTAGACGAACTAGGTGTGCGAGCAAGGATCGAGGATGAGATAAAGCGATTCAACAAATTTAGATCGGGAGTATTGGGACATAAACAGGATAAAGTCGCTATCGATGTCGACGTGAGAAATTACGCGAAGTACTTACTGAAGGAAGGAACACTGATTGAAAAACGAGAACTGCTCGGGTGCTTGCAAAGCAAACTGTTTCTGAAAGATAAAAAGGTGACGATGGAGTAACTAATGGGTATGCGAGACGTGCTCAATCGCCTCTTGTTCTTTACTTACTAATCTCTTGTCAGATACAACATGGTGTTTAACCAACATAAGTACAGAGATTAACGAGGTGATAGGAACGGCTAGCACCAAACCAATTGAACCAATCATCGTTCGGATGACTTCAGTAGCAAACAATTCTCGGTTCAGATTCAGCGAGAAGCTAGAGTCAGTGGTCGCATAGAAAAGCAGGAGAAGGGGTAACGATGCACCAACATACGCGATTGCCAACGTGTTCACGAGAGCACCGATGTGTTCGCGCCCGATACGAAGCGCGCGTTTAAAAATGAAGGCGCGTGAAAGATGAGGTCCGATTTTGTGTAGTTCCTCAATCGCAATAGCTTGGCTTATTGCGGCATCATAAAGCACGCCCAGCAATCCGATGAGAATACCGCCGAGCAGGAGGCCGACAAAATCAATTGTGCCGTTCGTACCGAAATTGAGGTACACCGATTCTTCTGAGGAGAAGCCACTTAAACGTGTTACATCGACGGCGTAGTATGCGAGTGCACCAGTAAACAAAATCGTGGTGACCATACCGATTACCGCTGATGTTGTCGTCCTATTAAACCCATGCGTTACGTACGAGCCAAGTACAATAATGAGTGAAGATACGCCAATACTCACCAAGATCGGCGAGTAGCCGTGCATAATACCCGGAAAGAGTAGGTAGAAAATAAATACAAAACTCGCTGCAAGCGCAATTAGTCCACGGAGTCCCTGCCAACCGCCAAAAACAATCAC
The DNA here is from genome assembly GCA_022841985.1 of Minisyncoccota bacterium. Taxonomy (GTDB): domain Bacteria; phylum Patescibacteriota; class Minisyncoccia; order Phycocordibacterales; family Phycocordibacteraceae; genus C7867-001. Next base: position 118,204 of record JALHQL010000001.1, on the reverse strand, counting down.
ACAAAATACGAAGAGTGAAATGAACCCGTAGAGTGCCGGAAGACGATAGGGTTCTGAAACTGCATACATTTCTCTTCCGTCGAGGCCGTCCGTCTCGTGTCGAAGATAAAAAATCTCATCGACTTTCAGACTTAAGTAATCATTGTCGACGGTGATCTCTTGTCCCTTCTGATCACCTTCGAGAATCTTGGCTTTGATCTTCTGAAAATCATGACTCGTCTCAGTGCCAGGAATATTTCTCACCTCCTGGCTTAAAATTTCAAGTACCTGCGCTTTGACGGTTTCAACCTTATTCTGTATTAGTTCTTGAGCGTGAGCAGTTTGAAAATTTCCAGACGTAAGAAATACTCCAAGGAGGAATACCATGACAATGGTAAATTGAAGCGGTTTTTGCATTAGGCTTTAATCTTAACAAAACAATGCCTCATACGTTTGGTGTATCGCATTGAAACGAACTAAACTTTAGTGCAAGAGTTACACAGGCCAAAAAATTCTGTCGAATGGTCTGTGATAGCATTGAACTTCAAGGACTTCTCGGCCACTTTTCTTGCGAGTGGTTCAATATTACACTCAGCATCTTCTACCGTGCCGCAATCAGTGCAAACAATGTGATGATGGTGTTTTCTTAGGATATTGAGTTCGTAGTGGGCGTGACCGTGCCGAAAATCTGCTTCTCGGACTATTCCCGATTCAACGAGCGATTCCAGACCTCGATAGAGCGTCACTTTATCGAGTGCTCCCTTAAGTTTTTTTTGTATATACGCAACAGCCACAGGTTCGCTCTCCTTCAAAAGAGTTTGAAGCAAAAGAATACGGCCTGGCGTAGCCTTATGACCAGCCTTCTGTAGAAGGGTTCTGAAATCTGGTTGGGCACTTTTCATAACACTACAAGAATAACATAAACGCAACCCAGTTGCAATTATATAGACATTCGCGTATAGTCATAAATGCAACTAAATTGCATTTATGAAAGTAGCATTTCTAGGTAAGGGAGGTTCTGGCAAATCGACTATGGCGACGGCTTTCGTGCGCAATCTGCGTGCCAAAGGAAAAAGAGTCCTAGCAATTGACGCCGACCACAATATGGATTTGTCCTATAACCTTGGAGCAGAGCCTAGGCTCTTTTTAGGAGCTGACCCAGACGGAATCAAAGTCTATGTGGGTTCAGAGCGTACCGGCGGATTCATACAGGCACTTAATTTAGCAAAAGAACGTGGTTTATCTTTTACACTTTCTCCAGCTGACGAATACACAGAAAGTGTTTCTATCGAACTAGAGGATGGTCTTCGCCTCATGACTGCTGGCCCCCACACAGATCGTGTACGTTCACAGGAGGCATGCAGTCATTCACTTGCTGCGCCACTCAAAGTTTACCTCCCTCTTCTTGCTCTCAATCCTTTGGAGGCAGTCGTGATAGACGAGCGAGCTGGTACTGATCCTGTCGCTACTGGAATTCTCTCAGGTGTCGACTTGGCCGTCATCGTGCGAGAGCCAACGATAAATAGCACTCGCGTTGCGGAGCAAATCAAAAAGGAATTAGAGATTGCCGACATCGCTCACATCATTGTTGATAACAAAGTAGCAGGCATGGAGACCGACACGGCTCGTGCAGCAGAGGCAATCTTTGCGGCTGTCGCCTAATGTTGCCAGCGTTTAGTTCTGCTTCGGAGCAGGGTTAAACGCTGGTCGCATGGTGCGCTCAGCAATAGTTCATTCAAACCAGGAGGTCTTATGTCTCTACCGTCCATTACTGCGGTTGCCCAAGAAAAGGGCATCAACCTCGGTGGCCTGCTCTCCGCAGAACAGCAAGAGTCTGTTCTCGTGGAGGCCATGCGCCGTGATCTCGGTCCGGCTCTCGACTTGCTTCATCGCAAGGCTCACGAGGCCCAAAACAACGGCGGTCACGCCGATTGGCTCGAAGACCCGTCGTCGGAAATCGGCAAGCAACTCACTCGCATTCATGCCGGTGACGCGCTCCGTTCGCTGGCGTCGAAACACTTCTGCCACGGCCTGCAGCTCAGTTTCTTCAACTGCTGCAAAGGTGTGGTGGGAAAGCCTCCGGCCGAGCCGATGCTGGTGCAGATCCAGTGCCAAGCCGGACCGATCGCCTATTCGGACTGCTGACTCCGGTCAATCAAGTCTTCCGAATGGAAGCAGCCTCATGGGGAAACTCATGGGGCTTTTTTTCTGCCAAATGAAAAATACCGACTCTCATCGGTATTTTTCATTCTGAATACCGCTCTCAGCAGGTATGCCATTTTCGGAATAGATGCCTATGCCTGTCAGTCTCCTGACTTAGCATATGGTGGCTGCCAGACTTGGATTCGAACCAAGATACTCAGATTCAGAGTCTGAGGTCCTACCATTAGACGATCTGGCAATGGTAGTACTCTACCTTATTGCCAGTCGCAAGGGAGGACAATGTCCTACTGCCGAGCGAGGGAGTGAAGAATGAAATTCTTATATCATTCTTCCGACCGAGCGATGGTAGAAAGCTCTGCTTACTGCGAAGCAAAAGCAGAGCTTACCATTAGACGATCTGGCAATAGTACGACACAGGAGTGTCGTACTATCTAGACGATACGGTATCAAGCCAGTTTATTCAATGTACCTGTTGACATTAATTTGCCAAGTAGGTACTATCGCCCGAGTCGGCCATGGGGGTCGATTTCGTTGTTTTGTCTGCGTCCTTAGGGATATCGGCAAAACTGTACATTCAACACCTAATAATTAGGAGGTTCTGCAAATGAGGAAAGGTCAATCCGACAACGGTGCGTGGGCTTCTGTCGTTATCGACGGTGCCACGATCAAGGTCAATCCGGCCAGCATCGATAGGAAACTGCGCACGAAACATCACGGCGAGTTCAAAGGAACAAAGGTCGAAAGTCCTGAGACCTATCAGATTGGTGATTCTATCATCATCTGGCCTGAAGCCGGAAAACCTTTTGCCCTTTCGATTGATAAGGCCTCGTTCGGTGTCCTTGCGACACAGTTCCTCAAGAGCGAAGGTCTGATCGTTCAAACGGCCTGATCATCACCAGCACTTTTAACGGGTAGCAATACCCATAACAAACAGGCAAGTCTCTTTGAGACTTGCCTGTTTTCTTTTCTATTGGTACACGTTGATCAAAATGATATAATTTTTTACATGAAAGAAAACTCGAGATCGTTATTTCGATTCTTTCTTATTCCGGGCGTGGTTTCGATCGCACTACTTGTGGGAGTGGGCATGCTTCTGGGCCCGGTCGCTTTTTTTACAGCCTGCCTACTCGTTATTCTTGAGATAACGCTTTCTTTTGACAATTCCGTGGTAAATGCCCGCGTGCTTGAGAAGATGAGTCCGGTGTGGCAGAAGCGTTTTCTCACCTGGGGTATTTTTACCTCGGTATTTCTTACACGCGCAGTGCTCCCGATCCTTATCGTTTCGGCTGCAGTTTTCATGTCTCCTCTTGCGGTTGCTTCCATCGCTCTATTCGATTCCGCGCAGTATGCGAAATTGCTCCATGGCGTCGAATATATCATCGCTTCATTTGGAGGAATGTTTCTCACAATGGTGGGACTCAAATATTTTTTTGATGAGAGGAAAGAGGTGCACTGGATCCATCATATTGAACGACACTTCGCACGTTGGGGGAGTATCGAGGCACTCGAGATCGCTATCGCCCTCGTTATTCTTGCCAGCATCGCTTTTTTCTCCCCTGCGAACAGCGCGAACATCTTCTTTGCCGGCATTATTGCAATCGTGCTCTTTATTATTGTGCAGGGAGTCGCGAATTTCTTCGCCGTTTCGGCGAAGGGGGTGGCCGCGACAGGTCTTGCTTCTTTTATTTATTTAGACGTCCTCGATGCGGCATTCTCGCTCGATAGCGTCATAGGAGCGTTTGCTCTTTCGAAAAGTATTCCAATCATTGTAGTCGGTCTCGGCATCGGCGCATATTTTGTACGCTTGATTACTCTCTATATGGTGCACAATGGTACGCTCTCCCGAATCATGTACATAGAGCACGGTGCCCATTGGGCTATCCTCGGTCTCGCAGGGGCAATGTTTGCAGGCATCTTTGTGGATGTGCCTGAACCGATTATTGGCCTCGTCGGGCTTTTGTTTGTGGGCGGGGCATATCTCTCATCCATCCGTTCCGTGCCAGTTCGTGCATAGGCGTTGGTATCACAGATGAATTGTGAGTGGTATGCTTTTCGTATGAAAACATCTGTGATCATCGGGATAGTCGCTGTTCTCATCATTTCGGGTGGAGTGTATTTTTTGCTCAATACTAATTCCGCCAAGCAAGAGCTTGTCGTAACAGATTATAGAAATGCCACATATACGATCGCAGGCAAGCCCGTCACGCTCGTAAACGGACATGCGGAAGAATCTGTGTCGCCGGGCTCTGCATCGAAGGTGGTCACTGATTATTTTGGAAATGAAGTGATGCTTGATCTCGACGAAGATGGAAGAGAAGACATTGTATTTCTTCTGACTCAGCAGACAGGAGGAAGCGGCACTTTCTATTATGTTGTCGCTGCGCTTGATACTCCGAGCGGATATATGGGTTCGCACGCTGTCTTGCTCGGCGACCGCATTGTTCCGCAAACGACGGAATTGAGTAGAAATACGAACCATAAAAATGTCGTCGTTGTTAATTATGCAGATAGAGCGCCTGGTGAAAGTTTTGCGGAGCGGCCGTCGATGGGAAAAAGTATCTGGCTCAAATTTGACCCGGCGACGATGCAGTTTGGCGAAGTGGTGCAGAACTTTGAAGGCGAGGCCGACCCAGTACGCATGACGCTCGATATGCAGACGTGGACATGGATCTCTACGCTCTATAGCAACGATAAGATCGTAACCCCAAAGAAGACAAAATCATTTACGCTCACATTTAAAAAAGATGGAAGTTTTTCTGCAACGACGGATTGTAATTCGATGAGCGGAACATACTCGGGCAAGGACAATAAAATTTCGTTTAACGACATGGCGTCCACACTCATGTATTGCGACGGCTCGCAAGAAGGCGAGTTCGCGAAGATGCTGCAAGAAACACAGAGTTACTTTTTCACCTCGAAAGGAGAGCTCATCTTCGATTTTAAGTTCGATAGTGGATCCATGACTTTCCGTTAGTCTCTAGATTCCCTCAATTCATTTGAGCTCTAGCAGCGCGTTTATATAGTGTATAGCGATGCCGTTATAGCTTTTATCGTTAGCGAATGCTTCTTGGATATTTTGTATGTGCGAGTTGAGAGATGAAAGCGAGGTATTATAAAACGTGATAGACGGGGGCGGAACATCTCCTGTTTCTTGGGCCACGATTACTTTTGTGCGATAGGCGTTTGCGGCCTGTATCTCACCCCGAGAGATCTCTATGGAACCATCAGGTCCTTCGCTTTGATTACGATAGGCCATGATGAGCAGTGTGCTACCCGGTCGGCGCTCGAGAACATTGAGTAGATGATTGAGTGTATGGGTATATTTCCACTCATACAAAAATCGTGGGGTCTCACCGCTCTTCTTGTCATAAAAGTCTGGAATGACGACTGAAAATTGCAGATCACTATTGTTCAGACGCGTGACTGTTCTGTTTATAATATCGACAAAGTTTCGTAGCACCGTTCTCTTATCTGTTTGATATTCAGAGAGCAGGTAAGGTTCGATGTCATACTGGAATCCCCGCAGTTTCTCAGAATGAGTAGCATTAAATTGCAGTGCATAGTCCACCACGGCAAATGCCTTGTACTCGTTTCCCGGCTCCGCCCAATTTCTCCATCCAGCTTCAGCGTCCACGGTCATACCGTTTGCACGCGCCGCCGCGATGAAGCTCTCAAGGATACGGTCAAATTCTTTTTTCTTCTCCTCCTTCTCCGGGCCCTCAGGCATAACATACACATCCAGGTATGAATCTATAGAAAGATAAATGTTACGAATACCGTGTTTCTTTGCTCCCGCGATGATAGAGTCCCGGTAGTCGGGGGTCAGGTAAATGGTTGGTGTCCAAAGCCACACACCTTTTTCCGGCTGACTCGCTTCTGGTGGAGGCATATTCGTCTGTAGCGAGCTTGCAACACTGGCTAAATAATCTTCCTTCTTGAATATCGCGAGATTCTTAAATCGTGGGTCAGTCACTATGGCATTCCCCGTGATATACGTGTCCGAATATTGAGTCGGATACAGAGTGCTTTTCTTCTCTTGGCTCGCCGTTAGCGACGTATGCGCTCTGTTTTGTGTGTAGAGCAGAGAGAGCAGACTAATGCTGATGACACTGGCACATATATACACGATTAATTTTCTCCTCTTCATAGGTATGCCATACAGTGTAAACTATTCGACTCATCGTATCTCGAAGGAATGGGGAGAGGTGTATACTTAACGTATTATCAATTACCAGTCCGCTATGGAAATTTCACTGCTTGTTGCAAAAGTGTTGGGGGTATATCTAGTCGTTAGCGGGTGTTTCCTTATCTTCAAAGGGAAGACACTTCCGCATTTACTCCAGGATTTCTTTGATCATCCAGCCATCGTTTATCTCACTGGCGTTATCTTGATCTTCTTGTCGTCGCTCTTTCTTGTCGAGCATAATGTATGGGACGGCTCGTGGCGTACTGCTGTGACTGTCCTCATGTGGATGGTTCTGTTTAAAGGGGCGGCCTATATTTTCTTTCCGGAGGCGCTCCATAGAATGGTTAATAAAAAAGTTCTGAATTCTCTTAGTCTGTACGGCCTCATCGCAATCATCGCCGGAGTGTACTTGTTCTATCTCAGTTGATTTTTTCGTCGGGGTGCCAACGGGAGAATTGCGTACATCGAATAGGCTCGCAGCAAAATGAAATTTCGGATACTTATTCCTAGTATTCTTTTCGCAATATTTGCGGTGCTCAGTTTTTTCTATTTCCAGACTGAAACAGTCGCTAACTATCCGTCGGAAGGAACGGACATCATTGCTTTCGGGGATAGTTTGGTCGAGGGTGTAGGGGCAGCAGATGGCGATGATTTTGTATCGTTGCTTTCTCAAAAAATAGGACAACCTATTATTAATTTGGGGCATGCGGGAGACACAACTGCGGACGGGGTCGCACGCATCGACCAGCTTGATGCCTATAATCCAAAAGTTGTCCTTCTCTTGCTTGGTGGCAACGATTATCTGAGAAAAATACCCATTTCAGATACGCGCAAAAATCTTGAAATCCTCATTCAGGATATTCAGGCTCGCGGGTCTATTGTTCTCTTGCTTGGCGTGCGAGGAGGAATTTTAAATGATCGTTTTGCCGCTGAGTTTAAAAATCTACGAGACACGTATCAAACTGCTTTTGTATCGGACGTGCTTGATGGGCTCTTGGGGAATGGTCAATACATGACGGACGCGATTCATCCCAATGCCGCCGGCTACGGAATTATTGCCGAGCGCATCTACCCAGTACTTACGGAAGTGATCAAATGAAGCTCGTTTGCGACTCGTTTCCGTACCGTTAGCCAGTGATCCCAATTCGAGAGAGGAACATTTTTAATTCTTCGCCCTCGACCGCTCTCCACGTGCCCGGCTTAAGGCCATCGAGCCGAATATTCAGTATGCGCGTCCGTTCCAAGTCAACGACAGTGTTGTGCATTGCCGAAACCATCCGGCGTATCTGATGCTTTTTCCCCTCGGTCAGTGTGATGTTGAAGCTCTTCGGACCGGTCTTGCGTACGATGCAGTTTTTTGTCAGGTATCCTTCGATGTCGACGCCCGCTTCCATATATTTCTTAAAACTGTCGCGAATGGGATCAAGGGTTCGTACGCGATACTCCTTGTCATGCTCGTATTCTGGATTCAAAAGTCTGTCAGTTACCCGACCGTCATTTGTGAGAATGATAAGGCCGCTTGAGTCCTTGTCGAGTCGGCCGATAGGGAACACTTCCTGCAGTTCAGGAGCGGTCTCTACGCTCTGTTTTATATCTTTCTCTCCTTCTTGCGGCGAGTGGGTGATGACGCCGACCGGTTTGTTGTACGCAAAATACAGGTAATTCTTTGGAGTGGTTTTCCCACGCAGCTCGATCTTGTCGTCTTTATTGATTTTCTCGCCGAGGAGAGCTACACGGCCATTAATCAGTACTTTTCCCCTTGCTACGAGTTCATCTGCGCCACGACGAGTAGCGATACCCTCCTTTGCAAGGTATTTATTGATACGCATTGGGTACTCGTCCGCAGTCTTTGAAACTGTTTTCAGCATGATGACACTATACGTTTTTTCCGTTGGTAATCCAGCACTTTTCCATTTTCCTTAAAAATGCGTTAGGGTGAATGTATGGGTCGCGAAGAAAGCGTCATACGCTTCGAAAAAGTTTCGTTTGAATACGGGCACAATAAGCCAATCCTCGATGAGGTGGATTTCGCGCTGCGCAGAGGGATGAAGATGGCTGTCATGGGTCAGAACGGCGCGGGGAAGTCGACGCTCTTCGGACTGATGACGGGCGAGAATAAACCCGAGGACGGCGAGATACATGTGTCGCACGGCATGAGGGTGGCGACTGCACCGCAGGTGATACCGCGCGACCGCATGGATCTCACGGTGCGTGAATTCTTTCAAAAGTGTTTTACGGAACCGGTGTATGACATCGATCCCCGGATCGATGAGGTGCTCGAGGTAGTAAATCTGGAACATCATGCGAAATTGCATGACCGCATCGTGAAGAGTTTCTCCGGCGGGCAACAGGCGCGCCTTCTTCTTGCCTCGGCGCTCATCCAGAATCCCGACCTGCTCCTTCTAGATGAACCAACGAACAATCTCGATACGGCCGGTATTCGACACCTCACAAAGTTTCTTGTCGAGTATCCGAAGACGGTCGTCGTCATTTCGCACGATGCTGATTTCTTGAATGCATTCACGACTGGTGTCCTATACCTTGATATCTTCACGCGCAAAATCGAGCAGTATCCGGGAAATTATCACGATGTACAGCGCGACATTTTGATGCGTATCGAAAAAGAGAATCGTAAGAACGCACAGCTCGAGAAGAAGATTCAGGAGAATAAGGACAAAGCAAACTTCTTTGCGCAGAAGGGAGGAAAGATGCGTCTCGTAGCGAAGAAGATGCGCACTGAGGTCGAGGAGATGGAGGAGGCAAAAGTGGATGTCCGTAAGGAAGATCGGACCATTCGGCCTTTTGCTATTCCTACACAAGAGAACCTCGGGGGTACGGTGCTCACTCTCACGTCCTATACGGTCTTGAAAGGGAGAAAGCCTGTGACAAAGAAGGCAAATATCGTGCTCCGTAAAAATCAGCACCTTTTGCTCCGCGGACCAAACGGCATTGGTAAGAGTACGCTTCTTGAATCGATTGCGCGTGGTGTTGCTGAAGGGTCGTTCATTGCTGAAGGAATAAAGGTCGGCTACTATCGCCAAGATTTCTCCACGCTCGATTTTGATCAGACTGTCTACAAGGCACTCGAGCAGGCGATGGGAAAGCCGGATGAGGAGCGACTGCGAGCCACTGCTGCCGGGTTCCTGCTCACTGCGGATGTCATACACACAAAGATCGGAAGTCTGTCTGAAGGGCAGAAGGGGTTAGTCGCTTTTGCATCTCTAGTACTCGAGCGTCCGGGACTTCTTATTCTCGATGAGCCGACAAATCACATAAACTTCCGCCATTTGCCTGTCATCGCAAAAGCGCTCGATGCATATGCAGGTACGATGATACTCGTTTCGCACGTGCCGGAATTCGTCGCTCAGATTCGTATTGATGAAATTCTTGATTTAGAGAAATGAACACTCCGCGTCAGCTCGTCGCCACCTTTAAAGCGAAAGATGTTCTCGAAGGTGCGGGTGTGCGTTTGAAGCGGGGATTTTCGAATATTGAAATGTCGCAATTCGATCCGTTTCTTCTGTTTGATGATTTTAGTTCGAACGTTCCTGAGCACTATCTTGCCGGATTTCCATGGCATCCCCATCGTGGCATGGAGACTGTCACGTATATTCTTGATGGGGCAGTACGCCACAAAGACAGTCTCGGGAATGAAGGGGTAATTGAGAATGGGGCCATTCAATGGATGACGGCTGGGAGCGGCATTATTCACGAGGAGATGCCTGCGAGTGCACATGGCATTCGCGGTTTCCAACTCTGGGTAAATCTACCAAAGAAAGACAAGATGGCGCCACCGCGTTACCAAGATCTTAAAGGAACGACAGTCCCCAAAATCTCACTCGGGAATTTTGCAAGGGTGCGCATTATTTCAGGAGAGATTTCCGGTGTCGTAGGTCCGCTTAAGTCGATTGCCGGCAATCCTCTCTATGCAGATGTGTCACTTGACGCAAACGGCTCAGTTTCAATTCCGATAGTTGCTGGGCATACCGCGTTTGCATATGTTGTCGAGGGTGCGCTTGCGGTGGATGCTAGCGAACCAACGTACTATGCGCCAGGTACTATCCTGCTTTTTGATCGCGATGGCGACGTGCTTAATTTGCGCGCACCCGTCTCGGGTGCGCGCTTCCTGCTCATCAGCGGTCTGCCGCTCAATGAGCCGATTGCATGGCATGGCCCTATCGTGATGAATACCGACGAAGAGTTGCGAGAGGCGTTTCGAGAATTGCACGAAGGAACTTTTATTCGTACCCATTGAGGGATGAGTACGTTCTGGTTTATGGGCGAAGCAGGTATGATGAAAGAATAGATATGGAAAAGAAGAAATTTCAAGAAGAAGCCGAAGAGCTATTTGAAGCGCCTGCGAAACTTCTCGAGGAAGGAGTTGTTTTCATAGAGAAGGAAGAAAGAGTTCTTGCCAGCAAGAAGCCGTTCAAACGCGTGAAAGAATATTGGGGTACGCTTGGTCCCGGGCTCACCACTGGCGCGGCCGACGACGATCCTTCCGGTATCGCCGCATATTCGCAGGCGGGTGCCAAATATGGTCTGCAACTCATCTGGCTCTCGCTCTTCACGTATCCTTTCATGGCTACGGTGCAAGAGATGTGTGCTCGCATTGGACTCGTCTCGGGACAGGGTCTCGCAGCAAATATTCGTCATCAGTATTCTCCAAGTGCGTTACACACAGTAACGATACTTCTCCTTTTTGCAAACGTGTTCAATATCGCTGCCGATCTTGGCATGATGGCAGCGGCATCACGGCTCCTTTTCCCGAGTATCGGGCTAGAAATGTTCGTTATCTTTTTTGCACTGGTCAGTCTTATACTTCAGATATTTACTCCGTATGCGCGGTATGCAAAATATCTGAAATATCTGACGTTCGCACTTCTTTCGTACGTCGTTGTCGCATTTTCCATAGGGCTCGACTGGGGTGCTGTTCTCCGCCACACATTTATCCCTTCGCTTACCTTTTCCAAAGACCAAATTTTTCTCATCTGCGCCATACTTGGGACGACCATTTCTCCCTATCTCTTCTTCTGGCAAACTTCACAAGAAGTCGAAGAGAGTATCTTGCGTGGGGAGACGACCATCGCAGAGCGTCGCGCACAGATGAATCCGCATATCTTGAAGAAGATGCGTACGGACGTATGGAGCGGGATGTTCTTCTCTAATCTCATCGCGTTCTTCATCTTCGCCGCAGTTGCCGGAACGCTCTACTCGAACGGCATCACGGATATCATCACTGCGGATCAGGCAGCTCTTGCGCTACGTCCCTTTGGAGAATTTGCCTTCCTTCTCTTTGCGCTCGGCATCGTCGGAACAGGGCTCTTAGCGGTACCAGTCTTAGCGGGCTCGACCGCGTACGCAATCAGTGAGAGTTTCGGGTGGAAGCACGGTTTATATCTTAAATTGAAACAAGCGCGAGCATTCTATGGTGTCATCATCGTCGCGATGACGCTCGGCATCATCGCGAACTTCATGCATCTCGATCCGATACGCGGGCTTATCTATGCCGCAGTCATAAATGGTGTCATCGCACCGTTCATCCTATTCTTTGTCGTCCGTCTCTCGAGCAGTCGGCACCTCATGGGAGAGTACGCCAATCGCCCGTTTGTTGCATTTGTGGGGTGGGTCACTATCGTGGTCATGGGTATTTCGGGTATCGCGGCAGTTGCTACCTTGTTTTAAATAGCGCTCAGGAGACTCATACAAGAGCTTCCTTTTTTATCTGCCGCGTGGTAACGTACTTCACATGTCAATCCGAATGCGTCATACGAGGGGGCATACTAATAACCGCCGGTCTCACCACGCGCTCGTGGGGGGTAACGTAATCAAGGACAAGGAAAGCGGCAATCTTCGTCTTCCACATCGTCTCGATGAAGCTACGGGTATGTATCGCGGCAAGCAGATTGCGGCACCTCGTGCAGCGCGTGTGCATGCGCCGAAAGTGAAAGGCCCTTCGACTGCGGCTTCTGTTGAGCATGTTCATGAACATGCACATGCAGAGCATGCGAATGCGGAAGCAAAAAGTTCAAAAGGAATTACTGGGAAAGTAGCGACGGGCGGACGTCCGAAAGCGCGTAGCGGTTTCGGCGGTGGAGTGTAATCTTTTCATACTACTCACAGTTGTTACGGCCGCGCTCTTGCGCGGCCGATTCAGTCTGTTACTCTAACTTCTAAGTTCTTTCCATGGCGAACCGACATCTAGCACGCTCCATCGTTCTTCAGACACTCTTCGAGTGGGATACGACTCACGCATCTGAGAAAGATGCTGCGGGAATTCTTGCACGCAATGTCACGGAGTTTGGAGGCAATGATGTCGATCAGTCGTTTATGGACCGTCTTCTCACTGGAGTGCTTGCCAAGAAAGAGGATATCGATCTCGTTATTGGGAAAGCCGCACCCGAGTGGCCGCTTGAACGCATCGCTCCGGTCGATCGCAATATCTTGCGTCTCGGGCTCTATGAGCTTCTCTTTGCTGATCGTACGCAGGTGCCGGCGAAAGTCGCCATTAATGAAGCTATCGAGCTCGCCAAGACTTTTAGCGGTGACTCTTCTGGCCGGTTTATAAACGGCGTTTTGGGCGCAGTCTACAAGGAGCTCGGCGAGCCGGGCAAAGACGAACAAGGAGGCAAGAAGATGAAACGCGAGGAGCTGCCTTTAGAAAAAATGGGTGGGGCTATCGTCTACGCCGAGCATAACGGCCAGTACTATCTCGCGCTCGTACACGATGTTTTCGGACGTTGGACGCTCTCGAAAGGGCACATAGAAGAGGATTCATCGCCAGAAGTGGGTGTGGCGCGCGTAATAAAAGAAGAGCTTGGTCTTGACGCAAAAGTGGGGAATCAAATCGGAGAGAATGAGTACGTCGCTTCACATCCGGAGAAAGGAAAAGTGCGCAAGCATGTATGGTTCTTCCTTGCCTCGTCTGAGTTTGAGCCGCTCGTACTGAAAAAAAGCGGCGGCCTAGATGATGCAAAATGGTTCCGTCTTCAGGACATCATCGATCTAAACTTTTATGACGATATGTTACCGATTGTTACGGCCGCTGTTCAGAAATTATTGGATCGGGCAGGTACTAAAGCGTAGAAACGCTAAGGCTTTTCTTTTCGTATCTCCTACCGCATACTGTCTTGCATGCCAGATTTTTCTTCATTTGCAGAGCGACTCGGTCTCTCATTCAGTAACCCTAGCCTCCTTATCGAGGCTCTAACGCATCGTTCCTACCTAAATGAACATCGCGAATATGCCGGTAGTCATAATGAGCGCCTCGAATTTCTCGGTGATGCGGTCCTTGAACTTGCAGTGACCGACTTCCTATTTAAGAAATTTCCAACGACTCCCGAAGGTGAGCTCACAAGTTACCGCGCCGCTTTGGTAAACACGGTCTCGCTCGCTGCGACTGCGCAGGCGCTTGGCGTCAATGATTTTCTTTTGCTCTCAAAAGGCGAGTCGAAAGACACTGGTCGCGCACGTGAGGTCATACGTGCGGATGCGCTCGAGGCAATCATCGGTGCGATTTATCTCGACTCGGGCTATAAAAATGCCGAGGCATTTATCGCAAAAAATCTTTACCATAAAATCGACGAGGTCATTTCGAAACGCTCCTATCAAGATGCGAAGAGCCGCTTCCAGGAAATCGCGCAGGAGAAGAAGGGAACCACTCCAGCGTATGAAACGCTCTCTGAAGTCGGCCCCGACCACAACAAGCGTTTTACCATCGGCGTTTTTATTGCTGATGAGGAGATTGCCCGTGGCGAAGGACAGAGCAAGCAGGAGGCAGAGCAATCAGCTGCAGAGGCAGGACTGAGGGCGATGAAGTGGTCCTAATCAGTTTTTCTATTTGTTACAATAGCCTGGCAATGCTCAAGCGATTGGAAGTCGTCGGATTTAAGTCATTCGCCAAGAAGACCGTCTTGGACTTTTTGAGTTCCACGACAGCTATTGTCGGTCCGAATGGTTCAGGCAAAAGTAATGTTGCCGAGGCGTTCCGTTTTGCGCTCGGTGAACAATCGATGAAGAGTATGCGTGGCAAACGCGCGGAGGATCTTATTTTTAATGGCTCACATTCCTCTCCGCGTGCGAATCGTGCAGCGGTCGCGATTGTTTTTGATAATCGGCCAAAAGGCGCGTATCGACCATTTAAGATCGACTTTGACGAGGTGGTGATTGAACGGGTAGTGTTGCGCGACGGAACGAGCGAATACTCCATCAATGGCTCGAAGGTACGCCTGCGTGACATCGAGGAGCTCCTTGCGGGCGCAAACATCGGCGAGACGGGCCACCACATTATTTCTCAAGGGGAGGCGGACCGAATATTGCTCGCGTCGCCCCGCGATCGTCGTGCGATGCTCGAGGATGCGCTTGGGCTCAAGATCTATGAATTCAAGAAGCAAGAAGCCGAGAAGAAGCTCGTGAAGACCGAAGAGAATATCAGCCAGGTTAATTCGTTGCGCCGGGAGCTCGCACCGCACGTACGTTTTCTTGAGAATCAGGTAAAGAAACTCGAACGCGCCGACTCACTCCGTACGGAACTTGTCGGTCTTGCACAGACATATTTCGCAATCGAAGATGCATTTTTGGCGCACGAAAAAGTAAAAATTGCCGGAGAGAAACGGGATGCTACAGAAAAGTGTGCGACGACGTCCGCCGAGCTTTCGGCTATAGAAGAACGTGCAACATCCGACACCGAGGGTGTGAAGTATCTTGGTATCGTACGTAAGACGGAGCGTGACATCGAACGTATAAACGGTGAGAGAGAGCTTCTCGCACGCAATATTGGTCGTGTTGAAGGAGCGCTTGCGTCTGTTACCGAGCACAGTACCCGGGCCGCGCGCGAACCGTATGCGAAGATTCCGCGCGGAGATCTCATTGAACTCGCAAGGGAAATCGAAAAACAGGCAGAAGAAGCTAAGACTCCGGATGCCATTGTCGCTGCATTTTCCGCACTGCGTAAAGCGGTTACTGCATTTGTGCATCGGTTTGTCGCGCCAACCGACGATTTTCTTGCTGAGGAGGAACGCACCGCGTATACGCTGCGCAATGAACAAACAGAACTTCTTGCAAAAGAAGCGAACCTTTCTGAAGAGCTTGAACGAGCAAAATCTGCGCTCTTAAGGAATCGGGAAGCTTTAACTGCACACGATGAAACGGGTCGCGAGGTGCGTCGCCGTATTCTTGATCTCGCACAAGCAAAGGCACATGAGGAAAGTACTGTTGCGAAGAGCGAGGCGCGTGAATACGAACTCAATCTTCTTTCTGAAGCACTTGAACGCGAGAAGGGCGAGATGCTTGCTCTTGGTGGTGCCGCAGCAGTTTCTTACTCGCCCCTAGCGCAATTGCCAGATGAAGAACGTCATGCACAGGATGCGCGCAAACGTGTTCTGGAGCGCACCAAGATCCGCCTGGAAGAAGCTGGCGGCACGGGCGAAGATATTCGACAGGAGCATAAAGAAATTTCCGAGCGAGAGGCATTTCTTGCTACTGAGCTTGAGGATCTTGCGAAGTCGGCAACAGGACTACGCGCGCTCATCAATGATTTAGATACTGAACTCGCAAAGTATTTCTCTGAAGGTCTTGCAAAGGTGAATGCATCTTTTAGCGAATATTTCGCTCTCATGTTCGGCGGTGGCAGCGCGCGACTCGCGCTCGAGGAAGCGGAGGAAACTGAAATGAGTGATGCCGAATATGGTGAAGAGAAAACCGATGAGTCGCCGAAAGAGAAAGAAAGATTAGGTATCGAGATTGTCGTTAATCTTCCGAAGAAGAAGGTGCGCTCGCTCATGCAGCTCTCGGGCGGCGAGCGCGCACTCACGTCGATCGCACTCATATTTGCGATGAGTCAGGTGAACCCTCCGCCGTTCCTCATACTCGATGAGACTGATGCGGCGCTCGATGAAGCAAATAGTCGCCGCTACGGCGACATGATCGAGAATCTCGCGAAGAGGTCGCAGCTCATCGTCATCACTCATAATCGCGAGACCATGAGCCGCGCGAACACACTCTACGGCGTTACGATGGGTGGCGATGGTGTCTCCAAGCTTCTTTCAGTTAAATTCGATGAGGCGGTCGCTGTTGCAAAATAGAAGTTGTTGTTGCATAGTCAGTGCGGAAAACTAAAAAAGGGTGTGGTACATGTCGTTTGTTCCTGAAACAATTTCGTAGAAAAGTCATTCAGTCATGTTCCGATTGAAGAAAGGAGTTACTCATGCTGCATTGGCTCTCGTGGTTTCTCTTGCGTATGCGGGGTCCGGTTTTACAGAAAGGTGTCTTAGTGCGTCTTGAAAATCTGGAGCCGGAATCGACGCATAGTTATTGCCTGCACGTTCATCGTTTTTGGATGGAGAGATCAGGCAAGAGGGAGGGGTGGAAACAAGGATGGTGTTGGGTTTGCGTTGGCGACCTTTTTAAAATTAAAGGGAGCGGCATACAATTGGATGTGCCGAATGCGGCATATCCCGAAGATTGTCTTGATGGGCGTGTTATCGGTACACCGTTTTGAATGTGTCGCGGCAAGGCCTTAGCCTTGCCGCGCATTTGTTTGTGCGCATGCTATACTTTCTTCATGTTTGAAAATTTTTTTGGCAGAAAGCCGGAAACATCGCCAGTTGGAGATTTACCAAAAATGAACGATGCGGAGCGCGAGGAAGCTTTGGCTCAGATCGAAGCCTTGAAACAAGGAGGACATATCAAGCTCACCCCTGAAGAAGAAGCGGCTCATGAGGAAACAGAACGTTTAAGAAATTTACGAAACGAGGCATAACTAAAAACCCGGCTCATGCCGGGTTTTTAGTTATGCCGGTACGAAATCAAGTTCTTTCTCGGCGGTGCGCACGGCAGCGAGTTTAACCTTGATTGGATCGCCGAGACGGAAAGATTTGCGGGTGCGACGGCCGAGGAGTTGGTAGTTCTTCTCATCGTATTCAAAATAATCATCACCCACGTCTTTGATGCGGATCATGCCGTCGGTGTGTGTCGTCTGCTCTTCGACGTAGAGTCCGCGCTCAGTGACTCCTGAGATAACCGCGTCGAAGATTTCGCCGACGCGTTCGGCAAGGAACTCAACCTGCTTCATTTTGATTGAATCGCGTTCGGCGCTTGCGGCCGCAACTTCGCGTTCGGAAGCATGGAGTGCTAGTTGATCAAATGTCTGCATCTCTTGCGCAGTGATTGGGTCGCCATCCGCGTGAGCCTTAATAAGGCGGTGTACGACAAGGTCAGGATACCGCCGAATCGGCGATGTGAAGTGAGTATAAAAATCGAATGCGAGCCCGAAGTGTCCGATATTGCGCGTTGAATAGACTGCCTTGCTCATAGAACGTAGGGCGGCTGTCTTTACCAAATACTCTTCCGGTTTCCCTTTTACCGATTCAAGAAGCTTATTTAATTCTGCACCGGTAACGTTTCCTGCGCCGGATGTTTTCAAATGGTAACCCATGATGCGGAGGAGATTCGCGAGATTCTCAATGCGATCAGTATCTGGTGCGTCGTGGATGCGGTAGAGCGAATAGAAGTGTGGGCCACCGTTTTTCGTGAGCTTCGAAAGATGTTTGGCTACCGCCTCATTTGCGAGCAACATGAAGTCCTCAATGAGGAGATTCGTTGCCTTGCGTTCCTTTAGACGGATAGCGATTGGTTTTCCTTCAGCATTGAGCTCCACCTTTACTTCAGCGGTATCGAATTCAATAGCGCCCTTGGCTTGGCGGCGTGCACGGATCTTCTTTGATAGGTCGAGGAGGAGCGAGAGCTCTTCATGCATAACGCCTTTGCCCGCATCAAGCACCTCTTGAGCATTTTCATAGGTAAAGCGTTTATTCGAGTGAATGACCGTTTCGCCAAACCACGCATCTTTTACATTTGCATCGCGGTCAAGAGTGAAGACTGCAGAAACCGCGAGCCGATCTTCGTCCGGTTTAAGTGAGCAGAGATCGTTTGACAGAACTTCAGGAAGCATGGGGATAGTTCGATCGACGAGATACACACTTGTTGCACGTTCTACCGCCTCTTTGTCGAGTCCTGTTCCTGGCTTCACGAAATAGGATACGTCAGCGATATGGACACCAACTTCTATGGTTTCAGTATCGATTCGTCGTACCGAGAGAGCATCGTCAAAGTCCTTTGCGTCAAAAGGGTCGATGGTACATGTCGCGACGTTTCTGAAATCACGGCGCTTCGGATTTGCGGCTTCTTCGGCGAGTATCGCGGCACCATTTTTTTCAAGCTGCTCCGCGTCTGCAACGACGCCGGGAGGGAAATCGCTTGAGAAGCCTTGTCCGAGCGCTAAGGCGCGCATTTCGGTC
Organism: Minisyncoccota bacterium; assembly: GCA_022841985.1. Lineage (GTDB taxonomy): Bacteria > Patescibacteriota > Minisyncoccia > Phycocordibacterales > Phycocordibacteraceae > C7867-001. The sequence goes on along the minus strand of JALHQL010000001.1, from coordinate 99,580 downwards.
TCGTGTACGCCTACTTTGCCAATGATGTCTTCGACGACTCCCCAGGGATGTAATGAGCCCTCGTCCCATCCTTTAATACGAACAAGTACTTTGAAACCGAGCGGAGCTCCTTTCGTATCGCGCACTTCGACGGGTACGTGCATCTTCTTGTAGTCGGGAATAAGAAGTGTCTTATCGCCTTCTTCCACAAATGATCCGACAAAAGTTTCTCGAGCTCGTGAGACTATTCCGACTACCTTGCCAGCCTCGCGTGCAGGCATCCGTCCTGAAGGGTCGCGATAAGTGCCAGCGAGGGCTACTTTCACGATGTCGCCCGAAAGCGCATGGTTCGTCCATTCGGGTGGGATAAGTAGGTCCTCCTTTTCTTTCGTCGCAGTGCCCCCGGCGACGAGCGTCTCCGCAGGCATGGCGAAAAACCCGAAACCTTTTCGAGTCATCGTAATAGGGCCTTCGTAGAGGGTGTCCGCGGACATTTCTTGTACTCTAGCAATATTATGGAGCTTCTGCTACAGGTGCAAAGTGAGGAAATACGAATGAGTGTTTTCAGTCACTCGACTTCTCTGAACGAGCGCTTATATTGAGTTTTCGAAGATGGAGTCGCGTGCGGTCGCGGTTGCGATTTTCGGCCGATTCTGGTACTGTGCCCCTACTATGTTGATGATTCGATTTCAGCGCATCGGCCGGACTAATGCTCCGGCGTTTCGTATTGTCGTATTGGAGAAAGAGCGTGCGGCAAAGGCAGGCAATATTGTTGAGCTGCTCGGCACCTATAATCCGCGCAGCAAGGAATTGACTCTGGATGATTCTCGTGTGAAGGATTGGATTGCGAAAGGCGCCCAGCCGACAGATTCCATCCGCAACCTTCTTATCAATAAGGGAGTCATCACAGGCAAGAAAGTGAATGTGCTTCCGAAGAAGACTCCACAAAAGAGTGAGGAGGCAATAGCTGCAGAAGCAGCGGCAGCGGTTGAGGAGATGAAGGTAGCAAAGGCGGCAGAAACAGAGGTTGTCGCAGAAGCAGTACCAGCAGCAGAAGAGGTTCCTGTAGCCTAACTCACTATCCGCCAGTGGCGGACATACACCAATATCCCCATCATGGAACTAGATCAGGCATTTCTCGAATACGCGGTAAAGGCACTGGCCGACCATCCAGAGCTGGTCGAGACTACACGCACGATAGACCAAATGGGGGTATTGCTCACGCTTACGGTTCATCCCGAGGATATGGGTAAGATTATTGGTAAGAGTGGAAAGACTGCTGAGGCTTTGCGCATCCTATTGCGTGTCGTTGGTATGAAAGGGAATGCACGTGTCAATCTCAAGATCAATGAACCGGTCGGAGGCAAGCGATTACCGATTTCTGGAGAAGGACAGGAATCAAAGACGGTTGAGCAGGTCGTTGAGGAATTATAGAAGTGAAATTTCATCTTATTACGTTGTTTAGAGAAGCCTGCGATGCCTATCTCTCGGCATCGATCATCGGTCGTGCGCGAAAGGAGAAAAAGATTTCGGTGAGTTATCAGAGTCCTCGCGATTTCGTAGAAAATAAATGGGGCAAGGTAGATGAACGTCCTTATGGCGGCGGTCCCGGTATGGTGATGACTGCCCTACCAGTTGTGAAGGCGGTGGAGAAGGCTCTTAAAATTCGCAGCGGCGCGGAGCGCCGCTGCGTCATCATTTGGTTCTCGCCAAGCGGCAAGCAATTTACGAACAAAGATGCTGACACGCTCATGAAATATGACGACGTCGTGCTTGTATGCGGTCGATATGAAGGTATCGATGAGCGCGCGAAGAAAATGCTTAAGACACTGGCGACAGTAAAAGAGTTTGCGGTCGGCGAGGCGGTCTACACCGGTGGGGAGGTCCCGGCACTCGCTGTCGTCGATGCGGTTACGCGCCGCATCCCAGGCGTCCTTGGCAAAGACACGTCAGTCGAAGAACGTCGTATTGCCTCACGCGCAGTCTATACTCGGCCGGAAACGATTTCATATAAAAAGAAGAATTATCGAGTTCCCAAAGTTCTCCAAACCGGACATCATGCGAATATCGATGCATGGCGTAAGAAGCAATAATTCTTTATCCCCACAGGATTTGCTTGCATAAATATGGGAGGACTGATACAGTAAAGACCTTAGATACGAATGAGTAACGGAGGGCGGAGATTCATATAGGAACCGAAGAAACGCATAAGCGAAAGCGGATTTATTTCCGTGCGTTCGCATTTATATATTTAGAGAAAGATTACTCACCCCTTCACGTTACGCTTCATGCAAAAGAAAATCGTCCAGAAAACTTTCGGTGCATATCGGGCGCCACGGGTAGCATTTCCAGACCTTGTTGGGCATCAGCGCGGTTCGTTCGACTGGCTCCTCACGGACGGTCTAAAGGAACTTTTTAAAGAATTCTCACCGATTACCGACTATTCGGGCAAGAAGTTCGAGCTTGAGTTTGAAAGTTTTGAGATCGGGGAACCGAAGTACGACGAAGAATTTGCACGCGAAAATATGCGCACTTATGAGGCAGGAGTGCGTGTTTCCGTGAAGCTTACCAATAAGACGCTTGGTTCTGAAAAATCGCAAGAGATTTTCCTCACGGACATGCCGATTATGACGCCACACGGCTCTTTTATCGTGTCCGGTGTTGAGCGCGCTATTGTACCGCAGCTCGCTCGCTCGTTCGGAGCATTTTTCGTTTCGGATCTTATCCGCGGGAAGCCATACTTTGGTGCAAAAATCATCCCGCTCCGTGGAGTATGGATTGAAATCGATTCAGAGGCAGATGGGGCAATCTTCGTGAAGATTGATCGGAAGCGCAAGTTTCCTATTACACAACTCCTCACGGTCTTTGGTGGCGGAGTTGGTGAAGCTACGCTCAAACATTTCGCGAAAGACCCTCTTGCAAAAGCTGCGATAGAAGCGACAATCGCACATGACGAAGCAAAGTCAGTCGAAGAATCGTATATCGAGATACATCGCCGTATGCGCGACGGAGATCTCGCAACTCCTGAGAATGCAAAGAATTTTGTACAATCGCTCTTCTCAGCTGAGCGCTACGACCTCGGGAAAGTCGGTCGTCACCGCTTGAATGCACGTTTCGATCTCCCCATGACAGAAAAGTCTCTTGAAAAGCGTACGCTCACGCTCTCGGATTTTGTCCGCATCATTTCAGAAATTACGAAGTTGAATGCCGATCCGTCCGCTCATTCTGACGACATTGATCATCTCGGCTTCCGTCGAGTCCGTTTCGTTGGCGAACTTTTGCAAGCTCGTATGCGTGTTGGCATGAGTCGTATGAAACGCAATATTCAGGATCGTATGTCGACGACACCTACCGAAACAACCCTTCCTATGGCGCTCGTGAACCCACGCCCTTTCCACGCCTCAGTGCACGAATTCTTCACCGCCAACCAGCTTTCGCAGTTTATGGATCAGCAGAATATTCTTGCTGAGCTTGAGAACATGCGCACACTCTCGGCACTCGGTCCCGGCGGTCTTACCCGAGAGCGTGCTGGTTTCGAAGTGCGTGACGTGCACCCTTCCCATTACGGACGTTTGTGTCCAATCCATACGCCAGAAGGTCAGAACATCGGGCTTATCTTGCATATGGCAACTCATGCACGCACCAATGACCTTGGTGTCATCGAGACCCCGTATGCTCGGGTGAAGAACGGAAAAGTGACCAAGGAGGTTGTGTACATGAATGCGCTTGATGAAGAGAACGAGGTAGTAGCGCATGGTGCGACCAAGCTCGACGAGAACGACCATATCAGTACGGACGTTGTCGAAGCTCGTCACAAAGGCGAACCAGTTCTCGTTCCGCGTGAGGACATTACTCTCATGGACGCTTCAACGTTTCAGATGTTCTCTATCGCGACATCGATGATCCCATTCGTCGATCATGATGATGCAAACCGAGCGTTGATGGGTTCAAACATGCAGAAACAAGCAACCCCGGTTCTTATCCCAGAGGTTCCGCTCGTTGCGACTGGCATTGAGGGTCATGCCGCAAAGAACACTGGTCGTCTCGTACTCGCGCAAGAATCTGGAGAGGTTGTGCATGTCGATGCACGAAAAATTACTCTAAAGAATTCGGAGGGAGCATCGAAAGAGTACCGTCTTCAAGGCCTCACTCAAACGAACCAAAATTCTGCATTTATGCATCGCCCATCGGTCGCGCTCGGCGACAAAGTCAAGAAGGGTGATGTTCTCGCGGACAACTCTTCTACCGATCAGGGACAGCTTGCTCTCGGACAGAACGTGCGTATCGCATTCATGAGCTGGAATGGAGCCAACTACGAAGACGCTATTATCATCTCGGAAAGATTGGTGCAAGAGGCTAAATTTACGACGGTTCATATTGAAGATTTTGATTGTGTGGTTCGCGATACAAAACTTGGTCCCGAGACGACAACGCACGATATTCCAAATGTTGGCGAAATGCGCCTCAAGAATCTCGATGAAGAGGGAGTCATCCGTATTGGTGCAGAGGTGCGTCCGGGCGATATCCTTGTGGGCAAAGTAACTCCAAAAGGGGAGACGCAGCTCACGCCAGAAGAGCGTCTCTTGCGCAGTATCTTTGGCGATAAGGCAAAAGATGTGAAGGACACGTCGCTTCGTATGGAGGGCGGCAAGAAAGGTCGCGTCATCGGTGTTCGCATTTTCTCGCGCGAGAAGGGCGACCAGCTCGAAAGCGGTATCTTCAAGAAAATTGTTGTTACGGTCGCACAGGTGCGTAACGTCTCGGTCGGCGACAAGCTTTCTGGCCGTCACGGCAACAAAGGTGTCATCAGTCGTATTTTGCCGGTTGCCGATATGCCCTATGACAAAGACGGAAATCCAATCGATCTCATCCTTACGCCGCTTGGCGTTCCATCTCGTATGAATCTCGGACAGATTCTCGAGATGCATCTCGGACTTGCGGCACATACACTCGGTTATCAAGCAGTTATCCCACCGTTCTCGGGAGCAACTCCGGACGAAATTCGCAGTGAACTTGCCGCTGCCGGTTTTTCTTCGGATGGGAAAATGCAGCTCTACGATGGTCGTACGGGAGATGCTTTTGCACAGACAATCGCAGTTGGGTATATGTATATCCTCAAATTACATCACATGGTGGAAGACAAGATCCACATGCGCTCGATTGGTCCCTACAGTCTCATCACTCAGCAACCTTTGGGCGGCAAAGCGCAGAACGGCGGTCAGCGTTTCGGCGAAATGGAAGTATGGGCACTTCTTGGTTACGGTGCTGCCTATACGCTCCGCGAAATGCTCACTATCAAGTCAGATGATATTCAGGGCCGCTCGGCGGCATTCGATGCAATCGTGAAGGGTGAGGCAATCAGTCATTCTGGTACGCCAGCATCATTCGCCGTGCTTACCAATCAGATCCGCGGTCTTGCGCTCGATATCGAGCCTTTGAATTTGCCGCCGGAACCAGAGGCGTAACTTTATTAATTTTCTTAAACCACTTATGGCATTCACTCCCCGCAGACTTCCGCCACGCGACACCTGGAACGGATTGCGTCTCGCACTCGCCTCGCCAGAACGCATTCTTGCGTGGTCCTCAGGCGAAGTAACGAAGCCTGAGACGATCAATTATCGCACCCAGAGAAGCGAAAAACACGGGCTTTTCGACGAGAAAATCTTCGGTCCGGAAAAGGACTACGAGTGCTATTGCGGCAAATATAAAGGTATCCGCTATAAGGGTATCGTCTGCGATAAATGCGGAGTTGAGATTACGCGTTCAGTCGTGCGCAGAGAGCGCATGGGCCACATTGAACTGTGCACGCCGGTCGCGCACATCTGGTTTCTGCGTAGCGTTCCTTCCCGCATGGCACTCCTTCTCGGCGCTTCTGCAACGGATATCGAGAAAGTCGTCTATTTTGCTGGCTACATAATTACCAAAATTGTCGATGAAGAAAAGAAACGTCTTCTTGCTGATCTTGAGAGCGAGTATAAGTCAAAATACAAATCGCTTGGAAGTGATAAGGAACGCGATGCTCTTAAGGAGAAGATGACACTCACGAAAGCTGAAATTGACGGCATCGTGGTCGGCAAGGTGCTTGACGAGCTCGAATATCACCGCTTCTCGGTGAAGTACGGAGGCCTTTTCGAAGCACGCATTGGTGCCGAGGCAATTTATGATATTTTCTGTAAACTTAATCTCAAGGATCTCGAGAAAACGCTCGCTGCGAAGTACGAGGCTTCTGGTGCTGCTGAACGCGAGAAGCTCGCGAAACGTCTCTCACTTATCGCCGGTCTCATCGCTTCAGGCACTCGTCCTGAGTGGCTCTTCCTTACGCGCATTCCAGTCATTCCGCCAGCACTTCGCCCGATGGTCGCACTTGAAGGCGGTCGTCACGCGACTTCTGACGTAAACGACTTGTATCGTCGAGTTATCAATCGCAATAACCGACTCAAAAAACTCATCGACATCCATGCGCCGGAAGTCATTTTGCGCAATGAGAAGCGCATTTTGCAGGAAGCAGTTGACGCGCTTCTCGATAATTCCATCAGGAAGAGCGGCGCCGCTGCAGGAGCTATGACGATGGCGCAACGCCGTCCGCTTAAATCGCTTGCCGATTATCTCAAGGGTAAGCAGGGCTATTTCCGCCAGAACCTGCTCGGCAAACGAGTTGATTATTCTGGTCGTTCGGTCATCGTCGTCGGTCCCGATCTTGAGCTCGATGAATGCGGTCTTCCGAAACATATGGCGCTCGAACTCTTCCGCCCGTTCGTCATTGCAGGACTTCTTGAACGCGAACTCGCATTCAACATCCGTGGCGCAGGGCGTCTCATTGAAGACGGTGTCGCTGAAGTATGGGAGCTTCTTGAAGAAGCTATTAAGGGTAAATATGTACTCCTCAATCGCGCCCCGACTCTCCACCGCCAGGGTATTCAGGCATTCCGTCCGCGTCTTATTGAAGGTGACGCTATCCAGCTGCACCCGCTTGTCTGTAACGCATTCAATGCGGACTTCGACGGCGACCAGATGGCGGTACACGTGCCGCTCTCAGAAGAAGCACAGTGGGAAGCGGCTAACATTATGAGCGCCAACAAGAATATTTTGAAGCCAGGTTCGGGAGAAATGATTGTGCTTACTGGCAAGCCGCTCGATATTATTCTCGGCGTCTATTGGCTCACGAAAGCCGTCGAAAAAGTAAAGGGCGAGGGCGAATATTTTGCTTCGCCGAACGCAGCAATCCTTGCCTCCGAATACGGCGCGATCGATCTTCGCGCGAAGATTAATGTGTTACCGGTCACTGGGAAAGAAAAGTATGGAGCGTTTGACGGGCATACGTTCGAAACGACTGTCGGTCGGCTTCTCTTCAATACGGTGCTGCCCGCCGATTACCCGTTTGTCAATGAAACCATCACAAAGAAAGTGCTCGCGCGTATTGTCACCGACTGTATCGCACGGTACGGTCTCGACGCAGTGCCGAACATTGTGAACAAGGTGAAGCGTTTCGGTTTTGATTATGCAACGCGCTCTGGCATTTCGTGGGCGATCAATGATGTTTCCGTGCCGAAAGAGAAATCACGCATTGTCGCTGAAGCAGCCGCCAAAGTTGCGAAGATCGAAGACGATTATCGAAACGGATTGCTCGCTGCAGAAGAGAAACGTCGCATGGCTATCGAGATCTGGCAGGGTACGAAGCAGGCAGTCGAAGAGCAGATCGCTCTTGAACTCAATCCGATGGGTTCCGTCGCTGACATGGTACGTTCAGGCGCTCGAGGCACGCTTGGTAACTTGACCCAAATGGCAGGTATGAAGGGCCTCATCCAAAATACGGCCGGCGTAACGATTGAAGTCCCAATCATTTCCTCGATGATCGAGGGATTGAATCCGATTGAGTATTTCATGTCTACCCACGGCGCGCGCAAAGGTCTCACCGATACGGCGCTTGGTACCGCAAAAGCCGGGTATCTCACACGCCGTCTTTTCGACGTTGCTCAGGACTCTATTGTTACTGAAAAAGATTGCGGTACGAGCCGCGGCGTGAAGATCAATCGCGTGAGTGCTTCCGGCATCCAGACGAATTATGCGGAAGCTCTTCGTGGTCGTGTGCTCGCTGAAGATGCAAAAGATAAGGACGGCACAGTACTGTTCAAGAAGGGACATTATCTTTCTACCAAAGATGCCGAAGTCCTCAATGCTTCGACAGTCGAAACAATCGTATCGCGATCGCCTATGTCATGCGAGACACGTTATGGCGTTTGCCAGACCTGTTACGGTATGGATCTTACGACCCAAGATCTCGTCGATATGGGCGAAGCAGTCGGCACGGTTGCGGCACAAGCTATTGGCGAACCTGGTACACAACTCACGATGCGCACCTTCCACGCCGGAGGAGTCGCATCGGTTGGGGGCGACATCACGAGTGGTCTCCCGCGCGTTGAAGAAGTCTTCGAAAAGCGTTCGCCGAAAAATCCAGCTGTTATTTCGAAGTCCGACGGTCTTGTCACGGAAATAAAAGATGAAGGTCGTGAGAAAGTTATAGTTGTTGCGTCGGTAGCAGGACAAGGGAAGAAAGATGGATCAGCATACGAATACCTTGCGCCGTATCCGCGCGTTCCTTTGGTAAAAGAGGGTGATACAGTCGTGAAGGGACAAATCCTCACCGATGGTTCTGCAGATCTCGATGAACTTTTTGAGTTTGCGGACCGCGCAATGGTGCAGGAGTATATTATTACTGAAGCATCGAAGATCTATGAACTTCAAGGCGCGCCAGTATCCCGCAAACATCTTGAGGTTGTCGTGAAGCAAATGTTCTCGCGGGTGAAAATTACCGAAGCGGGCGACACAGATTACTCAGTCGGCGACATTGTCGAAGATTGGGAAATTGTCAAAGCGATTGCAGAGATGAAAGAAGCCGGCAAACTCTTGCCGCAAGCACGCGAAATAGTGCTTGGTATCAAAGAAAGCGCACTTTCTCGTCGCTCATTCCTCTCGGCGGCATCCTTTGAGCAGACTACAAAGATTCTCATCAATGCAGCGCTTCGCGGCTCGGTGGACCGCCTCCGTGGCCTTAAGGAGAACGTGATTCTTGGCCGACTTATTCCGTCCGGCACTGGTTTCGTAGGCAGCAAGAAACATGTGCATATCGCGAAACTTCAGTCTGACCGCACAGCTTCAACGCCAGCACCTTCGACAACGCGAACGACAAGTTTCGCTCCACGCACTCCTCGTTGATACCTTATTGGGTGCGGTAGACTGACCGTATGACCGACACCGTCGCGCAGATTAAGGAGCGGCTGAGTATTCAGGACGCACTTGCGCCCTACGTAAGGCTCACAAGAGCAGGGAAGTCGCTTCGAGGGCTTTGCCCGTTCCATAAAGAGAAGACACCCTCATTTCATGTCTCTCCCGAGCGAGGCAGTTGGCATTGCTTCGGCTGCGGACTTGGAGGGGATGCGTTTTCTTTTGTCGAAAAAATAGAAGGAGTTGATTTTAAGGGGGCGATGAAAATACTTGCTGATAAGGCAGGAGTACGGATTGAATATGCGGGTGGCGACGCGAGCAAGGAAGCGGCATCAAAACAGGAGAGGTTGCGCGCGGTGATGGCTCGTGCTGAGCAATTCTATGTCTCGCATCTTTCAGGTACTGCGGCTGAAACGTATGCAAAAAAGCGCGGTCTTACCAAAGAAAGTATTTCTGTGTGGCGTCTCGGCTATGCTCCCGATGCGTGGCGGACACTTCTTGAAGCTCTTACTGCGGAAGGGTTTTCCATTCCAGAACTTCTTGCGGCTGGACTCATCAAGGAAGCCGACGGTAAGCCGGGCACCTATTATGATCGTTTTCGCAATCGTCTCATGTTTCCGATTCGTGATTCGGTCGGTCGGGTTGTCGCATTTACGGGTCGTACACTTGCTGTCGATGAGTTGGCGAAATATCTCAACAGTCCGGAGACTGATCTTTTCCATAAATCGGACATCCTGTTCGGCATGAATATCGCGAAAGATGCGATACGTGCACGCGGCTACACCATGCTTGTCGAAGGACAGATAGATGTGTTGCTTGCGCATCAGTCAGGATTTAAGAATGCAGTTGCGCTCTCAGGTACGGCGCTTTCTGAGCGGCATCTCGGCCTCATGAAGCGCTATAGCGAAAATCTCATGCTTGTCCTTGATGCTGATCCAGCCGGATTGAAAGCGACAGCGAGATCGGCGGCGACAGCTCTTCAAATGGGTTTGCATGTGAAGGCGGCCCAGCTCCCTATGGGGAAGGATCCAGCCGACCTTATCAGCGAAGACCCGCAAGAGTTTTCAAAACGCATTCTTGCGGCAAAGCCGATTGTCGAGTTCTTTCTCGAAGAATTGGCACAACGAGAGAGTAATCCACATCGGCTGTTGCGTACCGCCGAAGGTGTGGTGCTCCCTTTGATTGCAGCGATACCGAGCCCGATGGAACGTGAGCATTTCGTGCAGGCAGCCGCAAGATCTCTAGGCCTTTCAGGCGAAGCTATTCGCGAGTCGCTCAAGCGTTTGCCAAAACAGTCGTTCACTGAAAATGGGGCTACTCATCAGACATTCCCGAAGGATGCGTTGCGTTCTCCTCGAGAACTCCGTTCAGAGCAACTTTTTGCGGTTCTCCACGCCTACCCCAATTCACCTCTTGCGGAGCGCGTCAAGTCGGAGTATTGTCGAATTACTGAAGCTCAGGAGCTGCCACTTGTAACCCTACCGGAATCAGCTCTGTTCTATGCAGAGCAGATGTTTGGTGAGGGCCCCGGGGCGGAGGCAGCAGACGAGCTTCTTCACGCCTTTGAAGAAGCGGTTATCCGCGAGGCGTATCAAGAAGCAGTAAGAAATTTACGTAGAGCCGAAAGTTCGGGTGACACCGCTGCGATCAAGATCGCACAAGCGAACTGCGCAAAACTCGCCGCACGCCTAGCAGCGTTCAATCACTAATTTATTTTATCCTATCAAGTATGGCGACTTCCACCAAAAAGAAAAAGAGCGCAAAGAAAATCTCGCCTGCAAGCAATAAGAAGAGTCGCACTGGCAAGCGCTCGGTGTCTGCAAAAAAGATGGCCGCACATCGCGGCGGTTCTTCGCGTACGAATAAGATTTTACGCACTGCAGCAAAGGGAGCGAAGGCGAAGGCAGAATCACAGAAAGTACTCACCGCAGAGCAGCTTATCGAGAAGGGTAAGGACCGCGGCTACGTCACTTACAGCGAAATTCTCAAATCATTTCCGCATGTTGAAGACGATGTCAGCTTCCTTGAATCTCTCTATGAACGATTTGCTACTGCTGGTGTCGACGTGCTTGAGGGTGGCATGCTCGAAGATGCCGCCGATGAATATCTCGCAACGCGTAATATCAAAGACCGACATTCGACAGGGTATGACTCCATCCAGATATATCTTCGCGAGATTGGACAGTACCCGCTTCTGACCGCCGCTGAAGAGCGCGAACTTGCCCAGCGTATCGAAAAGAGTGACGCAGAGGCACGCAATATTCTTGCACGCAGTAACCTACGTCTTGTGGTCTCGATAGCTAAAAAATATGTCGGGCGTTCACCGGACCTCACGTTGCTCGATCTCATTCAAGAAGGGAATCTTGGTCTATTTCGCGCTGTAGACAAATTTGATTGGAAGAAAGGATTTAAGTTTTCGACCTATGCGACGTGGTGGATTCGTCAGGCGATCACACGTGCGCTTGCCGACCAGTCGCGTACGATCCGTATCCCGGTGCATATGGTAGAGACTATCGCCAAATACAAGCAGGTATCGCGTCGTCTCGCACAGGTGCTTGGACGCGATCCGCATGAAGAGGAGATTGCAGTCGAGATGGGTGTTGAAGTTGAGAAGATTTATCAAATAGAAAAGATCAATCAGGACACGCTCTCGCTTGAGAATCCGATCGGTTCAGATGACGATGAGAAGTCAACTCTGGGCGATTTCATTCCGGACGACAAAATTCCTTCGCCGGTGCAAGAGTCCTCCGAGCGTATTCTCACGGAGCAGGTGCGCACCATCCTCAATGATCTCTCGCCGAAAGAGCGCAAAATTCTTGAAATGCGTCATGGGCTCATGGACGGGATCTACCACACGCTTGAAGAAGTGGGAAGGGAGTTCGGCGTCACTCGCGAGCGCATCCGTCAGATTGAAGCGAAAGCTCTTGAGAAGATTCGCACGCACAGTGACGCGCGGCACTTGAAGTCGTATTAAACATACGATAGAAAAAAGTCGCAACGCTATAGGTCTCATTTGAGACAGTGAAAAAGAGAAAGACCGGCAGCCTAAGGAGCTGCACGGTCTTTTTTCTAAAGACAATTTGTTTGTCAGAGGCCTCCTTTAAGGAACCTTCTGCATTAATGCAAAAGGGCTATGGGCGAGAAGGGAGAGATTTTGAGTACATGCGAGCTACGGAGATCAGTAAAGCTCCGACAATGATAACTAACATGAGGGAAAAAAAAGATCCCACTATCTTCAACATCTAGGCCTCCTTTCATGAGGACGTCAATTTTTAGAGGGTATTAAAGAGCTGCTAACCTGAAGTATATAACTATTTTCTTTAACGTCAATGTGGCAGCGGGCGCACCTGTGCAGAGCGTTCTCGCACAAGGTACACTTGACCGTATGGTGACAACTCAGGCGTTTGAACAGGCATATAAGAAACTGAATACGAAACAGAAAGAGGCCGTCGATACGTTATACGGACCGGTGATTGTCATCGCCGGTCCGGGTACTGGAAAGACTCAGATACTTGCTCTTCGTATCGGCACTATTCTGCTTAAAGCATCTGGAGCAAAGCCAGATGAGATACTCGCATTGACCTTCACCGAAAGTGCTGTAGCGACGCTCCGTACGCGCCTCGCTTCCTTTATTGGCGGTGCGGCATATCGTGTCCGGATACACACTTTTCACAGCTTCGCACGGTCGATACTCGAACTTCGTCCAGATCTCTTTCCACGCATCGCGCTCGGTACACAGCTTGGAGAGGTACGCAGCATCGCGCTTATGGAGCAGCTGCTTGACCAGGGGCCATATTTGAAAATTCGAAATCCAAAACATCCTCATCGTGTGGCGAAAATCCTTTTGAATTTCATAGGCAAATTAAAACAAGAGCATTATACTCCAGAACAGTATCTTGTCGAACTTACGAAAGAGCATGCTCTTTTGCTTGCCGACTCTGACCGCATTCATGCAAGCGGTACTCACAAAGGAAAAGAGAAAGGGGAATTTCTTCGCCGTCGCGAACGTCTTGAGAAGCATATCGAAGTCGCGCACCTTTTTGGTGCGTATCAAGAAGCGTTAGAACGCGAATCTCTCTATGACTACGAAGATCTTATCGGGGAAGCGGTACGCGGTCTTGAATCAGATGAAAGTTTTCGTGCGGAAGTTGGGGAGCGTTCGCAATTCGTGCTTGCTGATGAACATCAGGATGCGAATCCGGCACAGAATCGTCTGCTTGAACTTGTGACGGACTTTGACGGTTCGCCGAACCTGTTTATCGTGGGCGATGAGAAACAGGCAATCTATCGTTTCCAGGGAGCATCGCTGGCTTCATTTTTTTATTTCAAAGAGAAGTACCCGGAGGCGAAGGTCATATCGCTTGTAGAGAATTATCGTTCGACCTCAAAGGTGCTCCAAGCAGCGCATGATCTTATTACTCCTGCTCCGACGCCCGATGCTGCTTTCCGTCCGGTACTAGAGGCCATCCGAGGAAAGGGTGGAACGATAGAAGAGGCGGTTTGTGATACGCCAAGAGAAGAATATGAAGCTATCCGCGCTTATATCGAAAAATTGCACACATCAGGCGTGCCCTATGAGGATATCGCCATCCTAACGAAAAAAAATGCGGATGTACTCGCTCTTTCCGAATCATTGCGCAGTGCGGGAATCCCGGAGGATCATGCAAGCGCAGAGATAAGCGCCTTATCTCATCCGTCAGTAAAACTTTTTATCGCGCTCATTCATGCTATTGCCGATCTGAATCAGGATGCTCCCCTCGCAAGGGCGCTCTTTATTCCAGGTATACCCGGCACGCTTCAGGAACGTATGCGTCTTGTGGCACTTCCTCGCGAAGGGAAGCCAATTATAAAAATCCTTGAAGAAAAGGGAACAAATGACATGCGTTCCTGGGTACACCGACTTACAAAGCTTTCCGAAGAAATGTCCGCAACACCTCTGGTCTCATGGCTTACGCGACTTGCGAGCGAGAGCGGATTTGTGGCCGGGATACTTACGCTCGGAGAGAGTGAGGATGCTTATGAAGCGTATCAAGGCTTTATGGATGAAGCGGCACTGCTGTCGCGTGAGGACCCCGGAGCAACCGCTCGCGATCTCCTCCGGCAGCTCGCTCTCATCGAGAAACATGAACTGAAGATAAAACGTGCTCGTACCAAACACTCAGGTGTTCGTGTCATGACCGTGCACGGCGCGAAGGGGCTCGAATTCCCATACGTTATCATTGCGCATGCGACCGATGAGCGATGGCTGCGCGGGAAGACAGATGAATTTTCGCTGTTACTTGAAAAAGAAGATGACGAACATGATGTACGACGACTTCTCTATGTCGCTCTCACGCGGGCGAGAGATGGCGTCTTGATCACGCGATCAGGGGTAACTGCAGAGGATCAGGCACAAACGCCTTTACGGTTTCTTACCGATATTTCCTCGCATCTTACAGCAGTAAGTTTCCCGGCGGTGCCCATAAATGCTTCTCCCTACGAAGTCCGTACAATACTGGACCCCAGTTTCCTGAAAGAGCGTTTGCTCGACCGCGGATTCTCGCCGACAGGTTTTAATAATTATGTCGATTCTCCGTGGCAGTATTATTTCCGCACACTACTTCGACTTCCGGATGCGCCGACTCTTTCGATGCTCTTCGGTACCGCCATACACGCGGGGTTAAAAGTCTATGCCGATAAAGTGAAAAAGGGCGGCGCTTCGATAGAAGATGCGACGGAAGCGTTTTATACGGAACTCACGCGCCTGCCGCTCTCGCCGCTTGATCGAAAAGAAATTATGAAGACCGGCGAATCGGCACTTCGGGCCTATCTCGCACAAGAAGGAACGATGATGAAGAGTGTACACGAATCAGAATTTGCGATAAACGTGCCGCTCATTGTTCCTGGTGTGGGCGAAGTGCCTCTTTCAGGAAAACTCGATCGGCTTGATATGAAAGAAGATGGGACGGTCGAAGTTATCGATTATAAGACCGGCAAAGTTCGGAGCGAGAATGAAATCAAAGGTCTTACGAAATCAAGTGATGGCGGCTACTATCGGCAATTGGTGTTCTATAAACTTCTTCTCGACAAGGACGGACGTTTTAAGATGAACGATAGTGCACTGCACTTTGTCGAGCCCAATGAGAAAGGGAAGTGTATCATCCGCCGTTTTACAATTGCAGATACTGAAGTCAGAGCGTTAGAACAGGAGCTTGTTGAAGCAGCTCAAGCTATTGCTGATGGTTCTGCCTTTACTTCTCCTTGTGATTCTAAATCCTGCGACTACTGCGATCTCGTCGAATTTCTCATCGCTCGCTAACGTTTTTGTGCCTCTTGGAGGGCTTCATCAATGAGTTGCTTCACTGCAACATATGGGTACGCGCCATTCATAATCACAAATGGCTTACCCGCAACGAGAATAAGTGAATACGGTGTTCCCTCAGCATCAATGTCAAGCGCATTCTGCCGATCTTCCGTAATGCGGGCATCAACCGTTGTTGCTGCGCCAGCGAAGCAGGTGGCGAAATCAGTGGTAGAGATTCCTATCTCGGAGGCGAGCTCCCCATATTGTGGCGGATTAACGGGTTGTTTTTTGTAGAGAACGTCCACGAATTTCCAGAACGCGGTATTGTCTCCAACTTGCGCGATACATTCGGCGGCTCGTGCGTGCGGGAGCGCATTCGGATGAATTTCGGTCAGGGGGAATTGACGGTAGACCCACGCGATGTTGCCGTCAGCGCCTTCGTTCGTGATGATGTGAAGAAGTGTGTCATGGAAATCTTTGCAGAACGTGCAGTCAAAGTCGGTATACGTAATGATCATCACCGGTGCCGCAGGATTCCCGAGAATATGATCGTTTATCGAGACGGGTCGTACGAGTATGGAGGCATCCTTGCTAATTGATAAGGATTTTTGCATTGAAACATATATTGCTCCGGCTATAATGATGCCGCCGAGAGTGATTGCTAAGGGAATCGTGAGGGAACGTTTCATACCATGAGCCTATCATTAAAAAGAAAAGGCGTGGAGTACTTCGTACTCCACGCCCACGGAAGTTCCTGCGCAATTATCCTCTTTGTATCCAGCGCTCCCCAACCCTTTTTATTGCTGTCTTGGCACATACAGACGAATGAATGCTAAGTTCTTCAAGTTTTTCGATAAGTAACTTGTAAAGCGTTCGCACACTCGCATAAAGATGCGGTACGTGCTCCTTAGCAACTTTGCCAAACAGTTTTACCAATTCTTTAGTATTCTGTGGGAATCCATATTCACGCACAAGCATCAGCAATAATTCTTCCTTGAAGTTCAAGACCGAGTCATATAGGCGGAAAATGAACTTGAGTAAGGGGATACAGAATAGTCCGAGTGTGATTGCACATATCAGTCCAAAAGCTGTAATGGCTACGAAGTACTTAAAGTGTTCGTACAGTCCAAACACTTGAGTCTCTCGTATTGTCATCAGTAGCCCCAAGTAGTAGATGACTGCGAAGAGAAAGGAATTTTCCGGAAAAATGATCTCCCAAGATTTTCTAGACAAAATGATGTCCCTGTTTCCCTTGATGAATTGCAATGCGAATCCTACTGCCAAGCACAGGACAGATCCAAACATCAGCATCGTGCCAATGTCTGAGTCCGGCATATTCGGCCAGTCTTGAAAGAAGGACTTGGCTGGCGTCGGACTATCAGGCAATTCCCGCTCAATCAGGTGTAAACGCTGGGAAAGCGGTCGATCGTCGAGTGGATCATTAATCATACTGGCTCCTCTCTGTAGATGGTTGTAGCCCCGCAACAGCGCGGGTCAGATAGGTACTAGAACATCCGAAATCTAGTATATCTTAAAAACCTGAGTATGTCAATGTATATTATAGCTGCAGCGCGTGAGTCATTGCAGGTGCTCCGACCGGTTCTTTCGTCCAGAGAGAGGTGTCTAGTTTAATATCACGAATAGTGCGCAGGTCTTTGTATTTGAGCACTCCGTGTAGGACAGCATAGTCGAAGAGCTCTCGTGTGAGACGGACGTCTTCGATACAGTATTCGCGAACTTTTTCTTTTTTCCCCTCTTTCCACCACTCGCCCGCTTTAAGTCCGTCACCCGCTTTCCCCCTGTTCAGAGTTGCCTCGGCGAGCGCTTGAAGCCGAATGCGTCGACCAAGCACTTTCTGCACTTCAGTGAGTAGATCGAGTGATCGCAGGTGCGAAAGGTCTCCCGGGTAGTAGCGATTGAGAAGTGGTATATCAAACGAATCAGAATTAAAGCCGATGAGCATATCGGCACGTTCAAGAATTGGCCAGAGCTTCGGGAGTTCTTCTTTAAAGTAGGCAGAATAGGTACCAGTTTCAGAGTCGTGGATAGCTACAACCGTGAGCTCCTGCTCATTCACATCGATGTGTCCGCGCACTATCGAGTCGGAGATTGATTCAATATCAAAAGTAATAGCACGCATATAAGTTAGTTGCTGGAGTTGAGACGTGCAGGAATTTCAGGCAGAGAGAGGGTCGTTTCTTCGCCTGTCGCAAGAGTCTTTAGACGAACTATCTGATCAGCAACTTCATTTGCGCCATAGGCTGCAAAATAGGGTATGCCACGCCTTACCGCATCTTTAATCTGATCACCGAGCGAACGTTCGGTAAGATTGACGAAGATACGACAGTTTTGCGCGCGCAGGGTATGAGCGAACATCTGAGCTGCCTCGACATCACTTGGAAGCGGGGTGCCAAGGTAGAGTTGCGGTTTAGGTGTATCTAATTTAGATGTAAGCGAATGCGTTTCGAGGAAGTCAGAAAGTGTGACGTCGCCAAGCGCAAAGCCGACTGCAGGTATTGGGTCGCCGCCGAAAAGCGTGACGAGTCCATCGTAGCGTCCGCCCCCGAAAATCGCACGGGAATTTACTGGGTTCGTATCGTATACCTCAAAGACCATACCAGTGTAGTAATCAAAACCACGAGTGATACTGGAATCGAAGACCACATTATTCACATCGCGTGCGGCGAATGTTGCAATTCGATCGAATAAGCGCTGTTTTTCAATTGCGACCTCCGGCGCGGTACTTGGATCGTCGATGATTGAAAGAGGATCTATTTTTGAGATAGTACCCGACGCCGTGGCGAAGTCTTTGGCGGGCATTTTTGATTTCTTATCGAGGAGGTGTAGATATTGGCGGATGCTTTCGCCATTGAGTCCCGCTGCTGCGCAAGCGGCGTTCAGAAGCGGACGTGAATTCATGCGGATGATGAAATCGGTTTCAGCGGCGCCGAAAGATTTGAGTATTGTCGCTGCGAGCTGTACGACTTCAATGTCTGCTTCGCCTTCAGGGAGTCCGATGAGGTCGATGTCTGCCTGGTAGAACTCACGCAGTCGACCTTTCTGTGGACGTTCGTAACGGAAACGGTTACCAATAGAGAACCATCGCAGAGGGTAGGCAAGTTCGCGACGTTTCCCGGCGACCATGCGTGCGAGTGTCGGCGTCATCTCGGGCCGCAGCGTGACGCTTCGGTCGCCACGGTCAGTAAAGGTGTAGGTCTGATCAGTAACAATTTCCTCAGACGTTTTTGCTTCGTAGAGTTCGGATCGTTCAAGCGGTGAAGCGTTATATTCTTCATATCCTGATAACCTAAGTGTCTCGCGTATACGCATGAACATCGCTTCCATCCGTGCCCAGTCAGCAGGATAGAAATCACGAACGCCTTTATACGAGTCGGTTGAAAGAGGTTCAGACATACGTCCGATTGTATCAGATACCAGGGTTTTTTGGCTCGGTGGGGGCGTATTTGAGAATTAGATCGCGTATCTGAGAAGGGTGCGGGATACCTTTCATGATGAATTCATTACTGGAGGCACCTGCGCTCTGGACATTAATATCTCCGATGTCGAGTAGCGAAGGAATCACCCCATGGACGTTGATTGTCACGTCCTGTACTCGTGAAAGAAGTAGGCTCGAGACTTCGCGGGAGAAGTATCGTTTCTGGTCGATATCCACAAGGCGATTATTAGTAATCACCCATATATCGAGGAAGTATTGAGTGAAAGCTCCCCATGCGCTGGTCCAAGTGATGAGTAGCCAGATGCCGAGCGAGAGACGCATGAGCGGTGTGCTGAAATCAAAAAGTGATGCATATCCTCCGAGGGTCGGCACAAGCATAAGAAGATTGGGGATGGCGAAGGGGAGTACTGCGATGATTGCATACGGAAGAAGTTCTTTCAGAAATAGGAACCAATGCTTGCGAGTTTCTCTTACGACATGCTCTCCCGGTTCGAGTTCAAATTCTTTCATAAATAAGAAATAAGGAATGGTATGTTGCCGTAGAGTGCGTAGGATATGATCGCGATCGATATGAAAAGATGTACGGATATTGCAGGGAACGCAACCCATGAAGCGTGAGAATATTTGAGCCAATGATAGATGGCAACGAGCGTATACATTGCCCAGAAGGCAAGGATAGTGCACAGAATCAAGATCACTAGAGTACTCTCGGAAAAAGTTCCAGGAAGGTTCAATTTTGTGAAAAGTATAGAAGGGTCAAAGTGAGGGAGTGACTGAGTTAGCATTGAGAAAATGATACTACAAGGATGCGCGGTTTGCCGTATTGGTCGGTGCGTATCTCGGTCGAGAAACCTTGCGCCACAAACAGTTTTTGAGCCTCTTCGACTTTGGAACTGTCACATTCGACCCATGCAACTCCATTTTCGGCTAGATGTTTCGGAAGCGCTGTCGCAATGCGGCGAATAACATCGAGTCCATCATCTCCGGCAAAGAGCGCACGTGCCGGTTCGTGGTCCGCGACGCTTGCGGGGAGTTCGCGGTCGATGGGAATGTAGGGTGGATTCGCTGCGATGATATCGAATTGCATATCACCACAAGGGTACTTCCATTTTTCTAAGTTCGAGTATGGACAAGAAAAATTGGTTGCGCTAAATGGCTCAAATAAATCACCGATGCGAATATCGGCGCGAGAAGCATCAAGATTATTTTCACGTATATTTTTTTGAATGGTTGCTTCGTGCGCCGGGTCGATCTCGCCGAAATAGACTTGAGCGCCAGGCATCCTTGCGAGCGCTGCGCAGCCGATAGCGCCGGAACCGGCACAGAGATCCAAAAATCGCAACTCACAAATGCGATTTCTGGGCACGGAATCGTTTTTTGCACCACAAGAGTACTTTTTATTTTCTAATTCGCTTCGCTTATAAGAAAATAAAGTCGCTGAAAATGTTTCTTCTGCTTGCACCGTTGCACGGTACGGAGTCCCAGAAATCGCATTTGTAAGCTGCTCGACCCACCATTCTGTTTCGGGACGGGGGATGAGAGGTTTTGAGTCGAGATAGATTTTTAGACCGAGAAACGGCTGCCAACCAATCACGTATCCAAGCGGCTCGCCTTTGGCGAGCCGCTTTTTATCGGCTTCATATTCAGCGCTTTCCTTTCCGGCATATTTTTCATTAAGAAGCCATTGTTCGTCGCGAATCATGAGGAAACGCTAGCACACATAAAGAAAGCCCGCCCTCTAAAAGAGGGCGGGCTTTCTTAAATATTCGATAAAGGATTAGTATCCGCCTCGGCCGTAGCCGCTATTACCGCCGCGATCACCACCTCCAAAACCGCCTTCGCGGCGTGGGGGACGATCACCTTGTGGGCGAGCAAAGGATACCGAGAGCGTACGCCCGTCGAGTTCCTTGCCGTCCAAACGGTCGATAGCTGCCTGGGCTTCCGCCTCGGTTGCCATTTCGACGAAGCCAAAGCCTCGTGAACGACCTGTCATACGGTCGCTGATAATGCTCGCGGAAACGACATTTCCGGCCTCGCTAAAGGCTTTCTTGAGATCGTCTTCTGTCGAGCGATAAGGGATGCCGCCTACGTAAAGTTTGTTGCTTTGCACTGATGCTGCTGACTGCTGATGGTCCATGTGTAGATCTAAACTGGTTAATCTCGCTGAAACTGAAAACTTTGCTTACTCTTTTAGAGCGCGAAGTTCGAATACTCTGCGAGTGGCGTTAATATGCCAGAAATATGTAGAAAACGCAAGGAATGGCTGGGGATATTCCAGAGTGCAGGTTAGATTTGCGAAGTTGGTGATATCAACTTATTCTTCTTTCATGAAGATCTCCAAGAAAGCTAATTGGGTCGCTGTATCGGGCGGCTTTGATCCAATACATGTCGGACATGTCCGCATGTTTGAAAAAGCGAAAAAATTCGGCGACAAGCTTGTTGTCATCATCAACAATGATCACTGGCTCGTCTCAAAAAAAGGATATGTATTTATGCCTGAGAAAGAACGAGCAGAAATCATTGCTTCGTTTCCGTTTGTCGATAAGGTTGTTCTGACCTCGCATAAGCCGAATGATCCAGATAGAAGTGTTTGTCGCGAACTTGCCAAATTAAAACCAGCGATATTTGCAAACGGCGGCGACCGCAAAAGTACGAAAGATATCCCTGAAGCTATCGTGTGTGAGAAACATAATATTAAAATGGTTTTTAATATTGGCCATGGCGGGAAAGTGCAATCATCGTCGTGGCTTGCGCGCGATGCAAGCCGTAACTTCGCTCGATCAGTACGCCCGTGGGGTGAATTCTACGGATGGGATTCTGGAAAAGAGTGGAAACTGAAGACAGTCTATGTAAAGGCCGGAAAGCGTTTGAGCTTACAGCAGCATCAACATCGTGCCGAGCACTGGATCCTCGTCGAGGGTGACGTTACGGCAACACTTCAGAAGTCGGATGGGACATTCTATCGTACGCCTTTAAAAAAGGGGGAAGTTGTCGTTGTCGATCGTAAAGCAGTTCATCGGCTTGAATCAAGATGCGGCGGAATTATCGTAGAGATCGGATTGGGAAATGTTGACGAGAACGACATCGTCCGACTCAAAGATGATCACGGTCGCGCCGAAAAATAGTTTGAATCATGAGCGTATCTTGCGAATAATTTATTTCAAGGAATTGTTCTCTTGCGGTCACGGATAAATCCTTTGTCGCCGCAAAGGATTTTCCGCTACCCCCGCCTCGCGGTTTCTTCTGCTGAAGAAACATCGCTCCGGTCCCCGCAAAATGAGAAAAGACTGGAGCGGTCCAGTCTTTTCTCATTTTGCGGGCCCACCAGGAATCGGACCTGGGCTGTCGGTTTTGGAGACCGATGTACTACCATTATACGATGGACCCGTATCTGAACGATACCAGATAGGTGGTGAGAAGCGAATACCTGGCACTTCGTAAGGCCGGACTGAGCGAAAGAGGTGTGCTCGCGGGTTTTGCCAGCAGGCAAAACCTGTGTGGGGGAAAAGTCGGGCGACACGGAGCGGCACGCGGTATGATAGACCCATGCGTTCTCGAATCTCTTTCTTCACACTTCTGTTTTTCGTGAGCTCGCTTGCATTGCCTCTTGTTGCATATGCGGGCGGGATACCTTTCTTCGGCCCCATTATTCCACAGGCCGGCAATCAGGCTGTGTGTCCGGCGAGTTTTGGCATGCTTATGGAAGTCATTAACAACATCATTAGTTTTGCGTTAACGATTGCTATCGTCTTCGTCGCGCCTCTTATGATTGGGTATGCGGGCTTTCTCATGGTGGTTAATCCGACATCGGCCGGAGATGTTCAAAAAGCAAAAACTATCCTTTGGAATACAGTTATCGGCATCGTTATTTCGCTTGCTGCTTGGATGATTGTTGCTGCAATTATGGCGGTGCTCTACAACCCATCTGGCGTTGGACAGACGTGGTCGAGTCTCATTGTTGGTTCGAGAGGTATCGACTCCTGTCTTGAGCAAAGGGGGGCTCTTCCTGGTGAGGGTTTGGCACCTGCAGTAACAGCCCCTGGTCTTGAGACAGCCCCGGGAGTTGCACCCGGCAGATTCACTTATGATTCCGGGATAGAAGCGCAGGTGGCGCATGCATCAGGAGCATTGCAATCATTGCTGTCTTGCATGGTTACAAGAGTGCCGGCGGGAGTCGGTAGAATCTCTTCTATTTCTGATAGTCAAATAACGAGTGGCCAAAACACATTCGCGCAATGTGTGGCTGGCAGGTGCCAACATGCTGCGAACTCCTGTCATTATGGGGGAAGGTCTTGCGTCGGCAGCTCCTATGCAGTTGATTTTGGCGATCAGCAAAACACACAGGTACTTTCTGCAGCAGCCACAGCGTGTGGAGCGAATTACGTCGAGAATGAGGGCGACCATCTTCACGTGAGTGTTGGCAGGTCGTGCGGATGTAATTAATTTATTAACAATGATTCATTGTGCAGCTTGCGTAACCACGCTTTCTGACGGCGTGCGTACTGCCAAAGTTTCGCCGAGAGAGCGGGAAGGAGCGATTCCTTAGTTCGTTCTTCGCGTAAAAACTCGCCCACAATTTTGTACTCAAGTCCGAGCTCATTTAGTCGCGTGTCACCTACTGCTTGGTGCACACGGCGTACTTCATCTATGAGTCCGCGATCGAGAGCGCTCTTAAGTCGCATGTCAATCCTCGGCTGCAGTTCTTCCTTTGAGGGATCGATGATAATCCATTCGACTTTATATGTTGGCTCGGACAATGTCCGTATCGGCACTTCTCCTTTTAAGTCAATAATTTCAAGTGCACGAATAAGGCGACGACGATTCTTTGTATCAAGTTCGCTCGCACGACGCGGATCGCGCACAATAACACGCTGAGCAAGTTCTTCAGTTGGGAGTTTCTCAAGTTCTTCGCGAAGAATGAGATTTGCATCAATTCCAATCGGAAGACCTTTAAGGAGTGCATCAAAGTAAAAATGCGTTCCTCCGACGAGAATGGGGAGTTTCCCACGCGCTGAAATTTCTGTAATGAGACGCGTCGCATCAATGAAAAAATCTCCCGCAGAATAGTTTTCTTCCGGGTTGCGAATATCGATAAGGTGATGCGGTATACTTCGCATCTCTTCGGGCGTTATTTTCTCTGTACCGATGTCGAGGCCGCGATATACCTGTCGTGAATCGACAGAAATTATTTCTCCGTTTCGAGCGAGCGCTTCCTCGACCGCACGAGAAGACTTGCCTGAGGCCGTAGGCCCCATGATAAGTAGAATGGGTTCTTTTATTTGTCTTTGCACTGCGAGCGATGGTATCATGGTGGAAGCGTAATCAAAAAATATGAAAGATACTAAAAGCAACTATTGTGAGAATTGCGGCGAGTTCCATGATCTAGTGCGCGACTATGTTTCGCAGGTGAAAGTGGGTGCCACGGTGCCTGATTTTGAATTCGAGACTTTTCACCAAGGCGTTATTAAAACGATGAGTTTCTCGCAACTTCGCGGTAAGTGGACGGTCCTTGTCTTCTATCCGGCGGATTTTACATTTATCTGTCCGACTGAGCTTGAGGAGCTTGCAAAATTGTATCCGAAGTTTCAAGAGCTTAATGCCGAAATCATCTCGGTTTCTTCTGACACTGTCTTCACCCACAAAGCATGGCACGATACGTCGGCTGGTATTAAGGAAATTTCATATCCAATGGCTGCCGATCCCTCAGGAAAAATATCGTCTGCTTTCGGAGTACTCATCGAGGGTGGGGAGATAGCATTTACGCCAGATGAAGGTCTTGCGCTTCGGGGGACATTTATCATCGATCCATCCGGTATACTCCGCTCGATGGAGATTAGCGATAACTCAATTGGTCGCAAGGGTTCAGAGACATTGCGTAAACTCCAGGCGGCACAATATGTCGAGACGCACAAGGGTCAGGTCTGTCCTGCATCTTGGGAACCGGGCGACGACACGCTCGAGCCGGGTCTCGATTTAGTAGGGAAGTTGTAGAAAAGCAAAATCGACCCTTGAGGGTCGATTTTATTTCTGGTGCCGGGAGAGAGACTCGAACTCTCATGTCTTGCGACGACGGGTTTTGAATCCGTTGCGTCTACCAATTCCGCCATCCCGGCTTAGAGTGCACAGTACCATTTCGCAATCATATTTTCACCATGTTAGAATTGCGTTAATGAAAGATGATGCAGGCTACGTTCCGACCAAATACGATTCTGTTTTTTGGATTGAAGTCGAGAGGATCATACCGAATCCGTATCAGCCGCGGAAAGAATTCAGCGAAGAAGGTCTCAGATCGCTTGCAGAAAGTATTCGCCAATACGGGGTGTTGCAACCGCTCGTGGTCAGTCGTACGGATGTCGAGAAGTCAGACGGCGGTCTTGAAAGTGTGTATGAGCTCATCGCAGGCGAGCGTCGTTTGCGCGCGAGTAATCTTGCAGGGTTGAAGCAGATACCAGTCGTCATCCGCCACGGAGAGAGCAATCTCACGAAACTCGAACTCGCTATCATCGAAAATCTTCAGCGGGAAGATCTTAATGCTATCGATCGCGCGAAAGCACTGCAGAAATTGATTGAAGAGTTCGGTATCTCGCACGCCGAGACGGCGGCAAAGATCGGGAAAAGTCGCGAATACGTCTCAAATAGTCTTCGCCTCCTTACGCTGCCCGAGCACATGCAGAATGCCATCGTGGAAAAAGAAATCAGCGAGGGTCATGCACGACCGCTTCTGGCGCTCAATAGTCGTCCCGAAGAACGAGAGACTCTTTTCAAAGAAATTATTTTAAAACGACTTCCGGTTCGTGCCGCCGAGCGCATTGCACGCTCCATCGCGCAAGAGAAAGTGCGCACGCATCATCGAAAGTCAATCGAAATGGTCGAACTCGAAAAATCTTTGACCGAGACGCTTGGTACACGCGTCATTATTGAAACCAATGCCGAGGGAGGACGTTTACTCATCGATTTTTTCTCTCCGGAAGATCTCTCGGTGCTTGCGGCATCGCTTGCGGTCCGTGCAGCTCAACAAAACTCAAATATCTCGTCTTCAGAGGTTGTTGCTAAGACGAATACATCTATGCTCGAATTTCCGAATACTACTCAACTCCCGCCTGACCCAATTGCACTCGCTGCGCCCGAAGAACCCTCGGAAGATAGCCTTTACTCAGTAAGCAATTTTTCGGTTTAAATTTCTTACTTCCTGCACTTGCTCATTTGTTAATGAGCGGTTTTCCTGTGCAATCCTGCAGTCTTTTCTTTGCGCGCTCGAGGCTTCTTTTCCTCGGATGATTTTTCTGACTCAGTCATGCCGAGTGCAGCGCGGATGTGTCGTCTCGCGAGTGAGGTTCGTACGATGTCGAGCCATTTGGATGAGGGATGTGCAGAATCTCGACGTACTATCTCAACGACGTCTCCATTGCCGAGTACCGTCTCAAACGAGACAAGTTTTCCGTTCACTTTTGCGCCTTGAAGATGGTCTCCTAGATCGCTATGTATTGCGTACGCGAAATCGATCGGCGTTGACGCTGCCGGAAGGTCAATAACGTCTCCATTAGGGGTGAAAACGAATACGCGGTGCGAAAAAAAATCTTCTTTGAGTCCATTAACAAATTCCTTAGACCCAATGACTTCCGTGTGCGCCTCAGCAAGCTCGGTGAGCCATACAGGTGTCTTCGCGATACTTTTTTCCTCACTTTTCTTCTTTGTTACTTTCATAAGGGAAGGGATAATCCAGCGAACCCAAGATAACGAGAGTGATGAAAATCTACTCTTTTGAGTTTCCTTCTCGAGTTTTTCGATGCCTTTTCCTAATTGCTTATATGACATGTGGGAAGCGATGCCGAACTGAGCCCCTCGATGCATCTCTTCAGTGCGGATTTGGATTTCGACGATACCCGCTTCGGGGGTTACCACGGTCGTGTGGAGTGATTGATAGCCGTTCGGTTTTGGGAAAGCGATGTAGTCTTTAAACTCACCAGGAACCGGCTTGTAGAGCGCGTGTACGGTGCCGAGCGTTGTATAACAGTCTTCAACGGTCGGCACAACAATGCGCAGGGCAGCGATATCATGGATGAGGCTAATGTCGTCATGTTTTCTCTTGAGTTTCTGGTGCAGACTCCAGAGCCCTTTCATGCGGATATCAGTGCGGAGTGTTGCAAAGCTTTTCTTTGTAAGTTCGCTCTCAAGTTCTTTTTGCACTTTCGCAAGACCTTCTTCAGTCTCTTTTGTCTTCAGTTTGCGTACTTCGGCAGTGTGATTTGCGGCATCGGGGTCAACATAAGGAAACGCAAGGTCTTCGAGAGCATTCTTCATTTTACCCATACCAAGTCGATCAGCGATAGGTGCGTAAATTTCAAGTGTTTCAAGTGCGATGCGGCGACGCTTCTGTTCCGGCACGTGTTCTAGCGTCTGCATATTGTGAAAACGGTCAGCGAGCTTAACGATAAGGACGCGTATGTCGCTTGCGGTTGCCACAAGTAGTCGACGGAGGCTCTCCGCATGTCGCTCCGCACCGCGGTATTTGTGGGTGCCGAGTTTAGTTACGCCATCGACGATGAAAAGCAATTCATTTCCGAATTCTTTCTCGATTTCTTCGCGCGAGGCACGCGCATCCTCGACAGCATCGTGAAGAAGTCCTGCGGCAATGGTGATTGCGTCCATATCGTATTCAGCAAGAATCTTCGCGGTTGCCGCAGCATGTATGAAATAGGGCTCACCCGAATAGCGTTTTTGTCCCTCGTGTGCCTTCTTTGAGAATTCATACGCTTTCTGTACGAATGCGATATCCTCGGGAGAGGCATTCGTCATTTCAGCCAAAATTTCCTTAACGGGCGTCATAAAAGTACTATAACATCGCCGTTGTTTTTCTCACCCAAGTCTATTTCAAGTATTCAGCTGCTTCCTCCGGCGTGAACGAGTCGGCTTTTGTAGTTTCGGGGAGATAGATGCGGCGGAGACCTTTCTTCAAGAAGAGTCCTTGTTTTGATTTATAGAGAACGAGATTTTTTCCGGTGCGCGGATGCTTGCCAATTTCTTTTACCAGCTCGGTACCTTTCGGCAATTTTTTTGGTTCAGCAAGAAGAGCGAGCGCTTTATCAAGTGTGATGGTGTACGGATCGCCGACAGCGGCCTTGAGGGAGCGGAACTCGCCATTGCTGCCCACATAGGGTCCAAAGCGTCCGGTCGAGGCGAATACCGAGTTACCAGTCGATGGATGGTTCCCTAGATCGCGCGGCAATGAAAGATATTTGAGTGCGTCTGCGAGCGTCACGGTAGCGAGGTCAGCACCAGCTGGAATGCTCGCGCGTCGCGCGGCAATCTTTTTGCGACCTTTACTGCGTTTACTTTTCGCAGTATGTGTGGAAGATTTCTTTTTTCCTTTCGGTGGGACCACGTGTTCTTTTATTTCTTCAGCTATTGGTTCCTCGGGAAGCGGCATTTCCACATACGGGCCAAAGCGGCCAGTCTTTATAAAAATCGGTGCACCGGTTTTTGGATCATTTCCGATAGGTGTATCGCCTTTAAGTTCAGTGCCTTCCTCAGTTCGGGCACCGAGACAGTCGGGGTATTTCTTGCAGCTCATGAAAATACCCCCTCGACCAAGTTTGAACTCCATCGCGCTACCACAGAGTGGGCAAGGAAATTCCTTCGGAGCATTACCAAGCGATGTTGCTTTCGGGAGTTTGTCTCCTGCACGCACCTCTTTCTCAAATGGACCGTAGAATTCGGTGAGCGTCTCAGTGTAGCCGCGTTCACCCCGGGCGATTTCGTCGAGCTTGTCCTCCATCTCCGCGGTGAAAGTGTCGCTTACATATTCGGGGAAATTTTCTTCGAGCCATCCTGAGACAACCATGCCAGTCGCGGTCGGCTTTAGTGCACGTCCGAGCTTTTCAACATAGCCGCGATCTTGGATGGTCTTCATTGTTGAAGCATAGGTCGAAGGGCGTCCGATCCCGCGTTTTTCGAGCTCTTTAATGAGGCCGGCTTCGGTGTAGCGGTTTGGCGGTTCGGTTTGTTTTTCTTCACTTTCGAGCGAGAGAAGAGTAAGTGAGTCATTGACTGCGAGTTTGGGCAGTTCAACGTCTTCACTGCGTGCTGCAGTATCAAGAGCGAGCCATCCCGGAAAGAGCATGCGTGAACCGTTTGCAGTAAAGAGGGGAATATTCGCATCCGCTTTTGCCGCGACGTTTGTGCGCATGATGCGTGCGGCAGACATCTGCGACGCAAGTGTACGGGTTCGAATGAGTTCGTAGAGCTCTACTTCGTCCGGCGTCGCGCCGGCGCGCGCATGAGAAGGGTCGGTGGGGCGAACCGCCTCGTGAGCCTCTTGAGCATTCTTGCTTGTGGTTTTATAGGCGCGTACCTGGAGATAGTCTTTACCGAAATCTTTTTCGATAAGATTTGCCATTTTTGCTACGGCTTCCTCTCCGAGATTTACCGAGTCAGTACGCATATACGTGATGTGCCCCGCTTCGTAGAGCTTCTGGGCTGCACGCATCGTGCGCGAGGGTGCGAATCCGAGACGCGTCGAAGCTGTTTGCTGCAAAGTCGAGGTTGTGAAGGGCGGTCGAGGGTTACGTTCCTCCGCTTTCTCAGTAACACTTGCGACATTCCATGCGGCGTTTCTACCGGCCCGTACGATGCGCTCCGTTTCTTCTTTTGTCGTAGGCTCTTCGGTACACATTGTCGCAATATCTCCCGTTTTCGATTTGAAAAGTGCTGAAAGCACAAAATAGGTGACTGGGATGAAAGATTTTATCTCCCGTTCACGCTCTGCGAGGATGCGGAGTGCCGGGGACTGTACGCGTCCAGCCGAGAGTCCGTAGCGCACTTTTTTCCAGATGAGTCCGGAGAGGTCATAGCCTACGATACGGTCGAGAACGCGTCGCGCTTCTTGAGCTTGTCGCAAGTGCTCGTCGATGCTGCGCGGATGGGCGATCGCTTCCTCAATAGCTGATTTGGTTATCTCGTGGAAGACGACACGCTTCGGTTTCTTCAGTTTCGCAACTTCTTTAATATGCCACGCAATTGCTTCGCCTTCACGGTCGGGGTCGGTCGCGAGGTAAATCTCGTCGGCCTTAGCGGACGCATGCCGTATCTTCTCAATCACCTCGCGTTTTTCCGTAGGAATGACATAGCGCGGCATAAAGCCACCCTCGATGTCGACTGCGTCTTTGTTACTCTTCGGCAAGTCGCGGACGTGTCCGACCGAAGCAAGGACGACGTAGTCCTTGCCTAAATAATTTCCAATAGTACGCGCCTTGGTCGGCGATTCGACGATCAGTAATCGCTTGGACATGTATTCACTCATAACTCGTATACCTATATATGGTCAAGTCCATCTATTCAATTTCAACTCGTATTGGGTGATGATCAGAGCCGATGCGATCGGGAATAACTTGGGCATCCTTGATTGAGAACGAATTCGGAACAAGAATATGATCAAGTTGCGAACGGGAGAGCGGATGCGTGTCTTTGCCGCGAAGCGGATTTTTGAGTTCATGGGAGACGAAACATTTTTCAATGTGAGTTCGTTCGCGCATCCAGAGGATTGTGTCGCTTACGCGGCCGCCAAGCAACCAATTCAAAAGAGTTATTTTTGGTGATTCGAGAATATTGAAGTCGCCGCAGACAATCCCGGGCCGCGAGCGATCGCGTTCCACGAGTGCATGCTCGAATTCCACTAGACGCAAGTCCGGATGTGCGAGGATGAGATGAAGATTGAATACGTGAAAGATCGTATCTCCGACGGTTATATCGGCGAAAAAACCTCGACGATTTTTTATCTTTGTGAAATGGAGGGGACGCATGAGGTGCATGAAGAGTCGCGTACGCCATGGCCACTGAGGCCAGTATTCGGGGAAATGGACTACGCCTTGTCCGGTAATGGGGTAGCGCGAAAGAATGACAAGATAGGTTGGTATTGTGTCGCGCTCGATTCGTTCGGCGTCAATTGTGGAGACATGGTGGCAGGGGAGTGTTTCGAGGAGTGTGAGAAAATCAGCAGGTACTTCTTGCAGGCAGAAGATATCGAAGTCAGCCGTGCGGACAAACTCGAATGCGCGATCGAGCTCTTTATTGCGGAAGAGCATGTTCCAGGAATAAATTTTCATCCCGTTAGAGATAGGAACCGCTTCAGTCTGTTTTTTAAATATCGCTTTCCCGTGCCGGTCTTGAGATATTTTTCTCGAGTCGTTGCATCGTTCATGTTGCGACATGCTTCGTAATATAGCAGTTCGTATGGCCGATGGCGTTTCGTCCATCCGGTTGACGCTGTTTGATGCTGGCTGAAGCGTTTCCGTAAATCGTTCGTAACGCCAGTATACCAATAGTCGCTCGAGAGACTTCTAATGACGTACACATAGTACATTTCATTATCTCTAACGGGATTCATCTCGTTTGTATTATAGCCGATGCCACGTGCCGAACTCTTCTTTGGCAAGTCCGCGTAGCTCGAGCGCGACGAGCGACGTCAAAAGTTCGCCCGCGCCGGCGGAGCCGGCGCGGAGAATTTCGTCGCGTGTTTTCGGTTCCGCAAGCATATCCCAAATTTCCAGTTCAGCACCTTCGAGGTCGGTAGGCACTCCGCCATGCGAAGCATTGTCTCGGGGTGGTATTCCGAGTGCTTCGAGAATATGGAGCGGTTCGGTTACGAGTGCCGCGCCGAGACGAATGAAAAGGTGCGGACCGAAAGCGTGCGGGTCGCCAATGCGATGGGGAATGCAGAGCAGGTCGCGATTGTACTCACTCGCAAGACGTGCGGTAATGAGCGTGCCGGATTTTTGACCCGCTTCGACGATGAGCACTGCATTACTCATGCCTACCATGAGGCGGTTGCGTGACGGAAATTCTTTCAGCCATGGCTTGTGCATCGGTTCTTGTTCAGATATAAGTGCCCCACCCGCTTTTAAGATTTCTTTTGCAAGCCCCAGATTTGTTCGCGGACCGATGACCGAGTCATCAAGGCCGGAGCCAGGAATGGCGATAGTGTGGAGTCCCGCGGCGAGTGCCGCTTTGTGCGCGCAGGCATCAACGCCGAGGGCAAGACCACTGATGATGGAAATAGGGTAGCCCGTAAGTCCAGTAATGAGTTTCTCGCATGCTTCCTGTCCGTAATGCGTCATTGCGCGGGAACCCACGACTGCAAGAAATTTCGTTCTTTCCACTGGCAACGTTCCGCGAATCCACAATCGTTCTGGGAGTTGCGGTATCTCAAGCAGTTGACGAGGCCACTTGATGCGTTTCAGTTCGCGAATATCCATCGGTACAGTATACTATTTGACACATGCTCGATATACATTTCATTCGGGAGAATACCGACGTAATCAAAGCCGGGGCAGTAAAGAAGCGTATCGAAGTCGACATTGATCGACTGCTTGCCATTGACGATGAGCGGAAGCTTTTGAAACAGGAGCTTGAGGCGAAGCGCGCGGAGCAAAATAGGCGGAGCAACGAGATTCAGCGCGCGAGCGGTAGCGAGCGTGAGAAGCTCATTGAGGCGATGCAGCATCTGAAAGCGGGTATGAATGAAGGCGAAGAAAAATTAAAAGTTGTTATGGTCGAGTGGCAGAAGCTCATGCTTATGGTGCCGAACATCCCCGACATGTCGGTGCCGGACGGTGTTAGTGATGCTGAAAATGTCGAGGTGAAGAAGTGGGGTGAGCCGGCGATCTTCGCATTTACACCCAAGAGTCATGTCGAGCTTATGACGACACTTGGTATGGCGGACTTCGAACGTGGCGCGAAAGTTGCCGGATTCCGTGGGTACTTCCTTAAGGGCGACGGGGTACTTCTTATGAATGCTGTATGGCAGCTGGCGTTGAAATTTTTTGCGGCAAAAGGACTTACGCCACTGAGTGTACCGTCCTTGGTACGTCGCGAGGCATTTCTCGGTACCGGCTACTTGCCGCAAGGAGAAGACGATCTCTATAAAACGCAGGATGGGGAATATCTTGCCGGTACTGGAGAAGTCGCAACGATGGGTTACTACATGAATGAGATCGTCGACCTCGCAGTACAGCCAATGCAGTTCCTCGCATTTTCTCCTTGTTTCCGCCGCGAGGCGGGGGCACACGGCAAGGATGTAAACGGTCTTATTCGCGTGCATGAGTTTTTTAAATGGGAACAGGTCGTCTTGTGCCGAGCGGAGCACGATGAGTCGGTTCGCATACACGAATGGCTCAATCGTAATACGGAGGAGTTTATTGAACTTCTGAACATTCCGTATCACACGGTCGTCAATTGTGGTGGCGATCTTGGACTCGGACAGGTGAAGAAGTACGATATCGAACTTTGGGTGCCGGGAGAGAATACCTATCGAGAAATAAGCTCAGCATCTTATTTCCACGACTTCCAAACGCGACGGCTCAATATCCGATATCGCGACGCGGAAGGGACTCTGCGTTTTCCCCATTCCTTAAATTCCACGGCGATTCCGACACCAAGAATCTTAGTTTCCATCGTTGAGAATTATCAACAGGCGGACGGTACTGTCAAAGTGCCTGAGGCTCTCGTACCGTATGTCGGGAAAAGTGTCATCGGTGTCGCGCGGTAGCGAGCGGCTCGCAGCTCGCCGTCGCAGCAGGCGGCGCCGCATGCGCATTGCGTTCGGGGTGTTTTTCCTTTTGCTCGGTATTGGAATTACCTATGCTCTGTGGCAGAGCGCGGTACGTATTTCAGATATTCAAATAGTGGGCGCGGAGCCATCATTTGCGGAGATTGCGAGGTCAGCTATGCAAGGGAGCTACCTTGGCATCATTCCGCGCGATTCGATATTCTTTTTTCCTGCTTCGCATATTCGTGCAGATATCATTGCGACACACCAGAACGTAGCCGCTGTCTCGCTATCTCGAAGCGGATTCACCGGCCTTACAGTTAAAGTGGATACTCGCGTTCCTGTTGCGCGTTGGTGTGGTGCTCCGTCAGACTCAACAAGGTTTGATATCGTTGCGGACTGCTATGTTTTTGATGCGAACGGTATCGTTTATGCAGCGACAAGCACCGTACCGCTACTCAACACATTTACTGTTTATCAATCGCTTGCTGCGCCTGAAGAAGATCAGATTTTTGACACTATCCTCGGCAAAACACTTCTAAACGCCGAGAAGCTTCCCGCTGCTTTTGATTTTGCGCGCCAACTTGCGGCCTTTGGTTCGCCGATTTCTTTTGTTGTGTTCCGCAATGACGAAGTTGATGCTTATTTCGAGAGCGGCGCACGCGTTACGTATCTTCTCGGTGATGAACAGAATGCTTTTACCGCTCTCATATCCGCAAAAGGCCAGCTGAATATTTCTGATCCGACTCTAAAATATATCGACGTCCGGTTCCCTGGGAAAATATATCTCAAACGAACTGAGCAGCTCAAATAGCAAAAGAAGTGTTAGTGTAACCGCATGCAATCATTCTGGAATCAACTCCCGAAACCTTTTTTCGTCATGGCGCCTATGGCGGACGTGACCGACGCTGCTTTCCGTCAGCTCGTTGCGAAACGTGGCGCTCCCGCGGTATTCTGGACCGAATTTGTCTCGGCAGATGGTCTGTATCATACTCGTGAAATAAAGAAGATGAGGGACGAAGAGAATCCGCTTGTGGGCATACTTACGAAAAGCGAAATTGAACGACCGATTGTCGCGCAGATATTTTCAGCAAAGCCAGACATGATTGCATATGCGGCGAGGCTTGTTTCAGGTCGTGGCTTCGACGGTATTGATATCAATATGGGTTGCCCTGATCGCGCCATTGAAAAACAGGGCTGCGGTGCCGCAATGATGAAGAATCCGAAACTTGCTCAGGAAATTATTCATGCGGCACAGAAGGCGAGCAGTCTCCCTGTTTCGGTCAAGACGCGCATCGGCTACAATACAGAATCACTCGATGAGTGGCTCACCGCACTTCTTGAGACGTCACCAGCCGCTATTACACTTCATTTGCGCACACGCAAAGACATGTCGCTCGTGCCAGCCGATTGGGAGTTGATGAAGAAAGCTGTCGAGATTCGTAATCGCACAAACCCCAAGGTGCTTCTGATTGGGAATGGTGACGTTCAAGATCTCGACGATGCTCGGACGAAAGTCGCTCATTCGGGTTCTGATGGAGCGATGCTTGGTCGTGCGATGTTCGGTAATCCGTGGGTTTTTGCCGGGCGCACATCGGGGGACACGCCGCTCGCTGAGAAGCTCGCGGCGCTTATCGAGCTCGCGCAAGACTTCGAGAAGCTCACACCACCTAAGAATTTTTCCATACTTAAAAAGCACATTAAAGCGTTCGTGACTGGCTTTGATGGTGCTGCGGAACTCCGCGCAAAACTCATGGAAACCGATTCGGCTGCCGCCTTGGCGGCGGCCGTTGTAGAACACACTCAGAAAACGAGTAAGTAAAGTTTTCTTCCTTCACTTGTCGTTCGCTTCGCTTGGAAGTAAACTTACCCTCAGGAGTCTTTGTACATTCTAAAAAGGAGGTACGATGTTCGCCAGGACTTTATGGCGAGAGGCGCTCGATGAGGGATATCGTGTGCAATTCATAGCTCTTGTAGAGCTTGTAAAAAAGAAAGGGGGTATCCCATTTGGTTTCGTACTTTGTCGGCATACGATGTTTTGTGATAATCCTGACAAAAACCAGAATGAGATGATTCGCATCAAAGCGAAAACAAATTGGGATGAAGTCGGGAAGTTCTGGCCGCATGACGAAAGAAGAGAAAGGGATTTCCCAGGTGGTGAGAATGATCGCTGGAAACGGACAACCCCGTGGCTTTACTCGTTAGTGGTCGAGAGCTGGTCTTTCGAGAGGTATGTAAAAATCGGAAGGCCGCGTCCGCGAAGAAAAAAAGCAGTTATAGCCAACAAGAGTGTCAGAGTGTTTCCTGCCGAGCGCGTACTCTCTCGCGAAGAACAAAATCTTCTTTTGCTCAAAAAGGAGATATCTAAGCTTCAGAACGAGTGCGAGGCTCTTGAAATGAAGGCAGGCGGTTGCACTTGGGTCCCTGAAAAAAATAAAAGCAAGCACGCGTTCCTTCTCAGGCGGATTGCAAGGCTCGAAACCGCAATAAAATTTTCAATCAGGAAGAAGCCAGAAATCGATCCGGCCTTCTTAAGGCCGATAGGGAGGATATCTGGAAGTGTGAATCGAGTTCTGGCATAGCTTTGAACAAGCACATTGGAGGTGCATACAGCCGGCTGGTGGAAACCAGTCGGCTGATCTTTACATTATTTCTTATTGCTAAACGTGCCCTATTAGAGTAAAGAGGCTTTGCTCCCTGCGTTCGCCTCGAACAAATGAGTGAGGACATTCACTTGTTACTCGGCTCGCTTGGTAGTAAACTGTTTTGCAGGCATTATTTGAACTTTCTAGAAGGGAGGTAAGTATCTTGAGAGAAAATAATTCAGGTCGTGTATCGGGAAAAAAAGTAACACGGCTAGAGTTTGGTAATCATGAGGATATTCTTTGCGAGAAAAGAAAACTTCTTCAGGCTCTTTATGACGAGAAGTTTTCGTGTCAACAAGAGACAATCTCAATTTTGGGAGTACCATTTGATCCGAAGGATATCCGTGTGCCTGTTTCTAAGGAGAATAGCGTGAAATGGGAACAAGTACTCCAGAAAATGAAAGGAATTGATGAGAAGATTCATCAAGTACTTAGAGACCTTCAAAAAATACGGGACGAGATAGATTTTGTGCAGAGAACGACCAGCTAGTGGGCCTAGCTGGTCGTCGTTATTTTAGGGCCTTTCTTAGAACAATTTCATTGGAGTATCAATAAAAAAATCGTATACTGGGCGTATGCACGCGAAGCAGTGGCGACAAGGAATTCTCGTTGGTATTCTTTTGCTTACCATATTCTGGCTTGCGTCGCTTATCTGGGGACTTGCCAGGAAAGCACATGTTGCAGTGTTGGAAGCCCACGAGGCGAAGCGACAATATGAAGCCCTTGAAGGGCGCAAGACTCTGCTTCAAGCAAATCTTACCGCGCTTGCTACTGCCCGTGGGCAGGACGCAGCTATCCGGACGGCCTTCGGGGTTGCGCGGCCGGGAGAAGAGGTTATCGTGGTGGTG
This sequence comes from Minisyncoccota bacterium, assembly GCA_022841985.1. Taxonomy (GTDB): domain Bacteria; phylum Patescibacteriota; class Minisyncoccia; order Phycocordibacterales; family Phycocordibacteraceae; genus C7867-001. The sequence continues at coordinate 62,604 of JALHQL010000001.1, read as the reverse complement.
CCGCCCGAGCTTAAGGCTCCGACGACGACACCGTCCTGGTGGCAGCGAATGTTGAGCTGGTTCTAACTGCGGAATTGGTTTAGTGGTAGAACAGTTGCTTCCCAAGCAACGGGCGGGAGTTCGATTCTCCCATTCCGCACCGTTTATTTCTGTGGATAACCTTACGTGCTATACTCATCACATAACTTCTCATACATGAATAAAACCATCACCATTTACAGTACGCCAACCTGCCATTTCTGCCAGATGACCAAGGATTTTCTTAAAGAAAAAGGTATCGGCTATACTGAATTCGATGTTGCTCGCGACCTTGCAAAGCGTCAAGAGATGATACAGAAGTCAGGACAGATGGGTGTTCCGGTTATCTTCGTGGGCGATGAGATGATTGTCGGTTTTGATAAGGAAAGGCTCGTGTCTTCCCTTGGCATTACCGCATAATTTCGGCCCCTTTAGTTCAATGGATAGAACGGCTCACTCCTAACGAGCTGATTCAGGTTCGACTCCTGGAGGGGGCACTACGTTGCCGCTTTCGTCACTTGCGACGGCTGAAAGTCGATTTGGGCTAATTCAGTATCCTGTACCAAGATCTGTAATCAGGCGAAGAGGGCATTGTGAGGGTAGGGATAGTGTATAATTCCGATGTCCCGCTTTCTTTAATTCATCATTCTTAATTTTTCCTATGGCTATTCGTGTCGCTATCAATGGTTTCGGTCGTATTGGGCGCGCATTTGTTCGCCGTTCGCATAAGCGCGGTATCGATATTGTTGCCGTGAATGATCTCGGCTCGCTTGAAAATCTCGCATATCTTCTCAAGTACGACACGGTATATGGTCGTGCACCATTTGCTGTCGAAGCAAAAAATGGAGCACTTCTTATTTATGGGAAAGAGGTGAAATTTTTTTCAGAAAAAGATCCTACGCAATTGCCGTGGAAAGATCTGGCAATAGATGTTGTCATTGAATCGACTGGATTTTTTACAGACTATGAAAAAGCAAATGTGCATATTGTTGCAGGCGCAAAGCGCGTTGTTATTACGGCACCCGTAAAGAATGAGTCGCTTCTTGGGGCAACAGTGCTTATGGGTCTAAATGAAAAAAAACTTGCGACCTGCCAGATAACCAGCAATGCATCCTGCACGACAAATTCAGCAAGCCCGGTTATCTCTATTCTTGATGAAGCCATCGGTATCGAGAAAGCGGTACTTTCGACGACACACGCATACACCGCAAGTCAATCACTTGTCGATGGTCCGTCAAAAAAGGACATGAAAGAGGGAAGAGCCGCAGCACAAAATATTGTGCCGACTTCGACAGGTGCCGCGATAGCGGTCGCACAAGCATATGAACCGCTCAAAGGAAAATTTGACGGTATCTCGCTACGCGTTCCAGTGCCAGCAGGATCAATTGCTGACATTACTTTTATCGCGAAGCGCTCGACGACCAAGGAGGAAGTAAATGACATTTTGCGCGCCGCCGCCTCGAAGTCGCATTGGGAAGGTATCTTTACGACAACTGATGAAGAACTTGTCTCGAGCGATATTGTCGGTCAACCCTATGCGTCTATTGCAGATCTTGGAATGACACGCGTCGTCGATGGAACACTCGTAAAGGTGCTTGCTTGGTACGATAATGAAATGGGATATACGGAATCACTCGTCCGTCATTGTATCGCAGCCGCCAATGCCTAAAATATTTATCGCTTCTGATCATGCAGGGTTTGCGCTCAAGAATGCACTTGTCGAGTATGTTCGTACCCTCGGGTATGCAATCGAAGATTTAGGCGCCCTCTCCCTCGATCCAGAAGATGATTATCCAGATTTTGTGACTCCGCTTGCAAAGCGAGTTATAAGCGAGCCGGGAAGCCGCGGCATCGTCATTGGCGGTAGTGGGCAAGGCGAAGCTATGTGCGCGAATCGCGTACGCGGCATTCGCGCAGCTGTTTTTTATGGCGAAATGAAAGTGAAGGAACCACTCGATATCGAGGGCGGTCATTCTGAAGATGAATACGATGTGGTGCGACTTCCTCGTCGACACAACGATGCAAACGTCCTTTCTATCGGTGCGCGTTTTGTCTCAAGGAATGAGGCCGATGAAGCCGTTCGGATATTTCTTGAAACTGAATTTTCTCGCGATGAGCGGCATCAGCGGCGTCTCGCAAAGTTTTGATGTATGAGTCTCATTGTTCCAGCCATACTTCCATCCTCGCACGAAGATCTTGACGAGAAGCTTGCGTTGCTAGAGCGCATCCCTTCGGTTTCTCGGATACAGATTGATGTTGTCGACAGACATTTTGCCACCCCCGTTTCTTGGCCTTACTCTTCTCCCAAAGAATTTCAAACTTTGGTCGAGCAAAACTATATGTTGCCGGCACTCGATCGCATCTCGTATGAGATTGATCTCATGTGTCTCGATATGGAACAAGCGGCTAGCACCTGGCTCACACTAGGTGCGACGCGCCTTACCTTCCATGTCGAAAGTGCCATCGACTTATCGCGTCTCATCAAAACCCTTCGAGGTCGATATGGTAATTTTATCTCTTTTGGTTGTGCGATTAACATCGCGAGCGACCTCTCTCTTTTAGAGTCCTACCTAAGAGAAATACAATATGTGCAGTTCATGGGGATCGCATCTATCGGCAAACAAGGAGAGGTCTTCGATTCACGTGTTCTAGAAAAAATTCGTGCATTCCATGCTCATCATCCAGAAGTCCCGATGCAAGTGGACGGTGGGGTCTCTCTTCAGAGTGCAAAATCACTTCTTGAACTTGGTGTTTCAGATCTTATTGTAGGCTCAGGTATTTTGCGTGTCAGCGATCCTTCTGCAGCCTTTGTAGCGTTTCAAGAAATCCAGACTCCTTTTAGGGTATAATCCAACATGATGTCACTCGATGATGAACAGGTGCGTACACTTGAGACAAAAGCCGAAGCAATTCGCGAGACAGTAATCCAGATGCTTGTCGAGGCAAAGTCTGGCCACACGGCCGGCCCCTTGGGTATGGCGGATGTATTCACGGCCTTTTATTTTCATATTCTTAATCACAATCCAAAGTTGCCAAGTTGGGAAGAACGTGACCGTCTCGTTCTTTCCAATGGTCATATTTGTCCGGTGCTCTATGCCGCACTGGCGCATAGCGGTTATTTTTCGATTGAAGAATGCCTCACGCTTCGGAAGTTTGGTAGTCGGCTTCAAGGACACCCCGAGCGGTTGCATTTACCGGGGCTTGAAACCACTTCGGGCCCGCTTGGTGAAGGTCTTTCCCAAGCCGCTGGAATGGCGTATGCATTCCGCATGGATGATAAAAAGCAGCGCGTCTATTGCCTCATGAGCGATGGGGAGCAAGAGGAAGGAAATATCTGGGAAGCAGCCATGTTTGCCGGGAAATACAAACTCTCAAACCTTATTGCGGTTATGGACCGTAATAATATTCAGATTGACGGCATGACTGAAGACATCATGCCGCTTGAGCCGATCGCGGACAAGTACCGCGCATTCAATTGGCACGTACTTGAAGTGAATGGGAACGACGTACGTGCGTTTATCTCTGCAGTCGATGAAGCAAAAGCGATTTATGAGAAGCCAGTACTTATCATTGCACACACCATTCCCGGAAAGGGCGTTCCAGAAATCGAGTTCGATTATCGCTGGCACGGCAAGCCGCCTTCCAAGGAAGAAGGAAAGCGATTTCTGAAAGAGATTCGCACGATGAGTGGTAAAGTTCTCCACGAATATGCTTAATTCTGACGCAAAACTTTCTGCAAAAATATTTGCAGATGATATCGAGAAAGCATCGACGCGCGACGGCTTTGGGAAAGGTTCTGTTGAAGCGGGTAAAAATGATCCGCGTGTTGTTGTGCTCTGTGCCGATCTCTCTGAAAGCACTCGCGCCGAATGGTTTCAAAAAGAATTTCCGGAACGTTTTGTCGAGATGGGTGTCGCCGAGCAAAACATGGCTACGGTAGCCGCTGGTATGGCGGCTGCGGGCAAGATCCCATTCATTACTAGCTACGCAGCATTTAATCCCGGTCGCAATTATGAACAGATTCGAACAACAATCGCCCTCAATCATATGCCGGTCAAGATATGCGGCATGCATGCAGGTGTCTCGGTTGGTCCCGACGGCGCAACACATCAAATGCTTGAAGATATTGGTCTGATGCGAATGCTTCCTGGGATGACGGTACTTGCACCTGGAGATGCAGAAGAAGCACGCAAGGCTGTTCTTGCTGCGGCGCAGACGGACGGGCCAGTCTATATTCGTTTTAGCCGTACCGCGACGCCGATCTTCACGACAAGCGACACGCCTTTTACAATCGGGAAGGCAATGATGCTTTGGAAATCAGAGAGTCCCAAAGTGGCAATTCTCTCAACAGGTTCTTTGAGCTATACGGCGCTCATGGCGGCCCGGGCACTCTCCGAGAGTGGCATTGATTCGCTTGTGCTCCATGTGCCTACGGTAAAGCCGCTCGATGAGGGGGCGGTGCTTGATGCAGTGCGGAGTGTCGACGGTGTTGTCACGGTTGAGGAACATCAAGCAGCAGGTGGTTTTGGTAGTGCTATTGCTGAGTTTCTTTCACAGCATCATCCGATGCCAATGCGGCTACTCGGCGTATTGGATGTATTTGGCCAATCAGGCGAACCAGATCAACTTCTCGAACATTACGGACTCGATACTCTCCACATTCAGACAGCAGCGCGAGAGCTTAGTAAAAGTATAGGATAGAAATCAACTGTCTCTATAGCGATTCTACGCGATAATCCGCGGGGGCGTTCTTAAGATATTCTTCGAGCTTTTCTCGCGTGAGGAGGCCTTTTTGCGCACCGATTTCTTGTACCACCGACATAGAGTTCACTGGTCCCCAGAGAAGCGCTTCCCGTAGAGGCAAGCCCTGTGCGAGTGCGACGACAACAGTTGAGGTTGTTGCATCTCCGGCACCGGTACGGTCTACAGGTGGTTTCTGATCAGGATACATAGTAATTTTAAGCATCTCGGTACCGTCAAACGCGTATGCGCCGTTTGGACCGTCGGTGATGAGTGCGATTTTCGGACCAAGGGCGCGCATCTTTTCGAGAAGTTCTTTGATGTTCGTCTCACCGATTCCAAGAATGCGCTCCGCTTCCTCTTTGTTACAAGCGACGAGTTCGGTGGCAGCGTACAGCGGCGCAAGCTTTTCTTTACCCATAGACATTTGGAACGTACCAGGCTGGAAAGCGAGCTTTGTCTCCGGATGGGCAACAAGCCATGCGGCGAGTTCACCATGGAACGCCTCCGAGCGTTCGCCAGCAGAGGAAAGATATATCCATCTCGGGGGTACAAATTTTTTCGGAATGACATAGGGATACGCTTCGTGTCGGATGAGGATAGTGCGCTCGGCTTCATACCAAAGCACATAGTGATGATTTGTCGGCATACCGTCGTTGACGGCGATATACGTCGTATCGACACCCTCCTTTTTGAAGGCGGCGAGGGTTTCTTCACCATAGCGATCATTGCCAACATTAGAAACGAATCCAGAGGAGAGACCGAGACGTGCGGCTGCAACTGCGGCGTTTGCCGCATTCCCTACGCCTGGCACAAGCACGGAAAATTCATAGGGAATCTTATCGCCCCATTTCATTGAGATGGTGCAATCCTGATTATTGATATCGCAATTGACGCGCGCTTCTTTGAGTTTAATAAATTCGTCAACCGCAGTGTCACCAATAGCGATGAAATCCATACTTGAGTGTAAGTATACCATGTTCCACGTGGCGTACATGGTATGATGTAGTCATGACAGACCTTGCGTTGATTGCTCGTGCACTTTTTACTCCTGGTAAAGGAGTTCTTGCTGCAGATGAAAGCGTGCATAGCGCGACCGCGCGCCTTGCTTCCTACGGTATTCCTACGAGTGCTGAAATGCGCCGTCAGTATCGCGATCTTTTTATGGGAACCGAAGGCGTCGAGCAGTATCTCTCTGGCGTCATTCTTTTTTCGGAAACAATGCTCGAAAAAGGGAATGATAAAAAATTATTTCCTGAATCACTTGCAGCACGAGGCATTTTACCGGGTGTGAAAGTCGATCTTGGCACCGAACCTATCAGCACAAGCCCGCAAGAGCTCATCACACAAGGTCTCCTCGATTTGCCTGAGCGGCTCGCGGAGTATAAGAAGCAGGGTGCCGTCTTTACTAAATGGCGTGCGGTTGTTCGTATTGATGGCGATCAGTTACCAACTGCTGCAGCCATTCACGAAAATGCAAAACGTCTCGCGCAGTATGCAAAGGAGGTGCAGACGGCAGGTCTCGTACCAATTATAGAGCCCGAGGTACTACTTGAGGGGAAGCACAGCCGTGCGCGTTCCCGCGCAGTCATCGAAGAGGTGCTTGGCACGCTCTTTTCGGTGCTTGAGGAGCATTCGGTTGATCTCACGAGTGTCATCTTAAAAACATCCATGGCGCTCTCGGGGAGCGAGAGTGGGAAAAAGGATACTCCGGAGGAGGTCGCAGAAGATACAATTGCCGCGCTTATGCAAAGTGTTCCGCGAAAAGTGGCGGGCATCGTCTTTCTTTCAGGCGGGCAGACATCGGACGAGGCGACGGCGAATCTTGCAGCAATAACTCGTCGGGCGAAGGAAGTCCATGCTCCATGGCCACTCACCTTTTCGTATGCGCGCGCTCTCCAAGAAGAGGCGCTTTCGCTCTGGGGAGGGAAGGAGGAGAATGTTCTCGCAGCTCGCACAGCTTTCCTTGGTCGTCTTTCAAAAGTCTCTGCCGCGCTCGGCTGATTGCATTTCTTCGGGCTTTCCCGTATATTCAAGCCATCATGCTTACGCTTTCGGTAGAGAAACGCGAAAAAACAAGTGCTTCGGTACCGGTACTTCGTCGTACCGGATTCATCCCGGCAGTTGTCTATGGAGCCCACAAGGAGTCCACGCCAATTACCGTGTCGACACGTGCTTTTGAGAAGGTTTTACGCGAAGCAGGTGAGGCGACCATCGTCTCTCTTTCTGGCCTCGGTGCGCCGCTTCCAACACTTATCCACGAAGTTGATCTCGATCCTTTAACGAATCAGCCGCGCCATGTTGATTTTTATGCAGTGACCAAAGGCAAGAAGGTGCAGGTTGCTATTCCATTGGCATTTATTGGCGAATCCCCAGCAGTGAAATCGGGTGCGAACCTTGTGAAGGTGCTCCACGAGCTTGAGGTGAAGGCAGATCCAATGAATCTTCCCCATACCATTACAATTGATTTGTCCGCGCTCGCGGCTATTAACGACCGTATTTATGCGAAAGATGTGGTACTTCCTGCAGGTATAGAGCTTGCTGTCGAACCAGAAGAAGTCATCGCTCTTGCTCAAGAGGTCGTCGAGGAAAAAGAAGAGGTGGCCGCATCGGCAGATATCGCCTCAATCGAAGTTGAGAAGAAGGGTAAGGAGGATACAGAGACAGCAGAAGTTGCAAAGGAATAAACGCTGCTTGCAAGATCCGCTCCCATTGCTCGGCAGGCATGGTAAAATGATCCGACAATGCATCGGGTCTTTTCTTTTGTCCTCGGATTCGCGCTTATGCTTGCGCCATCGCTTACCTTTGCCCAGAGCACATCTTCAGGCATAGAGGGCCGTCAACAAGAGCTTCAAAATCAGCTCGACGCACTTGAGAACCAGATTACTGCACAGCAGCAAGTACTTGATTCTACGAAAAATCAGCGACAGACACTTCAGACACAAATAAATGCTTTCAATGCGGAAATAAAGAAAACTCAACTCCAAATTCAGGCAATCAATCTCACTATAACGAAATTAAACGATAATATCGGAGCACATAATAAGACTCTTGCCGAGCTCTCCGCACGGCTTGTTGCGGAGAAAGAGTCTCTGGCACAGATCTTGCGACAGACTCAAATTATTGACGATTATTCGGTCGTCAGTGTCGCGCTCGGTTCGCAATCGGTCTCTGACTTCTTTAGCGATCTTGATGCCTTCACTTCTATAAAAAGAGAACTCTCGAATTCGTTTACTCAGATTGAAAAAACAAGTTCCTCAACCGAAGCTGAGAAGGAAGCATTGCAAGAGCGGCTCGCAGAACAGGAGCAATTGCGCACTATAGCGCAACTCGCTAGACAGCAGGTTCAAGCACAAGAAAGAGAGAAGCAGCAACTACTCAAAGAGACTAAAGGCATTGAAGCAAATTTCCAGAAACTCATTACCACTAATCAGAAGACAGCTGCTCAGATTCGCGCTGAGCTATTCTCGCTTCGGGACAGCGCCGCGATACCGTTTGGTACAGCGCTTGCGTATGCAAAGGCGGCTGAGAAGGCGACAGGCACTCGTGCCGCGGTTACACTCGGTGTTTTAAAGCAAGAAACAAATCTCGGCCAGAATCTCGGCACCGGCTCATGGCGAGTTGATATGTCGCCGACTCGCGATCAACCGGTATTCGTCTACATCACACAGGCGCTCGGCCTCGATCCTGACAAGATGCCGGTCTCAAAGAGACCTTCGTATGGGTGGGGTGGGGCAATGGGGCCAGGACAGTTCATTCCATCGACCTGGGTATGTTACGGAGGATTTGTGAACGTGAATACGAACGGATGTGCGCCATCAGGTGCCGGGAATCCTTTTTGGCAGGGTCCATGGGTATATGTCGAAAGTAAAGATCGCGTTCGAAAACTTCTAGGGAGTTCTTCGCCAAGTAATCCATGGAATGCACAGACCGCCATCATGGCGACCGCCATGCTTATGGCAGACAATGGCGCAGACGCACAAACTCCTCAAGCTGAACGACTTGCGGCGTTACGCTATTTCGCTGGGTGGGTGGGGGCGAAGAATCGAGCCTATGCTTTCTATGGCGACGGCGTTATGGGATTTGCCGCGACGTTCCAGAGGACGATCGATCAACTTGGTGGGTAAATTAATTTGATTAAAAATAAGAACTGTGTTATACATTAATTTGGATAAGATTCGTTTTTTCTGAAGGGAGGTTTTGATTATGAATAGCGCATGCTCTTGGCGTAACCGTCGCAATTCAGTATGTATTCTCGAGCTTTTCGAAACGCTTTTCGAGGCGCTTTTCGGGAAATATCGAAAGAATACTTAGGAATTGCGAGAGAGGTGTCGAACGACCTGATCCATAGGATCAGGTCGTTTCTGTATATACAGAAAATAAAAAACCCACCGAATAGCGCAGGAGTATCTATGAAGGTTAAACCTTCATAGATACTAGAAAAGCTCTTGTCTATGTTTCGCATCGGAATGGTTTTTTTCAGTGTCGTCTTACGTCGGGCAGGACTCCTCCTTCCAAGAATTCTAAGCCTGTGCTATCATCTGCGGAATGAAAAAGAATATCCATCCGGACACGTACCGCGAGGTGATTTTTGAGGATATCGCCTCGGGCGCTCGTTTTCTCATTGGGTCCACCGTGCATACGACCGAAACCGCAAAGTGGGAAGATGGTAAGGAATACCCGAAGCTTGTCGTCGAAATTTCCTCAAAGTCGCATCCTTTTTATACGGGTGAAGACCGTACGCTTGACAAGGCGGGTCGCGTGGAGCGATTTAAGCAGCGCGCAGCAAAGAAGAAATAACTCTCACGGGATATTACATTTCGGGGCCGCATAATTTCCTGCTGGAAATGTATTCTGCCTCGCGCCGTTGTGCTCCGGATGCATTGAAATGTAACATCCCGTTTCGCGTATACTGTTTGGTATGGACTATTCGCCTGAATTTAAGAAGAATTTCGCGACCGCGTATCTCGCGGAGGAATACGAGCGCCTTGAGAATGAGGCGGTGGAAACCATGGGCGCTGCCGGAGCCGAGGAGGGACTGAAAGCCATGGCGAATGAAGAGGTTTTTCGCATCCGTTCTCGCCAGACGGATATCCTTGCCGAGATCGAGCAAATTCTCGCGAAGGAGAAAGAAGAAGTCGCACGGCCGATCTCGGTCGTGATGGAACTGCGCGCTGGTACGGGGGGCGACGAGGCGGCTATCTTTGCGCGTGATTTGAAAGAGATGTACCAGAAGTACGCGGAGCATCGCAGATGGAAGACGCGTGCCATCGATGATCTCACTCTCGAGATTGTCGGCGCCGATGCATATGATGCTCTTCGCTATGAGACCGGAGTGCATCGGGTGCAGCGCGTTCCGCTTACTGAGAAGTCGGGCCGTATACATACCTCCACTGCTTCAATTGCCGTGCTACCGATTCGCAATAAGTCGAAGATTGAAATCAACCCGGCGGATATTCGCATGGAGTTTTCGCGCAGCGGTGGGGCAGGTGGACAGAATGTGAACAAAGTTGAGTCCGCGGTGCGACTCGTGCATATTCCGACCGGTATCGACGTACGCTCCTCCTCGGAGCGTAGTCAGCTTGCGAACCGTGAGAAAGCTATGCAGATTCTTGTCGCGAAACTTGACGTGCTTCGTGAAGAGGAAGAGGCAAAGAAGCATGCGGCTGAGCGTAAAGAGCAGATAGGTACCGGAGACCGCTCCGAGAAGATTCGTACTTATAATTACCTGCAAGACCGGGTTACCGATCATCGACTGAAGGAGTCGTGGCACAATCTACCGAAGATTCTTGCGGGCGGTATTGACGACATCGTAAGCGCACTCCATGGTGCCGCGGTTCATGGAGGTGTTGGAGAGGCTGTAGAAGGGGAATGATATCTCCGGTGCTTGCATTTCGCTTGATTTCAAAGTACTGTAGTCCCACATGACTACCGGGAGCGATGCGACTGAGTTTAAACGCCTCTTTGACACGGGGGCGCATTTTGCGCAGGTAAAGAGTCGCCGGCACCCCTCGATGAAGCCTTTTCTAGTGGGCATGAAGGGGCGGCAAGAGATCATAGACCTTGTAAAGACGTCCGAACAGCTCGAAGCGGCCAAGACCGTTATGTCGACCCTTGCAAAGGAAGGCAAGACAATTCTTTTTGTCGGCGGGAAAGTTGAGATTGCCGCGTTCGTGAAAAAAGCGGCGCAGGACATTTCTGCACCTTTCGTTGCCGCACGCTGGCTTGGAGGCACCATCTCCAATTGGAATGAAATCAAGAAGCGCATTGAGCGACTCGCGGAACTCTCTGAAAAGGGTGCTGCAGGTACGCTCGCAAAGCAGCATACGAAACTTGAGCTCGTATACATCGGCCGCGAGAAGAAACGTCTCGAAGAACGTCTCGATGGCATCACGACGCTTACGAAACGGCCGGATGCGCTTCTTGTTGTTGATACGAAGCACGAGAAGCATGCGGTCAAGGAGGCAAACGATGCGGGTATCCCTATCATTGCCATCATGAGTTCGGACTGCAATCTCCGTGAGGCGGCGTATCCAATAGTCGCAAACGACACATCGCGCGAGACGGTGCGGCTTATCCTTACCGAGCTTACCGAAGCATTCTTGAAGGGGCAGGCGGCGTAAGCTTTGCAGACAAAGCTTGCTCAAAATAATGAAATAATAATCTCATTATTTCGCGCGCTCGTTTGGTAGTAAGTTACGGTGTGTTATTATTTTTTAATACCTATGGAAATTACCACTGACAGCATAAAAGAATTGCGGGAAGCAACGGGAGTGTCCGTCATGCAGTGCAAGAAAGCGCTTGAAGAAGCGGGCGGTGATATTGCGAAAGCAACGGTCATCCTCAAGAAGCATTCGGCGGCTTCTGCGCTTAAAAAGGCGGATCGTTCGCTCGCTGCCGGTATCATAGGTAGCTACACGCACGACGGAAACATCGGTGCAATGGTATTTCTGTCTTGCGAGACCGACTTCGTTGCTAAGAATCCGGAGTTTGGAGTACTTGCACGCGACCTTGCTATGCACGTTGCCGCAACAAATCCTTCCTTTGCGACGTCTGATGAAATTCCGGAAGAAGCGAAGCGGGCCGCAACCGCCGTGTTTGAGAAAGAGGTCGCTGACAAACCAGCCGAGATGCGGGCAAAGATTCTTGAGGGCAAGCTGGCGAGTTACTTCCGTGACCAAGTCTTTTTGGACCAGTCTTTTATCAAAGACGAGAGTAAGACTATTCGCGATCTTTTGAATGAGGCGACGCAAAAATTTGGTGAACGAGTCGAAGTGAGCCGTTTCGCACGTCTCTCCTCTCGCTAGTCGCTATGGCGAATCTCTTATTTATTCTCACGACGCTCGTGCTTCTCCTGGGCTTCTTTGTACTTGTTGGATACGAGGAGCGTCGTGGCATACGTGTTTTTGCTAGTGCACGCATGCGCCTCGATCAGCAAGTCGTCCGTCTTGCATTTATCTTTGCGCATGTCGACTTCGGCGCGTTCTTTCTCGATGAGATACATCGTTTTGCTGTGCGTTTTGGGCACGATGTTGCGCACCTTTCGCTTTTGGTAGTGCGCGCGATTGAACGTCTCCTCACTCGCACTATTCGACATCTGCGCACTCAGCGTGCAGTCGATGCGGTACCGCGTGAGAATGCAAGAGGGTATGTGAAGACTTTGTCCGATTTCAAAGGTCGCCTCAAGGCGACACCTTCCGAAGTTCCTGATATACAGTAGAGGAATGCCGCCTTAGCTCAGTTGGTAGAGCAACACTTTTGTAAAGTGAAGGTCCTCGGTTCAAATCCGAGAGGCGGCTCAAAAGAATCATTTGCAGGTTCCCTCATTTTGCACTCAATGCGTGTGGGGCATATACTGCTCGCATGAGACAATCAAGACTTTTCACGAAAGCGCGGCGCGAGGCGCCTACGGGCGAAGTGGCGAAGAATGCACAACTTCTCGTGCGCGCCGGCTACATCCATAAGGAGATGGCGGGAGTATACGATTTCCTTCCGCTCGGTCTTCGTACGTTACATAAAATTATCGGAATCATTCGCGAAGAGATGAACGCGATTGGAGGAGAGGAGGTACTATTGACGACCCTTCAAAATCCCGAAATTTGGAAAAAGAGCGGGCGTTGGGACGATACTGTTGTCGATGTCTGGTTTAAGACGTATTTGAAAAACGGTGGCGAGCTCGGTCTTGGTAACACACATGAAGAACCATTAGCGGCTCTCATGACCGAACACATCTCTTCGTATAAAGATTTACCACGGTACATCTATCAATTTCAAAACAAATTTCGCAATGAGACTCGTGCAAAGTCAGGTATTATGCGCACGCGTGAATTCATCATGAAAGATTTGTATTCGTTTTCAAAGGATGCGGATAGTCATAAAGAGTATTATGAAAAAGTTGCTATCGCGTACGAAAATATTTTTAAACGCGTCGGCATCGGTGATAAAACCTATCGCACTTTTGCTTCGGGGGGTTCTTTTAGTAAGTATTCACACGAGTATCAAACTGTTTGCGATGCAGGAGAGGACACTATATACATAGATGTCAGCAAGAAACTCGCACTTAATAAGGAGGTCTATGACGATTCAGAAGTGTATGCGACTAGCGGTATCACCAAGGAAAATCTAAAAGAAGAGAAAGCTATAGAAGTCGGGAATATCTTTACGCTCGGTACGAAATTTTCTGATGCGCTCGGTTTGTCCTACAAAAATGCCGAAGGGAAGGCAACTTCGGTGTATATGGGTAGTTATGGTATCGGTCCGGCGCGTCTCATGGGCACGATTGTGGAACTCTTGTCTGACGAGAAAGGTTTGGTCTGGCCGGAAAGTGTTGCTCCGTTTTCTATACATCTCGTCTCTCTTGGGAAATCAGGAGATGACATTTCGAAAATAGCCGATGCGCTCTATGAAGATTTTGTAAAAACGGGTGTTGAAGTCCTCTATGATGATCGCGACATGTCCGTTGGACAGAAGTTTACGGAAAGTGATTTGCTTGGTATTCCGAAACGTATCGTGGTCGGTCGTGACGCAATTGCAACGGGTACGTTCGAAGTGTGTGAACGTGCAAATGGCGAAGTTGTTAAAAAGTTGCGCACGGAGCTTCTTGCCTAGGAGTATGTCGAAATTTTCAAAAAACGCACTGTTCAGCAGCGACATCGCAATTGATTTAGGGACAGCAAACACTCTTGTATATGTGCGCGGTCGCGGTGTCGTCATTAATGAGCCGTCAGTCGTTGCGGTCAATGACAAGACGAATCAGGTCGTCGCAGTAGGAAAGGAAGCGAAAATGATGCTCGGGAAGACTCCCGCACATATCCGCGTCGTGCGTCCGCTTTCTCACGGAGTCATCTCGGATTTTGAAGTGACCGAAGAGCTTCTTACCTATTTCATTAATAAAGCGCAGAGTGGCCGCGCCCGGCTGTTCGGTCCACGTGTCGTTATAGGCGTGCCAACTGGTGTGACAAACGTCCAGAGTCGCGCGGTGCGCGATGCAGCAAAGAATGCGGGTGCCCGTGAGGCGATCATTCTTGAGGAGCCGGTCGCGGGCGCTATTGGTGCAAAACTGCCGGTTTCTGAAGCCGTCGGTACGATGGTCCTTGATATCGGTGGCGGTACGACCGATATCGCGGTCATTGCGCTCAAGGGTGTTGTTGCGTCTAAGAGTTCGCATATTGCTGGGGATCGTTTCAACGACAACATCATCGAATTCGTGCGAAGCGAATTCAAACTCGGTATCGGCGAGCGTACTGCCGAGGATGTGAAGCTATCGATTGGCACGGTTATTCCGCTCTCGGAAGCTCTCTCGAAGAGTGTGCGTGGCCGCGATTTTGCGACAGGACTCCCACGCGAAATAACGCTTACCGATAGTCATGTTCGCGAGGCGATCATGCCTTCACTTGATGCTCTTATGGAAGCCATGAAGGAAGTCATTGAAGCAACTCCGCCTGAGCTCCTTTCCGATGTCTTACAACACGGAGTAACCGTCTTCGGCGGAGGAGCGCTCCTGCGAGGTCTGCCGCAAATCCTTGAGAAAATGCTCGGAGTGCCGGTCAAAGTGACCGCAGATCCACTGACGGCTGTCGTACGTGGCGCTGGGGTTGTAACCGAAGATCCTGAGCCATACGTTGATTTTTTTATCAATGAAGAGGACATTCTTAGCGAAGCGTAACGCGCTCCTATCGTCCACGAATATTTCGTGGGGCAGTATTGCCTGCTCGGGTGTTATTTTGGTGCTCCTCGTACGTCTTCTTGCACCGAATATTTTTTGGCAGATATTCTCACCCGTATTTCGCGCGGCTGACGTACTCGCCGCAAAAACTTTTGTCATCACCTCTAGTTTTGGCGATACGGCCGTTCTTGCTCTGCATAACGAGCAGTTGAAGCATGAAAATGCCGCTCTTGCAAACGAAAATAAAGCATTGCTCGCAAAAGAACTGGCGCTTTCAGCACTTCTAGGTTCTTCAGGAGTTGAGGGAAAGAGCATTTCAAAAATACTTGCTGGCGTTATCGCCCGCCCACCCGAGAGTCCGTACGACACTCTCGTGCTCGCTGCTGGAACGAAAGTAGGCGTCACTCTTGGTCAGGAGGCATTTGGCGCAGACGGCGTCCCAATAGGAGTGGTTTCGTCAGTTCTTGCCGATTTTTCCCGAGTAACTCTTTTCTCCGCGCCCAATACGGTCGTGCATGGCTGGGTCGGACGCGAGAATATCCCACTCACAATCCGTGGAGTCGGTGGAGGTGCGATGAGCGCATCACTTGCACGCTCTGCGAAGGTAATGGTCGGTGATACAGTATTTGCTCCGGGTCCTGGTGCGCTCCCTATTGGTACCGTTACGCGTATTGATGACGACCCGACGGCACCTGGAGTTGTCCTGCGCATTACACCCGTGCTGAATCTTTTTTCAATCACTTGGGTCGCACTTCGTGATACGGGCATAGGAGATTCCGGCGCTTTTTTGTTCGCAACTTCAACTCCATGATGCGAGGAATCCTCACGTTTTTTACTCTTACATCAGTCATATTTTTTCCGTGGCCATTTGCTGCCACTTTCGCTGTCGTCTTAGCGTTTACGGAACCGCTTATACCGCTCGCCGTGGGTATATTCGCTGATACTCTCTATTACACTCCGCACACGAACACACTACCGCTCTTTACGCTCTACGGGGCCGCTATGACTGGTATTGCATTCATCGTGCGCAGTCGACTGAGAGCGAGTATTATGAGGGGATGATATGGCGGCGCATAAAAAGATGGAATGCAGAAATTGCTCCCGATGAAATATTTCTCGATGCCTCAAATGCTCCGGGTTTCGATCGATCGCGCTTTGAGGGAAGACTAGAGAAGCCACTTTCGCGCAGGACATTCTTCGCGATCGGTGTCACTCTTTTGCTTCTCATGCTTATCCTCATCATTCGTACTTGGCATCTTCAAATTACCAATGGGGCCATCTTCGCCGCTGAAAGTGCGCAGAATTCTCTCGAAGTCAGGACGCTTTTTGCCCCAAGAGGAGTTATCACTGATATTTTTGGAGTCGTAGTCGCCGAAAATATTGAGAAAGAAGATGGTAGTGTAAGACGTAATTATCCAGCACCTTCTTTTGGTCATATCATTGGGTATACCTCGCATCCGAAGAAGGATGCAAAGGGTATTTATTATGATACGAAACAGACGGGTCTCGCGGGTCTCGAGGCGCAATATGATTCGCGCCTTGCCGGCAAGAATGGTCGATTGCTCACTGAGACGGATGCATTTGGCAGAATCCGTTCCGAGGGTACTATGGAGCCTGCGGAAGCAGGGGAAACCGTTCAACTATCGATTGATGCGAATCTCCAAAAACTGTTCGGAAAGGCAATTGAGGATGTTGCACGCAATAAAAGCTTCATTAGCGGAGCTGGCGTGATTATGGATGTGCATACAGGCGCGGTGCGGGCGATCGTCTCCTATCCGAGCTACGATCCAAATGTCATGGCGAATGGAGGTCCTTCTGAAATCATCGCCGGTTACTCTAAGGATCCTGGCAATCCGTTTATTGATCATGCCGTGCAAGGCGTCTACGCGCCCGGGTCTATCGTGAAGCCATTCATTGCCGCAGGAGCACTCACTGACGGTATCATTACGCCAGAGACCATTTTTGACGACCCTGGTTCCATTTCAATCCCTGACCCGTATCGTCCCGGGAAGTCGTATGTATTTAGAAGCTGGAAGCCTCTCGGTCCTGTTGATGTGAAGAAGGCAATTGCATGGTCGTCGGACGTTTTTTTCTACATAGTTGGTGGCGGATTCAAGAACCAAAAAGGTCTTGGTATAGATCGGCTTGCATATTGGTATCAGCAGTTCGGCATTGGGAGTTTGACAGGTATTGATGTGCCAGAAGAGACAAGAGGACTCATTCCGACTCCCGAATGGAAGAAATCGACCTTCGATGAGCCTTGGTATCTTGGGGACACGTATTTTACATCGATCGGGCAGTACTCGGTGCAGGTGACGCCGATTCAGATGGCGCGGGCGACTGCAGCATTGGCAAACAACGGAAAGCTGTTCACTCCCACGTTACTTGCCGGACAAACCCCAGAATATACGGAAGTACCCGTGGATGCTTCCTCACTTCAGGTTGTCCGAGAAGGTATGCGTCAGACGGTGACAAGCGCGCTTGCAGGGGCAATTAATCTTTCTTACGTCACGGTCGCCGCAAAGACTGGTACGGCAGAGACTGGTACGCGTAATCAGTATGATAATTCATGGGTAGTTGGGTTCTTTCCTTATGAAAATCCGAGATATGCTTTTACAGTTGTGCTTGAACGAGGGCCTGCCGGTACTGGGTCACAGGCGGTGAATGTGATGCGGGACCTTTTTAAATCCTTGCATGCAGAAAATTCTCCGTATGTCGGCGGGACGTCCACTACGACTGCATCAATAGCGGGGAATTAATAGAGCGGTTTTTAAAGTGGGTATATTTTGACAATGGTTATAATTTTCACTATAGTCATCGAGGATATCGCGATGTACATTGTGAATAAACCTATACATTCTATCGAATGAAAGGAGGGCGTATACGACGTCTATCTTACAGGGAGGCATAGTGCTGTTTGCCAAGAGTTCGAGTTTGTTCACTCACTTACACTTCATACAAAGGAGGACTAGCGTATGACGCAGCGGAAAGAGGGAAGTATATTTCCGGAACTTGACGGTGCAACGTTAGAAGGAAGTATTCCCAAATGGGTATATTTCTTTGGTGATGGGGAAGCCGAAGGCGATGCCCGTATGAGGGAATTGCTTGGCGGCAAGGGCGCAGGATTGGCAGAGATGACCAATCTTGGGATTCCTGTTCCTCCAGGCTTCACTATCACGACCGAAGCTTGTATTGAGTATTACAAGCGGGGGAATATCTATCCTCTCCGCATGTTGGATTCGGTCAAAGAAGCACTTGAGAAAATCGAACACCTGATGAGTCTGAAGTTTGGAAATTCCGAAAACCCCCTTCTCCTTTCAGTCCGGTCCGGTTCCCAGGCATCCATGCCAGGGATGATGGACACGGTACTGAATGTCGGACTTACGAGGAAAACGGTAAAAGGACTTGCCCAAAAAACAGGTAATGAGCGATTCGCGCAGGACAGTTATCGTCGATTCATTGCCATGTTCGGCAGTATTGTCATGGGAGTCCCACGACATCTTTTTGAAGAAATTTTAAATCGCAAAAAGGTGGAAATGGGAATCGTGCATGATACCGATTTCCGTGTGGGATCTTTGCGCGATCTTGTGGAGAGTTTTAAGATCTTGGTGAAGAAAGAAACGGGAAAAAACTTTCCAGACGATGCGCATGAGCAGTTGAACATGGCGATTCATGCTGTGTTCTCTTCTTGGAATGGCGCACGCGCTGTCACCTACCGACGACTAAATGGTATTCCAGACTCCTGGGGGACAGCAGTCAATGTCATGGCTATGGTCTTTGGGAATATGGGAAACACAAGTGGTACGGGTGTCGCGTTCACGCGCAATCCCAATTCAGGTGAGAAGGTGTTCTTCGGGGAGTGCTTGATGGATGCGCAAGGGGAAGATGTCGTCGCTGGCATCAGAACCCCTCTTCCGATGAGTGCCCTTATGGAGGAAGTGCCGGAAGCTTATGAGGAGCTGGTACGTACGTACAAGATTCTCGAGCGGCACTATCGTGACATGCTCGACTTGGAGTTCACGATTCAAGAGGGCAAGCTCTATATGTTGCAAACACGTGTGGGCAAACGGACCGGTATTGCCGCGGTACGCATCGCTATTGACATGGTCCATGAAGGACTCATTTCGGAACGCGAAGCGTTGTTGCGAGTCAGTCCCGATCAGTTGGAGCAGTATCTCTATCCCATCTTCAATACGAAGGAGGAGAGTAAGGCTACACTGCTTTGCAAAGGGTTGCCGGCAGGACCGGGAGCTGCATCAGGGGAGATTGTGTTTACTTCAGAGGAGGCTGTTAAAAGAAAGTCCTCTGGTAAGCGGGTGGTGTTGGTGCGACAGGAAACGAGCCCCGACGATATTCATGGGATGAATGCCGCGGAGGGCTTTATAACTGCTCGTGGCGGCATGACATCGCATGCAGCGGTAGTGGCTAGACAGATGGGTAAAGTCTGTGTGGTTGGGTGTGAAGCCATTGAGGTCATCAATAGGCAGTCCATCAGGATCGGCTCGGAGGTGTTTCGCGAAGGCGATTTCATTTCTGTGAACGGTTCGATGGGGCACGTCTATTCTGGCAGTATTCCCGTGATGGATTCTGAAGTCATTCAGGTCATCCAGGGGAAATTGGATCCGAGCAAATCTGAGAAACATTCTCTTTTCTCCACATTGCTCTCATGGGCAGACGGCAAGAGAAAATTGAAAGTGCGAGCGAATGCGGATGTACCGGATCAGGCGAAGATTGCACGGGGCTTCGGTGCGGAAGGAATTGGTCTCGTTCGCACGGAGCACATGTTCTTTGCCGAAAACCGCATCAAAATCATGCAGAGCATGATTCTCGCGCGAACCACGGAAGAGCGAGAGGAATTTCTTGCACAGCTCTTGTCATTGCAGAGGGAGGACTTCATTGGGCTGTACCGTGTTATGGAAGGGTTCCCAGTAACCATTCGATTACTGGATCCGCCTTTGCACGAGTTTCTGCCGAAACGTGAAGATCTGATGGTTGAAGTCGCACATTTGGAATTTATGGGCACTCGTCCCACAGATCTCGAAGAGAAGCGTCGTTTGCTGGCCCGTGTCGAGGAACTCCATGAGTTCAATCCGATGTTGGGATTGCGCGGGTGCCGGCTCGGGATTACGATGCCGGAAATTACGCGAATGCAAGTTCGCGCCATTATGGAAGCGGCTTGCCAGTTGGCGAAAGAGGGTAAGAAAATAGTCCCGGAGATCATGATCCCTTTAGTGGGTATGGTGTCCGAGATGAAGTCACAGAAGGACTTGGTGCGCGAGGTCGCGCAAGAAACCATGGACCGGTATGGAGTCACGATAGAGTATCTGGTGGGAACGATGATCGAGTTACCACGCGCCTGCGTGACAGCCGATCAGATTGCACAGGAAGCAGAGTTCTTTTCATTTGGAACCAATGATCTCACTCAGACGACGTTTGGATTTTCCCGTGACGACGCTGCGAAGTTTATTGGCTTCTATCGAAACAACAAGATCATGGACGCGGACCCTTTCGCGATGCTCGATCGAGAAGGGGTCGGCACTTTGATCAGACAAGGTATTGTCGGCGGCAGAGAAACACGTCCCGGCATCAAGCTCGGCATTTGTGGTGAGCATGGCGGCGATCCGGGTTCAATAGAGTTCTTTCATAAGGTCGGTCTGGATTATATAAGTTGTTCACCATATCGCGTAGCAATTGCGCGATTGGCGGCGGCACAGGCTGCCATTAGAGAGGAGGAGAGCAAAAGCTAACGCCACGTGAAATTCGTGGACAGGGGGATGGGTCACGCGACTCATCCCCTTTTATTATGTATTGTCACATCAGTACAGCTATTGCACTCTCGTATTGCTCGCGTACAATGCGCACACACAACGTCCCTTTATAATTTTTTAATACTTCATTATGTCCGATGCACAAAATACCGTCGTATCACAAGAGAAATTCGATGAGATGATACACGAGCTTGAGCACTTGAAAACAGTGCGTCGCACTGAGATTGCGAAGAATCTCGAATATGCTCGTTCGCTCGGTGATCTCTCAGAAAATGCCGAGTATCAAGAAGCGCGTGATTTGCAAGCTGCGGCTGAAGAGCGCATCAAGAAACTCGAAGAATTGGTGAAGTACACAAAAATCATTACTGATGGTAAAAAGAAAAACGAGGTTAGCTTCGGCTCAAAAGTTTCAATAAGAAAAGAGGGGAGTGCGGATGTGCATGAATACATTATCGTCGGTAGTGAAGAGGCTGATATGCGTGTGAAAAAGCTTTCTCACCTGTCCCCTCTTGGGGCTGCGCTTATGGGAAAGAAGAAGGGTGATGTCTTTGCTTTCAGTACGCCGAACGGCAAGCAAACGTATACGATCGAGAAAGTAGCATAATTTAGCAAATCACCTACTAGGTGATACGATGGATTCATGTTGTGGGCTGACCGCATAGCGAGCGAGATCCGGAATACGCGTACGCCTCGGAACGGAAAGACGTTTCTTATTCGCGATGAGAAGACACTCTCCGGTCGGGTGCACGTCGGGAGTATGCGAGGTGTCGCAATACATAGTCTTATTTCAGAAGTTTTTTCGGAACAAGGTATAGCAAATGAGTTTCGTTTCGAGCTCAATGACTTTGATCCCTTCGATTCGATACCGGGTTACCTTGATGCGGAGAAATTCAGAGAGCATCTCGGAAAGCCTTTATATACAGTCCCGAGCCCAGAGCCGGGTTTTAAGAATTACGCAGAATATTTTGGCGATGAATTCGTCGGAGTGCACCAAAAAGCCGGTTTTACCCCGAGCTATTATCGCGCAACTGAATTGTATCAGTCGGGGAAGATGGATCCGTTTATCGAGAGTGCACTTGCGCGCGCGAACGATGTGCGGCGCATTCTGAAAGAGGTTTCCGGATCTGTGAAAGATGAGTCATGGCTTCCGATTTCCGTTGTATGTGAAGCGTGCGGAAAGATAATGACGACCCGTGCATACGATTATGATGGTCAGACCGTCGGGTATGCGTGCGACAAGAATCTGGACGAGGTGAAGAGTTGTGGGCATACAAGTCGTGCTGCTCCATGGAAAGGAGCAGCGAAGCTTTTCTGGAAAGTTGATTGGGCTGCGAAGTGGATTGCACAAGGTGTCGACATCGAGGGAGGTGGTAAGGATCACTCAACTAAAGGCGGTTCGCGCGACGTTGCGAATCATATTTGTCGTGAAGTGTTCGGCCAGGAACCGCCCTTCGATATACCCTATGAATTCTTTCTTGTTGGCGGAAAGAAAATGTCTTCCTCAAAAGGTCGCGGGAGTAGCGCTAAAGATATGTGCGATCTTTTCCCACCTCAAATTTTCCGTCTTGCACTCATCGGGAAAGATATTCGCGAGCAGATCGATATTGATCCTGCAGGGGAATCAGTGCCACGGCTCTATGACTGGTATGATGAACTGGCTCTTGGTGTGCGCGAAGGGAAGGCAGATGATTACTCGCGTCTCTTTGCGCTCTGTGAGCTTCCAGAGAGTCGCGCGGCACTTACTGCCCCCTGGGTAATGCGCTTCCGCGAAGTCGCATTCATCGTACAAATGGCACATCTTTCACTCAAAGAAGAAGCAATGAGAACAAAGGGAAGTGCACTGAATGAAGATGAGGCGTCGATGCTCGAAGAGCGTGCGCGGTATGCCAAATTCTGGCTTTCAACCTACGCCCCAGAAGAATTTAAATATGAATTACAAGAAGAAATGCCGAATGTCGAACTTTCCGATACGCAAAAGAAGGCGCTCTCAGCACTTGCTGCATTTCTTCAGGAAGGTGCGCGTTCGGGCGAAGAACTTCATTTGCGTCTTCATGAGCTCAAGACCGAGATTCCTATACAGCCGAAAGAACTTTTTCAGGCCATCTATCGCATCTTCCTCAATCGCGATTCAGGTCCCAAAGCCGGATGGTTTCTTGCGAGTCTCCCTCACGAACTTGTCGTCGCCCGTATTTCCCAAGCGGTATAGCAGGGAACGATTTACCGGAATCGACTAGAACGCTCCGTCCGTTTTACGGCGAGGGATGGCGAGACCAACTGTTTTACAGCATTTTAATGCCTTCGATTGCAAGCGAGGTCTCGCCGTTTCGGACCGAGACTTTTCCTTTTACGAGGAGGCACGCGCCAGGGACTATCGCGGCCGCATGTTCTTTAAATAGTTTTGGGAAGATGACCGCCTCAATTGAATCAGTAGTATCTTCGACGGTGATAAATGCCATCTTCTCGCCGCTTTTAGTAAGGAGCGAGCGCACGACCGACACGAGTACTGGCAAGATAAGCAACATTCCTGATTGCGGTTCCGCTTTTATTTTTGCAATTGAGAGGACTGCTTTTTTGGCGATTTCTTGATGCACCTCAAGTGGGTGACCGCTTACGTAGATACCAAGCAATTCTTTCTCCCAAATAAGTTTGTCCATGAGCGATATGCGCTTGCCGGCAGGGAGAGTGAGTGGCGGCGGCTTCATGATCGCGCCGAAAAGTGAGTCCTGCGGTGCAAGGGCAGTTGCTTCGCGATGGAAAGCAAGCATGGTCTCAATACTTTCAAGCAAAGTGCCACGACCGCCTTCTTGCGGGCTGAGAGAGTCAAGCGCGCCACATTTTATAAGTGACTCAAGGGATTTCTTTGTCAGGTTTTTCGAACCAACACGGGAAAGAAAATCGGAAAGTGTTGTAAAAGGACCGTGCGTTTTCCGTTCGGTGATGATGGCTTCTGAAATCCCATCGCCGAAGTTCTTGATAGATGAGAGACCGAATCGAATGACATCTTTTTGTTCGCCGACGACAGTGAAGACGCTACCGCTCTCGTTGACATCTGGCGGCAACACAGGGATACCCATGCGTTTCGCCTCAGCAACAAAGATCGAGATTTGCTCCGTGTCGCCCGAATCGGCGGTCAGAAGCGCGGAGAGATATTCAACCGGGTAGTTCGCTTTCATATAAGCAGTTTGATAAGCGACTTTCCCATAGCTCGCCGCATGCGCCTTGTTGAAGCCGTATGCTGCAAAGGGCTCAATCAAGAGCCAGAGCGTCTCTGCTTTTTCTTTTGAGAGTTTTCCATAGGTAACGAAACCTTTGAGCAGCTTTTCTTTCTCCGCCTGCATGACTGCAGGAATTTTTTTACCCATGGCTTTACGTAGCGCATCTGCTTCAAGCCATGAGTAACCGGCGAGCGTGATGGCGGTAAGAAGAACATCATCTTGATACACAAGAAGGCCGTAGGAGAAATCAAGGTAATCTTTCATCCTAGGGTCCACGAAGCGGATGAGTTTCGGATTATGTTTGCGTTCAATATATTGCGGAATCGTTTCCATCGGACCTGGGCGATAGAGAGCAACCATGGCATTGATATCGTGGATAGTGGTCGGTCGAAGCTCTTTAAGCCAGCGAGTCATACCAGAGCCGTTTAACTGGAAGGTGCCCTCGGTCTCTCCGCGTGCGAGCATTTGAAATGTTTTTGGGTCGTCGATCGGGACGTTCTCAATGTCGACTTCGACACCGCGTGTCTCGCGGACACGCTCGACGACATCGGCGAGAATCGCGAGATTTTTAATACCAAGAAAGTCAAACTTCAGAAGTCCGACGCCGCCGTACTCATCGGTGATGGAGTACATATCGTATTGGGTGATGATTTTACCGGTGCCTTTCGGGTCGGGCTGTACGGGCGCCCACTCGACAAGCGGCGTCGGTGCTACCACAACACCTGCTGCATGGACACCAACGTGCCGCACGCAGCCCTCAATGCGTTTCGCAAGGTCGATAATCTCGCGAGCATCATCGTCTTCGTCATACAATGACTTCAAATCAGGTTCTAATTCAAGCGCACGATCAATAGTCATAGGGAAGCCCTGTGAACCTATGGGAATGAGTTTTGCAATGCGGTCGCCGGTCGTGTAGGCGTGTCCAAGAGCGCGGGCGACGTCTCGGACCGCGGCTCGTGCCATCATGGTGCCGAAGGTCCCAATTTGTGCGACATGATCTTCGCCATACTTCTGTTTTGTATACGCAATCATGTCGTCGCGGCGGTTGTCGGCTATGTCCATGTCGATATCCGGCGCTTTTGGACGCTCAGGGTTGAGAAATCGCTCAAAAGGCAGCTTATAGAATAACGGGTTTACGTTAGTGATACCTACAAGATAGGCGACGAGGCTCCCTGCGGCCGAACCTCTGGTGGTAGTGAGGATGCCATTGTCACGGGCGAAGGCGAGCAGATCGGCGACGATGAGGTAATACACCGCGAACCCTTTGCCGATAATAATTTTTAACTCATATTCAATGCGATCAACAACTTCTTTTGACTCCTCAAGTTTCCTTATGGCGATACCGGCATATGCCTTCGCTCGTAACTCTTCATCATGATTTTTAAAACTGGGCGATACCGGCACCGATGGGAATGTCCACTTCCCAAGATCAAAAGAAAGGTTACAACGATCGGCGATTTTCCGCGTGTTATCAATTGCTTCGGGAGTGTCCTTGAAAAGCTCGAGGGCACGCTTCTCGCTGATGAAAGAGAAGTCCTCGTCTTCATTCCTGCCGTGCGAGCCTTGCTGGATGCGGCGCATGGTCTCGGTAGCGCCCCGATCGTCAGGGTTTAAATAGTAGACATCGTGTTGAGCGACAAGTGGCGTGTTGCTTGCGCGCGCGAGCTCCACAATCTTTTTCATAAGTGCTTCGTGTCCGGCAACATGCGGATGGTGCGTGATTTCGAGAAAGACATTGTCGGTACCGAATATATCTTTAAATTCTGCAAGTGCAGCTGCGGCGCCATCTGTGTCGCCTGCGCGCAAGAGCTGCGCGATATCTCCCGCGAATGAAGGCAGAAGCGCGATAATTCCCCGATGATGTTCGCGCAGCAAATCTTTATCCATGCGCGGGCGCTCAAAAAAACCTTCCGTCCATGACTTTGTGACAAGGGCAAGGAGGTTCTTATATCCTTCGTTATTTTCTGCCAGAAGTACGATGCGCGAACGTTTCGCATCAATACTCGGGTCTCGCTCTTTTCGAGAACGCGGTGCGAGATACGCATCAACGCCAAGGATTGGCTTCAGACCTTCTTTGGTTGCGTCCTTGTAGAACTCAATGGCGCCGTGCATATTGCCGCCATCGGTGAGCGCAAGTGCGTCCATTCCTTCTTTTTTCGCTTTCTCAACTAACTCGTTCACCTTTGGCAATGCCTGAAGGAATGTGTAGTGACTGTGCGTATGGAGATGTATGAATCGCGATGCCATGTGAATAGTATACTTTCTGTATGCGATTTATGCTCGGAGTGGATGAAGCTGGCAGAGGGCCTTTGGCGGGACCAGTCTCAGTGGGAATAGTTGCTGTACCTGAAGGATTTAATGTCGCCCAGGAGTTTCCAGGGGTAGCGGATTCAAAAAAAATATCTGAAAAAAAGCGTGAAAAAATTTTTGCAATGCTAGAAGCACGTTCTGCTCGTGGCGACGTGCGATTTGCGGTCGAGTTCGAAAGTGCCGAAATGATTGATAGGGAAGGTATCGTGAGGGCAGTACATAGCGCACTTTCTCGTGGCGTGAATGCTCTTGCGCCAGATGCAGCACTTGTAACTGTAAAGCTCGACGGCGCGCTTCGCGCGCCGTCCGAATATTCGCAAGAAACTATCATCCATGGCGACGCACTCATCCCGATTATTTCACTTGCTTCTATCGCAGCAAAAGTGAGTCGCGATCGGCTTATGCTTGAACTCTCCGCGCGGTATCCGGAATATGGTTTTGAAAAGCATAAAGGCTACGGCACCAAAGCGCACTATGCACAGCTTCGTAAGTATGGTCCGAGCGCTATCCACCGTCGTTCTTTTCTGCACAGAGAGTGTTGAGCAATTATATTCGTCATACTGTTGACCTTGCATAAAATCCTCTCTATTGTATATTGAACCCATCGGCCCCTGCGGCCATTTTTCATTTTTATTTTATCGCTATGGAGATACGCAATATCGCTATCATCGCACACGTCGACCACGGAAAGACGGCACTTACTGATGCCATCCTTAAGCAGACCGGAGCTGCTTCTGAAGGTACGTCGATGGATTCCAACGCGCTCGAACTTGAGCGCGGCATTACCATTTACGCCAAGAACGCGGCAGTTGAGTACAAAGGCACGAAGATCAATATCGTCGATACGCCAGGCCACGCGGACTTCGGCAGCGAGGTCGAGCGCGTGCTGCGCTCGATCGACTCGGTGCTGCTCGTTGTCGACGCGCAGGAAGGACCTATGCCCCAGACTCGTTTCGTACTCAAGAAGTCTTTGGAACTCGGGCTAAAACCAATCGTCGTACTTAATAAAATCGATAAGCCAGCGGCTAATCCGGCCCGCTCTGAAGAGCAGGTACTCGAACTCTTTCTTGAACTTGGCGCGTCCGACGAGCAATCTGATTTCCCCGTTATGTATTCTATTGGGCGCGAAGGTATTGCGATAAAGAATCTCACCGATGAGAAGAAGGATCTTACGCCGCTCCTTGACCTCATTCTCGAAAAGGTACCACCGGCAAATCTCAATGCCGACGCTGAGGCGCCCCTGATGCTCCAGCCTTTCAATCTCGCATATGATAACTTTATGGGTCGGCTCGCAGTCGGTCGCATTTATGCGGGAACTGTTCGTCCCAATCAAAACGTCTTTATAAAAAAGCCGGATGGCGAGGTGCGTGCAGGACGTACCACAAAAGTCTTTACCTTCAAGGGTCTCGATCGTGTCGAAACTACGGAGGCGAAAGCAGGAGACATTGCACTCATTGCCGGCCTTCCCGACATTTATATCGGTGAGACGGTGACGACAGATGAGGGGGCGGCGCCATTGCCAGCCATTGCGGTGGACGAGCCAACTATCGCGCTCAACTTCCTCGTTAATAATTCCCCATTTGCTGGGAAAGAAGGGAAGTATGTGACTAGTCGCCAGATTCGCGATCGGCTTATGAAAGAGCTTGAAGTGAATGTCGGCCTCAAAATTGATTTCGGAAGTGCAGAATTGTTCCGCGTATCCGGCCGTGGCGAACTCCACATCGCTGTCTTGCTCGAGAATATGCGCCGCGAGGGATATGAGCTCCAAGTCTCCCAGCCACAAGTCATTATTCGCGAAGAAGGCGGAGTGAAGCTAGAACCTTTTGAAGAAGTCATTATCGATACGCCATCCGAATTTCAAGGTGCCATCATCGAGAAGCTCGGCACTCGTGCGTTCGTACTGCAGAATCTTACTCAGCACGGTAACATCGTCCGCCTTACACTCGAGGGTCCGACGCGCGGTCTCCTTGGCTACAAGAATATGTTCATCATCGATACGAAGGGCGAGGGCATCCTTTCTTCACGCGTACTCGGTTTCAAGCCGTATGCGGGAGAGATCAAGAAGCGCCAAGTCGGTTCGATGATTTCAATGGCGACCGGGAAAGCGCTCGGCTACTCGCTTTGGTATCTCCAGGATCGCGGACAGTTGTACATCAAGCCGGCGACGGAAGTATATGAGGGTATGGTCATTGGCAATACTTCTAAGGGTGAAGAGATGCAAGCGAATCCGACTAAGGGAAAGAATCAGTCGAACGTCCGTTCCTCGGGCATGGACGAAGCTCTCACCTTGGTACCGATATTTGATCTCACGATTGAGCGCGGCATGGAAATTATGACAGATGACGAGTATCTTGAAATTACGCCGAAGAGCGTGCGTCTGCGCAAACAGTATCTCACTGAGACTGAACGTGCGAAAGCCCGTCGCTAATTTTCAATAACATAAAAAGAGAAACCCCCGGCACGCGGAGCGTGCCGGGGGTTGTCGTATTCAGCTCAAGATTTTGCTGCGGTACTTCTCAAAATAGGAGGTGAGCTTTCCAAGGACGATCTCCTTCGGGATGTCCCGATACATTTTCGGGGTGTGAGATTGTTCGAGGTATGCGATGAGATGAGAGGTTGTCGCAATTGAATAAACGGGGATGCGATTTTTCCTATGGAACTCCTGGACTGCAGAGTAATCACTTTCATCATGTGCCCGTTCTTGTCGATCAAACGCTATTACGCATCCGACTGGTATGCCGCCATGCTTCAGTACGGACGCCAGAGCCTCTGTCGCTGAGCCGCCTGTAGTGATGACGTCGTCAACTATGACGACCCTTTTCCCTTCGAGAGTCGCCCCGACGATCTCGCCTCCCTCACCATGACCTTTTGGTTCTTTGCGATTGAATGCATATTCAACATAGCTGCCAAGTGATTCGGCAATGGTTACCGCAAGTGGAATGCCTTTGTACGCTGGACCGAAAATCACGTCCGGATTGAGATGGGTATGCAGACGGATAGCGCGCGAGTAGAGTTCTGCGAGATTTCCTATGTATTCTCCTTTTGTGAACAATCCCGAATTGAAGAAGTAAGGAGATAGTCGGCCGCTACGAAGTGACCGTCCTTCAGTGGGAAACTCAATAGCGCCTATCTCTAATACATATCGAATGAACGATTCAGCTACCGCATCACGACTTGTGGAATTTCCTACACTCATGTAAGCACCTCCTATTGGTTTGGAACTATCCACGCGGAGCCTATGGCTTTTTGAAGGAGAGGTCAAGCGAGTGGGTAGTAGGCTTGCTCCGCCTCCACAAAACAAAAAGCGCCCGAAGGCGCTCAATGTTTGTTTTGTGGAGGCGGGGGGAATTGAACCCCCGTCCGAATCTGTTTATGAAAGCGTTTCTACGACGCGTAGTCAGCGTTATCTTTGAGGCAGGATGCGAAGAACGCAGACGAAACCATTCCTGCCCGATCCCTTGTCTAGATGTATCGGACGGGATTCCGAACATCGATCCTATAGATGATTCCGCCCATACCTTCGGCTATAGGAGCCCGAGAGGATGAACGTCGCGAAGGCGAAGAGCCGTTAGGCTTTCGCGTAGGCGAACGAGAAGTCCTTCATACCGAAGTACGGGGACTTCACGCTTGCTAGAGTATTCTTTGCAAGTATGTTTCCCGCCAGATTAAAGTGTTGGGCGGGAGTGCACTGCGTCGCACGTCTTTCAAGGAACAAATCGTCAAAGCCGATCACCCCCGGAAAGAGTAGGATAGCATTCCCGCGCTTGCCGCGACCGATCGCTCTATCTATTTTTCAAAAGGCGTCCTGTTTCGCGCATTGCGTCTCGCTTCTTTAAGTCTTCGCGGCGGTCAGCTTTCCCTTTGCCGCGAACTATAGCAATGCGTGCCTTGATAAGACCCTTCTTAGTATACACCTCAAATGGCACAATTGTCAATCCCTTCTTTGATTCCTCGGTAGCAAGCGTGGTGATCTCTTTTTTCGTGAGCAAGAGACGCCGCGGCCGTTCGGGTTCGTAACTTTTCGGCATATTTGCCGCCTGGTACGGCGGGATAGTCATGCCGACGATATATGCTTCGCCGCCCCGTGCCACTACCCGTGCACCCTCGAGCGAGCCATGCCCGCCACGAAGCGCCTTTACTTCCTGGCCGAGCAGCTCAATACCCGCCGAGAAGGTCTCGAGCGTTTCGTAGAGTATTGGGGCTTTTTTGTTTTTGATGAGGGTCATAAGGGTGAGGCGATGATGGCAGCTACTTTATCTTCTCGCCTGTGAAGAGTATAGTACCTCAATGCCGCTCGTCACGTTCTCGAAAAAACAAAAGGAGAAGAAATCAACACTGACGCCCTCAAAAGGCAATGATTGGAAAACGCTTTTTGGCGGCCCGTCCTTCTTTGGCAATTTTACGACAACTATTCTCATATTCCTTCTTCTCATGAGCGCCTACTCGCTCGTTGAGAGCTTTATGAAGCCGAGCGTCGACGTACCGCTCTCAGTTGTCGCGGGAGATGTTGCGGCAGGGAAGATACGTGCAATTACCGTGAATGGTGACTCGCTTGATCTTGTCTACACCGACGAATCTAAAAAGACTTCGCGCAAGGATCCTTCTGCCGGTCTTCCAGAGACGCTCGCGACCTACGGCGTGACACCCGTAGAGCTCTCTAAAGTGTCGATTACAATACAGGGACAGTCAGGATTTCAATTTTGGTTTCTCGCTCTCACGCCGTTTTTGCTGCCGCTTCTTTTCATTGGATTCATATTCTGGTTCCTTTCGCGACAGGTCAAAGGGGCGGGTATGCAGGCACTCAACTTCGGGCAATCAAAAGCACGTATCACTGACCCTTCCGACTCCTCACAGCGTGTTACTTTTGCTGATATCGCGGGCGCGCGCGAGGCGAAGGAGGAGCTTTTCGAGATTGTCGACTTCCTTAAGAATCCGAAAAAGTTCCTCGATATCGGTGCGCGAATCCCAAAGGGTATTATCTTAATGGGCGCGCCGGGCACCGGCAAAACCTTACTTGCTCGTGCTGTGGCAGGCGAGGCGGGTGTGCCGTTCTTCTCCATTTCAGGCTCCGAGTTTGTTGAAATGTTCGTCGGCGTTGGAGCGTCGAGAGTGCGCGACCTTTTCCAGATGGCAAAGAGGGCTGCGCCCGCGATTATTTTCGTTGATGAGATCGACGCGGTCGGGCGTGTGCGCGGCACGGGTGTCGGTGGCGGCAATGACGAGCGTGAGCAGACGCTCAATCAGATTCTCGTCGAGATGGACGGCTTCGAACCAAACGAAAAAGTCGTAGTTATGGCGGCAACCAATAGACCCGATGTCCTCGATCCGGCACTGCTTCGCCCTGGGCGGTTTGACCGGCGCGTGACTATTGATCTCCCCGATCGCCGCGATCGCGAAGATATTTTGAAGATCCATGCTCGCAAGAAGCCTTTGGGTCCTGATGTGGCGCTCCCTGCCATCGCCGAGCGCACGCCCGGTTTCTCGGGCGCCGAACTCTATTCACTTATGAATGAGGGTGCGATCCTTGCTGCGCGCGAGAATCGGACAGAAGTCACACAGTACGACCTCATCCGTTCGATAGAGAAAGTGATGCTTGGTCCCGAGCGCAAGAGTCACTTGCTTACGAAAAAAGAAAAAGAACTCACCTCCTATCACGAAGCAGGTCATGCCCTCGTCTCTTCGGTACTGCCGAATGCCGATCCGGTGCATAAAATTTCTATCATCAGTCGTGGCCGAGCGGCAGGATACACACTCAAGCTTCCTTTTGAAGACAAGAAGATGCAGTCGAAGAAGCAGTTCCTCGACGACATCGCGGCAACGCTTGGCGGATACGTCGCTGAAGAAATGCTCTTCGATGATGTGACAACTGGTCCCTCCAATGATCTCATGGTCATTACCGCGATTGCGCGCGATATGGTCGTCCGCTATGGCATGAGCGAAAAATTGGGCCCTATTGCTTTTGGTGAGCGGCAGCTCGGGAACGAGCCATACTCCGAACATGTCGCGATGCAAATAGATGCCGAAGTTGCTCGCATTATTGAAGAAGCGAAAGTTCGCGCGAAACAGGTCATCACTGAGCATCGCAAGGCGCTCGACGCTATCGCGAAGGAACTCATTGAGAAAGAAACTGTCGAGAGAGATAGCTTTGAAAAGATTTTGATTGCGAACGGGATTACGCCGAAAAAGAGAGAAGAGGAAGGTATCATCATCGCGCCGAGTGTCCCCGGCGGTGTCGCCTAGTCGAGATTCGCAAGTTCGGAGCTTCGTTGTAGTATGAACGAGTCTGGACGCAGGTCTGTGACGATCAAGTTATAGATCCTTCGTTCGGCGCCTCACTCTGGGCGTGTAGCTCAATTGGTTAGAGCACCGAGCTTATACCTCGGCGGTTCCTGGTTCGAGTCCAGGCACGCCCACTACTAGATATATAAAACGATGTCCAAGATTCATTTTTTTAAAACCGCATTACGAGACTATAAAGTCGGAGCTTTTACCCCAAGTTCTAGTTTCGTTGTCAAACAGATTTTAAAAAAACTTCCCCATCATTCTCGCACGTGCATCATAGAGTATGGGGCAGGAGACGGGGTCATCACAAAGGCACTTCTGGACCATATGCCCCGTGATGGGAAGCTCATTGCCATCGAGATGAATCCTCACTTCATCGCACTGTTGAAGAAAATCCATGATCCTCGGCTTCAAATAGTGCAGGGCGACGTTTTAAAAATTTGTAAAAATCTCTCTGAGTTGAAGCTCCCGCGCATTGATGCGGTTATCTCCGGTATCCCATTCTCTTTCTTCAATTCAAATGAACGGGACATAATTGCGAAACAAACATTTCAGAAACTTTCGGAGCATGGACGATTCATCATCTATCAAGTTTCTCCTCTTATGTTTCCGTACCTCAAAAAGTATTTTAAGAAAAAAATAAATCTTTCATTCGAGGTTCGTAATTTCCCTCCGTATTTCATCATGGTCGCCGAAAAGTGATTTTACCGCAGGCTTCCGTACCATTGACTAAATATAATTTAGGAGTATAGTGTTTTTGAAAGATCTTTTTGCCCAATAGATTTTCCTAATCAACGGAGGTATGAGATGATACAACCATTGGTATGTGAGAGAGTTCATCCCGCACATTCGTGTTTCGAGCTCATGCATGGCTACCAACACCCAATTCTGCTTAACAAGATGCAGGTGGAGTTGGAAATTACACGCGCAGAAGCAGAAATTCTCTTTGAGGACGTGAAGAGGTTTCTCGCGCTGTGTGTTACCACTTCGCAGTCTCTGGCGCCAACAAAGGCACTCGATCAGGGTTGGCATATCTTCCTTCTTTTTACGAAGGACTATGCACAATTCTGTAAGGACTACTGTGGTCGATACGTGCATCATCAGCCGGAGGATCCATTCGCAGAAACGAAGAATTACGATTCTGTCCCTCGCACTCGCGAACTCGCCAAAACTGTGTTCGGCGAGTTGTCATTGAATTGGTGGGGTCCTTCAGGAAGCAGGGATGCGTCGGATTGCAGTCCAGACGGTTGCCAGCCGAAAGACTGCTCTCCAAATGAATGTAAGAGGGTATTCTGAGAAGCTCTTTTGCGCGTAGTCTTTTAGGAGCCATACTGACAAAGTGTGGCTCCTATTTCTTTAAAATAAAATCAAAATAGTGCCAATGTTTTTTCCTCTCGTTCTCTTCAGTGTATTCACGTTCGTTGCATACAAGAGGTTCAAATTTGCTAGTTAGTTTCCCCATCTCATTTTTTGTATGGAAAGTCATATTCTCTCTGCCAAACCAATCATCGTGCTCTCCGAAAAGTTGTCCGGTAAATACCCCTCCTGTTTTTAGGGCTGCATAAATGTTCATCCAAATATTATTAAAGTCATCTTTTGGTATGAAAGGGAGGATGTATTGTGCAGAAATGAGGTCGAAACGATCGATTGGGAATTGATATTCTTCCAATCGTTTTTGCACATAGGAAAATTGTACATTCGGCGGTACGGAAAGTTCCTTGAATTGAGGTGTTATGTCAATCGCAACAATTTCTCGGAATCCATTTTCTAAATCCAAGAGAAATTGAGTGTCGTTTAGTGCGCCAGCTCCTAGGTCCATGGCTGCACCTTTTTCTTTCACATAGGAAAGAGCTTCAACAAGGAGAGGCCGCGGTCTCCCGCTAGCTGTGCGTTTTTGATACACAGTCCATTTTGGGTCAGTATCCATTCGAACATGCTAGCACGAGGTATCGAATAGGGCCTCAACTAGAGGACTCAATTTTTATTCCAAATGCATGTCGCGGTCGGCAGCGAGGGCGCGTAGTGCGAGGACGGGATGATTTTTTAATTCAGGATCTTTTGCAATGAGTTGTGTCGCTTCGGTACGCGCCGCTTCCACGAGCTTTATGTTTTTGAGCGCTTCCATCGCGATGTCAGAGACGCCCCACTGCTTGCCGCCGACGAGTTCACCAGCGCCTCGGAGTGCGAGGTCGTATTCAGCGAGCTCAAAGCCATTTTTCGCGGTGGTGAATGCCTTCATTCGGTCTTTGGTCGCTTGGCCAAATGATTCCGGAAGCGCGAAGCAGTAGGACTGGTGTGTGGAGCGGAGGACGCGTCCGCGCAGTTGGTGTAGCTGTGCGAGTCCAAAACGTTCGGCTCCTTCAATCAATATGGCCGTTGCATTCGGGACGTTTACGCCCACTTCGACTACAGAAGTTGCAACAAGGATATCAATGTCACCTTTCTCGAATCTATTCATAGTCTCTTCTTTTTCTGGCAGTTTCATTTTGCTGTGCAAAATATCTATTGTTGCTTCTTTAAATATTTCTCGTTTCAAACGTGCCGCTTCAGCTTTCACGGATTTCGCTTGGAGGGCAAGCTCTTTTGCCGGATCGGGCTCATCAATACGCGGACAGATAACATATGCTTGATGTCCGACGGAGAGTTCCTCGCGGACGCGCTCATAGGCACGCTCGCGTTTTTCTGGGCCGACGATTTCCGTGGCAACTGGTTTTCTTCCTGCTGGCATCTCATCAAGTACAGTAAGGTCGAGATCGCCGTAAATCGTAAGCGCGAGCGTGCGTGGGATGGGTGTCGCCGTCATTGAAAGTAGATGCGGAGCAATCACTCCTTTTGTTGCGAGTTTCTGCCGGTGAACGATACCGAAGCGGTGCTGTTCATCGATAATTGCGTATGCGAAATATTTGAATGAGAGTGATTTTTCAATGATTGCATGAGTTCCGATGACGATAGGGATCTCTCCATTTGCTACCATTTTCTTAAACGCAGCTTTTGAGAGTTTTGCAGATTCTTCATAACGCACTCGAGAAGGGAATTTCCGACATTCGCTGCCCGTGATGAGGCCGATGGGGATTGGATGATCTTTGAAATAGGAAACAAATGTTGAAAAATGCTGTTTTGCGAGAATTTCAGTCGGGCAGAGGTAAGCGACTTGGAGGGTGCCGGCAACTCTGTTTTTCGGAAGTGATGTCGCGACAAGATACGCGGTCGCTGCAGCGACCGCGGTCTTACCGCTGCCCACGTCGCCCTCAAGCAAACGAAGCATGGGGTGAGTTTTTTCGAAGTCCGCAGCGATGGCTTCAATTGCTCGCATCTGGGCTTTGGTCGCAGGGAAAGGGAAGGATGCGATGAAGTCCGCAAGCGCTGGTCGATTGACGGCGACTGGCAGTGCTTCTTCTTTCAAAAGTGCTCGGCGTCGCTGTTGCATCATGATCTGGAGTGCGAAGACTTCTTCAAAGGCAAAGCGCTTGCGCGCAGCAGTTGCATCAGTTAATTGCCGTGGCGCATGTATGAAAACAAGGGCGGAAGAGAGTGTGGGCAGGTTGTAGCGTTCGAGGACTTCTTGTGGAATCGGATCTTCGATACGTTCGTGTACGTTTGTTTCAAAAATTTTTCTCACCGCATGCAAGAACCAGAGCGAGGAAACGCCTTGGCTCTCTGGATAAATCGGGTAGAGCGTTTCCTCTGGAGTTTCGCCCTTCGAAAATAAAGAATCATGGATATCTTCTGGAACAATAGGCGATTTATCTATCTCCGGATTTGCCAGGTACACTTTGGTACCAGTACCCGCGACCCGTCCGCTCACTTTTACCACCATGCCATCGTGCAGAGTTTTGGCGATGTAAGGTTGTGAGAACCACATCATTTTTATTTTTCCTGATGCATCCTCGAGCCATGCCTCGGCGATAGGGCGACGACTCTTCCATGTCCTGCGTATATCGGGTTTGCGAACGGTGCCATAGAGCGTGACTTCGCTTCCCGCCGATATGCCGGCAATCGTCCCGGTCGGCCCTGCGTTCTCATAGCGGGCAGGGAAGTGATAGAGCATATCGTGGATAGTTCGTATCCCGAGCTTCGCGAGCGCCCGTCTCTGGTCGGGTTTCAGTCGGGTGAAATGTGTATCAACAGTGTCTTCTGGATTCACTCGCATAGTATACTGGCTACTTCATATGGATACTAAATCATCAAAAAAGATACTGGCGGCGTTTAAGGGTCAGGGCGCACGGATAGAAACGAGGGCTCGCGTGAAGCTTGCGGGTAAAAAAGACTTTTCGCTGTGGTACACGCCGGGTGTCGGCGTCGCATCGCTTCACTTGGCCGCGCATCCGGAGGATGCGCGGAAGATGTCGGTGAAGAAAAATAGTGTCGCGGTCATCTCCGATGGCTCGGCCGTGCTTGGACTTGGGAACATTGGCCCGTACGGCGCTTTGCCGGTCATGGAAGGGAAAGCGCTCATCTTTAAAGAAAAAGCTGGCGTCGATGCGTGGCCGCTTGTACTCAATACGCAGGACCCTGAAGAGATTATACGTATCGTAAAAGCTGTCGCACCATCTTTTGGCGGCATCAATCTCGAAGATATCGCGGCGCCACACTGCTTTGAAATTGAGAGACGCCTTGTTGAAGATCTCGATATTCCGGTCATGCACGATGATCAGCATGGTACGGCAATTGTTGTGCTCGCAGGTCTTTTAAATGCTGCAAAAGTAGTAAAGAAAAATTTCAAAGATCTTAAGATTGTTATTAGTGGGGCAGGTGCGGCCGGCACGGCGGTTGCAAAGCTACTCTTCGCTGCCGGAATTAGAGATATTGTTCTTCTTGATCGCGTTGGAACGATTTTTGCTGGACGTACTGACTTACATACACATAAGAAAGAGCTTGCTGGCCTTATGAATCCTCGCAGGGTTGAGGGTGGTCTCGCTGAGGCTATGCAGGGCGCTGACGGGTTCATTGGTCTTTCTGGAAAAGGAGTTTTGAAAGCCGAGCAGGTCGCCACCATGTCGCCGCGGGGGATTGTTTTTGCAATGGCGAATCCTGACCCAGAGATTCTTCCGGACGAAGCAAAGAAAGCGGGCGCAATGGTCGTCGCGACGGGCCGCTCCGACTTTCCAAATCAGATCAACAACGCCCTTGTGTTCCCCGGTATTTTTCGTGGCGCGCTTGATAAGAGCGTAAAGAAGATTACAGAGGAAACTAAGCTTCGCGCCGCCCGCGCTCTTGCGGCACTCGTCTCGAAACCAACTGCGGCTAAAATTATTCCCGATCTTCTTGATCCTCGTGTGGTAAAAGCAGTTGCACGGTCTGTACTTTAACCACTAGTTTTGTTACAATAACTGTATGACTATCACAACAATCGTTCTAATCGTCATTGCCGTTGTCGTGTTCTGGGCTATTTTTGCGTACAATCGTCTTGTTTCGCTCGTTAATCAGGCGAAGGAAGCATGGGCCGATATCGACGTGCAACTCAAGCGCCGTTATGACCTCATCCCGAATCTTATGGAAACGGTAAAGGGGTACGCAAAACACGAGAGTAGTGTTTTTGAAAATGTGACCAAGGCTCGCACACAAGCTATGCAAGCAGGCACACCGGCAGAGCACTCAGCCTCAGAAAACATGCTTTCGGGTGCTCTGAAATCGCTCTTTGCCGTCTCTGAAGCTTATCCGGACCTCAAAGCAAATCAGAACTTCCTTCAGCTCCAGAAAGAACTCGGAGATACCGAAGACAAAATCCAGGCATCTCGCCGCTTCTACAATACAACGGTGATGACGCTCAACACCGCGGAGGAATCATTCCCTGGGAACCTCATCGCTTCATATTTTGATTTTAAACCGATGGACCTCTTTGAACTCGGCGCAAACGAACAGGCGGCGAAAGAACCGGTGAAAGTGCAATTCTAGTGGACTGTAGTCACGGGTGAAATTTGTGACTATCATTTAGTTATGAACTTGTACGCACAGCGATCTAGCAATATCCGTCGGACGTGGGCACTCGTGCTCGGCTTTTTGGTTGTTGTTATTGCCATTGGATATGTTGTCTCTGGGTATTACGGAAATCCATCAATACTCTATATCGCAGTTGCAATAGCTCTTGGAACGAATTTTTATGCCTACTGGGCTTCGGATAAGCTCGTTCTCTCAATGAGTCATGCACGGGAAGCTTCGCGAGAGGAGTTTTTTGATCTCTATACCGTTACCGAGAATCTTGCTATTGCGGCAGGACTCCCAAAGCCGAAGCTCTACGTGATTGACGATCCTGCTCCAAATGCATTTGCGACTGGTCGCGACGAGAACCATGCGGTTGTGTGTGTAACGACTGGATTGCTCACCCTGCTCTCGCGACCCGAACTTGAGGGCGTCATTGGTCACGAACTTTCGCATATCAAGAATCGCGATATGCTTCTGATGACAGTTGCAGTGGTGCTCGCAGGTTTTGTCGCTATCGTTGCGGACATCTTCTTGCGCATGTCGATATTTGGCGGAGGGCGAGACAATAATCGTGGAGGGAACAGTCCCATTTTTATGGTGCTCGGGGTTGTCGGTATTGTGCTCGCGCCCGTTGCGGCAAAACTTATCCAGCTAGCTGTCTCGCGACGACGCGAATATCTTGCAGATGCTTCAGGTGCTTTGCTCACACGATATCCCGAAGGTCTCGCTTCTGCGCTCGAAAAGATTGGCAGTTATGCATCACCAATGAAAAGCGCCAATACAGCGACTGCACACCTTTTCATTGGAGATCCATTTGGAGCGAAATCAGACAGGATAAGTGGATGGATTGGGCGAATGTTTTCTACGCATCCGCCAATTCAAAGTAGAATCGAAGCATTGCTTGGAAAATAGAAAATTTTTCTGTTATAACAGAATAGATGGAGAGATGGCAGAGCGGTCTAAAGAATTGCATTGTTTCCGACTTGCCAAACAGCGAGTTTCGCGAGATGTTTGTTGTAAGTCGCAATCCCACGCAAAGCGGAGGCGTCGCATAGTGGTCGAGTGCACCGCCTTGGAAAGGCGGCAGGTGGGAAACCGCCTCGAGAGTTCGAATCTCTCCGCCTCCGCTTTGCGTGGGAGAAAGGTGGTAGGCTCGAAA
Source organism: Minisyncoccota bacterium (assembly GCA_022841985.1). Classification (GTDB taxonomy): domain Bacteria; phylum Patescibacteriota; class Minisyncoccia; order Phycocordibacterales; family Phycocordibacteraceae; genus C7867-001. The sequence goes on along the minus strand of JALHQL010000001.1, from coordinate 23,025 downwards.
GGGTCTCGAAAGTTCGAATCTCCCCTTCATCGCCAGATTGGCAATTTTGAACCGAGCTCCCGTTTTCTAGGAAATTTGATAAAGTATACTTAATTTATTAATAAAAAATACTATGGCAAAATATATAGACGGGTTTGTATTCGTAGTTCCGAAAGACAAAGTGCAGGAATATACAAAAATGGCCATCGAAGGCCGCGATGCGTGGATGAAACACGGTGCTCTTGAGTATTACGAATGCAAGGGTGACGATCTTGAGTCTGAAGAAATGGATGGCATGAAATCGCTTGCGTTTACTGAGCTTACAAAAACAAATGCGGACGAGACCGTGTGGTTTTCTTTTATTGTGTATGAATCCAAGCAACATCGCGACGAAGTCAATAAAAAAGTGATGGATGAGATGAGCGAAAAATACAAAGATGCAAAGGATTTTTCTATGCCATTTGATATGAAGCGCATGGCCAAAGGGGGTTTTAGCGTGGAAGTAGAGGGATAGGACTCCATAGCAGAGGTGATTTGTCACAAAGCTCAGCAAAGCGGATCTAATCGGAAAAGGCTTGCGCAAAGGATATACTGGTACTTGTGATGGAACCATTTCCCTGGCATACGAAAACAATCCTCGATGTTCTTGAGACGCTGCATTCGAACGAGCGCGGATTGACACAAGAGGAGGCGAACGAGCGTTTTCAAAAATACGGGGTCAACAAACTTCCCGAAGGAAAGGTAGACGGGCTCTTCCTTATTTTTTTACGGCAATTCCAAAGTCCTCTTATCTATATTCTTCTTGCTGCTTCGGCAATTGTTTTCTGGATGGGAGAAGCAGTTGATGCGGCAATCATTTTCGTTGTCCTATTTTTTAATGCCGTTGTCGGGACTTTTCAGGAAGGCAAAGCACAAAATGCGCTTCTCGCCTTAAAGAAATTTTCTGAAACTTCGGCCACGGTAGTGCGAGATGGAAAGGAGCGCATCATTCCTGATACCGAGATAGTGACGGGGGATATTATTCTCCTTCAAGAAGGAGAAAAAGTGCCGGCTGATGCGCGGATTATCTCCGCCAATACTCTTAAAATAGATGAAGCTAGTCTTACCGGGGAATCGGTACCTGTCACTAAAACCGAAGCAGTCGTGCCAGTTGATACTCTGCCGATTACGGAACAGAAAAATATACTATTCAAAGGTACCAATGTGTTAAGTGGAAATGGCATTGCGGTCGTCATAGCGACTGGCTTTGCGACAGAGATCGGGAAGATAGCACAGGAGATTTCGACGATTGACACCGAGATTCCTTTAAAAATGAATATTCGGTATCTTTCGCGCCTCATCATTATCGCAGTGGCTCTCATCAATGTTGCATTGATTGCGCTCGGTGTTTCTTCCGGAAAATCTCTTAAAGAAATGTTTACCACAGCTGTGGCGCTCTCAGTTTCCATTATCCCTGAGGGACTTCCGATCGTCATGACTCTTGTGCTCGCAACTGGCGTATGGAGAATGTCAAAGCACAATGTATTGGTAAAGCGGATGCAAGCGGTAGAAGCGTTGGGACAGACCAAAGTCATCGCGGTAGACAAGACTGGCACTCTGACAAAGAATGAAATGCTGGTTCGGGGCATCTATGCAGATGGAAAACATTTTCAGATTACCGGAAATGGTTACGATCCGAAGGGCGAAGCGGTTCTTGACGGCGTGGTTATCGATCCTTTAAACCATTCCGAACTGCTATTAAGCGGAAGGATCGCGGCGTTTGGTGCTAATGCACGACTCTCTTTTTTTGAAGAAACTGGCATGTGGAAGGTCGCGGGAGATCCCACTGAAGCGGCGATGCTGGTGTTCTCTGAAAAGATTGGATTCCGTCATGACGTTCTAGAGAAGGAAACACCAAAACTTTTTGAAACCCTGTTCGACTATCGGAGAAAATATCATGCCGTTATTCGTATGGTAGAGGGGAAGAATTTTCTTACCATCGTCGGTGCCCCTGAAGAAGTTCTCAGACTTTGCCAGAAACTCTGGCACAAAGAAGGAGTTGACACACTTACTGAAGAGAAAAGAAAAGAGCTTACGACGGTATTTCACACATTCGCGCGAAACGGTTTTCGGGTCGTTGCGTATGCCATTAATCCGAATACTGAGGAATCAGTAATCGAGGGGGCATTACCGCCGCTCGCGTTCGTCGGTTTTTTCGGCATGCAAGACGCCCTCCGCGGCGAAGTAAAAGAAGCGATGCAGAGAGTGCGCTCGGCAGGCATGCGCGCGGTGATGATTACGGGCGACCATCGGCTCACGGCGCAGGCAATAGCAAAAGAGGCGGATATCTGGCGCGAAGGCGACGGAATTCTTACCGGGGAAGACATAGACAAGATGTACGACGAGGAACTTTCTGTGAAGCTCGCCCACACGACTGTCTTTGCGCGCGTGACGCCAGATCACAAACTCCGCATCATTCAGGCCTATCGGAAACGCGGTGAGATCATAGCGATGACCGGAGATGGCGTTAATGATGCTCCTTCTCTTGTCGCTGCCGATCTTGGCGTTGCTATGGGGAACATAGGAACAGAAGTGGCAAAGGAGGCGTCTGATATCGTGCTTCTGGACGATAATTTTGCCAGCATCGTCTCGGCGGCTGAAGAGGGCAGAAGCATTTATAAGACGGTAAAAAAAGTTCTGACGTTTCTTTTCTCTACCAGCATAGGAGAAGTTATTAATATTATGGGCGCGCTCGTAGCGCGTTGGCCAGTACCACTTTTGCCATCGCAGATTATTTGGCTTAATTTTGTCACTGGCGGCTTTCTGACAGCTGCGCTTGCTATGGAACCAAAGGAGCAAGGTCTGCTGCAAGGTACATTCGATAAACAGAAGAAATGGATTGTCGACGGCTTTATGGCGCGACGGATGCTGCTTTTGGCTCCGGTCATGGGACTTGGAACACTCTATCTTTTCAGTCAATATTTTGAAACTGATCTTGCCAAAGCTTGGACTATCGCTCTTACGACCATGGCCGCCTTCCAGTGGTTCAATGCGTGGAATTGCCGTTCCGAGAGCAAGTCTTTGTTTCAGATGAATCCATTCTCCAATACGTATCTCGTTGGTGTGACCATGGTGGTCATTCTTCTTCATTTATTTGCAGTCTATAATCCGTTTATGCAAAACATTTTGCACACGGTACCGCTCTCACTTTCGGAATGGTTGATTATTATTCCCGTCGCCGGATCAATTATCTTGGTCGAAGAAATCCGCAAGTTCTTCTATCGAAGAAGGTTGTCTTGAACGCATCCCGCGAAATACGGAACGTTATTTATTTTTAGAAATCTGTTGCCAGAGCCAGATGCCCACGAGGACAAGGTCGACGAGAATAATGATTCCGACAAGAAAACCAAAACTGCCCGCGCTACCCATCATGCTCCCATAGCCATAGTTCATCATAGTGAAGTCGTTTAGTGTTTTTAGTAATCTCCAACCTCCATCTATAGGGTACATAAAGGCGAGACTGTACACAAATACCCCAGAGGGGTATTATGGGGATAACATGAAAGCCGATATAAAGAAAAAATCACTCCGGCGCCTCAGTCTCATCAGAGGACAAGTCGACGGACTTATAAAAATGGTCGATACCGAACGGTACTGCGTGGATATTATTATTCAATCAAGCGCAATTAAGGAGGCATTGTCGGGAGTGGAAGACTTGGTGCTCGAGAACCATCTCACGACCCATGTCGTCGAACAGATGAAATCAGGGAAGCGCAAAAAAGCGGTCGCGGAAATTCTAAAAGTCTATAAACTGGCGCAGAAAAAGAAATAATCATATGACACAACAACAAACTGAAACAAGGTATACCTGTCCGATGCATCCGGAAGTGGTGCGGGATACGCCGGGAATGTGTTCGGAGTGCGGTATGCAATTGGTACCCACGAGAAACAAGAAATCGACAACGGCACACGAGGGGCACGATACGCATGCAGGCCACTCGACGCAGATATTTTTTAGAAAGTTTTGGATAAGCCTTCTGTTAACTATTCCGGTCGTGTTCTACGCGGATGTCGTAGAAACTATTTTTAAATGGTCTCCTCCCTCTTTCCCCGGGTCAGACTATCTCTCCTTGGTCATAGGATCAGTCGTCTTTTTCTACGGAGGCTGGGTGTTCTTAATTGGATCGTGGCGCGAGATCAAGGGACGACTACCAGGGATGATGACCCTTATCGCGATTGCTATTTCGGCCGCTTATCTCTGGAGTGTGTATGCGGTCTTTGCTGGAGTCGAAGCTCTGTTTTGGGAACTCACGACACTTATTACGATCATGCTTCTCGGCCATTGGCTCGAAATGCGTGCGGTTTCCGGAGCGCAAGGAGCACTTAAGGAACTGTCAAAACTACTTCCCGATACCGCAGAAGTAATCCACAATGGAGTAACGACGACTATTTCTCTTTCCGAGCTTCGGGAAAATGACATCGTATTGGTCAAGCCAGGGACAAAGATTCCGACCGACGGTTCCGTCATTGAGGGCGATTCCGATGTAAACGAGTCTATGATTACCGGAGAATCTAACCCAGTGTCTAAAAAGCAAGGCGACGCTGTTATTGCCGGTACAATTAATGGCGATGGAGCACTAAAGATCAGAGTCACACAAATCGGCGAGAAGACCTTTCTTGCCGGTGTTATGCGTTTAGTCGCCGAAGCACAGGCTTCCAAGTCAAAACTGCAGATTCTCTCCGATAGGGCAGCACTGTATCTCACGGTAGTTGCAGTCGGTGGAGGCCTTATTACACTCATTGCCTGGCTTTTGGCTGGAGCTGATGTCGGTTTTGCGGTAGCTCGGCTCGTGGCTGTACTTGTGATTGCTTGTCCGCATGCGCTCGGTCTCGCCGTTCCGTTGGTCGCAGCAATTTCCACAACCAAAGCGGCACAGAATGGCTTTCTCGTAAAACAGCGTCTTGCCCTTGAAGCCGCTCGGACAGTGGATACCGTGCTGTTTGATAAGACAGGAACACTCACAAAGGGAGAATTTGGGGTGGTAGAAGTATGGAGCACCAGCGGGTATACCAAAGACGAGGTTATAGCATTAGCCGCTTCGCTCGATGCTCTGTCGGAGCATCCAATTGCCCGAGCTGTGGTGGCTAAAGCCAAAGAACAGGGACTTTCGCTCAAAGATCCTAAGAAGTTTGAAGCAATCAAAGGCAGTGGTGTAAAGGCAATGATTGGCGAGCAGGAAGTCATGGTTGGTGGGCCGACTCTTCTTGAGAGTCTTGGACTTAGCATTCCAAATGAAATTTCCAATCATGTTCAGGATGCCGGTAAGAAGGGACAGACCGTTGTCTTTACAATAAAAGATAAAAAACTCCTCGGAGCGATGGCACTCGCCGATATCATTCGGGAAGAGTCACGAGAAGCGATCAAGTCGCTTAAAGAAATGGGTATACAGTCCGCAATGATTACTGGCGACTCCGAAGATGTGGCAAAATGGGTCGCCTCCGAGCTCGGCATTGATGAATATTTTGCTCGGGTGCTTCCTCATCAGAAATCAGAAAAGGTGAAAGCATTGCAGGATCGTGGCCTGAAGGTCGCAATGGTCGGCGATGGTATCAACGATGCTCCAGCTCTAACACAGGCCGATCTCGGAATCGCAATAGGTGCTGGTACAAATGTCGCTATTGAGTCAGCCGGTATTATTCTTATGCGGAATGACCCTCGGGATATTGTGAAGATCGTACGGTTATCACAGATGACCTACACCAAAATGATCCAGAACCTGTTTTGGGCGACTGGCTACAACGTGGTAGCCCTGCCGCTTGCCGCTGGTGCGCTGGCGTTCAAAGGAATCATTCTTGATCCAGCAGTAGCGGCCGTGTTTATGTCGGTGAGTACGATCATCGTCGCTGGTAACGCAATTCTTTTACGAAAGCGCGAATTGTAATCAATAAAATAAATAGATGAAAATTAAAATAATCATTGGAATTATAGCAGTCGTACTTATGGTCGGTGGAATCACGATGTTTTATCGTGGCGGTGATACAACAAAAGATTCTTCATTAAATAACTTGTACCCTGAAGAAGTTATTACGCACGGGCATGGTTTGGCAGTTGCGGTAGAAGATCCCAATAAACTCTATATCGCAACACATCATGGTCTGTTGGTACTTTTGAATGAAAAAGATCTATATCGGGTTGGTAAAAGTAAAGACGATTACATGGGGTTCTCTACTCATCCCACGGAAGCAAACATTGTTTTTTCAAGTGGCCATCCAAGTATCGGAGGTAATATCGGATTTCAAAAGTCTGAAGATGGCGGAGTTACATGGCAGAAGGTTTCCAGTGGCTTGAACGGCCCGGTTGATTTCCATGCAATGTCTGTCAGTCCGGTGAATCCCAATCTTATGTATGGCTGGTATCAGGGCAATCTTCAGCGAAGCATCAATCAGGGTAAAACGTGGGAGATAGTGAATCGTAATTTACTACCGGTGTATCTTGCGGCCGACACACAAGATGAAAACGTGGTTTATGCCGCGACCACGCAAGGCCAGGGAGTGATGGTAAGTAAGGATAAAGGTGCAACATGGACATCTCTTTCGCCGGAATTGGAAGATGGAGCCGTATCAGTCATCGTTAGTAATCCTCAAGACGCAAAAATTCTTCTTACGTTTAGTGAAAAGTTAGGGGGTCTTGGGAAAAGCATCGATGCAGGTAAGACGTGGGGAAAGGTAAGTAGTGATTTTGGAGTGGGGGCAGTACTCCACATTGTTTTTAATCGAAGTAATCCAAACATAGTCTATGCTCTTACACATGAGAATAAGCTCTACAAGAGCAGTGACGGGGGAGATTCATGGAAACAAATTCGTTAAACTATATGAAAAATAAACTATTCGGTGGAATCGTGTCGGTTGTTATTATAATTGGGACGGCGTTCTTTTTACAGGATAATTCGTTCTCTATAGTGCGAAGCGAGTATGTAAGCACAGATACCCCAGGTCTCTCTCCCGCTTCGGTAACGCAAACAGTGGAGCTTAAGGATGGCGATACCTATGATCTCACCGCAAGCTATGTAAAAAAGAATATTAACGGCACGGAATACCGGATGCTTGCCTATAATGGTTCAATTCCGGGACCGCTTATTAAAATCGCCCAAGGAGCGGAAGTTACAATCAATTTCAAAAACGGCATTGACATGAATACACTTCTCCACTCGCACGGCATCAGAATGGACAATGCGTTTGACGGATCGCAGAGTACGCAGGAAGCAATGAAGCCGGGCGAAGTATTTTCTTACAAACTCAAGTTTCCGGATGCCGGTATGTATTGGTATCATCCGCACGTTCGGGAGGATTATCAGCAGGAACTCGGACTCTATGGAAACTATCTTGTGGTTCCGAAAAGTGCTGATTACTGGTCGCCCGTGAATCGCGAGGCCGCTCTATTCTTAGACGATATGTTAATCGAAGACGGAAGGATTACTTTGAACAAACAGGAAGCCAGTCATACTCTCATGGGCAGGTTTGGGAACGTTATGCTCATAAATGGCGAGACAGAGTATTCCCTTTCTGTAAAAAAAGGAGAGGTTATTCGCTTCTATGTCACCAATTCAGCAAATACTCGACCGTTTAACTTTTCCATCGCTAGAGCAAAGATGAAGCTAGTCGGAGCAGATGGCGGTGCGTATGAAAAGGATCAATGGGTGAATGCGGTAACGCTCGGCCCTTCTGAGCGCGCTGTCGTTGAAGTTATGTTTGATACAAGTGGCACGTTTGCGATTCAAAATAAGACACCGAATAAAACCTATACACTTGGTACGATCGGTGTAAACACAGATTCTGTTGAGGTCTCTTATACGTCAGAGTTCAATCGGCTCCGCACTCATGGAGAAACAGTGGCAAGTATCGTTCCATTCCGGCAGTATTTCGACAAAGCACCAAACAAACAAATCAAACTCTCCATCGACATGGGCGGCAACATGATGAGTATGATGGGAGGCCATATGATGCCGGACGGCACCCGGATGGGCGGCTCTATGATGAGTTCGGAAGGCGGTATTGAGTGGGAAGATGAAAACGAAATGATGAACCAAATGTCCGATGCCGATGCAGTCAAATGGAAAGTAAGAGATCAGGCGACCGGAAAAGAAAACATGGACATCGACTGGACGTTCAAGCGCGGAGAGCCAGTCAAGATCAGGATTTTTAATGATCCGAATTCTATGCACCCGATGCAACATCCGATGCATTTCCACGGTCAGCGGTTCCTTGTTGTGGCTCGCGATGGAGTACCGCAAACAAACCTTGCGTGGAAAGACACAGTTTTGGTGAAAGCTGGAGAAACGGTAGACATCATTCTCGACACTTCAAACCCGGGCATCTGGATGGCACACTGCCATATCGCCGAGCATCTTGAGTCGGGGATGATGTTCAGTTTCAAAGTAGAGTAAACTTTTAGTAATGCCATATGATACCGAATAATTCACCCTGGATACATCAGCTCAAGCGCAGTAGATCGGTTGTTCCGCTTAATGCCAATGCGACCGCGGATGTGGCCATCGTCGGTGGTGGCATTGCCGGCATTGTTACCGCTTTTTTCACTCTGCGCGATACGAACAAGACCGTTATTCTGCTTGAGGCCGATAAAATTGCCCATGGAGCGACCGGGCACAATGCAGGACAGATTACAAGTTACTTCGAGCGGCCGCTTTCTGAGCTCGTGGAAGAATTCGGTCTCGAACTTGCCATTGATGGTCAACGTTCGATCGAGTCTGCTTGGACGCTGATTGACCAAATCATGGAAGAAGCGGATCTACGGACGCCGCTCTATCGATTTACCGGATATACCGGGCTTTCGAGCTTCGATCAGGTCCTTCGGCATCTGAAAGATAATCATTACCGAGAGGAAGGAGGATTACAGACGGAGGCAATGATTGTCGCCGAAGAGTGGGAGGAGCGCAAGAATATTCCAAAAGCATATGCGCATCTCTATGGAACAGTCGCGCACAAAGACATGCTTAATCTGCTTGAGACGAATAATACGGGCTACGTCGCTTCCCTTGCTTTTCAGAAAGGATGCATGAATAGCGCGCTCTTTACCGAAGAGCTCATCGGATACTTAGTGACGAAATACCAGGACCGTTTTTCTTTATATGAGGGCAGTCCGGTAAAAACAGTACGGCTCAAGGGGGCCGACGGGTCGCTCGGGGTCCTTGCGCATACGGTTGTGGCGGGGAATATTGTGCTGTGCACCAATGGATTCGAACATTTTTCGATCAGTAATGAAGTGGGGCCAGAAATTGATACGGCATTTCATCACTCGATTGCTGGACGCATCGGTTACATGTCCGGTTACGTCGAGCCGCTCGACAATCCTCCCACAGCCGTGAGTTATTTCCCCAAGACGAATGAGCGCAATGGCGATCCGACCGGCGAAAGCTATTTCTACCTCACTCGTCGTCCGCACGAACACGAAGGGAAGAATCTCCATAGTCTAGTCTGTGCGGGTGGACCGGAAAAAGTGCTTCCGAATGGGGCGGATTATTCTCGCACACATGCGTACACCGAGGATATGAGGGATATAATCGACGATTTCCTGCGTTCAAATTACAGTAAACACCCTGGTCCGGAAACCAAGTACGCGTTTTGTTGGCATGGACTCATGGGCTATACGCCAAACGGCGTTCGTCGCGTCGGTTTCGAGCCATGTAATCCGGTGCTTTTGTATAACCTCGGCTGCAACGGCGTCGGTATTCTACCATCGGTATTTGGTGGCAAAAGAATTTCAGAATTACTGCAAGGAAAAGAAGTGTCCCCGTCCATTTTCGATCCGCACGATCAGACTATCTAGGTACCCCGAGCTCCGTGGTAGCATTTATGCATGGAGATACGAGATAAGGAACTTCATCGTATAGCGACCACCTGCATCATCTATAATGACGAAGGGAAGTACTTGGTGACGAAAAGAAGCCAGCATAAAAAAGTACATCCGGGTAAATGGACAGTGCCCGGCGGGGGGTTAAGTACGAACGATTATATCGATACACCGCAGACTCATGGTAATGCTGGTTGGTATGGAGTTGTCGAGAAAGCTCTTCGGCGAGAAGTGCAAGAAGAAGTAAGTGTTGAAATAGGGAAAGTGAATTATCTGCTTGACCTTACCTTCCTTCACCCCGATGGAATTCCTGTGCTGGTCTTGAGCTATTACGCGCCATATATTTCCGGGGAAGTGAAGCTTGACGAAGACGCCGTTGAATACAAATGGGCAAGTTTGGAAGAGGCTAAAGAGCTCGATCTCATTTCAGGCATTTACAAGGAGCTAGAAATGGTAGATATGCTTTTGAAAGTCTAGCTGATTTGTTGCGTATGTCTCGATATTTTTATGTAGGATTTCTGATAGTGGCGATGGTAATTACGGCACTATTTTTCTATAGGACAAATTCGCCAACAGCGGAGCCATCTATCGTAGGGGAATTTGGCGGCGTGTCCTTGAGAATTGAAGTCGCAAGTACGAGCGAGGCGCAAGCGAGAGGGCTCAGCGGCCGAGCAAGGATCCCTGGAGACTATGGAATGTTTTTTGTGTTCCAAAAGGATGGTATGTATGGCTTCTGGATGAAGGATATGCTGGTCCCTATAGATATTTTCTGGCTGGATGATAAAGGACAGGTTATTTCAATCGCCGAAAATGTAGCGACCTCAAGCTATCCAAATGTCTTTTATCCGAACGCCCAAGCACGGTATGTCCTTGAAACTGTCGCTGGTTTTGCGCGTGCACACAACATCACGACCAGTACAAAACTTATGTTGAAAAATTTTCCAATCGTTTCAGAGTAACGCTGTCCACAGGGTATTTTTTTGCAGCAGGAGTAAACTAGTTGATAAGAAGCACGCGGCAGTATATTTATAAATTATTGATCGTCCACGTATGTCCAAAATCGCGAAAGCATCCATCCATTCGAAAAGTCTTGCTGCTTCTGTTGCGAAAGTGACGGAATCTAGATTCCCTTCCGAAGTCTCGGAACAAGAGTTCTCAAAGGAGACGATGCGATATCGCGAAATGATTCCACAAATAGAAAAACGCGATGGGCGACTTGTTGCATTTGATTTCGATAAAATAGCCACAGCTATTTGGAAGGCGATGCTCGCTGCAGAGGAAGGAAGTCAGGACGATGCAAATCTTGTGGCGCACCAGGTGGCTGGCGAGCTCGGACGATTTGCCAAGAAGTATAAGAGTTTCCTTCCAACAGTCGAGGGTATGCAAGATTCGATTGAAAAATACCTCATCTTGAACGATTACGTAAAGACGGCTAAGGCGTACATTCTCTATCGTGACAAACGGGCACAACTGCGGGCGACGCACATCGAGATACCGGAACATGTGAGGAAGCTGTCCGAAGAAAGCAAGAAATATTTCGAGGGAAATCCACTCGGTGAATTTGTCTACCTGCGCACCTACGCGAAATGGATTCCTTCTGAAGGTCGTCGCGAGACATGGATTGAGACGGTAGATCGCTACATAAGCTTCATGCGCGAGAATCTTGGTACCAAACTGACTGAAAAAGAATACGCCGAAGTACGCATGGGCATCTTGAAGCAAGAAGTGATGCCATCAATGCGTCTCATGCAGTTCTCGGGCGAGGCAGCGCGCCGCTGTAATACGTGTGCGTATAATTGTACGTTTACTGCGCCGGTGAAGCTCGAAGACTTTGCCGAGATTATGTATCTCTCAATGCAGGGATGCGGTGTCGGCTTTGCGGTAGAGAGTCAAAACGTCGAGCAGCTTCCGCAAATCAAAAAACAAATGGGGCAGAAGATACCAACGCACGTCATTGCGGACTCAAAGGAGGGCTGGTGCGATGCTCTCACGCTCGGGCTTACGACCTGGTATGCAGGTAAAGACATTACATTTGATTATTCTCAGATACGACCGGCCGGAGCACGCCTTAAGACCATGGGTGGGAAGGCAAGCGGTCCTGAACCGCTCCAGAGTCTTCTCGCATTCGCCCGCGAGCGCGTGTTGAAGCGCCAGGGGCGTCGCATGCGCGCGATCGACGTGCACGATGTCATTTGTAAGATAGGCGAATGCGTGGTTGCTGGCGGAGTGCGTCGTACTGCGATGATCTCGCTCTCCGACCTCGATGATGTGGAGATGCGTGATGCAAAGAAAGGTCAATTCTATATGACCGATCCACACCGCGCTGTTTCCAATAACTCCGCCGTGTATGAGATACAGCCGACCAATGCCGAGCTCATGGACGAATGGGTAGCGCTCATGAAAAGCGGAAGCGGCGAGCGAGGCATCTTCAATCGCGGTTCTCTTGCGACGACTCTCCCAAAGCGTCGAACGGAGTATTTCAAGAAAATCGGCTTTATCGGGGAAGATGGCGTCGTACATGGATCTATCGGCACCAATCCATGCGCCGAAATTATCTTGCAGTCGAAGCAGTTCTGTAATCTCTCCGAGGTCATTGCGCGTGCAAACGACACGGAAGCCTCGCTCTTGCGGAAGGCACGTCTCGCGGCGATTCTCGGCACCTATCAATCGACGCTCACAAAGTTCGGCTACATTTCAAAAGATTGGACTGAGCATAATAAGGCGGAACGTCTCCTTGGCGTTTCCATAACAGGCCAATGGGATTCTCCTGTGGCGCGCCAGCCGGAGGTGATGCGTAAAGTTCGCGATATAGCAGTCAAGACGAATGTCGCGTATGCAAAACGTTTTGGTGTCGAGCGATCAATGGCGGTAACTGCAGTCAAGCCTTCGGGTACTGTCTCACAGACTTTCAATTGTGCATCGGGTATTCATCCGCGCCACGCACCCTACTATATCCGTCGCGTGCGCATCAGTGCGACCGACTCACTTTTCAAAATGATGCGCGATCAAGGTGTGACGTACTATCCGGAAGTGGGGCAGTCAATGGAAGAAGCCAATACCTTTGTACTGGAGTTCCCGGTCAAGGCGCCTGATCACTCAAAAGAAGCGAAGTTTAAAGACGGTCTGACCGCCCTTGATCAACTTGAATACTGGAAGACGGTCAAACTGAACTTCACTGAACACAATCCTTCGGCAACCATCTCAGTGGGCGAAGATGAGTGGATTGGGGTTGTCAGCTGGGTGCAGAAAAATTGGGACATCATCGGCGGACTTTCATTCCTTCCGCGATCAAATCATGTCTATCGTCTTGCGCCGTATGAGACAATTACAGAAAAAGAATACGAGGAACGCATGTCTCGCTTTCCAAAAGTGGATTACTCGAAACTCTTCGCATATGAACGCCAGGATGAATCGGATATGAAAAAGGAGCTTGCTTGTGCCGGTGGGACTTGTGAAATAGTCTAAGTCGCTCTGTTGCTCCACCTCAAGCTAAAACCCACGCAGGAGCGTGGGTTTTAGCATTGTATAGACCGAACCGATAAGCCGAATTCTGTCTGGATTTTCTTAAAAAAACCGAGACGATCATTTATCTGGGCTCACAATTGCTTGCAAGCTCGAGCGGCACCCCGTTGGTGTTTTGCACCAACGATACGGCCTTGCATGCGGGTAAGGATTTATTCGTTGCACCTCTCCGATTACTCGGAGAACTCATCCTACCTGAGTGGCAGGATGCCCCTCGCTTTCGCTTGTGGGCGTCTCTGTAGGCACCTCTATCCTCGCGGACGACGGGCGTTACCCGCTACCTGTCTCCTCTGCGGTTAAGCAGAGTGCATGTTCGGACTTTCCTCCCCGCGATTATCTCATGGGGCGATCGTCTAGTTCGGTCTGCGTGCATTATACCATAACATTAGGATTTAGGATGTGGATGAACGTCTAGACAAAAGGATTAGCAGGGTATACTGAACGGTATTATTATTGAATTTTATCACCAGAAATAAACATGCCTCCGGAAAATCCAAACCTTGCTCCTCGCCGTTCAATTGAGACCATAAGTATTTGGGCGCTCCTCGCCACTCTTGTCGGCGCTATTTTTATTTTTATTCCATCTACAGCCGTTCCAGTTACTACGACTAAAACATTTCTGCTTGCTGCCGGTACACTTGTCACTCTTGCGCTTTACATTCTTGCGCGTCTCGGGCGCGGCAATGTCATCCTTCCGCCGTTCGCGCTTCTTGGTGCACTCTGGTTGCCAGTACTAGCGTACGCTCTTTCGGCAGTGTTTTCAGGCACACTCTTTACGAACGCCCTTTGGGGATCAGCCTTTGAACCGGATACATTCGGCTTTATGCTCGTTGCCACATGCCTGGGCACCTTAGCGGCACTCATGCTGCGTCGTCCGGAACAGTATCACTCCTTTCTCAATGCCGCTGCTTGGGCATTCGGTGCAATCGTCGTTCTCCAATTGCTCATCGTTATTGTTGGGCAATTTGCGCCGAATGCAATCTCTCCAGCGTTCTCGGCCATAGGTTCTTTTGAAGATCTTGCGTTTCTGGCGGGGCTCGGTATCATCGGCATTCTCATCACGCTCCGAGAACTTAATCTCTCGCGACGCGCACACTATATACGTATCGCTATTCTCATTGGAGCGCTGATGTTGCTCGCTATTGCAAACTCCATGCTTACGTGGACATTGGTGGCGCTCTTCTCACTCGGTCTTTTTGTTGAAGCGATCATGCAGCGCAAGTCGAAGACTGCAGAGGCGGATCTTGATGGGGCTGCAATTATGAGCGAAGCGCCGCTCGAGACAGATGAAAGCATCCACTCGTTTATCATTCCGCTCTGTGTACTCGCCGTTTCGCTTTTCTTTCTTATTGGAGGAACACTGGGTAACGCTTTGGCGAATACGCTCAACGTAAATATCCTCAACGTCCGTCCGTCTTGGGAATCAACGCTTTCAGTCGGGCAGAAAGTGTATGCAACTGCTCCAGTCTTTGGTTCGGGTCCTAACACCTTTGGAGTTGAATGGCTCAAATATCGCGATGCAGCTCTCAATTCGACCGTCTTCTGGAATATAGACTTCTCCTCCGGTATCGGCTTTATCCCGACCTCATTTGTGACGACCGGTCTTGTAGGCATGTTCGCATGGGTTCTGTTCCTTGCTCTCTTTATCGTGTTCGGTCTCCGTACTCTTATCCTGCGCACGCCACAGGATGCTTTCGTTCGTCATGTTGCGCTGTTCTCGTTCGTGGCAGCACTCTACCTCTACATAACTGCGATTTTCGGTTTGCCGAATACGGTTATTCTTACTCTCGCCTTTGTCTTCGCGGGCCTCTTCGTCTCAACAACCCGTTATGCCGCACATGGCCAACAATGGGGTATTGTCTTCTCGCGAAGTCCGCGACTTGGATTTCTCGTCGTGTTCTCTCTGACGATTCTTCTGCTTGGATCAGTCGGTGCTGCTTATTCACTTGTCGGACGTTATATCGCCACAACCGAACTTGCGGAATCGAGAGTTGCATTTTCCGCCGGTAATATTGAGGCGGCTGGTAAATCCGCACAAAACTCAATACTTTTTGCTTCGAGCGCAGCTGCCTATCAAATCGAGGCGGGAGTTGCGAGTGTACAGCTTGATCGGATAGCGGCCTCTTCGACAATGTCGACGTCTGCAGCACAACAAGCATTTCAGACGGCGCTTTCGGGAGGTATAAATGCTGCTCTAACTGCGACACGTCTTGCCCCTTCTGACTATCAGAATTGGCTCATATTGGGGAACCTCTACGCTAAAGCAGTGCCGCTCGGAGTCTCGGGTGCCTACGACAGCGCTAAGGATGCATATGGAAAGGCAGCGCTACTGAGCCCGACGAATCCACAAATTCCGTATATCCTCGCGCAACTCAACATTGCGAAGAGAGATATAAAGGCCGCTAAAGAAGATCTCAAGTCCGCAATCGCACTGAAGCAAGATTATACCGATGCCATCTTTCTCCTTTCGCAGCTTGAGGTTCAAGATGGAAATGTGAGAGAAGCTCTTGCTGCCGCTCTTGCTGCCGCCTACTTCACGCCAAATAATCCAAGCATTCTATTCCAGGTGGGTGTCTTAAGTGCTGCTCAAGGTGATTTGGCTGGTGCTGCAAATGCACTTTCAGCAGCGGTTGCTGCGAATCCGCAATTTGCCAATGCGCGCTACTTCCTTTCGGCCGTATTTGCAAAACGAGGTGATATTAAAAATGCGCTCGAACAGATGCGAGCGATTGCGAAGATGTCAGCTGAAAATGCGAATGCCGTTGCTTCACAGCTTGAGGCGCTTGAAGCAGGTAAGAATCCGTTCCCTGCGAATCTTCTCTCTATTGCTCCAGCACCAATACAAAATTAAGGTGTAGTATAGAGCGATGGTTCGGAGCATTCTCGAGAGCATCACAGCACCAATACGCGGCCTGCATCAGGCCGCGTATTTGCTCGCTGCGCTCACACTTGCTTCACAGGCTCTAGCGCTTCTGCGCGACCGAACATTCGCCCATACTTTCGGCGCGAGCGAGGTGCTCGACCTCTATTACGCAGCATTCCGTGTACCGGACCTTGTCTTCGTTCTTGTTGCTTCGCTCGTGAGTGCCTATGTGCTTATTCCGCGCATTACAGGAATGGACAGGGAAGCAACACGACGACTTCTCTCTGAATCAGCGTCATTCTTGTTCGGCGTTGGGGGGCTCATCTGTATCGTGCTTGCATTCTTGATGCCGCAATTTCTTGTGCTCTTGTATCCGAATTTCATCAGCTCTCCCAATTCAGCTGATTTCGTCCTTCTCGCACGTCTCCTGCTCTTGCAGCCAATTTTGCTTGGGCTTTCGGGGGTACTTTCGAGTGTGACACAGGTACGTCGTCGCTTCATGCTCTTCGCTATTTCGCCAATTCTCTATAATATTGGCATCATTCTCGGTACGATTGTCTTCTATCCGCTCTGGGGGCTTCCCGGGATTGGCATCGGCGTCATTATCGGTGCAGTTGCGTATCTTATGGTAAATGTTCCGGTCGTAATCGAGGCAGGTGTTTTCCCGCGACTCTGCGTTCCAAGTGTGAAAGTCATGATGTCGGTGATTCGAGATTCCGTTCCTCGGGCGCTCGCACTCAGTATGGGTTCGCTTACGATGCTTCTCTTGACCGCTATGGCCTCAAGAATCGGTACAGGATCGATTTCCGTGTTCTCTTTCGCCGGAAATTTAGCGGCGGTTCCACTTGCACTCATTGGATCTTCGTACGCAGTGGCAGCGTTTCCTGCTCTTTCTGAAGCATCGGCACCCAAGAATCGTGATGAATTCACTCGTATTCTTTCTTCAAGTGCGCGACACATCATTCTTTGGTCAATCGTCGCGCTGGGTCTCGGTATTGTTTTACGTGCTCATATTGTGCGTGTCGTTCTCGGTACTGGCGCGTTTGATTGGGATGCAACTCGTCTCACGGCTGCTCTTTTTGCTCTCTTCATTGTAGGTCTTGTTGCTCAAGGGACCGTACTTCTCTTTTCTCGCGCGCTCTATGCGGCGCGGCAGTCATGGTGGCCATTTTTTTATCAACTTGCCGGAGGTGCGCTTACTGTATTTTTTGCAATCCTATTCCTTTCGATGCCATCGACAGGATTGCCGGCATCTCTTGCCACCCTTTTACGAGTTAGTGATGTTCCCGGGACAAATATTCTTCTTCTGGCCCTCGCGGCAACTCTTGGTCAGATTTTTCTTGCGATTCTCTCCCTGTTTGCTCTTCGGAAGGTTGCTGTGGGTCTCGCACGGACGCTCGTGCGTCCGTGCATAGATGGATGTGTTGCCGCTCTCGCTGGAGGCTCGGCCGCTTACGCAATGCTCGTATTTGAGGGCGGCATCGCGCCATTAACTACCCTCATGGCCGTCTTTACACAGGGATTCATTGCTGGTATGGTCGGGCTTATCGTCTCGGCTCTTGCGCTTTATCTCATTGAGAATAAAGAATTCCGTATTGTAACGAACGCGCTGAGCAAACTTCTCTATGAGAAGGAGCAGCGTTCCGCTGTCCTTAATCCATCTGCTGAAGAGTCGAAACAACCATGAATTCAAAAAACATTCGTAATTTTTCCATCATCGCCCATGTGGATCATGGCAAGTCGACCCTCGCCGATCGGCTTCTCGAGCGTACGGGGACTATCCCAGCACGCATGATGCGCGATCAAGTGCTTGATCGTATGGACTTGGAACGAGAGCGTGGTATCACAATCAAGATGCAACCAGTGAGGATGCATTATGAGCAGCAGGGAGCAAGCTATATTCTGAATCTCATTGATACGCCTGGGCATATTGATTTTTCCTATGAAGTCTCACGGGCTCTTCACGCAGTCGAGGGCGTGCTCCTGCTCGTCGATTCGACACAGGGCGTGCAGGCACAAACACTTACCACGCTCGCAGCGGCCGAGGCACAAGGATGCGTCATTATCCCTGTTGTCTCAAAAATAGATTCTCCTGCGGCACGGGTGAGTGAAGTAAAAGAAGAACTTGCGAAATTAGTACATGTGTCGAGCGATCAGGTGCTTGCGGTGTCGGGGAAGACCGGAGCGGGTGTCGACGAACTTCTCAAAGCCATCGTAGAACGCGTGCCGCCGCCGCGCAATTCTCTGCCGGCTGCCAGCGAAGAGCCGCGAGGTATTATTTTTGATTTTTCGTATTCAAAGCATCGTGGTGTTGCAGTCTATTTGCGTGTTTTTGATGGAGTGTTTAAGAAAGGTCAGCCGCTTACCTTTCATGCCGCAGGAAAAGATTTTATCGCACTTGAGACTGGCATCTTTATGCCGGATGAAACGCCTTCCGAAACGCTTTCTGCCGGCGAAATCGGTTACATCGTGACGGGCATCAAAGAGCCGGGTGTCGTCGCGGTTGGTGATACTATCGGCGCCTCACGCGGCTCGCTTGCAGCGCTTCCCGGCTATGCGCGTCCGCGCCCGGTCGTATGGGCATCGATATACCCTGAGAATCAAGATGACTTGCCGGTTCTACGCAAATCACTCGAACGGCTAAGACTCTCCGATTCCTCGCTCTCGTTTGAGGAAGAGTCTTCAGGGGTGCTGGGCAGGGGATTCCGTTGCGGATTTCTTGGACTTTTACATCTAGAAATTGTTACCGAGCGACTGAAGCGCGAATTTGGTCTGACGCTCGTGGTTACCATCCCGACCATTTCCTATGTAATTACAAGGACAAATGGCACGCGCGAAACTATCTACACGCCTGCAAAATTTCCCGAACATGGCGATATTGTAAAAATAGAAGAACCTTGGGCGAAAGTCATTATTATCACCCCACCTGAATCCGTGAGTACGCTCATTCAACTGCTCTATGAGCACGAGGCGCAGACGCTCGCGACCGAGACATATCAGGACGGCCGTATTGGATTGACTATCGAGATGCCACTTCGCGAGCTCATGCGTGGTTTCTTCGACAAGCTGAAGAACGTCTCTTCGGGGTACGCATCGCTTTCGTACGAGATTCTTCCTGAGCGAGAAGCAGATGTCGTGCGGCTTGACGTGCTTGTTGCTGAGGAGCCGGTAGCGGCTTTCGCACGCGTCGTTGCGCAGAGGAGGGTAGAGGAAGAAGCGGAGAAGATGGTGGAGAAACTTTTTGCTATTTTGCCGAAACAGCTTTTTAATACGAAGATTCAGGCTCGCGTACAAGGGCGCATCATTGCCTCTCGGACACTTTCCGCGATGCGCAAAGACGTGACGGGATATCTCTATGGAGGAGACGTCTCACGCAAGAATAAACTGCTCGACAAACAGAAGCGCGGCAAAAAGAAAATGCTTGAACGAGGTACCGGCAAGGTCAATATTCCTGAAGATGTCTTTATGAAGATGGTGCAGTCCTCTGCGGAGTAACATAGGCCATGTATCTCTGAAGCAGAGCTTCGGAGCAGTCTAACCAATTCCAGTAGGCTCATTGACAAAAGATTGAATGGGCGTACCGTAATTACGGAAAACAATCAACCCAAGGAGGCGGTATGTGTATCATAAGCCGCATTCTCGATCTTTTGTTCCATGCGCGGACAAGGGTATGCATAACTCCTTCTCGGAAAGTACAGGTTCTTTTTAACAAGATACTTGCATCTCATCTCAAGAAATCCCAAGAGATAACGCATTCTTATGGAATTCGTTTCCACGCCGGACGAGAGACTGGTCAGTATGATTCATATCCAGAAATCTATTGGGAAACTCAATTCGGATTTGTACTCTATGTACGAAGCTCGTCGACGAATGTACCTGTTGCCTTTATTGGTTTCGATAAAAAATCGACGTATCTTCTCGTTCGACAGGTGCAAGGCGTTCTGAGTATGAAGGAGTACCTTCGCCCGCTCCACTACGAACAGCTCTTGTATCGCACGGTCATCTTGTTTGGGCAAGAGCTCGGAGTCAAAGAAATTCGTGTGATTCCCTCATTTCTGTCGGACTACAATCCACTCAAAAATGACCAGGTTGCCGACAAACTTTCTTTTGCCGAATGTGGGGCGCGCGCAATGCGATTTCATCTCATCTACGATAAAGCGCCACAAAAATGTGGATTCAGATGGGTCGAACGTACGCGCACCTACACGTTTGCACTCTCGTAATAAGAAGTACAAGCGGCCACTGCAATAGAGTGGCCGCTATCTTTTTATATAAGCAGCTTTGTTGGCACGGTTGTATTTTTTGTATGTTGTTGCGAAATATATTTCAGAAGTGTACACTTCTCCCGGATTTGAACTTTTAACAAGGAGGTCATACATTGCCTTATTTCCTAAAGGTTTTTGGAAGGAGAGTTCAGTTGAGCGGGAAGACGTATCACGTCGCATTGGTTGAATTCGAGATCGGCAAGTTTTTTACGCTTGCGCTGTTTCTCAACCAATGCGGATCAAAAAGCGTTCGTATGTTCCGGTTAAAAGAAAGAAAGGAGCAAACGGAAAAGGTCATTGCGCAGTATCTTGGCCGGAGGGGAATGGTCGGGGAAAAGTTCCCCAAAATCAATGATCCCGGCTGGGAAATCTCGAAATATTGTCTTGCCGGTGTAATCAAAGGTCCCACTGACGTGCGTAGCTTGGTAAGCAGATCGTTTGATGCGAAACGAAGATTAGGAAGAGTGCTCGGAAGCAATCTTCGGCGCGAACGGTATAGAGGAGCGTCAGCGAGCATGGCGCGATAGACGGTCAGTGGAGTGGTGTCGGCCGACTAGGAAATCCTAGTCGGCCGTGTGTTTTGCTAAAAATACTGCGGGCGAGTAAGCTGAATACAAGATAATTTTGTTCATGTTAGAAAGGGGGTTCTCGTGGCATTTCGCGTGCGAAAAATAGCAGGCTGCAATTACTCGAAAGATTCGCGAGAGTACAGGGTTGCGCTGCTAGAGATTCAAAAGCTGAGGAAAGATTTTTTCGCTTTTGCATTACATCTCGCTGTTGTTTCTGAAGGGACGTTTCATCTCATCTATCTTGAAGATAGAGGTGGTAAGGGAAAGAACCTCATTGCCCGTTATTTTTCTCCAGAAGGAGGCATAACTAAAAACTTTCCAAGACCAGATTCAGATTGGTGGGAAGGAATATCAAATTGGCTGGCTACTGTTGCCGAAGGAGAAATTGACGTATGGATGAAAGTTAAAAAACCTTTCTCAGCATCGCGTCCGCGTTCTGGAAGACCTAGAGTCATTGCTCGCTGGTGGCACAAACGGGGAAGAGCACGTAGAGCATCGTAGTTCTGTATGTGCATAACGGCCGACTAGGGAATCCTAGACGGCCGTTTTATTTTGACAGTTTGCTATACTCCAAGGCATATGGGGCACCAGTCTTTATATCGCATCCATCGTCCCGCGACCTTCGCTGATGTCGTGGGGCAGGAGCAAGTGACGAAGCCACTTGAGGAGGCGACCAAGTCGAAGAAGATTGGACATGCTTACCTCTTTGCTGGTAGTCGCGGTCTTGGGAAAACCTCAGTTGCGCGTATCTTTGCGAGCGCTATTGGGTGCACTGAAAATGATCTTTATGAGGTCGATGCTGCAAGCAATAATAGCGTGGAGGATATTCGCGCGCTCACCGAAGGTGTCTACACACTCCCATTTGCTTCACCCTACAAGGTCTATATTCTTGACGAAGTGCACATGCTCTCAAAGGGAGCATGGAATGCATTTTTGAAGACTCTTGAAGAACCGCCTGCACACGCGGTTTTTATTCTTGCGACGACTGAGCTTGAAAAGGTGCCCGAGACAGTGCAATCGCGCTGCCAGGTATTTGAGTTTAAGAAACCGACGCGGGCCGTGCTCGCAAAGATGATTACAGTGATTACGAAGAAGGAGGGGTACACCCTCGCGCCGGACGCTGCGGAACTTATCGCACTTCTTGCTGAAGGCTCATATCGTGACGGACTCTCTGTTTTGCAAAAAGTCTTTGCTGCGACGGAAGGAAAATCGCTATCGCGTGAGACGGTGGAGGCGGCGACCGGCGCTCCGCGGCAAGAGCAGGTGCATGCGCTCATATCTGCGCTCGCCAAGGGCGAGCGCAGCAAGGCACTCGTTGCCGTTGAGCAAGCAGCAAAAGCGGGCGCTGATATGAAGCTCTTTCTCGAGCTCGTGCTTGAAACACTGCGTGCCACGCTACTTCTTCGCTACGGGCCAGACCTCCGCGCCTCGCTCCAAAGCGAGCTCGGCGCGGACGATTTCGCGACCCTCGAAAAGTTTGCAAAAGAAAAGGGTATCACTCACACAACCATCCTCGCATTTCTGAACGCTGCCGAGCGTATCCGCTACGCACCTATCCCTGCGCTTCCGCTCGAACTGGCAGTCCTGGAGCTCTTTCCCGACTAAGAGAAGTAGTGGTAGAGTTTCCTTGTGCGGTATATACATTGGGGGATCGTCTAATGGTAAGCCCTTCGGGCTTTCTGCCGGCGCTCGTCTCGCATGAGCAAGTGAAGACGCTTGCTCATGATCTCGACTCGCTTGGCAGTAGGACAACGACCTTTGAAGCCGAGCAAAGTGTAGAAAGTTTGAATTTTTTGGGGGATCGTCTAACGGTAGGACAGCGGCCTTTGAAGCCGTTAATTTTGGTTCGATTCCAAGTCCCCCAGCCAACTTGAGATGGGTTCGGACTCCGAAGAGCGTCAGAATCATCTCAGGCATCTATTCTGTCATTGCATACCTGCTGAGAGCAGTATTCATAACAAAAACACCACCTTCTCGGGG